>JAJDBW010000071.1 GCA_029261155.1 Nitrospirota bacterium | reverse complement strand
AATCGTATTCGGTAACGCTGGATTTGGTCCTTTAAATCTTCCGATTCGTTGTAGGCATCCCAGCTAATCCGATCCACAAAACTGAGACCATTCACCAGGCTCAACGACACTTTTGCGCCAAACTCGACCTTGGCAGAAGCTTTGCCTCGGACGATGGGACGAACATGGGGCTGTGCGATGCTCACGATGCGTTCATCGATGCGATGAACTTTGGCAAGGTGCATCCAGGCTTGCTGACGGTAGAGTTCATTGATGATGAGAAGATGTCTGTATTGGTTCCTCTTTAAATGAAGCAGCAGGCCTTCTTCGGCCATTCGGGCTATCGATGACAGATTGCGCTTCAAGTAGCGCAGTTGTTGGCCAATACCCTTTCTCATCTTGGCTCTCCCCGGTGCCCTCGCCTTAGAAACCAGAAGATAGGCGACTCTCGCTTTTTGACGGTAGGTGCGCGGTTTTTTCTTTGGGATTGTTCGGACCTGATGCATGCGGTCGATGATCTCTTCGGTCTTTTCTCGAGCTTCATTGAGCAGGTTTAAGTCGGTGGGATATTTGATGTCTGCTGGCGTGCAGGTGGCGTCCACGATTAGCTTGCCTAGGGGGGGCGGCTCTTCTTCTTTAGCCCCTTGAGGGGGCTCAGGCCTTTCTCCTGTTTCTCCACCTTCTTTCGCCTTCAGCGCAATCGATTCGTTGATTCTTGCGAGGACTTCTCGGCCAAAGCGCTTTCTGAAATGCGTCAGCATCGAATCGTGAAACAGTGCTGTATCTTGATACGATGGCAGGCCGAGAAAGTATTGAAGGTAGGGGTTCTCACAGATCTGTTGAACCACTTCTCGATCCGTTATCCCAAGCTGTTCTTTGATGATCAATGCCCCAAAGGCTATTCTTGAGGCCTTGGCCGGTGAGCCCAGGTCGTCTTCCGAGAAATGAACGAGGTATTCCTTTTCGACCTCTGGCCAGGGGATTTGCTTCGACAAAATAACCCATCGATTATCACTGCGGAGTTTCCCGCCAAAGGGGAGATAAAAATCCTCAAAGGCCAGCTGATTTGGGTCATTTTTACGATACATGAGGTCTCCGTGTGCACACTTTTTAGGGGTTTATGGGGTTTTCCCTTGCACTTCGACCATTCTACTACAACCTAATTCATTTTAAAGTCAATATCTTAGTCGTTTTTCAGCAAGCCCTATTTACTTCTTTAATTTCTTTCCTCCCCGAACTGATTCACGTAGCCCTCAGGAAGCCTATGGGCAAAGCCCTTATGGCAATCGATACAGGTTAAGCCTTCCTCCACCATTTGTTCATGGCCCTCGCGAGTCCGGAGAAGCTGATCCTCTTTCTTCATTAATTGAGGATCGTGGCAGTGCCGGCATTCCCGTGAATCGGACTGCCCCATATAATCCCAGACGGTTTGGGCCATCGCCAGCCGTCTTTCTTCATATTTCGCTTTTGTGTCAATTGTGCCGATAAAGTGATGGTAGAGGTCTCTGGAAGCAAGAACTTTGCGTAGCAGTTCGGGGCCAAATGCCTTGGGGACATGGCAGTCTGCACAGCTTACACGCATTCCGCTTGCGCTTTTATAGTGTGACGATTGTTTATATTCCGTGAAAGCATTCGCTTCCATTGAGTGGCATGAAACACAAAACGCGTCTGTGTTCGTCCAGTTCACCGTCGCATGGTAGCCGCCTAAAAAAGTGAGACCGAAGATAAATCCCGACACAAAGACACCCAGGGCAAGCCTGCGACGGTCCCGGGATGACACCTTAAACCAAGACAGAAACCGACCGATCACTCCTTCGGCCTTTCCCGAGGGATTTGAGTCTTTCTCTAAGCCGATCACAAACTTAACTCTGAATCGGCATTCGCTTTAAAATTGAGGGAAGGAAAAACGGATCAACTCGCATTTTAGGCTCAAAGCTCCATGGTCACAAAAAACATTGCCAGATGCGCCTCATAATTCGCGGTAGAACCAAACAGCGTGATAACATCGGCTAAAGTTGTCGAGCCAGGGGCGACGCCGTCCGTTTGCCAATCGTCTGATGTGTAGCGCTCGTATTCGTATCCAAGGCCCACCAGAAACTTTTCCGTGAGCCGGTACTTGCCGGTCAGGTCAACCGAATGCAGTTCCGTCTTCAGATCCGGAAGGTTCGTAGGAGGTGTAAGATTGGGTCCTGCTCCAAAAGAGATGGCGGTATTCGATTTAGAATAGGTGAAGTTTGAGCTAATCTGCAATCGGTCCTCCATCAGGTTCAGGATGAAAGACAATCCGATTGTCTCGTTGATGTCTTCATGATTCGCTGACCAGTTGGAATCCGTATCTGCCGCTTCGACGGCCACGTCCGGGAAACTAACAAAGGACCTACCCACTTGCTTCCACTCGTTATCATCCCGCGTGTAGTAGAGACTCATGGAGACGATGTCAATCGGGGAAAAAGCCACATCAACGGTGTAGCTTTGAATGTCTTGATCCTGAATACCCAGTGTCGAATTTTTATAATCATCGCCTCTGACGCTATAGAATAGGGCGACGCTGGTCGTATAGTGAGGAAAGGTGGTCACGTTTGCGCCGTACTTCGTTCGGTTCCTGTCGGCGATATCATACTTTCGCATGTCTGCATTGTTTCTGAAGCGGGCATCCGTCGCTTGGGTCGCGATGAAATCCTCGCTGAAATGGGCATCGTACACCAGCGAAGGGTTGTACTTATCATCAGCCTTTCTTTCACTATAAGAGAAATCCAGATTGGCCTGGACTTTAGAGAAATAGCCTGAACGGAGCCGTGTGCTGTAGGTATTTTCCTTGGTCTTCTTGATTTCTCTGTAGTCCCGATCCATCGTCTCGATATCATAACCCAGTTTGAGACTTGTGGCCCTAAAGACATAGTAGGATGCATCCAGATCGATCTTGTTCTGTGTATAGTCGTATGGAAGGCTGTAGAGGGCATAATCGCTGTCCACAGCAGCCTGTGTTCCATTGATGTTATCGGTTTTAACATACCGGAAGAGCTCTCTGGGTGTTTTGTTCTCCGTACGGTAATAGGTGTAGCCTCCGGCGAGGGCGAGCTTTCGAATCGGTCTGGAGGATACTTTTAGGCCGAGCCGTGTGGTGTCGATTTCCGCCTCTGCCGTTGTCCTGGGTAACAGCGCCGTAGTGGTACTCGTGGAATAGGGCACAAGGGTCTCGTTCTGCTCCATCTTTCCCAATTCGGCAATGGCCGAAACCCTTGTGTTTTTTGGGAAATTGACACCGCCTGAGAGGCTGAAACGATGATGCTCGTTATCGGGAGGGAGCACATGCATGGCCGAAAAACCGTTTGACGGTAAGGGGCTTTGGTAAACAGGGCCAAGTGAGACATCAAACGGGGCCTGCCAGGTGAGGGTCTCCTCCTGATTGTTAAACAGGGAGAGAAAATACCCCAATTGCACATTGCTGCGTTCGCCGTTGTAGGAAAACGATGCGTTCAGCTCATCGGTCACATAATCGACCGGCTGCGGGAGGATGGTCGATGCCCCTTGCCCGCCGTGGAAACCCACCACACCGCCGAGAGACTTGGTTCCTTTTTTGTATTCCCTTTGGAAGGATACATTCAATTCGGTGGCGCTGCCCAGGGTATAAGAAAGCCCTGTGTTTGCCCGCTTCCTTTTCTGTTGAAGATTGATCCCCTTAAGACTGGCCGCGAGGGTTGTCATATCCGTAGTGTTCGCGCCTTCCACAAAACCCGTGGGCAGGGTGAGCGTGCCTCCTCCGGCGCCATTGAAAGGCGTCTTGCTCGCATTCGATTCACGTTTGATGAACTGGTTGAATCCTAAGAACATTTTATATTTCCCGTACCTGCCGCTCTCAATCCGGAGTTCCCTATTATCTAAGCCAAGGTCCTCGGCCTGGAAATCCAGGAAATAGCTCCCTCTGTTGTAGTTGAGGTCTGCAGCGCCGATCACATAAAATCCATCCTCGGGGATACCATCGTATTCTGCGTATTTATACGAATCATTGAGTTTAACGCCGGCTCCGCCAAGGGTAATTGTCCCCTGCAATCCCTCTTTGGCCACCGACCTTGCCGGGACGACCCAAGCGGCGGCAAGCACCACTAGCCCTGTAAATAATAGCTTTTTCATTTTTGTTTCTCCTATCCTCACAAAGGAATTACCTCTGGAATCTCGCCCCAGACGGGTGGTTAGACCCATGGACTTGACTGTGGCAGTTGATACAGCCCTTCCCCAGCAGCCTTTTTGAAGCGTTCCCTCCAGGTAGATCGTTGCCGCTATACTGACCGCCAACATGGAAGATGGCCGAATGGCACGACTGACAGAGATGAGGGGGCTTTGCCTTCAGCAGCTTCGGGAAATTGGTGCCGTGAGGGTCGTGGCAGTTGGCACAGTTTTCCCGGGCCGGTGGATGTTCCCAGAGCATGGGACCCCGTTTTTCGGCATGGCAGGTGTAGCAGGTTTCATTGATGGAGGCCGTTTGCAAAAGCGCCGGGCCGGGGCCACCATGCGCATTATGGCAAGTGGTGCAATCAATCTTGCCTTCTCTTAAGGGCATGTGATTTGACCGCATCAGCTTCGCGCGCTCTTGCTTGTGGCACTGGGTACAGGCCATTTTGGGATCTTCATGAATCAAGAGCGCTTTTTTAGATTTTCGCTCCGAGAGATAATGGCAGTCGCTGCAGGCGACATCGCTCATCTCATGAGGGCTTCCCCGCCAGTGCATCTGCATCCCTTTTTCATGACACTGCAGGCAGACGGAATTTTTCTGTTGCTGGGACAGAGGGCCATTCTTTTTTAAAGAAATCCTGAATTCTTCTTTCCTTGGCCTTTCGACATGTTTGCCCAGCGGCCCGTGGCAAGCCTCACAGTATTGCTCCTGTAGATTATTCTGAGGATTCTTCAAGAAAACCTTACCGTGTACGGTTTTCTTGAAGGCCTTGATATAATCTTCGTGGCATTCGCTACACTTCTCTACCACACCGACATATTCTGCATCAGCGACCGAGGGTTGCATCTCAGACCAGTCCACAGCACGGGCCTTCGCTTCAATCCCTTTCACCGCAACGAATAAGCCGATGACCAACACGAACAACACCGCCCACTGGAAGATCCTCAACAATTGCGCTCCCCCTTTGGGTTCAAATGAAAGCTGCTTTTTCATGAGGCGTTCCTTTCTTTTTTATTGAACCTTCTTCGCCGTGACATCCCCCGCCGTTCCGATACCAAGCTTTAGGGGAAAGGACACATAATGTTTTCTCTGTTTGACCTTGTCGTCATGTACTGCAATACCAATGGTCACCACATCGCGCTCATTTAATTGGACGTCATCCGGGTCACCCGTCTGAAGCTTCCTCTTGAAAGTGACGCTATATCCTTTTCGGTTCCATTGGCCATTTCCTTTAACGTCTTCCTGTTTATCTTTGATGCGATCGGAAAAGATCGACCAGTCTTCCACAATCGCTTTTGGGCCCTTAAACTCCATTTTCCATAGATCGATGCCCGCGCCTTCACCAAACAGTTTTTTAAGTTCCTGCTCGTCTTTCCTGATCGCCCACCCCTCTTTTCGGGTGTAATACGCATAAAGGCGCACATCATCCCTTTCGAGCGGGCTATAATCCGGATGCGCTTTAATTTTATCCTTGGGTGGGGCTCCGGGCATGGACGTGACATCGTCGTGACAGGAAACAAAGCAGCCATAGCTTTTAAAGGGGGCGTAGTCCTTACCCATCTGGATCGATATCCGGTCCGGGACGCCTTTATCCGCAAGGCTTGCGTCATTCCAACTTGCCCCGTTGGAGGGCCAATCTATTTTTAAATACAGATATTCGTTATCGTATGCCGCCTGAATATTCAGGTTTAAATAAGGCGGCTTCCCTTTAATCGGTTCGGGCTCAAAAGGGTCTCGAGACCGCTTCTTCGTCAATTTCCCCGAGGTAATATCGGGAACCTTAAGATCAAATTCCAGGAGCTCTTCGTCAAAATGGCAATCCGCGCAGGTTCTTTTCCCTTTTCTCACATTCCTCGCGCCGAGCTTGTGATGCTTCAAATTTGTCAGAAAATCCCATGAAGCCACTCCCGGATAGAACAGGATAATCTTTTGTGTCCCTATTTTCTTCCAGTCAATCTCCTGAGCCTGTGCAATAAACGGAAAGAGGGCCCATAACAATATGAGGATCACAACGATTCTCTTACGCCTTGCAGTCATGCTGGCTTCCCCTTCCCATTTGTTCCCATGGAGATACAAAAATCTTCTAAATTTTCTCATTTAAATTCATGGAGCATGGCCTCTAAGCGGCTGGCCATCTTGGAGAGCTCCTGTGATGAAGAGAGAATCTCATTGGCCTCAGTGGCCGTTTCTTTGGCCGCATCCCTGATACCCACGTTATACTGGACGACCTTGATGGTCCCTTGAGCCGATTCAGCCATGCTTTTGCTAATCTCGCCGGTTACGGCAGCCTGTTCCTCTATAGCATGCATCACGGTGAGTGAGGTTGTATTGATTCGCTCAATAATTCCTCCGATTTCCTCAATCCCAATCACAACGCCCTGGGTATCATCCTGGATCAACGTGATGTGTTGGGAGATCTCGTCGGTCGCTCTGGCCGTCGCCTTAGCCAGCTCCTTTACCTCTTTCGCCACAACGGCAAATCCTTTTCCCGCCTCCCCGGCCCGGGCCGCCTCAATCGTGGCATTGAGCGCTAAGAGATTCGTCTGGCTGGCAATGCTGTTAATCAACTTGATGACGTTGTTAATTTCGGAGCTGGATTTTCCAAGGCGATTGACTGTTTTATTTGTCTCTTCGACCTTTATAACCGCTTGAGAGGTGATGTTATTTGTTTCGCCAACCGTCTTGGCGATTTCTTTGATGGTGACCGACATTTCCTCAGCAGACGCCGCAACGGTTTGAACCTGGTTGTTTATATTTGTGCTGGCTTCGCTCACAAAAGAGGCCTGCTCGATCGTTTCCCGGGCATTGCCTCCCATCTGCTGGCTGGATGTCGCCAAGGCCGCCGAGGCCTTTGTCATCATGGAAGAGAGTTCCGCCATATTTCCGGATCGTCCTACGGCGGATTGTTTCAACGTATCCACCATTTTACTAAAGCTGTCCGCCAATAAACCGATTTCGTCTTTACGGTTCATCCGAATCGTCGCAGTGAGATCGCCGTCGGCAACTTTCCCTGTGGCGAGGGTCAGTTCCAGAAGGGGTTTGGCGATCACTCTTTTAACCATGAAGGAAAGTGTCGCGCAGGTACCCACCAGGATCCATGAGCCGTAGAGGATCCAATTTCTTTTACTTTCGGCCAAGCCCGTATACATCTCGTCAAGAGAGGTGGAGATCATCAAGACGCCTCGGATCTTTTCTCCATGATCAACATGGCAGGCCTCGCATTTCTTTTTCTTAATGACCGGTTCCAGGTATGTTAAAAGCCTTTTACCCCCAACATTTTCAATATAATGGATGCTCTCTTCTTCCCCATTAATAAAGCGATTCAGCGCCTCTTGAAAAGCAGGATTCTCAATCCCTTCAGCCGTGCTGTCCTCTCTCTCTTCATGGCCATCGAACCACTCGGGAGGGATCTCTTCATCTAATTTCTTATATTCCTTCTCAACTTCCTTTAGCGTCTTAAGATCCAGAAAACCCGCCTCTTTTCCGTTATCCCGGAGGACTTGAACCCGTGCCACATTGGCGGTTTTTTGTATGCCTTCCATCAGGTAGCGCCCCATGTCGGGGCGTTCTTCCAACATGTCCTTATAGAGGCTGTGGAGGAGCGGTTGAGACATCAGTGAAACCGCCTTAATCTTCTCCTGAAACAAGCCGGCCTCTTCCTGTTTCACAACCGCAGAAATGAGGATGCTCCAGCCAATGACCGTAATACCAATAATCAGGGATATCAGCTTTAAGAGGAGGCTTTGCTTAAAGAACTCAATTATTTTCACTTGATCTCTAAGTCTCGTGCGAAACGCTTGGTTTCAAATCGTCGAAGTCAGAGTCCTATATATTTTGCTGCAGGGTTTATGAAAAATGAGGAACTAGTTCCGAGATGAAAACAATGTCTGGTTTGAATGATTCAAAATCCTACATCCCAATTTTGAGTATAACTTAGATTGTTGAACTGTCAAATACGACATGGAGGTTTGAAAATTCGCACCACCCCCTGTACGAAAGCTTAAAAACGGGAAGCAAGATTTAAATAATCAGGCCAGGCCCTTCATTTTCGATTCACGACTCTCGGACAAACCTTGTATCTCTTCTCAATGTCCGGGTACTGAGATTCTGGGTTACCACAGCGAATATGTGCCTTGACGGGTTCACCGTATTTGTTGGGTCTTCGGCATCCGTTTAGCGCCAAGCTCGTTAATTGTCGATTCGTCAAACCCCGTTGTAATATTCTATCGGCATTACCACTTTTCTCCTTAATTGGGAGTCGAAAGGAGTTTGTTTCGAATATAGGTATTTGCTTAAGGATTTTAAGAATATTTTCTAGCTCTCATAAAAAAACGGTCTTGTCATCACAAATCAAATAAAATAAAATGCCTCTCAATGATCAAGCGCATTCTCAACGTTGGCATGCCAGAGATACTGTTTTGCGCTGTCTAAATTATTGCTGACTTGCTGTCCTTCCGAGTGGTCTGACAGCTAAATAAACCCAAAACTTGAAGTCTCGGGTTTATTATTGCGAGTAGATAAATACGGTAAAGAAGGGAAATACAATCAGAATTTCAGAAGAGGGGAGTTGGACCCTTAAAGGATCTTTCATCATGAAAGGCTGAATTCAGCGAATGAAATGCATCAGAGGGTATGGCTATTTAAGAATTTAGCTTGAAAGATTTTAATGATTTGCGGGAATATAAAATCATACTTTCAGTCAAAATTTAACGAATACCATTTTATTTTTTATTGATCCATTATTTCTGCTCATCACCTGTCCTCCTTCCTTCAAAAATTAATAGATCAGTGAGCAGTTACACAATCTATTTTACAGGATCGGCTTTATTTCCCCTTTATTTTTATTGATATAATCCTTCACTTCATTCATGCTCCTCGCCAATGCGCCAAAGCTCTGAGTCATGTCATTCGTTGTTGCCGCCTGCTCTTCAACCGCCGACGCTACCTCCGTAATGATGTGGTCGATTTTTCGAATGGTTTCTTCCACATCCTGAATCGTCCGAACA
>JAJDBW010000008.1 GCA_029261155.1 Nitrospirota bacterium | reverse complement strand
AGAGTCCAGATTGATCAAACAACTTGGAGAGCACCAGATCCTTCTCGATATCAGCCTAATGCTCTCGAGTTCCGAAACACCAGACCAAATCTTTGAGGCCATCGTTTCCGGGGCCGTCCGCATCACCGGCATGCCGGCCGGTTCCCTTTCGGTCTACAATAAAGAAAAACAACAGCTCTTTCTCGTCGCGTCGAAAGGGTTTTCGTCCGAGTTTTACAAAAACGCTGTTTATCCTGTCCGACCTGGAGGCTTGACCGAACAGATCCTTTCCGGAAACGACCCGATTCTGGTACCGGACATTAGCGATTTTCCCGCCTACAATAATCCCATTATTCTGAAAGAAGGCATCCGCTCGCTCATTGCCATCCCGCTCGTTTCAGAAAAGGGGCCTGTCGGTATTTTATATGCCGACGATTTCGAGCCCAGGACCTTTCCGCATTCCCTTGTTGAAAGCCTACGGATGCTGGCGACCCAAGCGGTGATCGCGATTCAAAAGCAACAGGCCTTCGAAAAAATAAAGGAGCTGTCCATTCGCGACCCGCTCACCGGACTCTACAATCGGCATTATCTTGACAAGGTCATGGTCTCGGAAATTGGCCGCGCGTCCCGTATAAAGAGCCCGCTTTCGGTCATCATGATCGATGTCGATTATTTTAAACGCATCAACGATAAATTCGGACACCTTGTCGGCGACCAGGTCCTACAATACTTGTCTCGCACCTATGAGTCGATCATACGGCCTTATGATGTCTTGGCCCGCTTTGGTGGCGATGAACTCATCATTTTGTTGTCTGAAACGGATGAGACCAAAGCCCTCGCCACCGCCGAACGCCTTCGCCATGCCACCACCGAAGCCGTCAACTTCCTTCCTAACGATGCTACGCTGACCTGCAGTTTCGGAGTATGTTCAATCGAAGAAGTCGACGAAACAAGCCTTACGCCTAAAGAATTTATCCGCTACGCAGATGAAGCACTCTACCTTGCAAAGCATGCGGGACGTAATCGAGTGCACTTCCACAAAAAATAAACTTTCCTCTCACCACCAGACAATTGAATCCCATCGCTTCGCTTGGCTAATCTCCTTCCCGTACCAGTCATATTTGCTATATTCCCATATACGCAAGGTTTCAAATCGTATTCAACAATCAAACATGATTGTTTTTTTTGATTTTAATTTGGTATTATCCGGGGAAATTGCACACTTTATAAGGTCTCGTATTTAAAGTACGTGGATTCAAGTAGAAAGCGTAACGCCCGCTGTCGAATAGCGGGCAAGTTCCAGTAGTATGTGGCTTTTCTTGCAGGCCAATGTCAGAGGAGCACAGGCGAAACATACATAAGCCATCAAACGAACAGAATGACACTCATTTAGCAAGATAAATATTGAGTCGGACGATAACTATAATCTCGTAAAAGCAAGTGGCGACGCTAACCCCATCTCCTGAAGGAGGGAGTCCAATAATGGATGGAAAGAAAAAAGACATAGATGAGATGGTTGATAGATCACTAAAATCGCTCGGCTTCGATAATCTCGATCGACTAAAATTATTATTACAATTTATGGAGATTGATAATGAGATGATTCAGGCGATCCGCGATGTAAAACAAAAAGTAAACCCACACTTATCTGGGATTCTTAATCGCCTATACGATCACCTCCGAAGCTTTCCCGATACGAATAAGTATTTAGAGAATGAAGAGACGGTTCAACGCTTGAAGCAGGTTCAGAAAACCTATTTTGAAGACCTGATGTCTGGAGACTATAATTCGGATTATTTGCGTAAGGTGGCACGCGTCGGAATGACGCATGTGCAGTTGGGCCTGAAGCCAGAATGGTATATCGGGGCCTATTCTAAGTATATCTGTGAAATTTTATCAAAAATAATAAATGAAGACCCTCATTTTAAAAGCATGTTCGATAAAACGGCCAAAGCGGAAACATTAGCCTCCCTCCACGCTATTACTAAAGTATTCCTCTTTGACCTTAGCTTAGTGATTATTTCATACATCGGGCCGTTGACGGAGGGTTTGGAGAAAGAAAAGCAGTTGGCGCGAGAAAGCTTTATTAAACTGAGTGAGCAAAGCGAGTGGGTGGGAGTCGCGGTAAAGGAAAACTCCGACCGTATCCAGATCTTGAATAAATCAGCTGAGCAGATAAATCAGACGATTAGGGGAATTTCCACAAATATTCAAGAGTCGACTCAAATCACAAAGAAAGCGGTCGAAAAAACACAGCTGTCCACGACAAATATTTCACATCTAATCTCATCGAGTGAAGAGATCGGCCAAATGATCAAAGTGATCCGATCTATCGCTGAGCAAACGAACCTGCTTGCACTAAACGCAACGATAGAATCTGCGCGCGCTGGCGAAGCCGGAAAAGGATTCGCTGTCGTTGCAAAGGAAGTGAAGGATCTTGCTACAAAGACGGCAAGTGTGGTTGGGGAGATCAGCCAGAAAATTGCAGTGATCCAGGAAAAGACCGATAAGGCTGTTCGGACGATTCAGGATGTGGAAGAAACCATTCGAAAAATCGACCACATCATTACGGAGGTAGCGTCGGCGGTTGAAGAGCAGGCGGCAACAACGAATGACATGACTCAGAGCTTTGGCGCATTGGCGAGGAGCATGAA
>JAJDBW010000070.1 GCA_029261155.1 Nitrospirota bacterium | reverse complement strand
CAGTAGCTATACGTAACATATCCTGCTTTTGGTTCAGTTGTTTACTGCGATTGGGATGAAATTGGTCATTCCCAATCCATCTTCTGCGCTTTCTTGACTTCTCCTCAGAACGACCTCAATGGCCTTATAATAGTCTCTCTGTACCTTAAGATTCGATACCCTGCAGTAGCGCTGGGTGGTGGTCACTCGGCGGTGACCTAAAAGATCCTGTATCGTTACGAGATCGGCATCCGCATTCAAAAGTTGAGTGGCCATGGTATGTCTGAGATGATGACAGGAGACCGGGATGCCGGTTTTCTTCGCATAGGTCTCAATCCGTTTTTGGATGCCTCGAACGGATTTGCCTGATAAAGGCCCCTTCTGCACCAGGAACACCCGCTTTGTTTTGGAGGATTCCCGCTTTTTTAGATAGTCCTGCAACGCAGATCGGGCATCCTCACTCATGTAAACAATTCGATCCTTGCTGCCTTTTCCATTAAAGACAAAGAGCTGTCTGTTATGGAACTCTATCCCATCCATCGTCAGTTGGGCAACCTCTTCGACCCGAAGCCCACATCGGAGCATCAGCATGAACATGGCGCGATCCCTTTTGTCTTCGATCGCCTTGAACAGTGTTTCGACCTGGTCGTCTTTGAGGTGCTTTGGCAACGGCCGGGGCAGCCGAAGACGCTGCTTCTTTCTCACCGGATTGACCAGAGCGATTCCCTCGTCATCAATCAAATAGTCGAAGAAGGCTCGGATCGCCCCGAGATGGCAGTTAATGGTCTTGGGTCTTCTTGTTTTTAACAGGTGCTCCACATAGAGGCCAATCTCTTTGTGGCTTATCTCAGACAGGGGCGCTTGATGCCTGGCAATAAAGTGATGGAGGATGTTCATGTAATTCTTCACCGTATGGCCTGAACAAAAGCTTCGCTTTAGAAATCTCCGATACCGGACAAGCAGCTCAGTGGTTTGCATCGACCCCTCCTTGCTCAATGAATGCCATGGCCCGGAAGTACTCCGATTCACGGGTCTTGTCCGTCAAGCGGGCATAGCGGCGCGTCATCTCGACGTTATGGTGGCCGAGAAGCTGCTGCAAACACTCCAGACGCATGCCGGCATTGAGTAACTCGGTTGCGCAGGTGTGCCGCAAACAGTGCAGCGTGTAGCCCTTGTTCGCAAGCCCTGTCTTCTTTAGATACTTAACCCAATGGAGACGGACTGTACAGTAGGCTAAAGGTTTGTCCTCTTTTCGGCCGTAAAAGAGAAAGGCATCTCTTCTCTTCCTTTTGGAAAGCCAGAGCCTGACTGCAAAGAGGGCATCGTCGCTCAGATAAACCACACGGCCCAGGCTGTTTTTCTCGCCTTCATAAATATGAATCTTCCTGTTCCGAAGGTCTAGATCCGTGACCCGCGTATTCAAAAGCTCACCGATCCTCACCCCTGTCCTCAAAAGTATAAGGATGAGGGCTCGATCGCGGGGCTTCTTAATCACAGGAAGAAGTTGTCTCACATCGTCCGGATTGATCGCCCTGGGCAGAAAATCCGGGAGCCTCAGCTTGATCTTCCAGATAAGAATACGTTCAGAGAGGCAATGCTCTTCCACCAGGAATCTCAGAAAACCAAAGACATGCTTCAATCTTGTCCAGGTCGATGTGATCTTCGTGCCCCGGTCCTGCTCATGTTCTACGAACGCTTCCAGGTCTTCTCGGACAATCTCTTCAAGATGAGACTTTCCCAGGCTGGCATAAAAAACCAGAAAGAGTTCTATCGATTTAAAGCTGCCCAAAATACTCAGGGGTTTGTGGTTCATCCTCCCCTTCCAACGGATGTAGTGCGCAAAATACGCCTTCTCGGGAAGCGCCATCCTGCACAACTTCTGAAGGCGTTTATCGATTAGAGAGGGATTATAAGGGTGAGGATTTGTTTCTTCTTTATTGCTGGGTGGGCTGTTGACGCTTAAGCTTGCTTGGATCATCACTCCTCCTTTTTCTTAGAAAAAAGCAGGAGTGATGATGATCCTCACAAATCCTAGGAATCAATCACTTTTGTTACGTATAGCGGGAAGAAAGGTTCAATCACTAGTTCCGGAGGGGTACGGTTGGTTCAGCTCAAATCGAAGACGGTGCGTTCATTCGAGCTTTGCTTTCACATTTTACAATTGTTTGATAGACAAGTGTTGTTCTTTTCTCGCTTAGCTTTCTTCCGGACTCTTGATGCCGAGCAACTTCATTTTTCGATAAAGATGTGTCCGTTCGATTTGGAGCATTTCGGCGGCTTGGGGGATGTTCCAATCCTTTTTTTCGAGGGCGTTTAATATATGTTGTTTTTCGAAAACCGAGCGGGCCTCTTTTAAAGGTGCAGGACCTTTTTTTGAAAGGGAGGAGGCTTCATCTCCGGGGTGCTCCGTGACGCGGAGGAAGGCGGGGAGGTCGTGCGAGGTGATCATGGGGGTGGGCGACATGATTAACAGACGCTCGGTGACATTCCTTAATTCCCTGACATTGCCGGGCCAATGATAATGTTTTAGGAGATCGAAGGCTTCCGGCGTAATGCGCTTGGCGCGTATGCCTTGTTCCTGGGCGATGGCGTCTATAAAGTATGCGATCAAGAGCGGAATGTCCTCGGTTCGCTCGCGTAAGGGGGGCGCATGGAGGGGAATGACATTGAGGCGATAATAAAGATCTTCTCGAAAACGTCCCTCCTTAATTTCCTCGACCAAGTCCTTGTTCGAAGCCGCGATCACCCGAACATCAACCTGGATGCGTGCGTTCCCCCCCACCCTGTAGAAGGCTTGTTCTTGCAAAACGCGCAAGACCTTGGCCTGTGTCGAGAGGCTCATGTCTCCGATTTCGTCTAGAAATAGCGTCCCCCCCGAGGCCAATTCGAAGTGGCCCTTTTTACGAGACTGTGCACCGGTGAAGGCACCCCGTTCATAGCCGAAGAGTTCGCTTTCGATCAAATTCTCCGGGATGGCCGCGCAATTAATTTCGAGGAAGGGTGCATTACGACGTGTACTTTTTTCGTGGACGAGGCGTGCGACAAGTTCTTTACCCGTGCCGTTTTCTCCGGAAATCAAAACACGACTCTGAGAGGGACCTGATACGCGGATTTGTTCTTTCAAATGCAAAATGGCTTGGCTGGCGCCGACCATTTCGTATTTTTTTTGGACCAGTCTTTTTAGCGAGCGGTTTTCTTCGCGTAGATGAAATTCGTTTAGGGCGTGCTTGACCATGAGGATGACTTTTTCGAGAGAGAGGGGTTTTTCGATATAGTCGTAAGCACCCAGTTTAATGGCTTTCACCGCGGTTTCGATGGAGCCGTGTCCGGACATCATGATCACTATCAGATTCGAATACAGCGTCCTGAGTTGTTGCAAGGTTTCAATGCCGTCCGGCTCGGGCATCCAAATATCGAGGAGGACGAGTGCAGGTGGGTGCGCTTGCACCAAGGGGATGACTTCAATCCCGCTTTCGGCGACTTGAACCTCGTAGCCTTCGTCTGAAAGAATGCCGGAAAGAGTGCTTAAGATCGCCGGTTCGTCATCGACAATAAGAATGTTTTCGGCCATGGTTTATCCTTCTCTTTTTTAGCTGCGCTGCTCTTTTTTATTAAAAGGTGGTGCGCGATTCCGTGTTCATATCGAAAATTCAATGGTAAAAGAAGTGCCCTTGGGGATGCGGGGTGAGACGCGAATTTGGGCGTTATGATCCGTGACAATCCGGTTGACAATCGCAAGGCCCAAGCCCGTACCCGATGTTTTTCTCGAAAAATAAGGAAGAAACAGTTTGTCGAGATCTTCAGGTGGAATGCCGATCCCTTCGTCTGAAATTTCGACCCGAACTTTTTTATGCGCGGGGTCATGTTTGGTCGCGACGCTCAAGGTGCCTCGATTATTCATGGCTTCAACTGAATTTTCGAAGAGGTTCATAAAAACCCGCTTGATCTGATCGCGATCGATATTCATGTCGGGTACGGAAAAGTCGTGATCAATCTTAACCGCCAGATCCTTATGACCACTTTCGTAAAGCGAGACGACCTCGCGTAAAATAGGATAGATCCGCTGGGGCCGGCACCGAGGCGGAGGCATCCGGGCAAAATAAGAAAATTCGTCAACGAGGGTCTTCAATCCATTCACTTCATTAATAACGATTTGGGTCGATTCGTCGAATATTTTATTGAAATCGGGCGACTTTTGAAAATATTTCTTGCGTAGTCTTTCTGTAGAAAGTTGAATCGGCGTCAAAGGATTACGGATTTCATGGGCGATTCGCCGGGCGACTTCTTGCCACGTAGCCAATTTCTGAGCCCGAATCAGCTCGGTGAGGTCGTCGAAGACGATGACGAAACCCAATGCACTGCCCTCCGGTCCTCGCAAGACAGAAAAGGCGATGCGCAAGGTTAGGAGACGCTGTCGAATTTCGATCGCCACTTCTTCTTCCAAGGATTCTTTGCCCTGTTTTTCGAATTTTTGAAGGGGCTTAATCATGCCCTCCATCTCTCTCGCAAAAAAGAATTCGACATAGTCCTGCCCAACAGCCTCGCGGGAACGGACATCTAAAATCCGCTCAGCAGAAGGGTTGAATGTGGTGATGACGCCTCTCTCGTTAATGGAGATCACCCCTGTGGCGATGTTTTGAAGCACACCTTCCAACTCGCGGTTGGAAGCCGCTAAGGAGCGAGTGGTATCGCCAATTTTTCTTTGGCTTTCTTTTAAGTTGCTCGTCATTTTATTAAAAGAATCGACGAGAATGCCGAGCTCGTCTCGGGCGCGAACATCGATTTTAAAATCCAATTGACCCGATGCGATGGCTTGCGTGCCTTCTGCGAGTTTTTGGATGGGGACGGTGATGTTCCGTGCTAAGTATAAGCCGAACCATGTGGCTGAAAAAATGATCACCAGCACGATGATTAAAAACGACAAAATGTAGCTTCCTTTGATGGGGTTTTTAAAGGCCTTCAACTGCTTGTACTCTTCGACGGATTTTTTTATGCCAACCATCTTTTCGACGAGAAGTGAGGGAATGATATGGTCGATGACGAGGATTGCCCTCATACGGCCTTTTTCTCTTAAGGGCAGCAGGCCGCGAACAAGATCGCCCTGTGGGGTGGACAGAATTGTGGGGGGCGGTGGGTTGGGATTTTGTTCTTCTTTTTCGAGATACGTTTCCAATGATGTTTTTAGGAAGTCGGGTGTGGGAGGAAAAGGATCGAGCGAAGCACCGGCTTTGAGTTCAGCGGTTTCCGCGAGTGGTTTGTACTGTGGCGTAAAAAGATAGATGTTGTACAGTCCGTGTTCTTCTTTTCGGCCTTCCAGGAACTGAACCAAGGTATCATGAGGCCCGGTCAATCGCCTTCTTTGGAGGAGGAGCTTTCCGATCTGTTGCGAAAGAGCGGTAACGTCATTTTGGGTTTCCTGATAGTAGTCCTGCGCGACTTCAAGCGATTGATCAAGGGAGTTTTCGACTTGAATCGAGAACCAATTTTCGATGCTGCTGGTCAACAAGCCGCTGGCAACAACAAACAAGAGAATGGAGGGGATCATCGAGAGGCCGATCATTGCAGCGATCAGTTTACTTTTAAGGCTCGAACGGTTCGGTTCCAATTTTCGTTCGAAATAGAGCTTAATGAGATTTCGCGAAAGGAGAAGAAGGAGAAGGATGGATAGGGTGATATTCAGATTGACGAGCGTAACGACAAGAATATTCGTTGAAAAAAACGAAGGACTTTCGACGCCTTTAAAAAAAAGAAAGGTGAGTGAGACGGACAAGAGGAGGAAAAAAGCGGTGATCCAAACGGCCCTGAACCCACTCTTGGATTCCGGCCGATGTTCTTCGCGATGCGCTCTATTTTTATCCGTGGTGCTGCGCAATTTAAGGTCCTTGTTCTAAGGCGAGGGTACGCGAATTTGCCCAGGGGGTATCGATTTCTAAGAAGGGAACAAAAAAGAGAAAATAATCTAAATAGAATGGGAGCTTCGCCGCTTTCATTTGAGCCTGCACGGAAACATAATACCGTTCTGATTGTCTTAATGTTTTGTGGGATGTAAGCGAAACCTGATCGATGCGGGCGACGACCTTTTTCATTTCCTCAAATTCTGCAATGCGGCGTTCGACCAAAGTCTCTCCATCGTTTTGAATCAGCAGGTATTCTTTTTTTAAAGTATCGTACTGGACGGTGACGCGGAGGGTCTTTGACAGAATTTCTTCATCGAACCATGCTTTTTCTTTCCTTTTTAAAACGAGGTAGTAGTAGAAATCTTTTGGGATGCCGTTTTGAATGTCGTTAATGACTTTTCTGCTGAATCCCCCGATCAAATCGGCCGACACAAGAATGTCTTGATCGACGATGGTGACTTCGACATTCCGAATGCGTTCTTTTCCCCAAGCGATACCCGGGATTAGGGCGAAGAGCAGTGAAGCAAGAAGAAGGAGGCCAATCGGCAAGCGAGAAGAAGCGCAAAGACGGGCCCAGTATTGCCGAGTGCCTAAATGATTTAGCCCTTTAGATTCAAATGTGTGCATTATTTTTTTCGATCCTGCCATCAATCTCGCCTGTCGCCCAAGACCTGTAATCTCAACAGATCCAAATCGCGCCAGAGGATTTTATCATCTGCGTCATGGGCTGTCCACGTCAGTGCATTTGTTTCTTCTTTCATAACCTTTCGGTGAAACGCGGGGGCCGCTCGCTTTAAAAAGTATGGCCGAGCGAAAAGTGAATGGCCCAAGGATCTTCATCGCCCACCCGATTCAGTTTGTATCCCCAATCGAGCCGGAAGGGGCCGATGGGGGTATTGTATCTTAGTCCGGCGCCTGTGGTGGATTTGAGATCCGAGGCTTCCACATCTCGGCGATCGGCCCAGACATTTCCATGATCGAAAAAGAAGACGAGGCCGAAGGATTTTGGGAGTTGAATGCGAAGTTCCTCGTTAAAGACAACCATCGCATTTCCCCCAATCGGAACCCCATTGGTTACCGTGACCCCTTCAATGCCGAGTTCATCTTGATCGTAGCCTCGGACCGTGTTCCGGCCTCCGAGAAAGAAGCGCTCGGAAATGTGGATTGTCTCTGTTTGCCCAAAACGTTCGGCCGCACCCGCGCGCACGGACAAGGCAAAAACCGCGCCCGCCGCCAGACGGAAATACCAACGACTTTGAATAGTAAGTTTGACGAGTTGAACTTCGGATCCTAAAACTTTGGCGGCGTCCCGCACAACGATGCTGTTGACGGAACCGGAGGTCGGGTTGAAGACGTCGTCGCGTGTGTCTAGAATGAGCGATGGGTTCAGGCTGCCAATGTCGATAATACCAATATCGCCGGGGGCGAATTTTGTGGGGTCGGCCACGTCAGTGGGTTCTTTGCGTTCGAACTGATAGAGGAGCGATCCTTTGAGGCTTTGTGAAAAATCTTTATCGACGCCGATAACCCCACTAAAGGATTTAAGGTCGAAGGAGACTTCTTCCAGGTTGAGATAGGCCACACTAATTCGCCCGGTAATACTTTCATGAAAAAACCAGGGTTTTTTGTAGTTGAGAAAGTAACGTTCTTCGACACGGCTGGCTTCCGCGCGGGCACTGATTTCTTGGTGCCGACCCCATAAATTGCGATGGGTGGCCTCGAAAATGCCGCGCAACCTTTCCCGATCTCCATAGCCGACACCGAATTCCAGGCCGATACTGGGTCGCTCCACAACTTTCAATGTGACATTCTGAATGGCGTTTTTGTTTTGGGGATCGATTCGTTCGAAACGGACGGATGAAAAGAGTCCGGTTTGATAGATTTTTTTCTGGCTCTCGAATATTTCTCCCGGATCGTAAGGATCGCCGGTTTGGAGCGTTACGCGTCTTAAAAGGATATCGGGTCGTGTCCGCAAGTTACCTTCGAGGTCGATTCGCCCAAAATGTACCTGTTTTCCTTCCTCCACCCGATAGCGAACTGCGGCTTCTGTTTCTCCCAGAGGGAAGTCGACTTCGGGGCTGATTTCGGTATAGAGGTAACCTTCTGAAGCATAGGCTGTAAGCAACTCGCGTTCGCCTTGCTGAACCTTTGCCTCGGTAAAGGGGATCTGAACATCGATGGTCAGCGCTTCTTTAAGCGCTGCGTCAGGCAGAGCCGCATTGCCTTCGATCTCAATCTGATCGAATCGGGTTCGAACCCCTTCGTCAATATTGAAAAAGACCCAGGCCGCTTTCCCGGATTTCTGTAATTCAATTTCAGGCTGAATGTTAACGTTTCGAAAACCGGCCTTGCGATAAAAACGGACGAGCGCTTCTGCATCGGCTTCATGATCGACTTTCACATAGGGTCGATTTTTAAACAGGCTGGACTCCCGTATTGCAATTTGGCTTTTTAACCTTTCCTGCGAAAAGGCGTAATGACCCCTAAATATAATCTTTTCGACGTTTGTCCGGATGCCGCTATCGATGATGAAATGGAAGATCTTCCTGTTCTCCTGCTCTAGCATTTCTGTTGTGTAGGAAACCTTGGCATCGGTATAGCCCTGGTCGAGATAGTAGCGTTCAATCTGTTGCACACTCTCGTCGAGGACATCCTCGCTGTCGTCCCGTTCTTTTTTTATGAGAATCCGTTTCTCTAGCTCTTTTCTTGAGAGAATTTGTCCGCCTTCAAATCGGAGATCGACAATATAATGCGATTGAATCGAGATGTTGATGTCTACCAAATTAGTGTCTTCATTATATTGAATGACCGCTGGGCCGATTCGGGCTTTGTTGTAGCCTTGCTCTGAGTAATATTTTTGAAGCCAAGTGAGGTCGTCTTTTAAATGTTGGGCGATGTAGTATTCCCCTTTTTGTGAATAGATACGAAGACCGAGAGACCAAGAGGGCAAGGTCCCTTCTCCGAGAAAGGTCACCTTGCCGATCCGGGCGCGGTTTCCTTCCCGAATTTGAAGTGAGGCCTCTAAGTTTTGGCGGTCGCCTGGCGGCGGTCTCAGCTGCGATGCGGTTTTAATTTGAAAAAAACCGTCTTCTCGATAACGCGCCGCCAAATTCTCGAGCCCTTGTTTCCAGGCCTTCTCGATAAAAGGGTCCCCCAGACGAAGTCCCATGGTTTGCAAGACTTCTTCATCCGATAATAAGTGATTTCCTGTCATTTGAACGGCGCTGAGTATTCGGTTTTCCATCCAGAGAAACTGGAGGATCAGCTTGTCTTCGTCTAGGGCTTCTGCCGTGGTCCACACTGCTTTGAATTTTCCGGTTTCATAGAGACGCAATACCGCGTCGCGTATTTTACGCGCTTGATAGACTTCGCCGGGTGCGATGTCGACGAGATCTCGAAGTTTGGCCTCGGGAAAAGGGGCAGCGGCATCGAAGCGGATTTCGTCGATGGTTTTCCCCTCCCAGGTCTTTCCATAAGATGGGCTGGGAAGGAGAACCCAAAGGATCGAAAGGATTAGCGGAATTCGAATCGAAATCGGATGTCTCCTCCTATTTGTCCGGTATCGTCTCGGTTGCCGACCAGGGAGATGTTTTTATTGATCTCGTAAATCATGTTGATGAGATCTTCTTCGGAAGGATCGAGTGTTGTCGAGTAGACGACCAACAGGCGATCTTTTAAAAGGTGTTTTTCCGCCGTTAAACGTGTTCCCGTGGAGTTACGGGTATTGGTGCCATTAAGATAGGGATCGACTCGGATACGTGCCCCGATGAGGTCTTCCACCGGTTTCTCGACGACACCGGTAATTTCATTGAAGGTCCCTCCGAGGAACTGGTTGAAGGCAAAATCCCCCGCTTCTGTTCCTGCGCCGCCTCGAATCGTTTGCAGGTCGGCGTAGGTCTTTCCCGTGGCCAAAAGGGAAAGGATGTCGTCCTTTGGGAGGGTCGGGAAGGAAGACAATGTGAGCGTGATGTGAGAGAGGGTTCCGGACATGAGCAAGTCCACTTTATAGTTTCTTTTTGACACCTCATTGCGTATTTCCGTTTTTGCCTCCAAGTCAAAGGTCGGATCGATTTTGTTGGGGTTTAAAAAATCGACCGATCCGGAACTGAGACGAAAGGTTCTTTTACGAAAAACGATCTCGCCTTGAGAGGCATTAATTCGTCCAATTAACACCGGCGCATCAAAAGTCCCTCTAATGAGGAGGTCGACGCCAAGCGGGATCTGCGCAATGTTGTTGGCGATTTGGATACCATTTTCTCCCGAGAGATGGATGTTGAGTTCCGTCCGACCAATTAAGGGCATCTCGGAGGCTGCGGGAGATTTTTCTTTAGTTTGAAAGTCTTTAATGATTGAAGGCAGATCAACTTTTTTTTGATAGACCAGTTTTTTAATTCTTAAATCGCCTTTGAGTGTTTGTTTTTTTTCTTCTTTCTTGAAGAAAAGTTCGCCATCGACCGTTGCCGGAAGATCTTTTGCCAAGTTTACACGGGCATCGTTGAGTTGCAACAAGAGACCAAAGGACTCCATGCCAAACCCGCTGAGGACGGCCTTTCCGGTTGCCAGAAAACGTCCGCTGCCGAGTTGGCCATCAAAGGATTCTAGGATTAATTGGCGTTCATTAAAGAGGGCCGTTAGAGACGTGATCTGGATGTTTTGGGACAGTGTGGCGGTTTTAATTTTTCCGTTCTTGAGTTTGAGCTGGCCGAAAATTTTTGGAGACAGCCATTGATCGTTAATGGCCAAGTCGAGCACGGTCTTACCTTTGGCAGATGAGACTTCCTTCGTAAAGAAAGTAATGAGATTTAGATCGGCTTCGCCGCTTAAAAGCAGATCCCATCGCCGCATTAGACTCAGGCTGCCGTTCACAAGGAGGGCGGTGTTGTCTCCTTTAAAACGGCTTTGATCGAAAATGAAGGTGCCCTCTCTAGCCAATATCGCCAGGGGTCCGTCATTTTGAAGTCGATATTCATCGAAGCTGGCGGAAAGCTCGTTTAAGGTTCCAGCCAAATTGATGAGAGAAAGCCGTGTCAATTTTCCGCTGCCTTCGAGTTCACCGGAGGCTGAAAAACTGACTTCCGCAGCGGCGCCCGAGAGATGTTTTTTAATAAAAGGATCAATCGTAAGCCGCTTAAAATTGCTCTGAAAAGTGAAGGGATAATCAGGCGCTAAAATGAGTTCTCCATTGATAGAAAGATCGGGGTCCTGAAAACGCCCGGAGAATTGGACGGCGCCATTTTTCCAATCGGCCTTGATTTCACCGCTGATCTCTTCCAAGGCATCGTAGCTCAAATCGGCCACATCGCCCTCGAAGTGCATGGCCGGTGCGTCAAAATGGCCCTTGCCCGATACGTTTAAGGCCACCTTGCCCGAAAGACCTTGAAATTGGTTTTTTAAAAAACCGGTTTCCTGTATACGCAGGGCGGTTCCTTTGAGTGCGAGCCAATAGCTCAGATCGTAGCCGATACCCCCATCGCCTTCGAGACGACTGTCTCCTCTGATCAAGAAAGCATTTTTTATGCTGACCTCTTTTTCGTTGATATCCAGATCGACGCGACCGCTTTGAAACTTCTCGCCATAGAGGCTGCCTTTTGAGGCGCTCAGGGGCCCCTTTACTGAGAAGACGTGAGGATCTCCTTGAACACTCAAGTGGCCTCGTGCACGGGTATACAGTGGGATCTTCAGTTCAAAAAATTGAAAGATTTCTTGGGGGTTGCCGGTAATGACCTTAACATTAAAGTCGAAGCGTGGTGCACTTAAGGTTTCTAGATCGAAATGGCCTAAAAAGCTGTAGTCGGATGGCGCGGCGCCTTGAGCGGATTGCGTCAGGTTGGGGCTGCCTTTTAAGATCCCATTGGTGAAAGCAATTTGCTTCCCCTGAACCTTCACCGTGGAGGCTAGTTTTTTGAAAGGAACCCCCTTGAGCGCAGCATTTTGCAGGAGGAGGTCTCCTCTGAAAGAAGGCGTGCCATCGACTTGGTTTACTTCGCCGCTGATCTTCGCATATCCGTTTAAAGGAAGGTGGAAGGTTTCGGCAATTTTGCGGACCTGCTTGCTTTCCAATTGGCTCGATGCGATCCAGCCATCGGCCCGTGACCAGTTTGCATCAAAGGCCATCTCGGTTTCGGGGAAATGGAGTATTCCTTTCTGGAGACGCAGGCCTTCTCCGGACCAACGCCACAGGGCATGGCCTTCTTGGAAGAGGGCAATTAGTTTGTGGAGCCCATCGGCGTTGGCGGGAAGGGGTGGAGAGAAAAGGGGATCTCTTGAAAGCGAGACCTTCCCTTCGGCCTCTAGCGTCTCCGGCGTCATTTTCCCTTTTAAGTCCAGATCTCCGCTGGCGAAGAGACCGCTGAGTTTACCCTCTTTGTCTTGGGTGGTTTTTGCGACAATTTTTTCAAGCGGTAAAAGAGGGAGGTCATTATAGTTCAGCCTTGCACGAAATGAACGGTTTACTGTCGCCTCCGCTGGCGTCGCCGAGGGAAGCACCTTCATACTAAGATCTCCATCGATTGTGCCCGTATAAAACTTGCCCTGTATCGCGTTCAGAACGAAGACGCCTGATTCAAAAGACAGATCAGACTTGAGCGAACCCAGCGCTTCTCCGTTTAAAATAATCTCCGGCATGACCGTCTCGCCTTTGACCTGAATATCCGAAATGGAACCCTTAACTCGGCCTCGAAAGGCGATTTCACCCTCAAGTTGATTTTCTTTCAAAAAAAGGGTGTCTTGGCTGGCAAAGCGCGCCAGTCCAATGGCTTCGAGACGGTGGTGCAAGTCGATGCTGAGGTCGATCTGGGGTGTTTCGCCGATGGAAATCGTTCCGTCCGCCTGCAGGGAGGCCTGAGGGGAAATGATGCTTCCTCGTTTTAATACGACCTTCTCTCCATCAATGACCAATTGACCTTCCAAGCGTTCCACCTCTCCGATCATGTCCTCAATTTCGTATTCGCCCCCTTTTCCGTCAATATCGACCTCGAAGCGGTTCATCTCCAAGTTAGGGCGAACCTCGAAATCGAGATCTGAAAATGAGATTTTCTTGAGTACTTTTTCGCCCTCAAAAACCAAAGCACCTCCTTTGACTGAAATCGATCGGACGACAAGAGATGGCGCTGATGCGCTTGCCTTCCCCTTTTTAGGCGGGCGCACCAGGGGAGGATCTCCTTTCTTGGGGGCTAAAATCTGAAGCTGGGGTGCATCGATTTCGATCTCTCGTATTAAAAAGGTTTCGGTAAAGAAGGAGGCGGGACTAAAGGAGATACGCACTTCTTTGGCGAGTAGGGAAGAGGATCGTTCGGGTGGTCCTGATTTCAGTGAGAGGTTTGTGATGATAAATGCGGTCGGGACCAAGCGAAGGGCGACTTGCCCCACTTCAACCTCTTGCCCAAGCGATGTTTTAAGGCGTGCCTCGACCGTCTTTTTTACCGTATTGGAAATATACTGGCTTTGGAGGAAGAAATGAAGCGAAACGAAGAGAACGACCAGGGCGATACCGATGAAGAGGGCCCACCTTTTTGACAACATGGCTCCTTAATTTACCCATCACACAGATGCGAAATTTTCAGTAAGAAAAAGTGGGAATACCTAACGGTCATTTTACGCGTTACTTGCTTTCGCGGGATCAGGACGAACGCTTCTTTTCTATTTCGACGAACTTCATTCTGAGGGTGAAAAGAAGTTGCGTGATAAAATGGTCTTCTTCTTTACTCAGGTTTCCGGCGGTTTTCTCTTTTAAAAGGCTGATGAGATCGATAACCTGTTTTGCATTCGCGGGTTCGACCGACTTTTGTCCGGTTACCGGATCGCGTTCTTCTCCGAGATGGATCAGGGCCGATGTCCCTAAAGAGAGGATAAAAGAAGAAAAGTTAATCTGAACATCTTGATCGGCGGATGGGCTTGCCCCCCCGGACTGCTTCGTTTCAGTTGAAGACGGTTCTTGGCCTTTTCCCGTTTCGTTTTTTGTTTCGGCTGTTTCTTTTACAGCGGACTTTTCTCCTTCCGCTCTATTTTCCGATACCTGGGCAGGCCCGTTTTGGATATCGAATGAAGATTCTTCTTCCATGTGTTCAACTCCTGACCGAATGCACGATTTTAGCATATAGGCTGTAATATTTCAAGATTAATCAAGGCTTTCGAAGGTCATGCCCAAGCCTTTTCGATACAATGAAGTCCTTCCTCAAGTTCTTCTTCCGAAAGATTTAAAGGTGGCATAATTCGGATAACCCGGTCGGAATGCAAAGTCCATCCGAGGATGAGGCCGTCTTTCAAAACGTCTTCAACCAAGGCTTGGGTTCGTTTGGCGCTGTCGAGTTCCATGCCGATCATTAAGCCCTTGCCGCGGATTTCCAAAATACCCTTGTGACGCTGGGCTAAATGCCTCAATCGTTCTCGGATCTGCTGTCCTTTTTTTTCGGCTTGTGCCGCGAGCCCCTCATCCAACAGGATTTCGAGCGCAGCCAGCGCTGCCGCGCAGGACACAGGGTGGCCGCCGAAAGTGGTGACGTGTGATAGGGGGGGATCGGTCGAGAGCGACGCCATGAGTTCCCGGCGGCCGACGAAAGCACCGAGCGGCATGCCTCCGCCCATGCTTTTCGCGAAGGTGATGAGGTCGGGGACGACGCCCCAATGTTCCAAGGCAAAATGCCTGCCGGTTCTTCCAAAGCCGGTTTGGACCTCATCGAAAATTAAAAGGGCGCCGACGGCATTGCATCGGGCGCGGAGTGCCGGAAGGAAATCATCGTCCGGGACGCGAATGCCGCCTTCCCCCTGTATTGCTTCGGTGATGACGGCGGCGACGCTGTCGTCGATCGCATCCAGTGCCTCTATTTTGTTGAACGGGAGGAAGGAAACGTTTGGAAGCAGGGGCTCGAAAGGTTTGCGGTAAATTTCGCGGCCCGTGACCGAGCAGGCGCCCTGCGTATCGCCGTGAAAGCTGCCGTCGAAGGCAATCAGGTGTTTTCGTCCACTGTATTTTTTCGCCAGTTTTAAAGCGCCTTCGTTGGCCTCCGTGCCGCTATTCGTAAAATACACTTGATTGAGTGGGGACGGCAGAAGTGAAACGAGTTTTTTAGCCAAGGCGATTTGCGGTTTTAGTCGATATTCCCCATAGACCATCACATGGAGGTATTGCTTGGCCTGCGTGCAGAGCGCCGCCACAACCTTTGGATGGCTATGCCCAACATTGGCAACGCCAATACCTGAAATAAAATCGAGGTAGCGTTTACCGTCGGTGGTGTAAAGATAAGATCCGGCGGCGCGCTCAATTTCAAGGCCAATGGGTGAGGGCGAGGTTTGACAAATGAAGTTGAGAAAATCCTGCCGGTTTGCTTTCACGCTTTTTCCCAATCGACGAAGCGGAGTAGGGGGAGAAGGCGATAGCTGCCGTCATGGTGCCAGGTCATCGGCGGCCTTTGCATTTGTCCGATGGGGCAGATTCGGGATCCGCCAATCTCCGCGAGTATTGGGATGAGCGCCGCCTGCCTGGCTTCGGGAAGGGCAAAGCCCAGGGCCTGTAGTGACTGGCGATGGGCTGCGATTAATCTGGGGACCTCGGATAAGTCCTCTAGGGATTTGATCCAAATCGACCGCGAAAGGGGGGAGCAAGAAAACGCAGGATCGGGGTCGAAGAGCACGGTCCAGTCCAAGCCCGCTGGGCTGGCAAAAACCTTGCCGCCCTTAAGTGGAAGCGCAGCCCGGATCTGTTGGATTTCCACCGCTTCTTCCGGCGTCATCATGCCTTTTGGGAGGCGAAGCGAAACCGCATCGAGGGACTGAGCCAACCATTTCGCGAAATCCAAAGGGCGATTTGTGCCACCGCTTTCGACGTAGTAGAGCTGAGGAGAAAGGCAACCCCTTTGATCGAATAAAGCGATATCGAGAGCGGCTTGATCGGCCAGCGCTTTGTGAATGGATTCGCGGGCCACGATGCCCAGGCTGAATCGGTGGCCATAGCGGATGACTTTTGTCCTAATGGGAATTTTTTTAGCAAGGATGGATTGGGTTTCGTCGCTGCCGTAGACGATGGCGCAATCGGCGTTTTGAAAAGCCGCCTCGGTGAGGTGCTCTTCGTGTTTATCCCAGGTGACGATTCCGATGGCCTTCGCCATTTCGGGCCAAGCTTCCTGAAGCGTGCGCGCGAACAAAACCGGAAGGAGGCTATCCTTCGGGCCGGTTCGTATCAGATTCGCCGATTTCACCAATAGGCCGCAAATCAGGCTGGTGATAGAAAGAGTTCCGACATTGGCGGGGACGATCTGCGTAATCAGTTGCGGTCCGAAGGCTTTGGTCAATCCTGTTCCTTTTTTCTTTGGGCAAAATTGATCCAAGCGACTTGTCTCGCCCAATTCTTCTTCAAGAAGCTTGAGGAGGACCGGACGCCTAAGGTTATTGCTGAGATCGTCCAGGACGAAACGGAGCATTTCTTTCGAAATACCTCCAGCCAGGGGGATGCAGGCTTCGGCCTCTTTCCGAATGGGATCTTCGGGCTTAGACCATCGCAGGGCAGCTTGATCGATCCAATCCACGATTTTAAATACCGACTCCGACTTCAACTTTTCTTGGGCATTGATGAGTCGCGTCGATAGGGCGATGATATCCGGCGCTTCAAGGTTTGCGAAGCGTAATCGCAGCGCTCCAAAAGCCGCTTCTTTTTCTTTAAAGGAACCGCCCGGTATAAAGTCGCCCTGTATAGTGAACTGGCTTGTATCTTGTTGTTTTGTTTGCATCTGAGGAGTGTACTCGGTGCACTCGGTTTATATCAAGGTCTCCGCTAGGTTTCGTGCGGCCCACAATGAGGGATGTGTGTCAGTATTGACTGCGATTTCGAGGAAGGCGGACTCGTGGAAATCAGGTCGAAGGTTTAAGAGAGTGTAGATCGGATTGGGAAGGCGGGTTTTCCGCCGCTTTCCTTTAAAATTTTTTCGAAGTGTTCTGCCGGAATCGGTTTGCTAAAGTAGAAGCCTTGCGCGGCGTCGCATCCAAGGTCGATGAGCCACATGAGGTCGCCTTGGGATTCTACTCCTTCCGCGACGACTTTCATTTTCATGCTTTGCCCCATGCGGACGATGGCCGAGACGAGGTGTTGTTTGTTTTTATCGGATTCGATATTGAGGATGAAGGATCTGTCAATCTTCAAGTCATCTATAGGATATCGCCACAAGTAGCTTAAGGAAGAGTAGCCAGTGCCGAAGTCGTCGATGGCAAGTTTGATGCCGAGCTCCTTCAGTTTGTTGAGCTTGGCGATGGGGTCTTCTCTGGCGTCGAGCATCAGGCTTTCAGTGACTTCCAGCGTTAAGCATTCCGGCGGAAGACCACTCTCGTTTAGGGCGTCCACGACGACCGTACGAAAATCGTCGAAAACCATTTGGCGAGTCGACACATTCACATTAACGGCGCCGGTATAGGCGTTTTGTTCTCGCCATTGTTGAACTTGCGTGCAGGCCGCTTTTAGAATCCACTTTCCGATTTCCGAGATGAGTTCCGATTCCTCGGCGATTCGGATGAAATGTCCGGGAGCGAGGAGGCCTTTGTCGGGATGCTTCCATCGGATAAGCGCTTCGAGTGCGATGGTTTCGAGGGTGTTTAGATCGAAAACGGGTTGGTAGTGAATGATAAACTCTTTATTTTCGAGGGCACGTCTTAGATCCCATTCCATGATGGCGCGGGATCGGGCTTCTTTTTCCATTTCACCGCTGAAGAGGCGGAAGCGGTTGCTGCCTTCGGTTTTCGCTTTTACCATGGCCAGGTCCGCATTTCTTAAAAGGGACATGACCTCGTCGCCGTCTTCGGGTGTAATAGCAATCCCGATACTCGATCCTAAAAAAACTTCTTGTCCTTGGAGCGAGAAAGGTTGTGCCATTTTAGTAATGATTTTCTGGGCGACCACAGACGGTCCGTCAGGCCTGTTGGCATTGGTCAGGACGATAAGAAATTCGTCTCCACCGCTACGGGCAATGGTGTCGATTTCTCTTAAGCAGCTCACTAAGCGGCGCGCGACTTGTTGGAGAATTTCATCTCCACCCGTGTGACCGAAGGTATCGTTTACCTGTTTGAATCGGTCCAAATCCACCAAAAGCAGGGCTGCCCTTCCTTTCATTCGTCGGTTGTTTTTAATGGCCTGAGCAAGACGTTCCAGGGCGAGTACCCGATTGGCCAGTCCCGTCAGGGGATCGTAATGGGTTTGAAGGTGTAGTTTTTCCTCGGCTTGTTTACTGAGGCTCATATCGCTAAAAAGGGCGATGTAGTGACTCAGCGATCCCTGTGGATCCTTGACTGCAGTAATGGCAAGACGATTCGGGTAAATCTCCCCATTTTTTTTCCTGTTCCAGATCTCGCCCTCCCATTGTTCGTTTGTTTCTATGCCCTTCCACATGTCTTCATAAAATTTCTTTTTATGTTTTCCGGATTTTAAGATCCGGGCATTTTGTCCCATCAGTTCATCATTTGAGTAACCGCTGAGCCGAGAAAGGGCAGGATTGGACGAGAGGATCGTGCCGTTGGCATCGGTCACGAGGATACCTTCGTTGGCATTCTTAAAGACAGTATCCGAAAGGTGATGGAAGCTTTCTTCTCGTTTCTGCTCGCTCTTATCCTGATGTAAGGCGATGATACAGCGTCGCCCTTTTACGATGATTGAGGAAGCCAAGAGCGCGACAGGAATGCGTTGTCCCGTCTTTGTTTGACAGAAAAAGGCCTCAGATTTCTGTTCTCCCTGTTCAAGGAGAGTCCGAGTCAAGCCTTGAAAATTACTTGAATTATCGGGGTATATTTCTAAGATTTTTTTTGAGCACAATTCGTCTAGGGTGAATCCGAGTCGGGCACAGGCCTCAGGATTGGCATCAAGGATTTCATCTCGTTCTGGATCAAGAACAAGCACGAAGTCACCGCAATGTTCGAAGGTCCAACGCCACTGTTCTGCTTGATCGGGTTGCGTGCGATCAGGCTGATTGCGTCGCGAAAAGATCCCTTGTGCATAAGCACTGAAAGCGAGAACAAATCCGAGCCCAAAGAGACGCCGAATCCCATTCACAAGGTCGGGAAATAACAAATGCTGGAAGAAATCCTGTCCCTGAATCCCTGTTGTTCCAATCGAATCAACAAGGGTGTCCAAAATCCAAAGGGCTGCCGAAGCGGCAATGCCGAGTTTAAAGATATTTTTTTTAAAGAATTGGGTTGTTTTATTCAAGGAGAATCCCGATGCTGTTCAAGAAGACCAAGCGTTTCTCTGTCTACTGGCATTATCGGCAAAACACCAGATATCTTTAGGGGCTGGATCTTTTTACTGAAAGCGGAAGGGTTTAGAGGCAAAAGGCAGATTTTTTAATGGGTAAATACGAAAGAAAGGTGATCCATTTTATCCGAAGTTCGAAAATGATCTCGTTCTAGGGTTTCGCTGGTCGAAGAAGGTGTCTATAAAAGGACGGGAATGGTGTCAGGTCGACTAAGCTTGTTTTCGGTTTAAACTTTTTTTATTGCGAAATGTCCGCAGCAACACGTTGATCGAGTGTCATACGCCATTCCTTGAGTTTGGCTTCGATCAGCTCAGAGCGATAGATCTGTGGCTCAGAATGTTCAAAATGATCCCGATCTTCCCAGGCGGTGACGATATCCTTGGCTTTTAAAAAGGCATCGGCAAAAGAGGTCGACCGGTCTAAGGCGTGTTCGAAGAAGGCGCGGCCGAAATAGGTCATCTCCGAATCGTCGCCGCAACCAAAGGAACTTCGGTCCGAGCGGGCGGAAGTGATGATCATGCTGTAATCATCTTTGAGGTGCTCGATAAATCCCCCGGAATAACAGGCTGAGATGGCGATCACCTTCCATTTAATTTTGGAGTCCTTTAACATTTTAGCGAGTGTTTCTGCGGGTAGGTCGGCTAAAGGTACATCACCTAATCGAACGGATAAGGTGTGATCCTGCGATCCGTGACTGGTGAGATAGAGGAAAAGGATGTCTTCCTCTACGTCCATTTGTTGCGCAAAGATTTCTAGTGCCACTTTTAAATTCATGACACTTGCGATTGGAATGTCGTGGACCACTTTGGGATGATTAGCCAAGAGCAAACTTCGATTTTTTAGTCCGTACTGGGTATCGAACAGCGTCTTTGTGTAGAGTGCTTCTTTCATAAAAACGTCTTGTCGGCCGTCACCGCCAAAGGAGAGAAAGTATAGATCGGTTATTTCGGGACGAGAGGGGGCGATTTGCTCTACGACTTGGCTGAGCATCTGATATTGATAAAATAAAACAACCTCTGCACTGAGGTGTTCGTCGTGCTCCGCCTCGTTAATGCCTTCTTGTTTGAGGTCATATCGACCCTGATTCCAACTCCCTGCCAAGAGACGCTTTTGGCCTTGGTCATCCTTGAAATAGAGAATACCTTTGCCGTGGAAATGGTTGTTGCGGAATTCTCCCACGTATTCATCTCCGTTGGCTTTGGTGAGAATGCCGTGGCCGTAAAATTCATTCCCCTTAAAACTCCCTGTATACCTTGATCCGTTTATAAAAGAAAAAATACCTTGGCCTTCCAGTTTGTCCTCAATGAAATCTCCCGTATAGCGGTCGCCATTTTTTGCCAATAAGATGCCTTCTCCATGGAGCTTTCCAGCCAGAAATTCTCCTTCGTAGTGACTTCCATTTTCCCAAACCAGTTGGCCTTTTCCGCTTGGGAGTCCATCTTGAAATTCCCCCAAATAGCGGGAACCTTCCGGGAGCATGTTTTTGCAGATTTCTTTACAAGGCGAGATGCGAGGTTCGTCGACATTCTTGGCGGTCTTGGGGAGATTGCTTGTTGCGCAAGCCGGTACGAATAAAAGAAGCAGTAGGGAGAGTCCAAGTTTAAAAGCGTTTTTTGTAGGCATCTTCATTACCCAACCTTCTTTCCCATTATACCAGCTGACTCGAAATGTGGTGGTTCGAGGACTTATAAAGATCGATTCTCCTGAGATTCTGGATGATTAGTGGAAATTAGAAAGGGTATGTGGGGTCTTTACTTTGGGAATTGTTGCATCATAATAAGGTGAGTCTAAGCAGGGGAAGCGATTTTTTCAGGGAATGCTATACTTAAAAGTGATGTGGAACACGAATGTGTGGAGCCGAATCATGAACAAGATCTTCGCGATTAAAGACCGCTTATCAGGGAAATGCATTTTGGTTTTAGGCCTCTGCTTTTTATTCTCAGTTCAAGCTATCTCATGCACGACTTTAGGATTGTCGAAAAAACAAGGCATGGGCCAGATAGAAAACGCACGAGCGCACATGGATGGGATTGACCGTCTTTTTTTTGTCGTGCCCGAACTGGTTGTCTTCGTCGTTGATTTTCATGAGAAGGCTGTATACTTGCCTCCTTTAGAAATGAGTGACAATGGGAGTCAGGTCGATGATGGCCTGGGGCAAGCCACTGAGCTTCAAAAGGTTACGATTGAAGCCGATCGGCTTGAGGCTAAGGTGATCGAAGGAATCGTGGAGGCAGGGACAGGTCGCCGTGTTCATTTAGAGGACGATGACCTTTTGATAATTGCCTATAAAGAGCCCGTCGATATCGGCGACACCTTCTTGCGCCTGGGTCGGGAATATGGCATTCCCGCAATAGAGCGCCTTGAAGTGGAAAAGCCTTTCAACGATTCCGTTCAAAACGAAAATACCCTAGCTGATCTGTAGATCTTTTTTCTTTCCTTCAAAAATTAATCCTGAAAAATCGAACTCAATTTTATGAAATCACAAGTGGCATTGGCTTAGTCGCGTGCTACTGAAGCTTTATTTCTGTGGTTTTGCACGGCAGAAGTGACTGTTCCGTCAACCATCGTAATCAGTCGGTCGACTTGGTAGGATAGTTTCTCGTTGTGGGTTACTAACACAAAAGTCATGCCGCCTTGGCGATTGAGGTCTTTTAAAAGCCCGAAGACTTCATCGCTGGTCTGGGTGTCCAAATTGCCGGTGGGTTCGTCCGCGAGGACCAAGGTGGGTTTAAGCACCAAGGCTCTGGCGATGGCGACGCGTTGTTGCTCTCCGCCGGAGAGCTCTCCCGGTTTGTGATAAAAGCGGTGCGACAAGCCGACGGCATCCAGCATCTCTTTAGCGGCGTTTTTGTTTTGGGTTGGATTCATTTTCTGAATCATCCCGGGGATCATTGTGTTTTCTAAGGCGTTAAAATCTTGAAGGAGTTGATGGAATTGGAAGACAAAACCCACATGCGTGTTGCGGAAATCGGCGAGTTCGTCGTCGCTGCGGGTAAAAAGGTCATCGCCATTAAAGCGGATGCTCCCAGATGTCGGGCGATCCAAGACACCCAGCAAGTTTAAGAGGGTACTTTTTCCCACGCCGGAAGGCCCGACGATGGCGAGCATTTCTCCCTTTTCAATATTAAAAGTCACGCCTTTTAATATCACCAGCGCTTTGCCGGCCATGGGAAACGATTTAGAGAGATTGCTGATCTCGATCATGGGTGTGGCCTTTTGGGATTCCTTGTTTATTGGCCTGTTATTCGTAGCGAAGTCCTTCAACGGGCTCGAGCTTCGCCGCCTGCCAAGAGGGATAGAGGGTCGCTAGAAAACCGATGAGGAGTGCCGATCCGGAGATCAAGATGAGATCAAAGGCATGGAGTTTCACGGGGAGATGACTGATATAGTAGACATCTCCGGGAAGCGTATAGAAGGTTTCTAGGAACCAGCAGATTATGAGACCTAAGGGCACGCCGATGAGGACACCCACGCCGCCGATAATTACCCCTTCCAACATAAAGATCCGAACAATGGCGTCCCGTTTCGCGCCCATGGCTTTTAGAATAGAAATCTCGCGTGTCTTCTCGACCACCATCATGGTCAGGGTGCTCACAATGTTGAAAGAGGCCACCAGGATAATTAATATCAAAATAACGAACATCATGTCTTTTTCCGTTTCCAAGGCCATGAAGAGGTTTCGATTCATCTGTTTCCAGTCGCGGGCCTGGTATGGAAAGCCGAGTTTGGATTCAAGTATTTCTGAAACCTGGTCGGCGATGAAAATGTCATCGACTTTTACTTCAATTCCACTAACGACATCGGAAAGATTGAAAAAGTTTTGGGCATCCCCAATGGTGATATAAGCCAAAGAAGAGTCGTATTCGTACATGCCTGAATCGAAAAGTCCGACGACTCTGAAGATGCGAATTTTGGGGGTGAATCCGCCTGGGCTGCCCAGCGCTTTGCCCAGTGAATCACCCATTTTCCCCACCGGTGAGATCACATGCAGCGTATCTCCCCAGAATACGCCCAGACGTCCTGCCAATTCTTTTCCGATAATAATGCCGGGGTAGGTTTTCTTTTCTTCGTCATCGGCACTGTTTGAGGGATCCGCAGACATTGGGTCCTGCGCGCCCAGGTCGGGAGGCGGCGATTCTAAATAATCGATTTTCCCTTCGATAATATTTTGTGTAATTTGCGTGACCTCGCCTTCACGAAGGGGGTCGATGCCTCGGAGTACAACCCCGAAAGCGCTGGTCTCCGAGGACAGGAGAACCTGCCTAAAAATGAACGGTGTCGCAGCCACGACATGAGGCACTCCGGAGACCGCTTCAACGAGTTGGTCGTAATTCTCGATGTTTTCCCGGGTGCGGTCCGACACAACGATATGGGAGTTGGTCCCTAAAATTTTATCTCGGAGCTCTTCTTTGAATCCGGTCATCACGGCAAGGGTCGCCACCAATGCAGCAACACCCACCGCCACCCCGCCAATGGAGATCAAGGTACTTAAGGAAATTGATTTTGTTTGGTGTTTAGCCTTGAGATAACGGATTGCGATATGAAATTCAAATGGAAAAGTCATCGTAAGCCTTCGTTTGAGAAATCGCCTCTCAGGACGCGTTCGATGGGGGGCTAGGCTGGGAAGCGAGAGGCCGCATTTGAGGAAAAAGAATCACATCGCGAATAGAACTTTGATTGGTCAGAAGCATCACCAGGCGATCGATGCCAATCCCTTCGCCGGCGGTCGGGGGCATGCCGTATTCCAGAGCCAAGAGATAGTCTTCATCCATCGAATGGGCTTCCAAGTCGCCCGCGCTGCGTTGCGCAACCTGAGCCTCGAAGCGCGCACGCTGGTCTTGCGGATCGTTTAACTCAGAAAAGGCATTGGCAATTTCACGCCCTGCGATAAAAAGTTCAAAACGTTCTGTTAAATGGGACTGATCCGGTTTTCGTTTTGCCAGTGGAGAAATCTCAGTCGGGAAATCGGTAATAAAAATGGGTCCCTTGAGTGTGGGTTCGACGCCCACATCGAAAAGGTGTTCTAGCATTTTGCCCAGAGAATCTTTTTCATTGAAGGTAATGTCCGCGCGTCGCATTAAGTCGGCGACTTTTTTTTGATCCGTTAGGTCTTCCGCCGGGGTTTTGTAGCATTCGGCAATGGCATCGAGATAGCTCTGCCGCTTCCAAGGCGTGGTGAAATCGATTGTCGTTCCTTGGTAGTCAAACTGAAGGCTGCCGACGACTTCTTGCGTTACCTTCGTCAGGAGGTCTTCCGTGAGGGTGATTAGGTCATTATAGTCAGCGTAGCACATATAAAATTCGAGCATGGTGAACTCGGGGTTGTGGATGGTGGAAATCCCTTCGTTGCGAAAATTTCGATTAATTTCAAAAACCCGTTCGAAACCGCCGACGATGAGTCGCTTTAAATAGAGCTCGGGGGCGATTCTAAGGTAGAGGTCCATGCCCAAGGTATTGTGGTGGGTGACAAAGGGACGCGCCGCCGCGCCGCCGGGAATGGCCTGCATCATGGGCGTTTCGACTTCCACAAATTGGCGCGCGTTTAATTCACGTCGAAGGGCATCAATGATTTTGCCGCGTTGTACAAAAACCTGATGCACTTCAGGGTTCGAAATTAAGTCGAGGTAGCGCATCCGATAACGAAGCGCGACGTCGGTCAGGCCGTGCCATTTTTCAGGAAGCGGGTGCAGTGATTTGGAGAGAAAGGTCAGCGTTGTCGCTTCGAGCGTCAATTCGTCCGTTTTAGTGCGAAAGAGCTTGCCTTCGATGCCGAGGAAGTCGCCAATATCCACTTTTTCGAAAAGGGCGGAACCCTCTGGACCCAAGATATCTTTCTTAAAATAAACTTGTAATTGCGCTGTACTATCGCGAATATGAGCAAAAGCCGCCTTCCCGAAGCGTCGAAGCGAGACGATCCGCCCTGCGATCTTGAACCGTTCTGGGTGCTCGGCAAGGGTCTCTTTGCTTGAGGTTCCAAAACGCTCGACAATTTCCTTTAGGGCCGTTTTGCCTTCGAAACGCTGCCCGTAAGGAGCAATCCCTGCCTCGCGAAGCGCTTGCACTTTTTTAAGTCGTTGCTCAAATTGATTTGTTTCGGTTTCCAAATTCCGCTCCTTGTTTAAAATCTTGGCATTATAGGAGAATAAGCGAAGGGGCGTCAAGAAATAGAAACGAGGCTGTCCGGGGTTGTGATTCTAAGCTCCGCATTTTTCCAAGAGACTAAAGTCTTTCCCAGTTGAGCGAAAGAGACTTTCGCGTTATACTGATTTAACGATATGTTCGAAAGTGAAGTCCGTATGAAAATATTTGCCACTTAGGGGGGATTGTGATGAAGATGAAACGGGTTATGAGTTATGGAATATCTGCAATCGCGATTATTGCCTTTGCATCCTCGAGTCTGTTCGCGCAAGGCATGTTTTCTCATCCTTCGAAGGAAGAGGGAGAAAAACATGGAAGCATGAAATCGGAAGACCCGCATCGTCGTTTTCGAGAGGGTTCAATGCCGACGCATGAGAAATCCTCTGGAATGAGTGGGCATTCCAGCTTTTCGGCAAAAGGCCTCAAGGAAGCTCTCCAGTTAAACGATGGACAATCTGAAAAGATGCGTCAACTTTTTAGAGACTATCGAAAAGGGACGATTTTGAAAAATGCCGAACTCCGAGTCGCGCAGATAGAACTCGAAGAGGCCGTTGCGGACGAAAACTTTAACGTGAATGAGATTGAAAAAAAAGCACAGATAAAAGAAAAGGCTGCAACCGCACTTGTCATGGTTCGGGTCAATGCCTTGGCCAAGGCCAAAGATTTTTTATCGAAAGATCAATTCCAGCAATTTATTGGCAAGGTCGCCCATCAAATGGGAAAAAGAAATCATCATGGAAGCATGAAGGGAAAGTCCTCGAGGAGTCACGGTAGTATGGGCGGCATGATGGGCGGAAGCCCTCACGGAAAATCGGGTAACTCGGACGGTTACGACGACTAAGGTTTTTCTTAAGGTTTTGGGGGTGGGCCTTTTGCGGTCCTTATTGGTGCCGAAGGGGGGACTCGAATCCATAGGGGAGCCACTTAAATTATTGATTTTATTTAACAATATTCCTCCTGTTTCTGTCCTGGGGACAGTCTGGGGACACAACTGTTCTCTGAACCTAAAAAATAATAACGAGGAAATGCATTTGAATACCCCGCCTGGGAGGGCGGGGATTTTTACTTGTAGGTCTTTTCATTACGGGATTTTATTCGATAAATGATGATCACTCGGCTCTCATCATCAATCATATAGAGAACGCGGTAATCTCCGATTCTTATACGGTAGCCTTCTTTTTCGGTAAGCTTTTTACAACCATGTGGTCGAGGATTCGAGGTCAATGCAAGGATGGCTTTGTCAATTTTCTTTCTATCGGGGTGAGGTATACTTCGAGTTTCCTTTTTGACACGTTTTTCGACAAGAATGCGATAGGTCAAGTTGTTTTTCCGGTCAGGAACTTTTCGCGAAACACCTCATAAGGGACGAAATCGCTCGCTTCTTGTTCTGCTTTTAGAAGATCGTTCGCGTCTTCGAGATCATCAAGATAATCCAATAAGTTATTATAATCTTTAATATTTAATATGACCGAGGTTTTATTTCCTTTTTCGTCGGTGACGAATTTAGGCTTTAGATTTGTTTTCATCAAAAAGCTCCTTGGTTGTTTTAATAAATTTTAGCTGCTTATGTATATAAAAACAACTGCCTGACGAAAATCCATCTCACCCGCTGTTTTCTAATCGTCATTTATTTTACTTTTTGGGGAAGATTGTCGACCAAATGCACTACTTTCTCCGGTGCTTGAAAAACAACTTGTTGGCTCTGGAGATTAGAATGAGCATATTTTAAAGTGGTTCGAATATCCGTATGTCCGAGGACATCTTTGATCGCATTTAGTGAGGCCCCATTACATGCTGCAATGGAAGCCAAGGAGTGCCTTGTTGCTTCATAGAGGGTGATATCTATCTCAAGTTTTTTTCTGACCTTATCCCAGATTCTAAACAGGCACTCACCGGAATAAAGAGTCTTCGTCCTTGAGTTGATAAAAACAAAATGTTCTGGAAACTTATCTTTGCAAAGATCGGTCATCATGGATAGCAGCGCGGGATTGATCAGTCTGGGTCTGGCAATTTTACTCTTTACCCTTTCCCGTAGCTTCTTATACGAAAATGTCCTCTGAATTATCACATAGCGCTCTTTGAGATTAATATCCTTAACTGTAAGAAATAAGCGCGTTGTTTACAGAATTTCGTGTAATTTAACGAAGAGGAGGTTCTGTAGACATGGTGATGCACAAGCGGATCAGGTTAACGCCCCTAGATCGACAGGAGATCTGGCGTTTGTGGAAAACAGGGCAG
>JAJDBW010000069.1 GCA_029261155.1 Nitrospirota bacterium | reverse complement strand
GCCACGGATCCGCTCCGGTCCAAAACAGGTCTGGATGATGAAGGCGTCTTCCGTCATCCCCGCGGCTTGGGCTTCCCTTTTAATCTCCTGCCATTTGTCCGGGGAAAACCCTTTTTTCAGGGCAGCCAAGCGAAGACGGTTATCGCTGTTTAAGGGCGATTTCTCCAGCACTTGCGCCGGGGCTTGGGGTTGCCCTTCAGATAAAGCCGCTTGCCTGCCAAGTCGTATAATTCCATGCCTTTTCCTTGAAACAATTGTGATTAATGTACTGTTTCAGAAAAGGTGCGTCAAGGACTAAGAAAGGCTCTAAAAGGGGGGTTTTTAAGGAAAAGGCGGCGGATTTTGAAACAGTAATACCCATAGTGTTTCAGGAAGGACTTTTTTTGTGCGTGCCACAAGGCACGCTGGGGTTTTTGCTTTATAATTCAAAAAACTTTACCTTGACAAAGCTACGTCATTGACGTATCAATAAGTGTGATGCAGACCGTTGTTGAAATGCCCGAATTTATACGGTGTGCTAAGAAATTAGGCATATCAGACGATGAACGGGAAGACATTATTGCCGATCTTGCTTCTAACCCGGATGCCGGAGACGAGATATCTGGCACCGGGGGCATGCGAAAATTACGGGTAGCGGCCAAAGGCAGAGGAAAAGCGGCGGATACCGCGTTATTACCTTTTTTAGCGGGTCCGATATCCCTGTGTTTTTAATAACTGTGTATGCAAAAAACAGAAAAGAAAACATCACGGACAAGGAAAGAAATATTCTAAAAACCTTGTCGGGCAACATCGCAGAGGCTTACAGGAGAAAGAGAACATGAGTGAATTGGGCAAAAGCATGATTAAAGGAATGGAGGAAGTCCTTGCCTTTGCTGAAGGCAAAAAAAAATCTACGGTTAAAATCCATATTCCAGAAGAAATTAATGTCCGGCGCATTCGCAAAAAACTGAAAATGACACAGACCGGATTTGCCGATTATTTCGGCGTATCCGTGCGAACGGTTCAGGAATGGGAACAGGGTCGCCGGGTGCCTTCAGGCGTGTCCAAAAATTTTCTTTTTGTCATTGACCAGGAGCCGGACGCCGTACACCGCGCTTTAACTGCAACCCCGGCGTAAGCAAATTACAATGACAGACAAGGAAAAAATATTAAAAGCCATTGAGGGATCAATGGAAGAACTGAAAACGGTTGATGAAAATATCATCGGGGAATGCATTGGCGTTTCCCACGCGCTGGGCGATCTGAGAAAAGCACTTGATGAAGTTGACGTATGTCTGGATAAACGGAAATATTCAGAAGCTTCCAGACTTGGATATGGAAAGGTGTCTTCTGCATTTATTTTTTTACAACGGACATTGGGCGGCCTGCAACACGCTTATGGTCAAAAGGAAAAGCTTGTTTCTGAAATAGCGCTTGAGTCTGGTGTTGGCGTATACGAAAAAGTTGAACCCTTTGTTGATGACATATTGGATTCTTCTAAAGAACTTTCAGAAGAGGAAAAAGCAAAGAACAAAGAAGCAAGGAAATATGATGAAGAAACGACCAAAATTAAAAAGCGATAAAGAAGCGGAAAAGTTTCTTGAACAGGATTTGACCGATTATATCGACCTGAAAAACTTCAATCAGGTGAGCTTTGAATTTCTCCCCAAAACAAAGAAGGTTAATATCCGATTCCCTGAACAATTACTTGATGCGGTGCGGGAAAAGGCAAAGAATGAAGGAATGTCTTATTAGAAATACATCCGCAGAGCCGTTGAGGAATCCTTAACGACACACTGACACGCCACATAAAAGAATCTCAAAAACCTGGGGTTTTGAAACAGTAATACCTATTCTGTTTCATTTTTGAAAGTTCCTGAGTTAAGCTGCGTGCCAAAATTAAACCCCTTATTTTTTGGGAGGTCAGTATTAATTGTGGTATTGCGCAATATTTAGAATGGCGGATTCAACAAGCTATACGTAACATATCCTATTTTAAGTTCGCCTTGTCAATTTCTTAGGCGGCAGATTCTTGTTCAATATCCCAACCTGGAAAGACCAACACTGCGGGGTGACATTTTAGAGCTCTTGCAAAGACTTTCGTTCTTTCCACGCCTATTTGAATACGATTATTCTCAATTGCAGAAATTGTGGATTGTGGAATGCCGGTCATTTTAGCAAGTTCATTTTGGCTAAGCTCCTGTAATTCTCTGATGATTTTGACAGACTCCCCAACAGACACCTGAATTCTTTTCCGTGCTTTACGATAATCTTTCATCTTAATTTCTCCGATAATCATGAGGCGTGACTTGAACGACTTGGACGAGGACCCGGTCTTTATCAACCCGATAAATCACGCGATATTGTAAATTTAAACGAGAAGACCGAAATCCCTTCCATTCTCCACGAAGTGACTCATCATGAAATCCTTTGATCCGCTTCAGTGCTTGGGGGCCGGATAAGGTGATAATATCTTTCCACTTTTCATATCGCTTCAGCACCTCCATCGGAACAGCATTCAATTGTTTCTCGACACGCCGATGCTCATATACGTCCCACATATCTTTTATAGTATCGATACTATATATGATATGTCAATACGTCACAGCCATTTAAAGTGAAAGGCAAGAGAAAATAATGAAAAGCAACGGGGCGGAGGGGGCTCCTTCGTAGGATTTTACCCGCCCACGCGATCAGGCGGTTTTATATGAGTTTTTCTTAAAGAAGGTCGTTATCTGATTTGAAGGGCCTTACTTACCCCCGTCGTTGTTGCAGCATTCGCCAAGCGATACAAACGAGAAAGCTCATCTTCTAAACTATTGGTCAGTGGATCTATTCCTATTCTTTTATACCAATAGTTCGCGTTTTTCTTATCCCCTTCGACCCGATGCAAATAAGCATGAATGAGGCAGGACAACTCGTCGGTATAGGGCTGGACGGCTTTATGGGATTCATCCCAATGGCCGTCGCGTGCGAGATCCAGTGCTTTAATATGATTATATGGCATTGTCGATAGTTGTATGTGCGCGATCTAATTTCTCGAATCAAACTCCGGCATGGCACGCCGCATGAATTCGTCAAACAGTGGGACGGTGAAGGCCATGTTGCCGTGAGAGGGACTGTAGATCATGCCTTTTTTGATGAGGTTTGCGCGGGACGGCCCCATGCTGTGAATTTTTACGTTCAGGAGGTCCGCGATATCACTGGTGCGGTGGGGGCCGGGTCCGAGGTGCGCCATGGCGCGCAAAAACCGCTTTTCTCCGGGCGTGAGTCGCGCGAAACGCACCCGGAAGAAGTTTTCATCGAGACGGTGGACGACGGTCTCGGAGGCCTTCCGAACGACTTTGAGATCGATCGGCGAGGATTCAGCATGATTCCAAGTCTGATAGCCCCATTCCTGTAAAAAGTATGGATAGCCCTGAGTCAGGAGGAATATTTCCTGGAGCGCCGCCGGTTCAAAGTCAATCTCGTATTTCTTCACGGGGTCTTGCAGGGCCTTGATCGCATCGGTCTCCGAAAGCGCTCCGATATCCGGGAAGTTGAAGAGTCGTTCCGCATAGGATTTAGATTCTCCTGCCAGACCGGGTAGGATGGGGAGCCCGGCGCCCAGCAGTACCAGGGGCAGTTGGCGTTGCTGCATTCTATGCATGGCCATGATGAGGGCGCTAAGCTCTTTCTTCTTTATATACTGAATCTCATCAATGAGTATGGCAACACAGCTTCCACGCTCTTCAGCCGCTTCCGCTACGGCTGTAAAAAGACTGGGCAAATCAATCTCGAGATCGCCACTGTCGGCAGCCCCCTTCTCCGGATCGATATCCAGGCCAAGTTCAATATCTTCAATCTTTACCTTGATGGCCCCAATGAAGCTTTTCAGAACGGCAAGCCCACGGCGCACTTTGTCCCCGGCGCCGGCCAGTCGGTCCAATTCGTACAACAACCTTCGCAAGTGGGGCGCCAACAGAACACCCAGGGTCTTATTTTCATGGGCTTCAACCAGGATCGTGCGATAACCATCCGCCAGGGCGATATGCTCCATTTCGTTGAGCAGGACAGTTTTGCCAACACCCCGAAGCCCTGTAAGCAAGATGCTTTTCTCCGGCCTTTTCTGTTTGACCCGGCCCAGCAAGATACGGGCTTGTTCAAGGACTTCCTCTCTTCCGACGAGTTCAGGAGGAGGAGCACCGGCACCCGGCGAAAACGGGTTTTTTATAGGGTCCATCAGCGTACCTTTACATTAATTCTATCAACTTATACTAACTTATAGCATTGTATAGCATAAATAGGCTATACATGCCTATAAATAACGATACCCCAAGATCCAATGCTTTGGGTAGGATTACATGCCATAGCCGATTTTTGATTCGGCACTCCTCTCCCCCCTTCCTTATTTCAGCGCCCCCTTCAGCAGATTCATCACCTGGTCACCCCCCGTTCCCTTTGCATAATCCAAGGCGACAGGAACAAACTTTCCCACCATGTCCGGAGCCAAACCCAACGACGAGAAGCTGCCCGCCAATGATGCCAGGCCGCCCGCCGATTTCTCGCCGCCCCCTAACATGGAAGACATCCCTCCGAGTTTGCCTTTTAATCCATCCGCCTTCGGCGCAGAGGCCATCAAGCCGTCTATCTCCGGCAGTTTCTCACTGACCGTCGAGAAATCGGTGGCACTCAGTTTTTCTTTCGCCAGGTTAAAGATCGAACCGGCACCGCCGGAGGCCTGATCTTTTGTCACCCCCAGTTTTTGGGTTAACGTCCCGATGAGATCCATATCGCCCTCCGCCGCCGGCACAGGCTTCGAAAAGGCTATACCACCCAAGGCAAAAAGCGTAAAAAAAAGTGTGAAGTTTAAGTGAGGTGATTTTTTAAACATGGGGCTCCTTTATTTTAAGTTCGAATCTTTTATTTCTGGTGTTCTGATCCGTTCGACATTTGACTGTCAATCAGCGTTGAAAATTGACCCCTTTCTCGGTGGGTTGTTGACGCTTAAGCTTAATTGGATCATCCATCCTCCTTTTTCTTCGGAAAAAGCAGGATGGATCATGATCCTCACAAATCCTAGGAATCAATCACTTTTGTTACGTATGGCGGGAAGGAAGGCGGAGCTGATAGTCGAAAAATGTCGGGTCCTTTTTTTAGGCGGTTTCAGTGTTCGAGACCGCTTATGTCCGCTCACCCTTAGTCCCTGTTGACCCAAAACCGCCTAAACCTCGCGGGATTTATGACCATTTGCGCAATTCGACTCCCTACCTCAACCCGGAATAAGCTGTCGCCTTGGTTGATTAGGATAACTCCGATCTCGCCTCTATAGCCTTGGTCAATTGTTCCAGGTGAGTTCAGCACTGTAACGCCGTGTTTTAGGGCAAGCCCGCTACGTGGCCTAATCTGAGCTTCGGTTCCAATCGGCAGCTCAATTGCGATGCCTGTTCGAACGAGAAGATATTTTCCAGGAGCAATATCCACGGCTTCCGTAGCGCACAGATCCAGTCCGGCGTCACCTTCGTGGCTGTAGCTCGGAGCAATTGCGACAGATGAAAGGCGTTTTACTTTGAGGATCATCGGCAGTATCGGTTCTTTTGTATTTTTCACAATTCAAAATACTTTGTCATTTCACCAAAAATGAGGGCATCTTCTATTTCGGTATCAATGGAACGCTCAACAACCTTGTTTTCTATAAAGAATGCATGTTGTTCTTCTGAGCAGATATGGCCCAAGGCACCGAGACGAGGATTACTCTTTAAAAAGGCTTTAATTTCATAGAAATCAAACGACTCCTTAATTAATCTTGCAAACTTATCCAATATGTCGTCGACGGTCGATATTCTCTCTTTTTGCTTTTCATATTCTTCATCGAGATTCACATCTTCTATCTCATCATTAGAACTCTTTCGAATCGGATTGTAATCGGGTTTATTCCTTTGATCTTCGATTTTCCGTATCGTCCTTTTAGCAAATTGTTTATCTTGGGCAATGTTATAAAATTTTTCACCAATGAGATAACCCAGGGCTTTTTCAATTCCGAATCGTTCGTTGATGCTAAAAGCCGCCTCAGTCCAGTCTTCCAGTTGAGTCTCTTTTGTGAAATATTTATTTCCCATCTTATTCTCTTGCCTCCGAATGAGGGGTGAGCCTGCTCCGTCTTATTGATCCACTTGATGGAAGGTCTTCATAGTCAACAAGCGCCTTTAACTCCTTGGCCGCTTTAAAGAATGGAACCTTCTTGGGTGGAACCAGAACAACATCGCCGGTTTTTGGGTTACGTCCCTCCCTCGGCCGACGATGTCTCAAGCGAAAACTGCCAAAACCCCGGATCTCAATCCCTTCTCCATTGGCAAGAGCCTCTTTGATACCCAGAAAGATCGTATTGATAACGCTCTCTACCTGGCTGTGCGTTAAGGCTGTATATTGCCCTGAGATGCTCTCGATTAACTCCGACTTCGTCATGCGCACCTCTTTTAGGGTCCGATTGATGAAAACAAATTAGAAATCCTTCTCCCTTTCATCTTCCAGCCCCAAGGCCTTCCAGAGCCATCCAAAATCGTAAGGGGCTTTCCCGCGGGTGGCGGCATGCGCCTCCATGTTTTCCATGTCTTTGAGGAGATCGACGACCTTCGGGCGATACGTCTTGAGGGTGACGGCGTGACGCGGGGTTCGGTTCGAAAGCGCCGGAATTTCTTCATCGAGCCACTTCCGATAGTGTTTGTCGAGAAAATCTTTGACGAATTGAGCTTCTACCTCAGGCGGGAGAGACGAAGGCGCGGGTTTGCCTTTTTTAGGCGCAGACTTGAGGGCCTGTTTGAGATCTTGATATTCCGTCATCCGATATCGGAGGGCATCGCCTGCAATGCCCTCCAGCAATTTCCGTCCCCGCTCACCCCGTTCTTTCGAGGTCGTTTCGAGAATAGCACGTTGTTTTCGAAGCAGGAGGCTTCCCATGATACGACGGAATTCCGGCGTGTCCGCGCCCCAGGTGTATTGATCACTGCCGTTCAACTCGAATTCATGACAGGCATCAAGCGCGGCGCACAGCTTTTCCTTGTCTTTCTGATCGAAGATCACGCGCGTGACGACAAATTCATCCTGCTCGGGGGTCAACACCGTGGGGGTTTCCGGGAAGGCCACAAGGTCAAGCCACCAGTGATTAAAGTAGACGCCGGCCCATTTAAAGAATGCCGTATCGTCCCTGTTTTCCGGGGTGTTCTTGCCATATTGTTTATGTTTCTTGCGCAAGGCTTTCAAGAGAAAGGTTTTGGTACGGGCGGGATAGTTATAGAGACCGCCTTCGATTTCCCAATGCTTGTCCCCAGTATCGATCAACCGGGAGGCCATCAGATCCCATTGAACAAAATAGTGTGTTCCGGCGCGTTCACTCACCTGATAATGTTTGCCATCCCAAAGATCTTCGAGGAGAAACCCTTGATCTTTTTCAACCCGATTGACTTGATATAACCGTAAGGTCGTCTGCCGGGTTTTTTCCAGGTAAGTAGACTCTCCCGCGTTGAGAAGATTTTCCTGCACGTCGAGGAAGAAATCGACAAGGGTTCTTCCCTCTTCAACATTCATATCATAGAGGAACCAGGTGTTGAAATTAATCTCGCTCTGTTCCAGATTCCCAATCATGCGCATTTCATCTTCTGTTCTTTCCGTGATGCGGTTGCCCCAGAAAAGCATTAAAGCGATCCCGCGATCTTTTGCAAACTCCGGCCGCGCTGCAAAAGAGAGGAGCTTTCTGATCGCAGAAGCGCGGTCTTTTTGCGTGTAGCGCCTTGAAAGGTCATGGGCCTTCGGTTTCAGGTCCCACTCTTTTCCAAGGCAACACTTTTTGAATTTCTTTCCACTGCCGCAGGGGCAAGGGTTATTTCGGCCGGTTTTGGTCAAGATATGGCTCTGTCGAAAAGTTCGGATTGTTTTGGCATCGTCATCGTTTTTTCTTCATCTTTTTCGTTTGTAAACCAATCGCCTCACTGAGCTCCATCGCGCTCGGCAGTTTGCCCTTCAGTTCCTTTGGCAGCGTCGGCTTTAGCTGGTATTCCGCCACGCCGATTGGATTGGTTTTGGACTTTAGTGCAAACTCGACCTCCACGTCGTCCTTCTCGGCGCAGAGGATGATGCCTATCGATGGGTTGTCGTCCGGAGCCCGCTCCTTGTCGTTCAAGAGGTTTAAATAGAAGTCCATCTTGCCGGCGAACTCCGGCTTGAACTCGCCAATCTTCAGCTCGATGGCAACCAGACACTTCAGGAAGCGGTGGTAGAACATCAAATCGATGAAGTATTCCTTCTTTCCCAGCGCGACTCGGTGCTGACGCCCTATGAAACAGAAGCCATAGCCCAACTCGAGGATAAAATCCTTGAGGCGTTCGATCAGCCTCTCTTCTAATTCCCGCTCCCTGATCTCCCGGCCGATGCCGAGGAATCCCAGATTGTAGGCGCTTTTCAAGGTCTCCTCCGCCTGCTCGGCGAGGTGTTCCGGCAGGGCGGCAGGGAAGTTGTGCGTCTTCCCGTCGGCAAGACTGCGCTCATAAGCGCCCGCCTTTATCTGGTTTAACAGCACCTTCCGCGTCCAGCCGAATTTTGCTGTGGCACACAGATAGTAAAGTCGCTCGGCCGGGGCGGTTACTTTGTTGAGGATCAGCAGGTTGTGCCCCCAGGGGATTTCAGCGACAAGCTGTCGCAGTTTTGCCGTGATCTCCGATCCCTTCAATTTGGCGACAGCTTGTCGCCATTTTAGTTGGCCGACAATTGGCTCCGATAGTTTGGCGGCAGCTTGTCGCCAAACTATCGCGTCGGAGTAAGCTTGAAAAAGCCGTTTCATGTCCCGGAGGTTTCGAGCCGAAAAACCTTTTGTCTCCGGAAAAGCCCCGTTAAGATCTTTTGAAAGCCGGTTGATCACCGATTCTCCCCACCCAAGCGCTTGCTGCTTTTCAACAATCCCACGCCCAATATCCCAATAGAGCAGAATCAGTTCACGATTCACCGACCGCGCCGCAGAAATGCGTGCCGACTGGATACGCGATTTCACCTCGCCAAGCCAGGTGGTGTAATCAGGGGATGTCATCGATTTGTCAGCCATCCGTCCTTCCAAATTCCGAATGCTTCATTCCTGTCTGTTTTCCCTCGGTTCCGCATGGGGTCAACGAATTCCCGGTTGTCGTAAATGGTAGGGGTCCTTGAAGACGAGAGCGGGCGAAAGCTGGCCGTCACTGCGAAGGTGGACGCGTTCAGCTCGGACAACATCCTCGGGTTCCTTCGGGATGGCGGTGCGTTCATAGAGCATGGAGCCGATCTTATCGCGCAGGGTGCGGACATTCCAGCGTTCGACCTGGCACATTTCTGTGTAAAACTCGCGCTGGAGGGGCTCGTTGATGGGCACAAGCTCCTTGAAATGCGACCAACTCAATTGTCGTGGCAGTGTAGCGACAATTCCGTCTTCCGGGAAAACCTCGCCGATCTTCTCCAGAATCTTCTTCAATATATCGTTTTCATTGACCGCATGCCCGCAGTGCGGGCTCCCAATCTGATTGTTTTCCTGACTCATAACTTTAGCTCACTAGAAATATCGCCCGAGTCTAGCGTTATGGACCTTGAAGATCAATATGGGAGACAGAAAAAAGAAACGGAGAGAGGCTCTCCTTGTATTTTTTTGACTATAAAGTAAACTGTACTGACATATACATGGAAGCGCTATTCAGCACCCAAATCGGGGGGCTTGGAGCGATGCGATGAACAGAAGGAAAGGGACTCGAGATGGAAAAAATTTCTCCAGAGAAAGTCGGTGAAAGAATCCGGGCCGTACGCGGTCAGCAGACGCAAACAGAATTTGCAAAAGTCCTCGGGGTCAAAAAACAAAATTACATCAGCCGCTATGAGCGGGGGCGCATTCCATCACCCGATCTCCTTGTCCACATCGCGGAAGTCGGCTAGGTCACCACAGACTGGTTATTGACCGGAAACCGAGGCGGCGCAAGAGGAGTGGCCCTTTCCAAAAAAGTAAAAACGATTAAAAAGACAAAGCCGCCCGTGCGGAAACCCGCTAAAAAGACAGTGGCCAAAGCAAAACCGAAACAAGCACGAAGCCGAAAGTCAAAAAAAAGATGAAGTAAAGACGAAATCTATTTCGAAACCCAGCGCAACAAGGGAAACAAAGACAGGATTTTCCTCCATCCCTCCCCTCCCCACCTTTAAGATTTAAAAATCACGATCTGGGTCCGTCCGATTTCATCGGCGAGGCGAGAGGAGGCAGTTCCGAGAGCTGGTTTAAATTGAAGTGGCTTAAAAACTTTTGGGTGGTGCCGTAGAGATAAGCCCCCGACAGTTCTCCCATCACCTGAATCAAACCCACCTGCCTGAGGGTTTGAAGCACGCTTTCACACTCTACCCCGCGAATATCTTCAATCTCCGATCGTTTAATCGGCTGTTGGTAGGCGATGATGGCCAAGGTGATCCGGCCCTCGTCTGTCAGGCGGACCGGCGCATTCGACTGGTATCGCCGGACCCAGTGCGCGTACTTCGCCTGCGTCTTGAGGAGATAACCGCCCCCGAGTTGATGAAGCTGAAGCCCCCGTTTGTTGTATTCCGCTTCCAGTCCTTTGAGTTCCTCCATCAGGCCCGCACGGCCTTCCGGAGAAATGATCTCAAAGGTTTCCATAAGATGGGCCATCGTGACCGGCTCAGTGGCGGTCAAAAAAATGTTTTCAAGGACCTCTCTCATAAAGACATTAGCC
>JAJDBW010000068.1 GCA_029261155.1 Nitrospirota bacterium | reverse complement strand
GCCACGGATCCGCTCCGGTCCAAAACAGGTCTGGATGATGAAGGCGTCTTCCGTCATCCCCGCGGCTTGGGCTTCCCTTTTAATCTCCTGCCATTTGTCCGGGGAAAACCCTTTTTTCAGGGCAGCCAAGCGAAGACGGTTGTCATTGTTCAAGGGCGATACTTCGTGCACTGCTGCTGGGAGCTTGGGTTTGCTCGGCTCTTCTAGGCAAAGCCGGTAGAGTGCTGGGGCGTTTTGTTGCCCTGCTTTAAGACATTTGACGAGACCGTGTTGGATCAATCCCTTAATCGCGGTCTTAATGGTGTTGGTCGATTTAATGCCTGTCCAGGAGATGAGGTGGCTTTGAGAGGCGTGGGTCTCGTCATTGACCTTGTGGTGATAGAGCTGGATTAAGACGACCTGTTCGGAGGGGCGCAGGTTCGAAAGCACTGGAATCATTGGGTCTAAATCCATGGCAGCGGTTCCAAAGAGAGGATTTTTTATGCTTCCCCTCACATCCATCAATTATTGATAGATGCATTTTAGGGTTGAAAAAGGGCAAAGTCAAGGCTATACTGCGCGGAAGGTCCATTCCGCGTAGTATATATGGCGCTATTGGGGTGAAAAGACGATCAAGACCTGAAAGAACGTCGTTTAGAAGGGTTTTTAGAGGATTAGGGCCATTTGCGGCCATATTGTGAGTCTTAACGTACGATTTTTTCCGTTTCGTGAGCAGACCCCATATTAAGAGGAGAGAAGCTCTCCTCCCCGGCCGCAGAGGGCTTTTTAGAAAGAAGGACACAGCCTATGAAACGAGATCAGGCAAGCGAAGCCCTCCTGGACTTAAATCAAATTAAAAAAGGGGTCGCCCTCTCGCCCTATATCACCGGTTTTCTCCTCGCGCACGATCTCCATTGGGCGGAGGCGACGCACAAGACCTACGAGCAGGCCCTCAAGCAATTTGAAGCCTACAGAAAAGATCGGTCCCTCCCCGCCTTAAATGCCCTCCTCGTAAAACAGTATGTCCGGCACCTGAACCTATACAGGCGATCCCCGGCCTACGTTCAACGTCAGTTGTCGGTACTCAGGACTTTCTCCGCCTGGGCCGTGGAAGAGCATATCCTGCCGGAAGACCCGACGAAAAAGGTGCCCTTGCCCAAGCTGTCGCAGGAATATCGAAAGGAGGCCCTGGATCCGGAAGAAAAAGAAAAGCTGGTGGCTCAAATTTCGATTCGGACGCCGGCCAAGCTGAGAGATTATTTGTTGGTGTCCTTGATCCTTCAGACGGCCGTCCGACTGGTGGAGCTCCATCGGATGAACGTGGAAGACTTTGTCCAGAAGGGAGAAGGCGGGCTCTTGTACGTCCATGGGAAAGGCCGCGAAGCGGCCGATAGTTTTGTGGTGATTGTGCCGGCGCTCATTCCGGCCATGGAACGGTATAAGCGACTCCGGGGGCTGGTCTCGCACAAAGCGCCGCTCTTTGTGGCGGAAAAGCCGGTCAAGGGCGCGCGGCTTTCGGTCCGAGGTATTCAATATATCATTACAAAATATCTGAAACAGGCGGGCATAAAACGCAATCGGCTCACGGCCTATTCTCTGAGGCATACGGCCGCAACGGAGGCCTTAACGAATGGTGCGGATTTTAAAGCGGTTCAGGACATGATGCGGCATAAATCCATGAACACGACGATGAAGTATGACCACATGGTGCGGCGGATTGCTGACGGGGCGGAGTCCTTTATCAAGGTTGCTGGCGGAACGGGACCAGACTTGTCGGAAGTAGAATAGTAGGATAAGGGAAAGTGCATATCTCGAAACATTCCGCACCCCTTTTTTTTACGAATTCGCCAATCGGTACAAGCGAAGGAGTTCGCCTTCCAAGCTATTTTTGGGTGCATCCACACCGATGCGCTTATACCAGTGCGTGGCGTTTTCAAAATCGCCCGCTGCCCGATGCAGGTAGGCATGGATGAGGCAGGACAATTCATCGGAATAAGGTTTGACTTCCTGATGAGACGCGTCCCATTGCCCGTCGCGCGCAAGGTCTAATGCTTTTATATGATTACAGGGCATTGTCTATTTTTAGAACCCAGCAAATCCGGCGACCTCACGACTACAAATTTAAGCCGTCGTTCCACGGGGTGAGATCCTTGAAGACGAGATTTAAAATTCTGCCTCACTCCCCTACCCTACCAAAACAAATTGACCCCCCTCAAAAAAATCGGGGGGTCCTTATATTCCTGATCGCCTGAAAAATCTAAACCGTCCGGGCTTGCAGCGGACGTGACGGAGCTGCGCGAGGGCGCGGCCTCTGCGGGACCGGCTTCCACCTTTTTCAGGCCACCTTACTACAAGCTTCCTTTCAAGGCAGTCGAAGGCTTGAACTTAATCGACTTTGAAGCCTTGATCTTGATCGTCTCGCCCGTCTGAGGATTTCGGCCCTTCCTTGCGGCCCGTTTTGTAAGGCTAAAGGTGCCAAAGCCGGGAATGCTATGCCTCCCTTCTTTTTTAACCGTCTTTCCAATCGTTGAAAACGTCTCAGTTAAAATTGTATCGACCGTTTTTTTTGTGACTTCGGTTTTCATGTTTTTGGTCGCGGCTTTTGAAATCTGTTCGATGAGTTCTGCTTTCGTCATGTGTCTAATTCCCTCCCCTTTTAATTGATCCAGAAAATAAATAGAGAAACTCTAGCCAAAGATCCTATAAAAGTCAAAAGATCATCCCCCGCCCATCCAGTGACATTGTGGCTTTAATCGCGCCGCGCTTCCAGTCACAACGTCCCTACCGTCCGCCCCCCGTGGGGCTCCCCCTGCATCATATCCAGCCGGAAAGATCCCGACAGCATATCAAAATTGCACCGCCTCCTTAGACGATTTAAGGCAAATAAGGTGGGCTGAATTAAAAAGGAAGCAGACCTAGCGAGTGCCGCGCCTTTGATCAAGCGTCCAGTCACGTCCCCCGCAATGTCTGTCTATTTGAGTCATTCAGCCGTCTGAACTTCTCAATCAATTTTTTTCCTCTAGTTTTTTTGAAGAGGGAAAAAATTGTTTTTAAGGGGAAGCACGCCAAGGAGAAGGAGCGCCAAAAATGACCCCATCACGCGCCCGGTTTATCGCTTCAAGTTTTAACGATTATGAAGGATTCAAGGTCCTTCCTTTTACGCGTCATTTAAAAGTGATTGAGCCGAACGGGAAACGATCCTTGTTTTTAAAAGAAGAAGACTTTTTTAAATACGCCGGTGATCTCGTCGCTGATCGCTGTTTTTCAAATCAACAAAACAACACATAATAAGGAGAATCAAAAATGAGACATTCAATACCCTATGGTTTCAGCACTTTACAAGTACTAGACGATGAAAAGTTGCGGGCACTCTCCCCGTCTATTTTTGCGGATCAGGCCTCTAGCCATACCAGTGGCCGTTATGAATTTATCCCCACCTCGAAAGTCGTCACAGGACTGAGAAAAGAGGGATGGCTCCCGGTCTTGGCGCGAGAAACAAAGGTCAGAAATCCAGAGAATAAAGGCTTTTGCAAACATATGATTCGATTCCGTCGCCAATACGAGATGAATCAAAATACAGGAATAATGAGCGTCAATGATCTTGTTCCTGAAATCGTTGTTTTCAATGCCCACGATGCCAC
>JAJDBW010000067.1 GCA_029261155.1 Nitrospirota bacterium | reverse complement strand
CACCGGCGTTTCCAAATTAAACGAAGGCGTCGAAATGGTCATGCCCGGGGACAACGCCGAAATGGAAGTTGAACTCATCATGCCCATCGCTATGGACGAAGGCCTGCGTTTTGCTATTCGCGAGGGCGGCCGCACCGTCGGCGCCGGCGTGATTACCAAGGTGATTAAATGAGGCAGGCAATGGCTGTACGGGAAGGCTTTTTATTGAAACGAGGTAATTTTTCGTGAGTCAAAAAATTAGAATACGTTTAAAAGGTTATGATTATCGTTTGTTGGATCAGTCGGCCGGGGAAATCGTTGATACGGTTATTCGTACAGGTGCTAAGGTCGCAGGACCGATTCCTCTGCCCACAAAGATTAATAAGTACACGGTGTTAAAGTCACCGCATGTGGATAAAAAATCTCGAGAGCAGTTCGAAATTCGGACACACAAGCGCCTCCTCGATATTTTAGAGCCGACGCCGGATACGGTTGACGCATTAATGAAGTTAAATCTTTCGGCGGGTGTGAACGTCGAGATCAAGTTATAAGATTGGACGGGAAATGTTAGACGGTTTGATCGGGTATAAGCTTGGAATGACGCAGGTCTTCTCTGAGGGTGGCGACATGGTTCCAGTGACTTTGGTGGAGTTGGGTCCCTGCCGTGTGGTTCAAATAAAATCACAAGAAAAAGACGGCTATGCAAGTGTGCAGGTGTCCTTTAAAGATGTAAAACCGCATCGCGTGACGAAGCCCTTGGCGGGCCATTACAAAAAAGCGGATCTTTCTCCCGCGCGTGTGCTGAAGGAGTTTCATTCCAATGCGGAAGAAGTTTCTTTGGGGCAGGTCATCACAGCGGAGATTTTTAAAAAAGGAGAAATGGTCGACGTGGTCGCCAACTCCAAGGGGAAGGGTTTTCAGGGCGTGATGCGTCGGCATAATTTTTCGGGCGGCCCCGCCTCACATGGTTCGCATTTTCATCGGGCACCCGGATCGGTTGGGCAAAGTTCTACGCCTTCTCGCGTCTTTAAGAATATGAAAATGCCGGGACAAATGGGGAACAAGCGTATTACCACCCAAAACTTGGAAATTGTAGAAGTTCGTCCCGATCAAAACCTCGTCCTCATTAAAGGGGCGATCCCCGGCGGCGCTCAGGGGCTTGTCGTGGTGAAGCGGGCTGTGAAGCGTCGTGGGTCTCAAGAGAAAAAGGGACAGAAGTAATGGCTGCATCTTTATCTGAAATAGAAATTGTAAATCAGCATAACGAAAAAACAGGGACGGTGGCGCTAGACGAGCAGATATTTTGCGCCGAGGTTTCTCCGGCCTTAATCCATGAGGTTGTGCAAATGCAGCTGGCCTCAATGCGCCAGGGAAACGCGTCGACAAAAACAAAGGGCTTAGTTCGGGGCGGAGGGAAAAAACCTTGGCGGCAAAAAGGTACCGGTCGAGCTCGGGCAGGCTCTAATCGTTCTCCGATTTGGCGCGGCGGTGGAACAATTTTTGGCCCAAGTCCAAGAAGTTACAGCTATTCGATGCCAAAGAAAAAGGCGAGAAAAGCCCTTTATGCCGCACTCTCCTCGAAGGTTCATGAGCAAAAATTGGTTGTTATTGAGGAATGGGCCTTTTCCGAGGTGAAAACCCGATCGATGGTCCATCTGCTTGATCGCCTCCAATTGGGGGGTATTATCTTGATCGCTGTTTCGCAGATTGAGGACGATTTTGGTCGCGTAACACGAAATCTTCCCAATGTAAATGTCGTCGAAATTCGAAATCTAAATGTCTATGCGCTGATGCGTGCGGACACCTTAATGGTGTCACAGCGCGATATTGCCAGACTCACTGAAGTGTGGGGGAACCATGAATCCGCATGATTTAATCGTCCGACCCTTACTGACAGAAAAAAGCACTCTGATACGGGAGCAAGAGAATAAGGTCTGTTTTGTGGTCCGAAAAGATGCCAATAGGAAAACGGTCCAGCGTGCTGTTGAGGAAACCTTGAATGTGAAGGTCAAGAAGGTCAATATTTTAAACATGATTGGTAAGAAAAAGCGTTTAAATCGGTTTGTCGGTAAACGTGCCGATTGGAAGAAGGCGATCGTGACCTTGGAGCAGGGACAGAAGGTCGATTTTTTTGAGTCTTAATCTGAATTGATGAAACTATGAATTGTATTGGGTATTAGGAGTTTTTTGTGGCAATAAAAAAGCATAAGCCAACATCACCGGGACGACGTGGCGCGACCAGTCTCACTTTTGGCGAAATTACGAAGTCGCAACCGGAGAAAGCCCTGATTCGTCCGCTCCATTCTTCGGGGGGGCGGAACAACCGGGGTAAAATGACCATCCGGCACCGGGGGGGCGGACACAAGCGGGCTTATCGCCTTATGGATTTCAAACGGGAAAAATGGGATATTCCTGCACGGGTTGCTGCAATTGAATATGATCCAAACCGTTCTGCACGCATTGCCCTGCTCTTCTACGTCGATGGAGAAAAGAGATACATTATCGCATCGGAAGGATTGAAGGTTGGGGATCAAGTGATGTCCGGCCCTAATGCGGAAATTAAGATCGGTTGTGCACTTCCCTTAATCAATATCCCCTTGGGAAGCACAATTCACAATATCGAATTGAAGCAGGGGAAGGGTGGCCAACTCGCAAGAAGTGCCGGTGCCTCTGCACAGTTGATGGCGAAAGAAGGTGAGTGGGCGCATGTGCGCTTGACCTCTGGAGAAGTTCGCCTGATCCGTTCCGAATGTATGGCAACCATCGGGCAAGTCGGCAATGGCGACCATGAAAATGTAACGGACGGGAAAGCCGGAAAGAATCGATGGAAAGGGCGTCGACCGCATGTCCGTGGGGTTGTGATGAATCCGGTCGACCATCCCCATGGCGGTGGCGAAGGCAAGTCGGGTCAGGGAAATCCTCATCCGGTTTCTCCTTGGGGCCAGCTGGCAAAAGGTTTTAAGACCCGTCGGCGCACGCAGTCGGACCGTTTTATTGTAAAGAAGCGGAAGAAGTAGCAAGGGCGAATTCAGGCGGTTCCGGATTCGAGAATGGATACGTCCATAAAAAATGAACACTGACCCAAAGAAGGAAACTTATGCCGAGATCGATTAAGAAAGGGCCTTTCGTGGATACGCATTTGGCTGTAAAAGTCGCCAAAATGAATTCGATGAATGAAAGGAAGATCATCAAGACGTGGTCGCGTCGATCGACGATTATTCCCGATATGATCGGCCATACTTTGGCTGTCCACAACGGAAGAAAGTTTATTCCCATTTATATTTCTGAAAATATGGTCGGCCACAAGCTGGGTGAGTTTTCGCCAACGCGTTTATTTAAAGTGCATGGTGGCGGAAAAACCGAAAAGGCGGCCAAGTTTAAGTAAGCCAACCAAAAGCTGGGTCGAAAAGGTAGAGGGCAATGCAGGCAAAAGCAGTATTACGATATGTACGGGTCACACCTCGAAAGGCGCGTTTGGTCCTTGATTTAATCCGAGGGAAAAACGCCGAAGAAGCCCTCACGGTTTTGCGTTTTACGCCGCGGCATGCCGCGGAGGTGATTCAAAAGGTGTTACGGTCTGCGGTGGCGAATGCGGCCCAGAAAGACATGGGGGACCTTGATGCGCTTCGCGTCTCAAGCGCCTTTGCCAATGGGGGCCCGACAATGAAGCGCGTTTCTCCGCGGGCGATGGGGCGTGCGAATACGATTCTAAAGCGAACCAGCCATATCACTCTGGTGTTGGAAGGGGAAGCCGAAGATGCAAAGCCCAAGCGCCGAAGACCTAAAAGCAAGACCAAAACGACCAAGACAAAGCAACAAAAAGGCGGCCAGAGCTCTGGCGCAACGCCCGGGGAGGCATAGTGGGTCAAAAGGTTCATCCATTCGGTTTTCGGCTGGGGTACATTAAAACCTGGAATTCCAGGTGGTACGCCGAAAAAGACTATTCAAAACAGTTACATGAGGATTTAAAGATCCGGAAGGTCGTTAAGAAAAAACTTTACCATGCCGGGGTCTCCCGCATTGAAATCGAGCGATCCGGAACGCAGCTGAAGGTGACGATCCATACGGCGCGACCGGGTATTATTATTGGCCGCAAAGGAACTGAAATCGATAAACTCAAAGCGGATCTGGAAAATATGACCCAGAGCCAGATCTATATCAATATTCGTGAAATTAAAAAACCAGAGCTCGATTCGCAATTGGTTGCAGAGAATATCGCGACCCAGTTGGAGCGCCGTGTTGCTTATCGGCGAGCGATGAAGAAGGCTGTTGCCTCTACGCTTCGTTTAGGGGCACTCGGGATCAAGGTCCATTGTTCCGGGCGATTGGGCGGCGCCGAGATTGCCCGTGCGGAATGGTATCGGGACGGCCGGGTTCCGTTGCATACTCTTCGAGCTGATATCGACTATGGGTTCGCAGAATCGATGACGACAATGGGTCGCATCGGCGTTAAGGTTTGGATTTATGTCGGAGAGATTCTTCCGGGTGCCGATTCAGAGCTTGCGCAAAATACGACAACAGGCTGGATGAAATAATGCTGTCACCTAAAAAAGTAAAATATCGAAAAATGATGAAGGGCCGACTCACCGGAAAGGCTTATCGCGGTGCGGACTTGAGTTTTGGGGAATATGGACTGAAGGCGATGGAGCCCTGTTGGATTACCGCCCGCCAGATCGAGGCCGCACGAATTGCGATGACCCGGTTTATTAAGCGGGGTGGAAAAATATGGATTCGGATATTCCCGGATAAGCCTATTACAAAGAAGCCCGCCGAAACCCGTATGGGAAAAGGGAAAGGTGCCCCGGAATATTGGGTCGCGGTTGTGAAGCCCGGTCGGATCTTATATGAAATGGACGGCGTCGATTTGTCCATCGCGAAAGAAGCCTTTCGTCTTGCCTCCCATAAGTTGGCCATTACAACGAAGTTCGTATCACGGAGCGAGGGTTAGATGGCGGTTAAAGAGCTGATTGACTTGTCTTTGCAGGAGCTGCTCGAAAAAGAGAAGACATTGAGGAAGGAATTATTCAACCTTCGCTTTCAAGCTGCGACAGGACACATCGAGAATCCCAATCGGTTTAAAGAGGTGCGGAGAGAAATTGCGCGAGTGCTGACCCTTGTGGGAATCAAGCAGGAAAAAGGGGAGAGCTAGGCGGTGCGACATCGAAGTGAATTCGGGAAAGTGAGTGGGAAATAGTTCGATGCAAAAGCGAAAAGAATTTATTGGAAAAGTCGTGAGCAATAAAATGGATAAAACCGTTGTGGTGGCGATTGATCGCATGGTGAAGCATGCCCGCTACAAAAAATACCTTCGAAAAACCCATAAAATGAAGGCCCACGATGAAAGCAATGCCTGCCATGAGGGAGATCAGGTGAAGTTGATTGAAACTCGGCCGTTAAGTGCTCAAAAAAGGTGGGTTGTCTTGGAGATCGTCAAGCCGGCTAACGTGGCTGTCGAGAAAGGGAATTAGGTCCGACAATGGTACAGCTACAAACAATGCTGGATGTGGCAGATAATTCCGGCGCCAAAAAAGTGATGTGTTTCCATGTGAAAGGAGGGACCCGCCGCCGTTACGCCAGTTTGGGCGATGTGGTGATCGCCTCGGTGAAGGTTGCCATTCCGCATGGAAATGTAAAGAAAGGCCAAATTGTTAAAGCAGTTATCGTCAGAACGGCCAAAGGCGTTCGCAGAGGCGACGGTTCTTATATTAAATTTGATCGTAACGCCGCGGTCTTAATTGATGCACAAGGCGAGCCGATCGGCACGCGTATCTTTGGCCCGGTTGCGCGAGAATTGCGTTGGAAGAAATTTACTAAAATTGTTTCGCTCGCACCAGAAGTGCTGTAGCGAGAGATTTCGAAGGACACCATGCAAAAAGAAAATATTCGAAAAGGGGATACCGTTCGCGCCATCACGGGCAAAGAGCGGGGTAAGGAAGGAACGGTCTTGCGCGTTTTTTCAGCAAAGCAAACTGTTTATGTTGAGCGGTTAAATCTCCAGAAGAAAGCAATGAAGCCAAGCCAAAGCCATCCAAAGGGCGGCATTGTTGAACGTGAGGGATCTCTTCAGCTTTCCAATGTGATGATTGTTTGCCGGTCCTGTAATCGACCCACACGTATCGGTAAAAAAATGTTGCCCGATGGTAAAAAGTTGAGGATCTGCAAGCGTTGCGGGGATGCCTTAGATAAAGAAGCTTAGTCGTTACAGGTTTATTCTAGGTTTTTAATATAAGTTTCAGGGATAGATAAGTATGGTTACGAAGAAAAAAAGTGCGGAAAAAAAGGCCCAGGTGCTCTTGCTTCCTTTGAAGGAACGGTATAGTACCGAGGTCGTTCCGAAGATGCTTTCGGATTTTAGTTATAAAAACAAGATGCAGGTGCCTAAGCTTGCCAAGGTGGTTCTGAATGTGGGCATGGGTGAGGCCGTTTCGAACGCCAAACTGCTCGAAGCCGTGACCAAGGAGATGACCTTGATTAGTGCACAAAAGCCAGTGATCACTAAGGCAAAAAAATCGATTGCGGGTTTTAAGCTTCGTCAGGGTGTGCCGATTGGTTGTTCCGTAACGCTTCGGCAGAACAGAATGTATGCCTTCCTGGATCGTCTTTTTCATGCTGCACTGCCCCGCATTAGAGACTTCAGGGGTTTTTCACCGAAGGCTTTTGACGGACATGGGAACTATTCAATGGGCGTGAAAGAACAACTTATTTTTCCTGAAATCAATTACGACGATGTCGTTGCGATTCATGGGATGGATATTACCATTGTGACGACCGCATTAAACGATGATGAAGGAAGAGCCCTTTTGAAACACCTGGGTTTTCCTTTTAGAACATAAGGGAGAGGCGACGTTTGGCTAGAAAAGCATTAATCGCAAAAGCGCTTCGTGAACCTAAGTTTCCCGTTCGAAAATACAACCGCTGCGATGTTTGCGGACGGGTGCGCGGCTATTATCGAAAATTTCGGCTTTGCCGTATTTGTTTTCGAATGTTGGGGTTGCGGGGAGAACTTCCCGGCGTCACGAAATCGAGCTGGTAAACCGTTCACCTTTGTGTTCCATGGGGTGTTCGGTGTTTAAAGGGCGAAGATTTAGGGGTGTAGAGGGTTGAATATCGACCTCTATTTCTAGCGTAGTTTATTGTTGGATCGTTTTTAAGTTACCGGAGTACAGAATGACAGACCCGATTTCAGATATGCTCACTCGAATACGTAACGCAAAGATGCGCAAGCATCCTAATGTCTACTTGCCCTATTCCAGGATCAAGGTAGAGATTGCGCGCATATTGTATGATGAAGGATTTATCACTAGTTACAAAGCCCTAGGGGAAACGGGGATGGATGAGATTAAGATTGGCCTGAAATACGGCGACGAAGAAGCATCGGTGATTACTGAGCTTAAGCGAGTGAGTACACCCGGGCGTCGGGTTTACGTTGGTTGTGACGATATTCCCTATGTGAAACGCGGGCTCGGCATTGTTATCCTTTCCACATCGAAGGGCTTGATGACAGGCCGGAGATCCCGGAGTGAAAAGTTAGGTGGCGAGGTGCTCTGCACCGTTTGGTAAGGTGAGGAAGCGTGCGTAAATGTCTCGAGTTGGCTTAAAAAAAATAAAAATTCCGAGTGGCGTAGAAGTAAAGCTCGATGCGAATGTGATTCATGTGAAGGGTCCGAAGGGTAAGGGTTCTCAATCGCTTCGTCCCGAATTGTCTGTTGCCGTTGAGGGAGACGAAGTGAGCGTCACACGCTCTTCGAATCTTCCTTTTGTCCGATCGCTTCACGGCTTGATTCGGAGTGAGATTAATAATGTCATTGTGGGTGTAACGGCAGGTTTCGAGAAGGTGCTTGAACTTCATGGTGTCGGTTACCGCGCTGCTTTGGAGGGGAAGGCCCTGGTTTTGAGTCTCGGTTTTTCGCATCCGATTCGTTATCCGCTTCCTCCAGGGATTGAGGCTGAGGTCGAGAAACAAACAACCATCACGATCAAAGGCATTAATAAATATCTCGTTGGCGAAGTGGCGGCAAAAATTCGCGCATTGCGCCCACCGGAGCCTTACAAGGGCAAGGGCGTAAAATATAAAGATGAGCATATTATGCGTAAAGAAGGCAAGAAAGGGAAGTAAGGTCTATCGTGAAAAGTGCGGCGAAAGAAAAAAGAATAGCGAGGCAGCGTCGGCATCTGCGCGTTCGTAAAAAAATTAAAGGGACGGCGGAACGGCCACGGATTGCCGTGTTTCGAAGTCTAAACCATATTTATGGTCAGGTTATTGACGATGCCACGGGGAAGACCCTTTTATCTGTTTCGAGCTTAGGTCAAGGGCTGAAGGGTAATGTTGAAGCCGCGAAAACGGTCGGGAAAATTCTGGCCGAACGCGCGCTGAAAGCAAATATTAAGCAAGTCGTCTTTGATCGCAACGGCTACCTCTATCACGGAAGAATCAAAGCCTTTGCCGAGTCGGCAAGAGAAGTGGGTCTGATTTTCTGATTCGGGTCTTTACGATCGTCATCCATGAAGGAGAGTATGTTTGAAAAAAATTAATCCCAATGACCTCACATTAAAAGACAAGGTCGTGTTTATTAACCGTGTTGCGAAGGTCGTTAAAGGGGGGAAACGCTTCTCCTTCTCGGCAGTTGTTGTCGTGGGGGACGGTGAAGGACATGTTGGCGGCGGAAAAGGCAAAGCGGCCGAGGTGCCCGAGGCGATTCGGAAAGCCATTGAAGACGCCAAGAAGAACTTAATCCGTGTCCCTTTAAAAGGGACGACGATCCCTTTCGAAGTGGTAGGTCGTTTTGGCGCCGAGCGTGTCATGTTGAAACCCGCTTCCGAAGGAACGGGCATTATCGCGGGTGGGCCAGTTCGTGCCGTGATGGAGATGGCCGGTGTGGCCAATATTCTAAGTAAATGTCTCAGCGGTGGAAACCCGATCAATGTCGTCAGTGCGACATTGGAAGGCTTTTCTCAGTTACGGCATCCAAGTGAGGTGATGAGGATGAGGCGCAAGAAAACCGCGTCCAGCCTCTAAAAGTAAGGGCGATGGCAAAAAAATTATCTATTCAACTCAGTAGAAGCTGTATCGGAAGGCCGGAAAAACATCGACGCGTGGTCGCCGGTTTGGGCCTAAGAAAAATGAACCAGGTCGTCGTCTTAGCCGATACTCCTGAAATCAGAGGCATGGTTCGAAAAATTTCACATATGCTGAAAGTAGAGGAAATTTCGTGAAAATTTCAGACCTGGCTCCGGCACCTGGAGCGAAAAAGAAAAGAAAGCGGCTCGGGCGCGGTCCAGGGTCGGGTCATGGAAAGACTGCGGCAAAGGGCCACAAGGGGCAGGCCGCTCGCTCGGGTGGCACCAAGCCGCCCTGGTTTGAAGGTGGGCAGCAACCCTTAACCCGTCGGGTACCCAAGCGCGGTTTTACCAATATCTTCAGAACGGAATACAGTATTGTGAGCTTGGGTCGCTTGGACCAGTTTGATGCCGAAACAGTTATTACGCCGCAAGTGCTTCGGGAGGCGCGTGTGATTAAACGGTCGCGCCAACTTATTAAGGTCTTGAGCGATGGGACTTTAACGAAGCCCCTGGTTATTTCCGCACATAAATTTAGTCAAAAAGCGGTTGAGAAAATTGAAGCCGCCGGCGGACGCGCCGAAGTCCTCTCATAGGAATACACTCTTGTTCGAACGGTTTTTTAACAGCATAAAAAATATCGCCAAAATTGAAGAATTGCGGCAGCGGATTGCCTTTACCGCCATGATGCTCTTTGTGTATCGTATGGGTGCCCATATTCCCACGCCCGGCATCAACAACGAAGAGCTCAGCAAGTTTCTGTCTGAAAAAGGCGGGGCTCTAATGGGCTTCCTCGATATGTTTTCCGGAGGCGGACTCTCTAGGCTGACGATTTTTGCTCTGGGGATTATGCCTTATATCTCGGCCTCCATCATCATCCAGCTACTTACCGTGGTCATCCCCAGTCTGACAAAGTTGGCTAAAGAAGGGGAGATGGGCCGGAAAAAGATTACGCAACTTACCCGATACGCGACCATCGGTATTGGCTTGGTTCAAGCCTTCGGCATTGCCATTGGCCTTGAGGGCATGGAAGGCGGGGCCTTTGTCCAAAGACCCGGTTGGGGATTTCGGCTGATGGCCGTAATTACCATTACGGCCGGAACCGCATTCCTGATGTGGTTGGGCGAACAGATTACAGAACGCGGAATTGGTAACGGTATCTCGCTCATAATTTTTGCGGGGATTGTGGTCCGGATGCCGGCAGCGGTGATTAATACAATTCAGCTCTTCCAGGCAGGACAACTTGGTTTTGCATTTATTGCTGTTCTGGTGATCATGATGATCGGCGTGGTGGTCGCCATTGTTTTTCTCGAAAGCGGTCGGCGAAAAATTCCCGTTCAATATGCCAAACGGGTTGTCGGTCGTAAAATTTATGGCGGACAGAGCACGCATATCCCGCTTAAAATAAATACGGCGGGCGTCATTCCCCCGATATTTGCCTCTTCGATTATCGCCTTTCCGGCGACCATTGCAGGGTTTATTACCGTGCCTTGGGTGCAAGCCTTGGGTCGGAATCTGGCGCCGGGCACAGCTTTTTATACCGGACTTTATGGGTTATTGATTATCTTTTTCGCTTTTTTTTACACAGCTGTGGTGTTGAATCCAGTCGATATGGCCGACAATATGAAAAAATATGGTGGATTTATACCGGGGATTCGGCCAGGCCAGCGGACTTCGGATTACATCTACAAAGTGCTGACACGGATAACTTTCGCAGGTGCCCTCTATTTAACTGCGGTGGCCATTATCCCGGAGATATTGATTTATCGATTTAACGTCCCATTCGCTTTCGGGGGGACCTCTCTTCTTATCGTTATTGGTGTCGGTATGGATACGGCACAGCAGATCGAAACCCATATGTTGACCCGAAATTACGAAGGCTTCATGAAAAAAGGGAAAATGAAAGGTAAGGGGTTTTAAGCTGATGCAGTTTGTCTTTTTAGGCCCTCCCGGTGTGGGAAAAGGAACGCAAGCAGCGAAGGTCTCTGAAAAACATGGTGTGGTTCATATTGCCACAGGCGATATTTTAAGAAAGGCGATGGCAGAAAAATCGCCCCTGGGTGTAAAAGCCAAAGGCTATATTGATGAAGGCAAGCTCGTACCGGATGCGCTGATTATTGAACTCATGAATGATCGCGTTCGTCAACCCGATGCGAAATCGGGTTACATTCTAGATGGTTTTCCGCGCACGATGGGTCAAGGGCAGGCTTTTACGGAGGCGCTTGAACAAAATGGCGAACACCTGGATGGTGTGATTTATTTTTCTCTAGATGATGCGGCCTTGGTCGAACGTATTTCCGGACGGAGAAGTTGTCCATCTTGCCAGTCCGTATACCATATGATTTTTAATCGGCCTAAAAATGATGAGATTTGTGCCTGCGGCACACCTTTGATTCGTCGGAAGGACGACGATCCAGAAACGGTAACAAAGCGTCTGTCCGTTTATGGCGATCAAACGGCGCCTTTAATCGCCTATTATAAAGAACTAGGCCTCTTGTCGGAGGTGGATGCTGGCGGCGATCTCGAAGGGGTCAATGGAAAAGTGGAAGAAGTTCTCCAAGGGTGTTCGCGATGAGGCCGAGCTTTTTTAGATGAAATAAGGTTGTTGGGTGCCTTGATCTTAGTGAATAGCCGATATGATTATTTTAAAATCAAAAGAAGAAGTCGAAAAAATAGCCGTCGCATGTCGTATGGTGGCTACGGCATTAGACGCATTGAAAACCTATATTAAACCGGGAATGACCACAAAAATGCTTGATGCTTATGCAGAAGAGAAAATATGCGAACAAGGGGGTATCCCGGCCTTCAAGGGCTATCATCGATATCCTGCGACCCTCTGTGTGTCGGTCAACGAGGAGGTGGTTCACGGTATCCCTTCGGATAAATTGATTAAAGAGGGTGATATCGTCGGCCTAGATTTAGGTGCGATCTATGAAGGATTTTATGGTGACTCGGCCGTAACCGTCGCCGTCGGAGAAGTCAGCGACGAGATTCAACGCCTTCTTAAAGTGACGGAAGGCTCTCTTTTTGCGGGGATAGATCAAGGCCGTGAAGGCGGGCGTTTGTCGGATATATCGCACGCCATACAAGCGTATGTCGAAAAAGAAGGCTATTCTGTGGTCACCGATTTTGTCGGCCACGGCATCGGTCGTTCTTTGCACGAAGAACCGCAGATTCCTAACTTCGGCCCCAAGGGGCAAGGCCCTCGTTTACGTGAAGGTATGGTCTTGGCCATTGAACCGATGGTCAACATAGGAAAACATCAAGTGACGGTGAAAGAGGATGGATGGACTGCGGTCTCGTCCGATGGCAGTCTTTCTGCCCACTTCGAGCATACCATTGCGATTACAAAGGATGGTCCCGTCGTATTGAGTCAATTGGCGGCCTAATGGTGTCTTTGAGCCTATGAAAGAAGACGCGATTGAAGCCGAAGGGACCATTATCGAAACCTTGCCGAATGCGATGTTTCGGGTTGAATTGGAAAATGGCTACCGTATTCTTGCCCATATTTCAGGAAAGATGCGCATGCATTACATTAAAATATTACCCGGTGATAAAGTCACCATTAAGCTTTCGCCCTACGATTTGACCCGAGGGCGGATCACGTATCGTTATAGTCGATAATATTTGGGAGAGGCCCTATGAAAGTTCGTTCTTCCGTAAAACCCATATGTGTGAAATGCAGAATTATTAGAAGGAAGCGTGTGCTTCGTGTAATTTGTACTAACCCGCGTCATAAGCAACGACAAGGATAGACTCGAGGAGGAGATCTCATGGCCAGGATCGCAGGCGTTGATCTGCCAAAAAATAAAAGAGCCGAGGTCGGATTGACCTATATATTGGGCATCGGTCGTGCCTTGTCCAATAAGATACTCAAGACCACGGCAATCGATCCGAATACGCGGGTCAAAGACCTGAGCGAAGACGAAGTGGTTCGGATTCGCGAACTGATCTTGCAAGACTATAAGGTTGAAGGGGATCTCCGGCGGGAGGTGTCCATGAATATTAAACGCCTGATGGACATTGGGTGTTATCGGGGCTTACGGCATCGGCGAGGATTACCGGTAAGAGGCCAGCAAACCCGGACAAATGCCCGAACGCGAAAAGGGCCAAAAAGGCACGCCGTTGGCGGTAAGAAAAAATAAGGTTTCCAGTGTTATTGTTTTTAATTAAAAAATTTACCTATTAAAGGGGTTAAACCTTGGCCAAAAAGGGAACTAAGAAAAAAGAAAAACGCTTTGTTCAAACGGGTGTTGCGCACATACAAGCTTCTTTTAACAATACCCTTGTGACGATTACCGACATGAACGGCAATGTTATTGTCTGGAGCAGCGCGGGAAGCCTTGGATTTAAAGGTTCACGGAAGAGCACCCCCTTTGCCGCTCAACGCGCCGCCGAGGTGGTCGCGAAAAAAGCAATGGAACAAGGCATGAAACAAGTGGATGTCTATGTAAAAGGGCCGGGTTCGGGCCGGGAGTCTGCGATTCGATCGCTGCAGACGACGGGCTTGAAAGTCAATTTGATTAAAGACGTAACCCCTGTTCCGCATAATGGGTGTCGCCCTCCGAAGAAAAGACGCGTCTGAGGTGCAAAACCATTTTTGGGCACATTTTTAAAAACGTATTCGGAAGGTTTGAAAGCCATCAGTAACAATTGATTGGAGGTCGGTTTGGCGAGGTATATCGGTCCGGTTTGCCGTCTTTGTCGACGGGAAGGGACAAAACTTTTTCTCAAAGGTTCGCGCTGTTTTACCGAAAAGTGTGCTGTGGATCGGCGAAGCTATCCGCCGGGACAGCACGGACAGGTTCGGTCGCGGGTCTCGGAATATCGCACACAGTTGCGCGAAAAACAAAAATTAAAGCGGATTTACGGTCTGTTGGAACGTCAGTTTAGGCAATATTTTTTCAAGGCGGACCGCAAAAAAGGCGTCACCGGCGAAAATCTGCTGAAGCTGCTCGAATCGCGGCTCGATAACGTTATATATCGCCTAGGTTTTGCGTCGTCGCGCAAACAAAGCCGGATGCTTGTTCGCCAGAACCATTTTTCGGTGAATGGGGAGTCTGTGAATATTCCATCCTATCTCTTGAATGTCGGTGCCGTGGTTTCGGTTAGAGAAGGTAGCCGGAATTTGCTTCCCATTCAAAGTGCGCTTGAGATCTCAGGAGGACGAACACCGGCCTGGCTGACCCTTGACCAAGGCGAATTAAAAGGCGAAGTGAAAGGGGCACCAACCAAAGAAGAATTGGCGTTGCCTGTCAACGAACAGCTCGTCGTTGAGCTTTATTCGAGATAAGCGAATACAGTTTGACAATCATCCTTACTTGACAGATTGGTTTTACCGCTCATTTATGAGGGCCTTATGATAATCCGAACAAAAGATTTTCAAATTCCAAAAAAGTTGGAAGTAGAAAAAGAAACGCTCTCGAAGACCTACGGGAAATTTACTGCAGAACCTTTTGAACGCGGTTTTGGGACCACGATTGGAAACTCGCTAAGAAGGGTGCTTCTCTCTTCAATCGCCGGGGCAGCCGTCACTTCTATTAAAATTGAAGGTGCGCTTCACGAATTCTCGACCGTCTCCGGTGTAAAAGAGGATGTGACTGACATCATCTTAAATATTAAAAACCTTCGCTTGAAACTCCATTCAGGCAAAGAGAAGGTGATTTATCTCAGGAAAAAAGGAGCGGGAAAGTTATTGGCGAAACACATTACGCCCGACCCCGATGTCGAAGTACTGGTTCCGGATCTGCATATCGCGACCCTGGATAAAGATGGCAGTATCGATATCGAAATGGTGGTTCAGATCGGACGAGGCTATGTACCGGCGGATCGCAATAAGGATGAAGATATGGACATTGGAACCATTCCCATTGATGCCGTATTTTCCCCCATTCGCAAGGTGAATTTCTCAGTGGAAAATGCGCGTGTTGGGCGTGTGACCGACTATGACAAGCTCATTATGGAAATTTGGACCGATGGCAGTGTTCGTCCGGACGATGTCCTCGGTATCTCGGCAAAAAATCTGAAAGACCATTTGAATCTGTTTATCAATTTTGAAGAATCGGATCCGTCCGCCGAGGCAGACCACAATAATGACCAGGAAGTGAATCAGAATCTGCTTAAAAATGTGCATGAACTCGAGTTGTCTGTACGCGCCGCAAATTGTCTTAAAAATGCGAGCATACGCACAATCGGCGATTTGGTGCAACGCACTGAACCCGAGATGTTAAGAACCAAAAATTTTGGACGAAAATCCCTAAATGAGATCAAGGAAATCCTCGTGGATATGGGTTTGTCTTTGGGAATGAAGGTCGATAAGAACGCGCTGGTGGACGAGAATCAGCCGGAAGCGTCCTCGTAAGGAGAAATTGGTATGCGTCATCGTAAAGCAGGACGGCCCCTTGGCAGAAATAGCGCGCATCGCAGGGCCCTTTTCAGAAACATGGTCACCTCTTTTCTAGAGCATGAGCGAATCGAAACGACCGAAGCCAAAGCAAAGGAAATTCGTCCGATCGCAGAGCGAATGATTTCTTTAGGAAAGAGGGGAGATCTCCATTCAAGAAAATTGGCGGCATCTTATCTCTTTAGTCCTGCTGTTGTCTCTCACCTCTTTTCAGAAATTGGTCCCCGTTTTTCTGATGACCAGGGCGGCTATACCCGTATGTTTAAGACCCGCATTCGTAAGGGCGATGCTTCACAGATGACCGTGATCGAATTGACCAAAAAGGATTCGGCCAGCGCGGAAGAAGAGAAGAGCGATCCTAAGAAAGAAGCCGTTGAAGCGAAAAAGACAAAAGCAAAAAAACCGCCGGTAAAAAAAGAAAAAGAAGCGACGGAGACAAAAAAGAAGACTGCGAAAAAGAAAGTCGCGAAAGCGAAGACCGCCGATAAAAAGACGGATAAAGAAAAAGTTGCAAAGAAAAAAGCGGCCCCCAAGAAAAAGGTCTCAAAAAAGAAAAAAGAGTCAGAATCCTAATCCCCCCTTATTTCGATAGAACCCGTATTCTTACCCGTATTTGATCCGAGCGATTAATGGGTTTTAGAGCCTGATCTGTCATTTTCAGAAGTCGAGTCATCAATTCAGCACGGCCTTACCGGTTCTATGGTGATGATCGATCTCAAGTCATTTAAATTCCAGAGTAATCTTCTCTAAAAAGTCATCTTTGCGCTCATTCGCGAAAAGACAGCAGACTTGCATTAAACAGTTCGATCCGGTATTTTTTACCGATTTGCTTTTTTGAACAAAATTAGATAAATATGAAGCGTAACCCTAAACGTCCATTCAGAATGAGTGCTTTATTGCTTATAGTCATCGTAGAGAAAATAGACGGAGCCATCATATCGTGCGCTTCAGTTTAGGGCAGGTCTCCGAGGCTTGCCGAACCGACCATCTCCAATAGGAGGAAGAGAATGACAGGTGACGGCGTTCGTTTCACGGTAATGGTTTTGATTTCAAGTCTCCTCTTTTCTTGTGTGGTGAAATCGCCGCGCAAGGGTGCAGGAACAACGCAAAGCCTTAAAATACAAGATATCCGTGTCGCGGAAGGCGCAGATAAGACGATTGTCGAAATCGAAGGCGAAGGACTGATGTTGTTTACATCCTTCCAGCTTTCCGACCCGGATCGGCTCATACTTGAAATCTCCGAGGTCAGCCTTGGAAAATATCGCAATGAAATTAAATTGACAGAAGGGCCTGTCCGTTCGATTCTCCCCATCCCTATGGACAATATCTATGTCTCTCGGCTTGAATTCGAATTAGATGACAATGTCAAAACCGATGTGCGACCGGAAGGTTTGAACGTAGTCGTTGAAGTCACAAAGATAGACGATGGCGCAGATAAGCAGGGTATGGGCGGAGATGGAATGGGCTTAAAAGGTGAGCCCATGAAAGACATGAACGCGAAGGCCATGGAAAATACAGCGGATGGCGGAATGGCACTCCCAAAAGGGGGGGCACCCACCCTTGGAGCGCTTCCTCCTCCCCTCGTACCGGTTCCATCAATGGGCATGGACGCTGAAATGATGCCCGACCCGATGTCGCCCTCCCCTATGAATGAGAAGACTGAAGGAGAGGCGTCTCAAAAACCCGATGCGCCAGGGGCGATGGCCGCAATGAAGGACCTAAAAGAAACGCCAGTTCCCACAAAAAAAATTACCGGGGTTCGGATTCTTGAAGGGAATAATCTTCAGGTGGTGGTTTCTCTGGATGGCATTTCGACCGCCGATGTTTTCTATTCCGATGGAAAAAGACGGCGCATTGTGATTGACTTGCTCGGAATTAAGGCCAATGCGGCCCAAAAAAACATCGCCGGAGATGGTCGCCTTGTCGAGCGTATCCGAACGGGCAAGCATCCCGATAAAGTGCGCGTGGTACTCGATCTGATCCGGCCCGTAGAATACTCCTGGAACCAGAGTGAGGGGGACTTCAAAATGATCCTGAAGGCCGACCCCAAGGTGCAAAGCTTTATGGCCGATTCAAAATCGCCTTAGACGCTTTTCTTCGTTTTGGAGATTGAAGCGCCTTCATTTCCATGATCATTTATTCAGACCTCAAGTCGAAAGCGGATCGCGTCTCTCGACTTGCGTATCTGTTTATCACATTTCCTTCATTTCCTATGGAAGCCTACTTATAATTACTGAAATGGCCCTTCCATTCGCCAGCGAATGAGAAAAAGGCCATCGTATGCGAAGCCCTTCCTCCAGTCCATCCGTCTCCAGTTTTTTTGCGGATTTTTTTCACGAAGACGAAATGACGCTTCCGCCCTAGGCTGCGCCCACTTCTTCCAGACAATGCCAATAAAATTTGTGTATAATGACTTTTTTTCTAGTGATCCAAGTGATCGTGCGGCACATGAAGTTCCGAGTGACATAGATGATGTCAGGTCGTTTATTCGCAATTTTATTTGTAACCCTGGGCTTGGTCTTGACGTTTTCCGGTCTTCCCTTTGTCGATCCGCCCAAGGATTTGGGCTATGTCGAGCGGGTGGGGGTGATTGAAGCCACCGAAGTGCATCTGAGTGCAAAAATCTCAGAACGCATTGCAGAGATTCCATTTCGCGAAGGCGACTTCGTGACATTAGGAACCCCGGTCGTTCTACTCCATCGAGAAGAATTGGAGGCCGAGGCCGCCCAGGCCGAGGCGGAACTTAGGCAGGCGGAAAGCGAAATCCTTACTGCTGAGGCCATCCATAATAAGTCGAAGCGGTCACGACTCGATGCAAAGCGGAATCTTGACCGTCTTACCAATCTCCACAAAGAAAAGCTCATCGCCACTGCGGACTTAGAGGATGTACAGACTGCGTTTGATTTGGCTTCGGCTGAAGTGGCGGTTACCAAGGCCCGTATCCATTCTGCCGAAGCGGCGCTAAAGCAAGGCCAGGCCCATCTCCATTTGTTTCAGGTGCGGATGCAGGAAAGAACGCTTGTCGCACCGATTTCGGGCGTGGTGACCCTAAAGGCCTACGAAGCGGGGGAAATGGTTGCCCCAGGGGTAACCATTGTCACCTTGACAGATCTTTCTTCCCTTTGGGCACGGATCGATCTTGAAGAAGGCGAAGTGGGGGAAATTAGACTTTCAGAATCTGTCGATCTGTTTGTGAACGCTGATCGCGAAACAATCTACCCAGGAAAGGTCATCGAAATTGGGACCGCTGGCGATTTTGCGACTCAGCGGGATACCACACGAGGGCGTCAGGATATCAAAACATTTCGGGTTAAAATCGGCGTGCCAGCATCGGAGGGGCGTATTAAACCGGGAATGACCGTCGTTGCTCGGATTTATACCGATACGACCACTAAAAATAGGCCTTTAAAAAAGGTGGAAAGGTAAGGCGTGCCCAAACCCGCAGTCGTCGTGGAGAACTTGGTCAAGCATTATGGGAAACAGCGCGCCATCGACGGTATCAATTTCGATGTCGCAGGCGGCATCTGTTTCGGATCTCTTGGACCCAACGGCGCGGGAAAGACCACCTTAATTCGCATTTTGACCGGCTTGATTCAACCGACTCAGGGCCGGGCCTGGGTCGCCGGATTTGATGTGAGTCAAGGTCCCGATGCGGTTCGGCGCGCGATTGGCGTGGTTTCCCAAGCGATGACCACCGATCTGGATTTAACCGCAAGGGAAAACCTCGACATCTACGCACGTTATTATGGCGTGTCCTATAAAGAGCGAAGGCGACGGATCGAAGCGCTCCTAGAACGCGTTGGCTTAACGGCGCGCGCAAATGACCTTGTCGCGTCTTACTCCGGGGGCATGAGACGCCGCTTGGAAATTGCACGTGGCTTGATCCATAAACCCAGTATTTTATTTTTAGACGAACCAACCATCGGGCTCGACCCCCAATCGCGCCGTGTTGTTTGGGAGCTCTTGGCGCAGTTTCGGCAAGACGAGCAGCTCACGATTTTTTTGACCACACACTATATGGACGAAGCCGACTTTCTTTGCGAGCGCATCGCCATTATTGACACGGGAAAGATCGTGGTCATGGACACGCCTTCCGAATTGAAGAAAGGAATTCCAGGCGGAAATATTGTCGAGATAGTCTTGGCCCAAGATCAAAGTTTAACTGAAGATCGTCGTCTCGATACGCTCATTTCCAAACTGTCGTCCCGCCCTTTTGTGCAACAGGTCATCCAGAAGGAAGGGGGCGCCTTGACGGATAGCATTCGGCTTCAAGTCTATGTTACAAATGGTCCGGAAGCCATCCCCATTTTGATGGGGATGGTGCAGGATGAGGGATTTGGTCTCCAATCCATTGGACTGATGCGGCCTTCCTTAGAAGATGTTTTTATCCATTATACCGGTCGCTCCATTCGAGCGGAAGAAGGGCAGAAGGTTAACTTTTTTATTGGCGCCGGCGTTCCGCGGCGCATGGGAGGATAAGGGTGATCACGCGGATCTTTGCATTCGTAGAAAGGGACCTGCGTAAATTCATGCGTAATCCCTTGACGATTTTTTCAAGTATCTGCCTCCCCATTGTCTACCTCTTGGTCCTTGGGAATTCTTTTCAGGGCAGCTTGAAAAATCTACCTCTTGGCCTTGTCGACCTCGATCACGGTCCCTACGCCAAACGGATGATTGAACGCATCCGTTCACTTGAAGTCGGGCCCGACACCGTCGAAATGCGCATGATGCGCGATTCGGGTGAAGCGGAAGCCCAAGTTCGAAGTGGACAATTAAAGGGGGCTTTGATTATTCCGCCGGATTTTTCTAAGGCGGTTTTTCGCGGCACGACACCGCAAGTTGGATTGATTGTAGACAATACGGATTCGGTGTCCGCGGCGGCCTTGCAGCAAGCCCTAAGGGCCGCCTTTAGCGCACTCAAGCTTGATGCTGTTTCGGTACGGCCCAATCGCGTTGTGCCGCAAATCCGGTCGATGGAACTCTACAGAAAAGTCGACTACGATGCCTCCATCGTCCCGGGTGCGGTGATTATGGCCATCTTCATGGGAACGATGACGACGGGTGCCTTTAATCTGGTCATGGACCGTTTCTTAGGGGTCCATGAATCCTATCTTTCCACTCCCTTAACGAAGGGCGAGTTGGTCTTGGGTATTATCATCAGTGGTGTGTTTGTGACCACTCTCATTGCCTTGGTCGTCTTGGGTGTTGGCATTTGGCTAACGGATTTAAGGGTTGCCGCTGGCGTGAGTTCCTTTCTCGCCGTGGTGATGGTGATCGCCCTGTCGGCCATGGGTTTGCTGAGCATGATGTGCGTTTTTTTGGCGCGGGTCGATCATCCAAGAATCGTTGGACTTTTTGGTGGGTTTTTAAATATCATCTTCTTTTTCCCCAGTGGAGCGGTCTATCCAATCGAAAGCTTTCCCGCGTGGCTCCGTGCTTTTTCGAAGGTCAATCCCGAGAGTTATGCCGTACATGCATTGCGCTCAATCCTTTTTAAAGGGATGAACTGGCAGGCGGTTCAAGCCGATCTCCTCTTTTTGTCGGGGTTTATGGGCCTGATGTTGCTGTTATCGACCTTGACGTTTAAGAGAACGCTCTAGAGGACCGATTCCGAAATGAAGACACAAAGACAAAAAAAGTTGAACGTGGCCATCGTGAGTCTATTTTTCTTAGTGGCCTCGGCTTTAAACGTCCAAGCGGAAAAGATCATTACACTCGAAGAGGCTTACCGTGCGACCGTCATTCGCAGTGAACGCATTCAGATTGCTCGCGAGGGCGTTGTACAAGCGAGAGAGGAAAGGCAGCGGGCAAGAAGCGCGCTTTTTCCAACCCTGACCGGCACGTTTGATTATTTACGACGTCCCAAGGCCAAGACGCGGAATCAGTTTCTCCTTCGGTCTGAATCGGAATCGCAGTTAACGGTTACGCTTGCGCAGCCCCTCTATTCCGGCGGGAGGGCCATGTCGCAATACCGCATTGCGCAGTTGGGGATTAGGGACGAGGCGCTTAGCCTCGCCTTGGCCAAGGAAAACCTGTTACTCGAAACGGCGCGTGCTTATTACGAGGTTCTGAAAGCGACAAACAATATACGTATCGAAGACAAAGAGGTCTCGCGCCTCGAAGCGCATCGACGGAGTGCGGAAAAACGCTTGCAGGTCGGTGAAGTCACGAAGACGGCGCTACTCCGTGCTGATACAGATTTATCAGATGCAAAGGCCAAACTGATTCGGGCAAAGAACGAGGCGCATGCGAGGAAAGACGAACTCGCACTCTTAACCGGTATCGAGCTTCCCTTCGAGCTGAGGGACGCGCCCTCGGTTGCCTTTTCGGATCGTGCTGAATTGGACTGGCTTGCGCTCTCCCACGAAAGACGCTTAGACCTTCAACAAAAGGGTGTGAATATCGAACGCGCCAGTGAGGGCATTAAGTTTGCGCGGGGGAATTTCCTCCCCTTTCTTTCCCTCGATCTTGAATACCGTTGGGTGGACCAAGATCCGGTGGGAAACTTTTTAATTGAGGAAGACCCCTTGGCGATCTTGCGGCTCACGGTTCCGATTTTTGAAGGCATGCTTCGGACAGCCGAGCTGGCCCAGGCGCGCTCCCGGCTTCGACAAGCCACCTTACTTCGCAGGCAAATTCAAGACGAAATCGATGTCGCCGTCCGGCGGGCAGTTTTGAATCTATCGACCTTAAACAGCGAACTTGAACACCTTAAAGACCGTGTCCGATTTGCCCAGGAGGCCTATACCTTGTCTTCCCGTCAATTCGAGTTTGGGCTGGGAACACATATTGATGTTTTGGATGCGAATGCGACCTTGCTTGATGCCGAGCGCCGCTACTTTAATGCCCTCTACGATCGAGAAATCGCGATTTTGCAACTCAAAAAGGAAACAGGAAATTTTACGCCCTTGAGTAAGCAGCCCCAAAGCGAATCGACGGATTGAAGCTTTCTTTTTTTCTTCAAGGCGACAGGCTAAATTATCCTAAAAAAATTAGGCGTCACCTTCGGGCGTCGCTGTGGCTTGTGCATTTAAGCTTCGAATGTAGTGGATGACCATCCAGGTTTCTTCTTCGGTAATCATCCTTGGCGAGTACGAAAACATCCCCGTGCCGGAGATACCAAATTTGGTGGACCAAAAAAGTTCCCCATCCGTACGGAGCATCTGGAAGCCCGGGTCGGTGAAGTCGCGCGGCGGTGGGGAGAGCATGGCGCCGCCGCCACCATCCCCTTTTCCTTTTTCGCCGTGGCACACATTACAGCTTCCCTTGGTATGGTAGAGCACCTCCCCTTTTTTGACGATTTCTTCGGAGCGCGGAAAGGGGTTGAGCATTTTTCGGGCTTCTGTTGGCGCGCGGGGTCGAGACATGTTGAACCCTTCTTGAACGCTTTCTCCTTCTGGAGGGGCAATCGTCGCCGTAAACAAATGGATGGCAACCGCAAATCCTCCGATCATCAACAATACAACGAGAATGACCTTTGCTTGAGACATTTTTTCTGTCCTTATCCGCTAGAGATGTCAGTGTGCATGAATTAAGCGTGCTTAATCAAGCCGTTCTTTATCTTTTGCCTGCTCCCAATAGACATTCATTTCATCAAGTGAGAGCGCTTCAATGGGCTTTCCTTGTTCTTTCGCCAGCGTCTCTATGCTTTGAAACCGTTCTGTAAAACGGCGAATGGTTTTCCGCAGAGCATCTTCTGGGTTGATCTTATTAAATCGCGCCAAATTGACGATAGAAAAAAGGAGATCGCCAAGTTCATCTTCGATCTTTACAGGGTCTGCTTCCTTCAGGGCTTCCCGGAGTTCTTCGAATTCTTCCTCGACCTTGGAGAAAACCGGTTCCGGACTTCGCCAATCGAAGCCGACTCGCGCGGCCCTTGCCTGGAGCTGGTGGGCTCGGAGTAGGGGCGGGAGGCTTTTGGGAACGCCGTCGAGCGCCGAGTTCCTGTCTTTGTTCCGGGCCTCTTTTTTTTTGATGTCTTCCCAACGGGCCAAGACTTCGGTGCTGTCGGGAGCGGGGGCACACCTGTTATTTTCCAGAAAGACATGGGGGTGCCTGCGGGTCATTTTTTCGCTAGTGGTGTGCAGGACGTCATCGATATCGAAGCGTCCGGCTTCTGTTGCGATTTCGGCGTGAAACAAGACCTGGAACAATAGATCGCCCAATTCCTCGCGGAGAGCATCGGCCTTTCCCGAATCGATGGCTTCGATCACTTCGTAGGCCTCTTCGACTAAAAAGGGCTTGAGCGTGTCATGGTTTTGTTCTCGGTCCCAGGGGCAGCCTTCTTTCCCGCGTAAGCGGGTCATAATACCCACCAGGCGGTCAAACGCTTCCGACATAAAAACCTCCAAAGATCAGATGAAGCGATTCGAAATAAATAGGCGACTGACATGAATAAAAAGATCGGCCTATGTTTTACAATCGATGGCCTTTCTTCGCGTTTACTATTCGTCCGTAACAACGATGGGAGACAGGGTGTCGTCTTTTGATACCTGTTTGTGTAAGTCGAGCACGACCGACAAAGCTTTTTCTTCCGAGAGGTAGGGGCCGAGACGGACCCGGTAGATCGGAACAGTCGAGGTTCTTAATGTTTCTACAAATGGATGCTCTCCTATTTTATCGAGCATTATTTTTAAACGTTGCGCATTTTCTTCGCTTTGAAACGACCCGACCTGCACGAAATATCGACCGCTGTCCTCCTTTTTTAGGCGAGGTAGGCGCTTGAAGATTGGGGCGTTGCCAATAATTTTAAGTTCAACCTTTGCAAAGCCGGTCTCGATGATGTCCAATTTTTTTGCCGCAGCATAGGAGAGGGATAAGACCCGCCCGTCGATAAATGGGCCTCTGTCATTGACTTTGACCTCCACCGAGCGCTTGTTCTTGAGGTCCGTGACCCGAAGTAGCGTGCCGAAGGGTAAGTTTCTGTGTGCTGCACTGAAGCCGAACATGTTGTAGATTTCTCCGCTAATCGTAGGACGGCCATGAAGGTATTGGCCATGCCATGTCGTGAGTCCCAGCTCACGATAACCCAGGCTATAGGGCTTAGATTGCGGAGGACTTGTCACGCAGCCGTTCAAGAGCAGGGCAAAGGCATAAAGGCAGAGTCCGCCTGTAATCTTTAACAAAAAGCGACCGTCTTTATTTAGAAAGGCTGAAGAAGTCATGCGCATAAGAACGATTAAGCCATAAGCAGGGCGGCGGCGCCGAAAATTAAATTGATCCGCATTAATTGCGACGAAAGCCGATAAAGTTTTGCCCGTGCTCTGTCGGTGGATTCTGATTGCCGAAGTACCTTTCCTTCAAGCATTTTAGGTGAAATTTTTATCGCCGTATAGAGTGAAATAAAAGACATCATCGAAATGGAAAAATAGCGGATGAGATTCCAGGGTGTCAGGGTCTCCCAACGCCAAAATTTTATAATACTGGTGGCGACTAAGGCGCCTGCGCAAAAAAGTGTCGCATGATCGAATTTAGCTACGATCTTCCCAAGAAAGAGGCGGTCAAGTTGGCCGGTGGGGGTGGTCTCAGAGCGTATGGGGATGAAGATGGTTTGAATAATGACGATGCCGCCCAGCCATATCGAGAGCGCGAGCAAGTGGACGAATTGAACACCCATGAAATAAAAGTTAGGTATGGGCGTCTCCATCTATCTTGCCAGGCCCCGTCCGGTCCATCGACGGGTTTGTGTCTTCGTTGGCGACCCTTGAGCTAAGCCGGGAAGGGTGATGGATTTTAAGTTGAAGGGGCTGAACTGATTTTTTTTGAGGGATGAAAGGGGATCTGGGCTAATAAAAAGCTGAGGGATGTCATAGCGCGGGAAGGGACAAGGGCAATCCATTTTCGCTTGGGCTGTCATTGATTCTGCGCGGTTTTTTCTTCTTCCTTGTCGACCCAATCGCCAATCACTTTTTTTTGAGCGGGTTCCATATCGACGAATTTAATGCCAATGCCTTCGGCTGGGTTGAGCCCTGGTTGATCGTACTTTTTTTTCCAAACCACTTCACTCATACAGCGTACCGTCGTTTTGTTATCAGGCAGTACAAATTCGATGGGGAATTGATCACCGATTTTAAGGGCTTGTTTTCCTTTAAGGAAGAGTCCGCCCTTGCTTACATTTTCTGCATAAGCGAGGAAAATTTTATTGGAATGCGTACCCTTAATTTCCAGCACGAGGAAAGGTCGGGGATGTTGTCTGCGATTAATTCCTGATTTTTCGACGACTTCTTTTTTTGCGCCCATGTCGTTTTCCTTTTAACGTTCTTCAACAAAGGCGAGAAAGGCGATGCTTCGGGAACGTTTCACTGCGCGGGTTAATGCCTTTTGGTGGGAGCTGCAGTTTCCAGAGATTCGCCGCGGAATGATTTTTCCGCGTTCCGTCAGAAAACCTTTTAAGAGATAGGTTTCTTTAAAGCTGATGTCCTTTTTTTTCTCGTTACAAAATCGGCAGACGTTTTTCCGATGAAAGACTTTTTTTTCCAATGTTCCTCCAGTTTCTCTTTATTTTTTTAAGGATTAAAACGGCACATCTTGATCAACATCTTCCATGGCCATCCCATCCCGTTCCCCACCTTGGCCGCCGCTGGCTTGGCGTTTGGGGAGATAACGCAAGGTTTGCGCGACAACTTCGTGACGGCTTCGTTTTTGGCCGTCTTCAGATTCCCAACGGCGTTGCTGAAGTCGGCCTTCGACGATGACGCCTTGCCCCTTCGATAAGTACTGGCCGCTGTTCTCCGCTTGTTTGCCAAAGACCACGATGTCGATAAAACACACTTCATCCTTCATTTCTTCGCCGAGTTTGTATCGATGATTGACGGCAAGCCCGAAGTTGGAGACCGCCGTTCCACTCGGCGTATAGCGAATTTCGGGATCTTTGGTGAGGTTGCCGATGAGGATGACTTTGTTAAAGCTCGTCATCGTTAGTTTCTTTCGAACCGCCCGCGGGAAGAAAATGTTTTTTCTTCTCGGATGGGAAGGGCTTGCCCCAAGGTCTCCGGGCTAATCTTTATCGTCATATACTTTATAATGAACTCGGAGATGCGATAGTTTCGTTCTATTTCGCGAATGACTTCACCCGAGCCTTTGATATGCATCACAATATAAATGCCTTTTCGCTCGTTTTGAATATCGTAGGCCAGTTTTTTCTTGCCCCAATTTTCAGCAGCGACGATGACACCGCCGGTTTCCTCGACGATGCCTTTAATCTTATCCACAATCGCCGTGACTTCGTCATCGCTTAAAGAAGGTTTTACGACAAAAATCGTTTCATAAGGTCTTAAGATGGGGTCCTGTGCGTCTCCCGATTGCGCTTTTTCCGGATCTACCGCATCGCGCGTTGTTTTTGTTCCCAAGGTATACCTCCAAAAATAAAAAATCCTGCCCGGTGCGGAAAGAAATCCCCTTTTTCGCAGCCGAAAAGCTTCATGTTTTTAACACAATTACATAGGGCCCGTCAATCTTACTCTCTTCGTAAAGGGCGGAGTCCCTAAGGTGGGAAATTGAATCTCGATGACTTATTATTTGGGGAAAATAGATGTCTGTTGGGTTTTTGGTTTTTTTGTGTAAAGTGAACAGAATCTCAAGGACTAACCCACTGGAAGTTATTGGTTCTTTTTTATATCGAGAGGCCCGGCTTAAAGATGATCCGACATGTCCTACAAGTCTGGGAGGGGGGTGTTTTTATGGCAGGATGGATATTCGTATCATGATCAGCCTCAAGGATGTAATGAGAACCTATTAAGCTAGCGATTGTCTGGCACTTGCTGTGGGAGGATATTACCTGTTTTCAGGATTTTTGTAAGTTCCTCAGCGGGCAAAGGTTTACTGAAGTAGTATCCCTGAATGGTGTCGCATTGCATCTCACGAAGAAATTCGAGCTGTTCGACCGTTTCGACACCTTCTGCCACGATTTTGAGATTAAGGTTGTGCCCCATTGCGATGACCGTTCGTGTGATGGCGGCATCGTCCGGATCGCTTGCAATATCACGGACAAAAGACCGGTCTATTTTTAAGGTATTCACCGGAAACCGTTTTAGGTAGTTGAGGGAGGAATAACCCGTGCCAAAGTCGTCGATGGAGATGTCGATGCCCAGTCCATTGAATTCACGTAATGTTTCGATCGTCGACTCTGCGTTTTTCATGATAATGCTTTCTGTCAGCTCCAATTCCAGATACGATGGATCGAGTTGGGTTTCCATCAAGATCCGATTGACGATACTGGAAAACATTTTATTTTGAAATTGGCGAGCCGAAAGGTTAACCGCAACGCGCATGGGGGGATATCCCTCGTTTTGCCAAGCCTTGTTTTGTGTGCACGCGGTCTTGAGAACCCAATTTCCAATCGGTTCAATCAGGCCGGTTTCCTCGGCGAGGGGAATAAATCGTAAGGGCGGAATCAGTCCTAAGTCCGGGTGTATCCACCGTACAAGTGCTTCGGCCCCAATAATCTTTCCTGTTTTCGTTTCGACCATGGGCTGATAATGAAGGACCATTTCTCCCCGTTCGAGGGCGTGCCGAAGATTTGTTTCCAGGGTGAGATATTCCAGCGCCCTGAGGTCCATGTCGGCCGAGAAATGTTGATAGTTGTTCCTGCCCTGTTCTTTTGCACGGTACATGGCGGTATCGGCATTTTTCAAGAGGGATTCGGCGTTTGTGCCGTCCGTGGGGTAGAGGCTAATGCCAATGCTGGTGGTGATGAAAAGTTCGTGCCCCCTTAAAGTCATCGGTTCCTCGAAGGTTTGCAATACTTTTTTTGCAATTTTGCTGACATCTTCCGGGCGCTCAATATCGTCTAGGATGAAGGCAAACTCGTCGCCGCCAAAACGAGCGATGGTATCGCTCTCTCGTACGCAGCGCCTGAGCCGTTCGGATACGGTTTGTAGAAGTAAGTCGCCGATGGCATGGCTCAAGGTGTCGTTGATGTTTTTAAAGCGGTCCAGATCGAGCATCATTATGGCAGCGTGACGGTTTCTCCTAATTGAACGATGGATGGTTTGGTTGAGTCGATCCATGAATAGGATACGATTGGGCAGATCGGTCAAAGGATCGTAATTCGCCAGATAGTGGGAGCGTGCGATATTTTTTTTGTGTTCGGAAATATCTTGGGCGACACAGAGAATGCCTTCGAGATTATTCGCATGATCGTGCATTATCGTGCACGAAAACCACACAGTAATCTTATGTCCATCTTTTGAAAGGTATGTGGTTTCGATATCCTGTAAAACCCCTTTTTGGAACGCTTCGGCCAATGCAACGCCAGTTGTGGGGAGTTTGACGGAAAAAATCTTACTGCTCGGCTGTCCGATCAGCTCGTGTTTTTGATAACCCAATAATGCACATGTTGCTGCATTGACGGTTTGGATATTACCGTCCTGGGAGACGACGATCAGGGAGTTGAGCATGCATTTAAGGATGTTGTCGGTATATTCCTTTGCCGTAACCAATGCCTCTCTTGACACTTGCAACGAGGATGTCATTTCGTTAAATGAATTGGCAAGTTGTCCGATTTCATCCTCGCTCTTTACTCGAACACGTTCATTGAAGTTTCCGCAGGCAATGCTGTTGGCTGTTTTGGCCAGGCTTAGGAGGGGACGGCTGAAGGAACTCGCAATAAATGAACTGATCAGAAGCGCCCCGACTGCGATTACGCCGAATATGACAATAAAAAGGATCGTTATTTTCTCCTTCTCAGAATAGAGATTTTCCAAGGACTGAAAGATCGCGATGCCGCCTTGTTTAAATCCGTCTTCTGCGCCAAAAGGAAGAAGGGTGAAGAGGTAATCCACCTGGTCGATTCGTTCTTCGGCGACTCGAGATCGTCCCTTATCGATAGAAAGGGATTGGAGCTCCGGTAAGCTAGAGACAATCTTTTCCCCTTTGTCGTTGATCAGTGCGACTTCTAGGCCCGTTCTCAGTTCCAATGCGTCTACGAAGGATTGGTCTAGGAGGAACCCTTGTTGTAATATTCCGATTTGTTGGCCACCGAATATAAGCGAGACGTAGACCGAACTCAAGACACCATCCAGACGTAATGTCCGGGTGACCGTGCTTCCATGTGATGCGATTTTGGCAACTATGTCCTGCGGTAGGGCTTTGACCTGTACACGTCTCGCCGATGCCTTTGAGACCTCCTGGCTAAACATAAGGTCCTGAGCGTCATCGGTTTTTACATCATCAAAGCTGAACTCGTTTTCTCCTAAGTGAGGTCGCGGGGCACTCTCTAGAGCAGCGTCTTTTGAGAGATTGACAAGAGGATTGGAATCCAAATCAAGGCTTGGCTCAATGACAGGAACCAAATTATTTTCGGAGTTTTCTGCTCCTTTTTTTTGGAGAATTAAAACCGGCTTGCCGTTCTTATCGAAAACGCCAAATAGGTGTACGTTACTCAACTTCAGATAACTACTTAGCAGATCTTCAAGGGTCTCCCTGTTATTTAAGGCAACGGTTCCAAGGAGGATGGCTTGTACAGCGGTTCGTTTGCTGTGATCAATGAGGCGATCCTCGATTTCGCGAAGCTCGATGGCGAGACCTTGACGATTGTCTTTTAACCGTTCCCCAATTTCCTTCCGAAACTGATCGGCCTGGAAACTCAGAGAAATTATAAGGATGACCAACATGGGGATGAGCGCTACAATTAAAAACCATGACCTCAGTTTTTGGCGTAGGGTCCATGCACGAAAGGGCTTGGTGCTGTTTTTTGTCGCGGCCATTCTGAGTCGTTCCTTTGGACAACCTTTCTTATTACCTTGTGTCAAAATAGGTGTAAACGGTTCGGACACCCGCTTCGATTTTTTTTATTGAGGATGAGAATAGCTTTAGGTCAGGTGAAATCTCATTAATCTCGGAGCTATTCGAATTTCCAAGCGCAAACTCTGCCTGTGCAAATAGCCGAACGATTTCAAAATGGACTGCGGGCTTCTTTCGCTTGATGTTACCCGCCAAAACACGATCATAGTAGGTTTGGGCTATCTTTAGGTAAGCAAGGGCTGACGTATAGTTGTTTATGTGGGTTGTCGCTGCTGCAAAGTTATCTCGCATGCCTAAAAACACCACATGGGCGAAAATTTTGGCGGTTTTGTTTTTATTCCGGTCAGAGACGGCATTCTGTATACCGGCTTTTAGATCGACCCCAAATTTTTCGGTGTATCTTTGTATCGCTGGTGAAATATTTGATAGGATGTTATCGACCTCTTCCCAAAGATCCAGTTTGCTCGCGGCAAGACTTTCTTTAAACGCTAGGATTAGCGGGTCTTCAACGATATTTCCCTGCTTTTGTCGAATGAAGTCGGTGGCTGTTTCAGCCCAAAGTAGTCCTAATATTCCTCCCAGAAATATAAAGACAGATCCGGCTACAATGAATAGTTTCTTCATTTTTCTTTCTTCACCAATTTCTTCTACCGATTGTTCCTGAATAAAGGTGGAACGGAATTTCGTTGCGACGCGCTCTTCTTTTGGTGGTCGGGGAGGTCAAATCAAGTGGGTGCGGTCGTCTATCCCCTTATTCTGTGAAAAGTATTTGAGACGGTCCAGCGTGAAACTCCTTTTTGGAAAAAACCTATGCACCCTTTTCTAATCGTCAAAAAAACTGTTTCTGAGCGTTTCAAGAGAGATGCCAGGTTTCTCCAGTTAAAGTTTTGTGTTTTGCCCTCATCCGATTAACTTATGAAGGTGTAGACGCGCAACAATTCTATTTCAATGTTTTTTATAGCTTTCTGAAAACTTTCTAAATCGGGTGGAAATTCTGGCAATAAAATATCGATTCCGGGGTTTCCTAGAGCGGCTTCGGCCAATGTAAACTGTTCCTCAATGCCGCGGTGTATTTTGGAATCTTTTCTCCTGACATTCCCCGATAAAATTACCGAGTAGTAGCGATGCGCGAGATCAAGTCGAGCCTTGGAATCCAGATAGTCGTCGATTTGGGTTTTAATAATGACGCTGAACTGAAATTTCATCCCGAGAAAGATTGTGTGCGCTAAATGTCTAAGCGTTGAGTTGGGATCTTTAGAGGCTACCGCTTCTGTGATCATAGGTTTTAAATCTTTATCAAATCGTTTCGCATGGTCTTTGATTTGAGGATCAATCTTCTTGATCGTGCTTCGGACCGTCTCCCAATCTCCTTCTTTTATCGACTGAAGCGTCGTGCCGAAAACCGAAAGGAGACTGTCTTCGCTTTGTAGGCTGCGTGCTTTATGCATTAAATCGGTAGCGTTATTTTCGGCCCAAACGTTTTGGGCCGAAAATAACGCTAAGGTGACGGCGAGGTATGCAATCCAGCCATTCGGGGACTGCCTATGCGCTGCCAGACCTGGCGATTTTCCAATCCAGAGTGATCTCATGTTTGACCGTTGTGTCTACAAAATGGATATTTCTATGTTCGACCCCTCTATCTCATCGGTATATTTAAAGAAAAACTTAAGATGCTGAATTTAAAAATAACGGGGTCGACTATCGCCAAAGTTTCTTTACGATCGTTTTTTTTTGAATGATAGAGGTGATGTGCTGTTTTAATTTATGCGGTTTTTGTAATAGAAGTAAATTTTTCTTAATATATTCAAAGGCATTTATCTTTAATAAATGCTTCTTTGGATATGGATCGATTCGCCTGCTAGGATGGACAAGGTTTTTTACGAAAGAACAACGAAATAAAAGATTGATGGCGAATCATTTGGTGAATTTCGTGAAAAAAGAAGGGAGTGGTTAGGATTTTCCTCTATATAGAGCGACTGGCTAAGAAGCAATAAATAATCCTATTTCTGTTTTACTTTGATGTCTTTACAAGATCATCCGCGCCGGTGTTGCGACGATAATTTCTTTTGCGTCGGCCTTCTTAAGCGTCTTGGCCGCTTCTCTTAAGGTCGCACCCGTCGTAAAGACATCGTCAATAAGCAGGATACGGCGTCCTGCAATCGTGTCGGGAGCGACGACGGAGAAGGCGCGATGCATGTTTTTCTTCCGTTCTTTTTTGGAAAGACCCACTTGAGGCGGCGTTTCACGAATTCGCCGAATGAGATCAATACCTAAAGGCAAGCGGAGCCTCTGGGCGAGGACCTTGGCGAGGAGGAGAGATTGATTGAATTCGCGCGAACGAAGCCGACGCGGGTGAAGAGGGATGGCCATCACCCAATCGACAGAAAGCCCCTCGAGATCTTTAAATAAAAGATCGGCGATGGATTGAACCAGCTTGTGTTGTTGCTGGTATTTTAAACGCTGAATGGCCTTGGCGACTGCGCCTTCGTAGGGATAGGGCGTCACCGCCCGACTGAAATCCGGCGGCGCGGATCGGCAATCGCCGCAGAGATGGCCAGGGCTGTGGCTTAAGGCCGACTGCGCGGGAAAAGGCTCGGCACATTGTGGGCAGCGCGCGCCTTCTATTCGACGAATGGCACCCCAACAGTCCGCGCAAAAAAAGTTGTTTTGAAGTGAGGACGTGGATGCTTTAAGGTTTCCGGCGCGAATGGGTCGTGTGCACTCTGGGCAAGATTCGGGGTAAATAAAGTCGAGAAGCTGATCTAAAAAAGGGATGGACCGTTTAGCGGTTTCGGGCATAGTAGACCAGGCCTCCGATCCCCGTGGCGGTGGCCACAGCCGGAATCGAGAGAAGCATTTGCAAGGGGCTCAAGCTGCCTCCCCTCAAGACAATTAAGGCCATGATTGTAGAAAAAAACCCCCAAGAAAACCACCAACCGAAATAGCGTAGCTTTAACTTGATGGCCGGCGTCAGCCCGTTTTTTATTGCGCTCCATAAGGAGACCCCAGTAATGGCGCCCAGGGTGTCGATCCCGACATCCACAAAACTGCCGGTTCGCGATTCGAGGAGACCATGATGAATTTCGTCCAAGCCAGCATAGGAAACTGAAATCAAAACGGCCATAAGCACCGGATGCCGAGAAACCCTTTCCCCACCCTGAATAAACACGCTATACCACAGGATCGACAAAATCGCATATTCAAAAAAGTGGGCCGATTTTCGAATGATGAATAAGGCAGTCGATAAGTCGCTTTGTGAAATCGTCGGGACGATCCATCGGATCAGGGGCACCAAGAATCGGCTGGTGTTTCCCATCGAGCCGATATCGGTCGACAAGGTAAAGATGAAGCCCATCCAGGCGAGCGGAAGCAGATAGCGTTTCATTGCGTCGATGCGGGCGGCACGATTTCTTCGTCGAAGAGCACCCAACGGATTAACTGTTTAGATACGTCCGAAATCACGACCGCTTGCTGGGCGATAATTAAGTAAAAGAGCTGGTCCGAAATGGAAAGGATGGCCGCGATGTCGTTTCCGAATTTATGCGCCGGCGCCATCGCAGGGTCGTCGAAATGGGGATTTTGATAATGCAGGTATTCGACAAATCCTTCTTCGCCGGGAATGACCTTGTAAAGATCGTAGTGCAGGGCGCTTGTGAGGTAGGAGGGCACCGCTGGGTCCTGAAATTGCGCTGCCAATTCTTCGTACACCGTAAGCAGCATCATGCTGGTGAGTTTTTGAAGCATGGCTTCCGATTTATCCTCGTCGATCCGTTTTACGAGTTCGCGCCCGGTTCGCTTGTCGTATTCTGCGATCTGTTCGATCAATGTCTTTTGAAGCAAAGCGCTTGCGCCTTGTCGTATCGCATCAGCTAAATCCGGGAGGCTTGAAACGATTTTTTCGAGGGCTGGATCGAATTCGCCCTGCTTACGAAAAAGATCGTCGATGGCCGGGTTGGGGTAGCGGCTTTTTTTAAAGGGGTTTCTAAAGCGCATCCAATAATTGCCTCTTGATGAAAGATTTTGTACTATACCCGGAATTGTCCCGCTGGGGCAAGACGGTATTGCCCTTGTCGGCAATACGGATTAGCGCCTAATCGATGAGGCCTTCGGGGCCTCGAAAATAAAGAGCAGATGAACAACTCGGCCCTGCTTAGCACCTAAATGGAGTCCTAAAGATCATGATCGAAAACCTCCCTTCAGCCGCTTTGATTTTTATCGCCTGTTATGCGGGCAGTATCGTGCTCGACCGCGCTTTAACGAAAGCAAGCGATCACTTCGACACCGGAACGTCAGAAATATTCAGGCTTTTGTCGAATTCTCAACGGGGGCTCCTCATCGCCATCGGGGTCGTGCTTGCACTTAGCGAGTTGGGTTTCGACGTTTCGGCCCTGGTCGCCGGATTGGGTTTAACCGGTTTTGCGCTCGGACTGGCCTTAAAAGATGCCGTTTCAAACCTGGTCGCCGGGGTGATGATCGTCCTTTATAAACCGCTTCAAATTGGCGACCTCATTGAAATCTCCGGCAGCAAGGGCGAAGTGTCGAATATTAATCTTCGTTACATTACCCTGGCATTCGAAGGCACGAAAATCTTGGTTCCCAATTCCCTCTTTCTCAGCAACAAATTGGCGATTTTTAAAGAAGCCGTGAAATAGTGGGCCTATCTCTATTCTGCGTGTTTCATTTTATCTATAGGATCAATGTATGCCCCAAACCCGCTTTTATGAAATAACCGCAGGTATTCCACGGATTCGATATCACAATAAAAAAGAGAATGCAGTGAAAAACCAAAAGAGATGGATACATTTATAAAAGAGGATTGTTTTTATGAGCTTGTCGATAATCGTGATTTTATTTTTTGGCGCTGGACTCCCGCTACTTTCTTTTTTGATGGCATTGCACTATCTTAAAAAAAACCGGAAGAGAGAAGATAGAATCAATCGTGTTGTCGAAACGAATTTCGAGAATCCGAATAAGGCAGGTAACCCCTTACAACATCTGCTTTTGTCTGGTGTGTTTGAACTTGAAAATAGCAGTGAAATCGTGGAGGCCTGCTATCGTATTAAGGAGAAAGGGGGGCCGCATTTCATCTTCGATCAATACGGTCTCGCCTCAGACGATCTAAAATCTTTTTTTGACTATGTTTCTGTAAATCAGATCGATTTTAATGAAACGCCTATTCAAAAAGCGGTTCAAACCTACAAAGAGGCGCATCAAAATAGTCTTGAGGCATCAAGCGTTTCGATCTGACTTTTACGCGATCTGAATTGGCTCTCAAATATGTCATTGTTAGATGTCACGCCATTCTTTGAAGTCGTTTTAAAATGGACAATGCCGGAACATCAATCTCCCGAATGATTAGATCCTTTATGTTCTGAAACGAACGACCCCTCTTGATCCATCTTGAGAGTAGAAATGGTGTCTCCAAATGAGATAGATCGCGGACAGCGCATTTTTTCCTGACGTTTTAATGGAACCCTTCTTCGGCCTATGACCTTATTTCGGTCCGTTTTTCATTGGATTGACCAAAACTTTCTCGCGCTGGGGCGTGAAATGCGCCTGTCCTATCTTCCACCCTTAATGGTCTATGTCGCGGCAGGGATTTCAGGCCTCACCAGTATTGTCGGAACTTTTTTCGTCAAAGAGTACTTGGGCCTCAGCGCCGAATTCTTGGCGGCGCTGGGTTTCTGGGCGGGGATGCCCTGGGCGCTGAAAATGCCCTTGGGGCACCTCGTCGATCTCATCTGGCGCATGAAGTCGGTTCTGGTCTTTATCGGCGCCGCGTTGATCGCCGCCAGTCTTTTAATCATGATTGCCTTGCTGACCGACCCCGAAGGCATGCGGCAAATTTTATCGGCAGAGGCCTGGTTTGTCTTGAGCGCAATCTTGGCGCCCGTCGGTTACGTGGTACAAGACGTCGTCGCGGATGCGATGACCGTCGAGGCCGTTCCAAAAGTCGGCGCATCGGGTCGGCCCATTCCCCCCGAAAGCCTGCGCTTGATGCACACGACAATGCAAACCTTAGGACGCGTGGCCATCATCAGCGGCGGCATATTGGTTGCGGTTTTAAATGTCTATTTGTTCGAAGGTTCGAGTGGCTTGGACGAAGCCGCAAAGGTGTCGGTTTATATCAATATCTATCAACTCGCTTTGGCGATTCCGCTGATATCCGTCTTCGGCGTATGCCTGGGCATGTTCTTGAAATGGCGCGACCTTAAGCTTCTGCAAGCGCAAGGGCACCGCTTTAAAGACGCCTGGGTGCTCTTGAATACGCAGGAAGAAAAACCCAAGGCCAACCTATGGATCCTAGGCGGCAGTCTCGTTTTTGTGATTTTTACCTTAGGCGTCGGCCTCGCGGGTGTCCCTTTCAATCAGGAAATTATCTTTTTTGGATCGATGGCGATTGTCTTGTTTCTTCTTTTTCGTTTAGTGAAAGAATTAGACGCTCAGGCGCGTCAAACCTTGGTCGGCACGGCCATCATTATCTTCGTCTTCCGCGCCGTCCCCACGCCGGGGCCGGGCGCGACGTGGTGGATGATCGACGAATTGGGTTTCGATCAACAATTTTTATCCGTCCTGGCACTCATCGGGGGCCTCCTGACCTTGTTGGGCATGTTCGTCTTTCGTCGCTTTATCGCAGAAAGATCGATCGCCTATGTTGCCGCTGCCCTCACCATCGCAAGTACCCTCTTGTCCCTGCCCATCGTGGGCATGTATTACGGTCTGCACCAATGGACGGCGGCGCTCACGGGTGGCGTCGTCGATGCCCGATTTATCGCCCTTGTTGATACGGCTCTGGAATCGCCGCTGGGGCAAATCGCCATGATTCCCATGCTCGCTTGGATCGCCAATTCGGCACCCATCCGCCTCAAGGCCACCTATTTTGCGGTGATGGCTTCCTTTACCAATCTCGCGCTTTCTGCAAGTCAATTGGGCACAAAATACTTGAACCAAGTTTTCACGGTGGCGCGTGAAGTGAAAGACCCCGTCTCTGGATCGCTGCTTACGCCAGCCGACTACAGCGAACTCGGCCTTTTGCTGATGACCGTGACCTTTCTCGTTTTCGCCCTGCCGCTGGCGACCATCGCCCTCATCCACCGCAGCCGCTTCCAAAGTGCCTGAGGCCGCGCGGCTTCGCTTTGTGATGTGCTTGCGAATCGTTGTACAATCCATACGATAAGACGACAACCATTTAGGAGGGTTTAGATTATGAAGTTACGACAGCTTTTGTTTCTTGGCATGGTCCTCGTTCCCTTGGCCTTCACGTGGCCCGCAATGGCGGAGGAGAACGTTGGAAAAGACGGGCATTCCGCCGCGCAGGGCAGCCAAGACCCAGGAAAGGGCCACAGTAAAGAAAAGAAGATGCAACACCAGGGCGGCGGCCACAAGATGCATCTATTTACGGAGGACTGGCACAATACCCTGACTGACGCGCAGAAGATCGAAGTCGACACCATGCACCTCCACTTGATGAAAGAAACCGCACCCATCAAGGCGGAGATTAAACGCAAAAAAATCGAATTGGCCGTTTTGGCCACAGAAGACCGGGCTGATGCCAAGGCCATTAAAGAGAAGATCGATGAGATCCTCTCGCTCAAAGGCCAAAAGATGCAAAAGCGCTTTGCGCACATCGTTGAGATGCGCGGCATCCTAAGCGCCGAGCAGCGGCTGTCCTACGACATGTTGATCGTGGGGCGCGCGGCGCAAGGGAAGAAATGAATATTTAATAAGGGCAAATTCCTCCCCCTTTTTTTGGGGGGGAGGAGGGGGAGGCGACGTTAAAATGCCTTTTTACACTTGGATCATTCGAAAGAGGGCAAGATTAAAAGGTATTGTCATGCTGTCGAGTTTGCAGGACTACATCGATCAGGCCAAAGAAAAAAATGTTCTGATCGTCCTTCATCAAATGGGGAACCACGGCCTCCCGTATTTGATCGCCCCGGAAGAACAAAAACATGTCGGCGCGATCCTCTGGTTTGGGGACAACTATAATATCGACCGGGCGAAACTTCAAGAAAAGCGGGATGGGTTCTTCTCTCATGACAATCTTTTCCATACGCTCCTGGGTGCGATGGAAATCGAAACCGAAGTCTATGACGAAAGCTTGGATATCCTAAGCGGTGTCCATACCCTCCATTCCTAAGGTATCGTTTTTCTGTCTCGAAGATTTGAAATCAAATTCGGCCATTCCGTCTCTTTCGATCTCCCTTCATCTCCTCTTTCGTTTGTGTTAAAATGCCTCCCCATGAAGTCGATCCATAAAATAACGGCGCTTTTCTTGTTTCCCTTTTTCGTTGTAGCTTGCGCGACTACGCCCTCCGATGACTCGGCCGCAAGACCGGGAGAAGAAGTCGTTGTCAAATTGTCCGATCTCATGGGCGAGGGCGCTCATCACCATGAAGAGGACAATACCGGCAAAACCCCCCTCTATCTCGCGGCGCTTCGCGGCGATTCCGATCGCGTTGAAGCGCTGATTCAAGACAATGTAAATGTGGATTTAGGCAATACCTTGGATGGGTCGAGTCCCTTGCATATTGCCGCCCAGCAAGGGCACGCGAAAATTGTTCAGGCCCTCGTTCGCGCCGGGGCAAAAATTAATGACGATGCCGAAGGCGGCGGCACCGCCTTGTTTATCGCTTCACAGGAGAACCAGCTTGAAATTGTCAAAACACTAATCGCAGCCAAAGCTGAGGTGAATCTGGCACGCAGGGATGGGGCCAGGCCTTTGCACATGGCCGCCTATGAAGGCCACCTCCCCATTGTTGAGGCGCTCCTGGCTGCGAAGGCCCAGGTCAACGCCCTTACCCTAGACGAGGGCACGCCGCTCTATTACGCCTCGCTCGCAGGTCATCTTCAAATTGTCCAGCGCCTGATTCGCGCAGAGGCGGATGTGAACGCGCCCTTCCATGACGGGGCCAGCCCCTTGTGGATTGCGTCTTCCGAAGGTCGGCTAGAGGTCGTGAAAGCGCTCGTTGAAGCCAAGGCCGATGTTAATTCGGCCGCGACGGACGGTAGCACGCCCTTGTGGATTGCCTCGAAAAATAATCACGCCCAAGTGGTTGAACTTTTAAAGGCGCACGACGCCAGATAAACTTTTTATTGTTCCGAAGCACTTGATCGCCCCATCGCGAATAAAGAGGACCCTATGGAAGGACAGCATTCGACGGGCAAAGTCCCCGCCGCCCATGAGCAATTAATTCAAATGGGTGTTGGGTTTTGGGTGTCGCGTATTGTGTATGCCGCCGCGAAATTGGGGCTGGCGGATAAATTGGCCGATGGCCCGAAAGACGCAGAGGCCTTGGCCGGACCCACGGGCACGCATGCGCCCTCCTTACACCGTTTGATGCGAACTTTGGCTGGGCTCGGTATTTTGACCGAAGACGATGAAAAGCGTTTCGCGCTTACGCCCTTGGGGGAGGCCTTGAAAAGCGATGCCCCGGGTTCAGCGCGTTCCACGCTGATCGCCCTGGCAGGACAATGGCAGTGGCAGGGCTGGGGGGAGTTGATGCATTCTTTGGAAACCGGACAAACCGGAGTTGAAAAGGCTTTGGGCATGCCGCTTTTCGATTATCTCGCCCAAGCGCCCGAAGAGGCCTCCCACTTCAGTGCGGCCATGGTGGGCTTGCACGGGGCCGAGCCGCCCGCCGTCGCCGAGGCCTATGACTTCTCGACCTTTGGCACCGTGGCCGATATCGGCGGGGCCACGGGAAACATGCTCGCGGCGATTTTAAACCGGCACGCGGACCCGAAGGGATTGTTGTTCGATCGTCCGCATGTGGTGCAGGAAGCGCCTTCCTTTTTGGCCGCCCGTGGGGTGGCTGATCGTGTTCGGATTGAGCGTGGCGATTTTTTTACCGCTGTTCCCGAAGGTGGCGATGCCTACCTTCTCTCGCACATTATTCACGACTGGAATGAAGACCAGTGCCTCACGATCCTTGGCCATTGCCGTAAAGCCATGCGGGCCAAGGGGCGCTTGCTCATTATCGAGATGGTCTTGCCTGCCGGAGATACGCCGCATCCGGGCAAGATCCTAGACATAACCATGCTGGTGGTGCCGGGGGGGCAGGAGCGAACTGAGGCCGAATATGCCGAGCTCGTCGCGAAGGCTGGTTTTCGTCTCGATCGCGTGGTGCCCACCGCATCGGCCGTGAGTGTCTTGGAGTGTGTGCCGGTTTAGGAGAAAAGAAGCATCGCAAAGCCATTATTCATTTTCATCGTACTCTCGGTTTCCATGAGCATGATTTCTTGCAAGGCACTCACTCATAATCGTGCCGGAACCTATCCGGACAGCCCCGACCCCTCCCTACGCACACGTACTTACATGGCCGATTACGAGCGCTTTTTTTTTGGCGTGGTGAAGGTGATCGAGGATCTGCCCCGATGGCAAGTTGAGCGTCATGAGATCATGGATGGAAAGATCTTCGCCACGCGCCGCACGCGGATTTTTCGTTTTGTGGACGATATCGAAATCCGCGTCACGCGGATGAACGAGCATTCGGTCATGCTCGACGTTTTTTCGGCCTCCCGCGTGGGCAAGGGCGATTTCGGGCAAAATGCCCGGAACATCCGCGAATTTCTGGGAGCGCTCGACCAGGCCTTTTCCAGCCCGCCTTCCTAAAAGCCGCTTTGCTGCAAATCCTGCTTGCGGTTTTTCCTTAAAACCGGCTATCATCCCTGAAAAACCGCCACCCCCGGATTCGTGAAATCACAATGCGCATCTCCGAAAAACCCTTGTCTGAATATCCCTGGTACCTGCGTCCCTTTTTTTGGAATCAAAAAAGAAAGTACGGCAAGGTGCTCACGCCGGGCCTCTTGTGGGGGCGCGTGCCCAAACTCTTTATGGCCGTCGCCACACTCTACGGCGTCTTGGACCGAAAGTCCTCGCCCATCGATCCGGCTTTGCGCTCCCTCGTCACCGTCCGCGTTTCGCAAATCAACTGGTGCCGCTTTTGCGTCGATATCAATTCCATGACCTTGGCCAAGCGCTCGGGCTCAATGGCCAAGGTGGAGGCCCTGGAGCATTGGCGAAATTCCGATTTGTTCGACGATAAAGAAAAGGCCGTCTTGGATTATGCGGAGGCCGTCACCTATTCGGACCGGCAGGTGGACGAGGCCATGCTCGAAGCCTTGCGGAAACATTTCGACGAAGACGGCATCGTTGAATTGACGGGGCTGATTGCCTTCCAAAACCTATCGAGCAAGTTTAATAGTGCCTTGGATGTCGCGCCGCAGGGCTTTTGTAAGGTGCCGATTGTTAATGACAAGGCTGGAAATAAACGGGGTTGAGGGCTATTACTTTGGGCATGTCCCATGGCACTTTTTTATTAAATATCATGCCTATATACAATTTTCAGCCTCTTCCTTTTTTCAGACACTATATTGTGTTCAAGCATAGTCACAATTCAAGCATATTGCGCTTGGCTGTGAATACTATAGAGGCAAGTTAAATATTTTCTAGAATATTATTAGTTTAGAATACAGGGTCGAGCTTTATGAAGAATATTTCTACTGACGAAATTTTATCGGAAACAGCAACGTTTTATCTTTCGTCTTCGGATTTTAATGGGATAGAAGCTACTGAACTGGCTAAAAATTTTGGGGTGGAATGGTGTGAACTTCGTGGTCCCATATGCAAACTTATAAAGAAAAATCTTGTGGGCATTATTTATTCAGATGTCCATGCAGTACCCCATATTATCCGTACTGGATTTGAGAAAAAAGAAGACCAAATCCGTAAACTTAAATCTGCCGATTCAGTGCAATCATGTATTTATCCCTCCACAAAATACTTAGAGTTAGTCGTGGATCGAAATGGGTACGCAGGCAAACCATATCAATTACTGCTTGCTTTAGGTGAACCTCAATTATCGTATCGATCATTTGATCTTTCAGTACTTGAATTGTATCGAAATGATCCTCGCTATCGTTATGAATGCGACGATATTAACGGGAAAATTTGTGTCAGCTCAGATGGCTTACAAGCGAGCGATCAGGTTTATTTGAAAACATTTGGGTTTTCATATGATAGGAATGGAAATAGAGCCGTAGGTGCCTTTCTCTGTTATCTTTCAAAACTCAGCTCAGAGCATCAAGAATTTTGGAGTTCAAAAGAACTGCCGAATGATTATATATTACATCCTGATTACTATGGATCTACCGTAAGAGGTGTTTGGAGTCAACGTATTCCTATTTGTAGTGCGATACTTAAGGAACTGTATTTAGTCAATCAAATGGCAACCGCTATGGAAAGGCCGCATCTTTTTCACCAAGACTACGGTAAATACGGTGAATCTAAACCTAGGAAATTCGGCTTCCTTATTAGGCCAACACTCGAAGAATTCAATGATTTTGTTTTGTTATTTGACAAAATGATATCAGAGAACATTAACAAAGGGTTTTTCCAAGACGACGTTTCTTTTGAAAGAGAAATTCGACGTCCCGATGGCAAGATCGAGATTAAGCCTATAGGTACTTTACAGGCCTTAGATGAGTGGATTCGAAAAGTATTTATACCTGATGATGGCTGGGAAATTTGGGATAATAACATAAGAAGTTTAAAGAAGCTTAGGAGGATGAGGCAGAAACCTGCTCATGCAATTGACGTGAATGTTTTTGACCAAAAATACATTAAAGAGCAAAAAGATCTAATTAAACGCGTGTACTCGGCAATTCGAACTTTAATGCTTTTCCTGGAGAATCATGAAGCTGTTCAGACTTCCAATATAGGAATTCCAGATTGGCTCCGCAACAACCTGATTTGGACTAAATAAGGGATAGGAACAAACCTTATTTTATATAATTTAAAAAACTGAAGTATTCTTCCGGCAAATAGAAAGGGAAGTAGGGATTTGCATTAAACGGTAAATAAAATGAACAACCTCCTCAAACGCGCGGACAAAATCATCGACACCACAACGAATGTGCTCTTCATCGCGGTTGCGTCGTTTATTGTGATTGTGGTGGGGGCGGCGCTTTTTCGTTTGGCGATGGCAGCGGTGGTTGATCCTGTCTATGCCTACTTGGCCCCGCGTATGGGCTTGGCCTTTATTTTTGTGGTGATTGCCGTGCTTATCGTCTTAGGCGCAGTGGGGGAGCTTGTCGGCGAACAATTGGCCGAGGTGCCTTTTTTGATTCAAAAAATTAGGCGGGCTGAAGGCTTTCGCTTTGTATCGAAACATTTCAAAAATATTTGTTCCGTCCTGGGGATGTTAAGTCTCGCGAAGATCTTAATGGTGATCCTCAGCGCGAAAAATAAAGATCTCGAATTGACCGCCCTCGTGAAGGTCGTTTGGGATGTCGTCACTAAGTTGTAATCCTGCGATCGTCGCTCACCGCATCGGAGAAAATGAATGACCCGAGAAACCCATCGAATTAAAACGTTGCCGGTGAAAATTCGCTATAGCTTCATGCGGATTTTAACCGGTTCCGACTTGTCGTTGCGGCGCTTGCCGATGATGTCGGCGATCAGCAAAGAGCCGGGGCCGGTGGTGTGGCTAACGGCCTGTGCGCACGGCGATGAGATTTGCGGCATTGTCATCGCGCAGGAAATCTTTAAGCGCATTCGCCGCAAGCTCCGGCGCGGATCGATTTACGCCTTTCCGCTCATGAACCCCCTGGGTTTCGAGACCGGCACACGCAATATTTCGATGAGCAGCGAAGATTTAAACCGCTCCTTTCCCGGAGACCCGAACGGCTCGCTGGGTGAGCGCATCGCCGACCGTATCCTCAAGTCCATTATGGAGACGAAGCCCGACCTCGTTCTCGATCTCCACACCGATTGGGTCCAGTCCATTCCCTATACGATTATCGATCACGACCCTGGCGCCGCGTACAAGCTTGCGTATCAAAAATCGAAAGCCTTTGCGAAGCAAGCGGGGATTGTTTCAATATTGGAGGGCGTCGCGTCGCCGCATTCGCTCTCGGATACTTTCTTGAAAAATGATGTGCCCGCCTTGACCTTCGAGCTGGGCGAGCCCCACGTGATTAACGAGGAAAACGTCGAACGCGGACTCCGGGCGATTTGGAATATACTCATGCATCTCGATATGGCCGACCCGCCAGAAGACCGCGTTCCCTACGACGCACCCCAAACCTATGGGGGAAAAGTTCTGAATTATTCCGACCGGCCTTACAGTTCAAAAAGCGGCATCATCCGTTTTTTGGCAAAGCCGGGAGACGAGGTCAAAAAAGGCCAGCCCTTCGCCAAAATCGTGAATGTCTTCGGACGGCAACTGGAAACGGTGAGCGCGCTCAACGACGGCATTGTGTTGGGCCACAGCGATTCCTCCGTTGTCTTCCCCGGCATGCCGATCATGGCCTTTGGGGTGCATTAAACGATGGGGCATTCAAAGACGAACGACGATGGCGATTCCGATCCTCTCGACAAGCACCCTTCGACATTAGGCGCACGCCTCTCGAACCTGCTTTTTGGCGCGAGTTCTATCTTGGGTTTTCGTCTCGCAAAATCCAATCCCCTGAGCCTGAAAGCCTATGTCCCAAAGGCGAAGCGTGCCTCATCTCTTGCCGCTTGGCCGGTCTTGCACTTGGCCGATTCCGATTGGATTAAGCATCAATTCGAAAGCCATGCCCCGAAGCTGCTGATTTATTGCCATGCCGTCTGCGACGTGAGTAAGTGTGAGGCCAATCCCGACTGGGCCTATGACATGAACGTTCAGCAATTGCACCGCGTGATCGATGCCTTGCCCGATGCGACGCGCTTGGTGTACATCTCCTCCGACCATGTCTTTGGCGGCGATGGGGACTATACCGAAAGCGCTGCCCCTTGCCCCATTTCCATTTATGGGCGCACGCGCGTGGCGGCCGAGCAGGCGGTCTTGAAACGAAAAAACAGCTTGGTGATTCGGCCGGGCCTGGCCATCGGGTCCTCGACGGATGGGCGGAGCGGACACATGGATTGGCTGGCCTATCGGAGCCAACGCGGCTTGCCCATCACGATTATTGAAGACGAATATCGCTCCGTGGTTTGGGCGGGCGATTTGGCGGCGCGCGTGATGCAGTTATCGGAAAGCGCGGTCTGCGGCCTGCGTCATATCCCCGCGGCGCAAGTCATCTCCAGGCTGCGCTTGGCCCGGTATTTGTTCCAATCTATGGGCGAGCCTGCCCATTTTAAGGTCGAGCACCGAGACGAACAGCCCGCGCCCCATCTGGGCCGCGTCGGATTGGAAACCGGTTATACCGACGCCTATTCAAAACCCTTGAGGAGTGTGGTTTCCGGGCCTCTCCCTTTGAAAAAGGGGGATTGAGGAGGATTTATCTGTAAGAAATAAGCGCGTTGTTTACAGAATTTCGTGTAATTTAACGAAGAGGAGGTTCTGTAGACATGGTGATGCACAAGCGGATCAGGTTAACGCCGCTAGATCGACAGGAGATCTGGCGTTTGTGGAAAACAGGGCAGT
>JAJDBW010000066.1 GCA_029261155.1 Nitrospirota bacterium | reverse complement strand
ATTCAATGACAGAGAACTTCTCCCGCTTCTGCATCAAATGCTCAAGAGAACCGGCGTAAATCCAAAATCTATTATTTTCGAAATCACGGAAACGGCGGCGGTCTCCGATCTTGTCTCTGCCTGCAATCTCATGCACGAAATCAAGGAAATGGGATACCGTTTTGCCTTGGACGACTTCGGAACAGGATTCTCTTCCTTTAACTACATGAAGCAGCTTCCTGTAGATTATGTAAAGATCAGCGAAATATTTATTAGAGAGCTTCTCTTACATCCTGACGATCAAATCTTTGTGAAGGCCTTGAGTGAAATTACGAGGAGTCTGGGTAAAAAAACCGTGGCGGAAGGGGTAGAAAATGTCGATACACTGATGCTACTTCGGCAATATTCCATAGATTATGCCCAAGGCTTTCATGTAGGGAGACCCAGTTCGACAATCTCTTAGAGATATGACCATCTATATTCTAAAGGGAATATAGCAGCGGCAAGCCCGATGCTTCGGCGGCATGCATAATGGTGGGCCGAGTAAGGATGGAACCTACGACCCGCATTAGAGTTATATTCCATACACTGAACCGATGCCATGGTTAGTTATAATCTCCTGGAATTCGTTAATTTCTAGAGTTTAGAATTTCATCGAATTTTAAGATGAACTAAGCAAAGGCATTCAACCAAGTCATACTCCAAAAAAAGGCAAAAAAAAAGAACCCCCCTGAAACCAGGGGGGTTCTACTTAACTCAAAATGTGTTTCTCCTTGGTCGTAAATGTGTTCTCAATTGACCTCCTTGTTCCCTTGTCTCTGGCTCGCCTATCACCTCCATAATTCAGGATGTTCCGCTACAATACTCGTATATCGTCCGTCTCCCAAAACGATATGGTCAAGAATTCCAATGTCGAGTATTTTACCGGCCTTGATAAGCCTCTTCGTGATTTCAATATCAGCCCGACTGGGTGTTGGGTCGCCTGAAGGGTGGTTGTGAACTAAAATGATCCGATTTGTGTTCGCTAGTATCGCCGCTTTAAAAACTTCTCTTGGATGGACCAAAGAATTGTTTAATGTGCCCATCGAGATGAGATTTACCGCATTAACATGGTTTCGCGTGTCAAGCAGCAGCGCAATAAGGTGTTCTCGATCTGTCTTTCCAATAAATGCCCTCGATGTTTTTGCCGCCGCATCTGCATTGTTCATTGAAGTTAAGTAAGGGACCGTTCCTTTACGGACCATTTTTATTTTTACGATAGCGATTTCTTTGAAAATGATTTCCTCCTTTGACAATGATGCATAGGTCACTTTGTTCGAAATATTACGCCTATCATTTAAGGAGTCAGAAATCCATAATAACTCGATAGCTTCACATTGCTTTTAGCCACTTCTTGGATTTCCTGGTCCAACAGCGCAATCAGATCCGGAACAGATAGGGTCTTATCCTCCACACGAGTTTTCACATATTGGTCAATCGATTCTTCGATGGATTTCTTGCAAAACCGTTCAACCGTCGCGGCATTGAAGACGGGCTTGGTGTCGACAAAATGGAATACTTCTTCATCGGTAAAAATGCTCGGAAAGGACCGCTGATGGGTCTGCGAGAAAAGCAGGGTATTGAGCATAAAGGCCTTGCCGTTCTGAATATCGGGAAAACCCGAAATGATTTGCGGAGAGACCACATCAAAGATCTTGACGTTTTCTTTTAAGCGCCTCAAATGACGCATCACCGGCGCGTCCGGCCTAGATTGCAACAATGAGCGCTCTAGTTCGTTTATTTGTTCCATGTGCTGTGGAAAGAGCGGCCGAAGCCGCCCGGCCATTTGCATCCGGACTTCGGCATTGTCCATACCCTCACTCATAAAACCGTATTGGGCATAAAATAGATTAAAACCCTTCAATATCGATTTGGTTGTGGCCACCAAAGTCCGCCCCATTTTCTCGTCTAAATGATCGAAGTCCTCCAACACCCGGTACCGCGCCGATTTCTCTGTGTGGCCAGTCACCGAGAAGTCTGCATGAGTCGCAGCAAGCAGGCTTTCTTGTGAAAAGCGGTAGCGGCACGAAATCAGAAGCGGCACTTCATGAGATCGCGTAAGTTTTGACATTTGTGCTGCGTAATTTTCAAAGCTAGCGCATTTGGCGATCACCTTTCTGATTCGATCGACATCCCCCTCCCCGATCTCCAGCGTGATGTTCTCATTGGCCAATAATGCCGCGATCCGATGAAGGATCCGATCCGCAAAACGCAGCACCAGAGGGAAATTGACCGATTCGGAGGCCTTGAAAATGATTCCGTACTCAGCCAAGGTTTGCGCCAAATCGACATTCCCGGATCCGATGTCATGGAGAACTTCATGGATGCGCTGACCTTCAAACTCAGACAGTCCTTTTGCCAGTTCCTGAAGCGTCGACAAGCTTTCAGTAAGAAAGACAGGATATTTAGCCAAGATCGAGGGCCGGAAATGGAACAAATGGTCCTCTTCTGCTTTGATTTGCGCGAGGTCGTTCTTAAAGAGTGCTATCATTCGATCAAACGATTCGCCATGATTCCGAAGGTTCAGTGCGACGGCCAAGGTTTCCATAACCAGCGCGCGTTTCTTATCGATCTCATCTCCTTCTATCGCGCCTCCCCCACTCATCTTATCTTTTTCCTGTTTCTCTAATAAACTCAGGAGTTCAAAATAACGAACGGGTGCAAAAAACTGTGCCAGTTCTTCGAGGAGACGATGCCCCAGGATGGCCCCATCGCTCATCCCTTCCAGTAGAGCCAGTATCTCTTCTTTTTGTTCGGCCTTTGCTGCTAAATATGGATGATGCTCCGTTTCCTCTACAATCTGAAATCCTTTATGGACCTTCCGCCGGACTTCCTCCTGTTTTTGGATAAGCACCACGCCATGCATATAGGCGTAGGTCGCCAGAAATTCCAGGCGCAGGGTACGGCATTCCCGCTCCACATCTCTTTGAACCGCCCCCCAGGCCCGATAATAAGAACGGACCTTTCGGACGAGATTGACAAACATCGTGAGGTTTAGGAATTGGCGGATCTTTTCCAAAACTTCGAGGTTGGTCACCGATTCCAGAAGGTTCGGCTGTAGCTGTTTTGCATTGATTTGAAAGTGTACTTCGTCTTCCGCATTAAGCGCGCGATCATAGGTCAGCGCGGAGGTCATTTCTTTCAATAGCGGCAAGCAAGGGATCAGGGCATCCAGATCTCGCGAGCCCGAATGAACCAAAGAGCCTTCCAAACCGATGAGCGGTAAGACCTCATCATGAAAAGGCTGAACCACGCGTGTATAAGAGATCCCCAATTTCTTCATGAAATCGAGACGGCCCGGACTGATAGAATTGCCCTCTCGATTTTTTCCAAGCCAGGATTTTATCGAGAAAAGCTTTAAATTATAAATTGCCTCATAATAGAGCAACAGGATTGCACCAGCGCAATCGGTGTAAAAAAGCTCGTACATCATTTTTGTAGATTTATCTCCTTTCTTGACTTCTATGAGATCCGAGCAAATTAAGACCCCTGTTCGCGAATGACTGATTCTGAGTAGATTGAGTAATTGTGGCAGGGTAATGTTTTTCTTACAGACGGAGAGAATCGTCTCAAGGCAGTGGTTCATGGCGTTTGCGATATCGGGGTAACGATGAAGGAAAGACCCCAAGTTGATTAGATTCGAGGCCATCAGATAGAGAAAATCGCCGGTATCGTTATTGGCCGGAGTTGCAGTCAAGCGATAGTCTAGCCATAGGACCCTTCTTTTTTTCAGATAGCCAATCAGAGTCTCGACCGCCGATGAGATGCCGCTTTCGATGTTCTTCAGAAAAGACGACTCATCGGAAACGACCATAAAGTGAAAACCTCTCCGAATGAGGACTTCCATGGGCCGGTTAATCGCGGCGGCGTCTTTTAATCCGACCTCATGACGACTGAGCACCACACAATCACCGGATTGAAGATCTAATGAAGCGAGATTCTTTAACTTCGGATTGTGCAAGGTGTTCTTAGCCACACCCATCTCGATCATCGATTTGACGACATTTTCGCAAAGATTCGCCTCCGTCAGAAAAAGCGTCACGAAGGGGGAGGGCTTGCTGCCCTGTGCGATCTGCTTGTTTCGGATCATCTCCGAGAACAGCTTGATAAAGATCGGTGTGGTGTAGGTCTTGCCGGCGCCCACCTGAGAAAAATTATTCAATAGAAAATAATCTTTTGGATGGCGTTTTGCGCACAGAAAAGCTTCCATGCTCAGATAAGAATAGTAGAGCGCCTTAAGCTGCATGTTCGTGGGCGATCCTGAAAAAGGTTCGGTGAGTTTCTTGATGAAGCCTTCAAAATTTAGATAAGAATCTCGATGGATACCGCCTGAAAAGGTCGCGAGCAGTTGTCTCTCCAGGGCCTTGGCGCGTATGGAGACAAAGGAAGAGAGCGCGGCCCAAGACGCGATGGAAGAGACGAACATGTTGTCGCAGAGTGACGCGACTTTCTGGAACTGATCGATCGCTTCTCTAAGGGCATGGGAATGCCGCTCATAATCTATTGCATCCATTTGTTCCGCGATGTGCCCAATCTCAATTTTCTTCTGAAGAATGATTTCCCCAATCTCCAGGAGCAGGTTCCCGAGTTTAGTATTGTCCGGCAAGGTGGTATAGAGATATTTGAAAAAACGGTAATCGTTAAGAAAGCGATTGACTATTTTTATCTTTTCTTTTTTATCTTCTTCTTTCTTCTTATCCTTATCATCGGTCTGTTTTTTTTCTGCTGTTAATCTAGCTTCCTCGATCGCAATGCGTTTTTCTTCCTTGTGATAGGCGAGCTCTAGTTCACGGAGCTGCTTCATCAAGAAGGTGATTGGGGCGAGATCTTCCTTAAATGCTGCATTAAAAGCCTCACGAAATGGATCGGTGTAAGGCAGGAGAAATAGCCCGGTATCGTGAGGTACGGTTTTGATCTGGACAGGCTTTCTTCTATGCTTCTTTTTAGGGAAATAGAAAGGAATTTCCTGAACGTCCGGAATCTCGATGCCTTGAGTCGGATCAATCGGTTCCAGGGAATCTAAGGCCTCCCTCAGCACCTCCTCAAGCGCATCGGGCGAGTCGGCCAGGGTTTCGACGTTACTTTTAAAAAAGTGAAGGAAGTTTAGTTTTTTATTGAGTGCTTCTAATATTTTTTCGACCATGTATCTCCTATTCGGCATATAAAAAAAGGCCCAACTTTCTGTAAAAAGAAAGTTGGGCCTTCGAGAAAGCGATCTTATTTTAATTTATTGGAGGGGCCACAAAGTTTCGAAAGGCTTTATCGATATCATGCATATTCATTATGTAGCCGTGATGTTGTGTTTTTCATGCCTTTTTTCCCTAAACTTTTCTCACCCAAGGGATATTGCCGCTATTCAATTCCTTGTAAACGTCCGTCAAATTACTTTTTAATTCCGCTTGAGTTTCGCCTTGTGTCATGTAGTCAGGAAATTCCACCAGATAACCGAGCCACATATCTTCATCTTGCCAGCAAATATTTTTTATTCTTTCCATTTTCAACGCTATTTTTTATTGGTTTCTAAGCGGCTTTTGTGACGCTGATTTTGACGTGAAGGGAGAGACAGTTTAAGGCTTCGACCAACCGGTCTATCGTGAATCGTTTTAAATCGGCATTGCGTATGCGCGAAATGTCAGCTTCCGACATCTGTAAAACTGCCACGGCTTTTTTACCTTTCAGCTTTTTTTCATTGAGTGCGCCGATAATCTCTGCGGCAAGATTCGCCTTGGCTAATAGGACGTCTGCATTGGGGTCTCCAAAATCCCGAAAAACATTATCGCTCCCGCGAACGATTTCAATTTTTTCTGTCATTTTATCCCTTTCCTTAATGCTTTTATTCGGGCTTTGATTAAGTCAAAGTCCGATTTTGGGGTTTGGATACCTTTTTTCGATTTCTTCTGAAACGCATGGATCACCCATGTCTTCATCGATTTTCAGTGCATAGACAGCCCGGTAAGCGTCACTTCGATATTGTAGGGCAATCTCAAATACACCCGAACCGAATATGGCCAAAGGTTTGGCAATATCGGCTTTTCTGCCTTTCAATGCGACACTAAGCGCCGTTCTGATCTGGATCTGGACATCTCCGGGAAACTTTAAAAACTCCTTCCTGGCCTGTTTAATCCAAGATATCGTTCTTCTGTCCGTCATTCTACCATGACCTTGGGAAATCTGACAAGTTTATAAACAATGCTTCTCTTGTTGTACACATCTTTAAACCTCATTTTATTCTAAATAGGGCTTGCTGAAAAACATCTAAGTTTTTGATTTTAAAAATAATTTAGTTTCAGTATAATGTCTGAAGTGCAAAGAAATAACCCGTTCCCCCTCCAAAAGCGTGCACCAGGAGAGTCCATGTATCGAAAAATAGAT
>JAJDBW010000065.1 GCA_029261155.1 Nitrospirota bacterium | reverse complement strand
CACCGGCGTTTCCAAATTAAACGAAGGCGTCGAAATGGTCATGCCCGGGGACAACGCCGAAATGGAAGTTGAACTCATCATGCCCATCGCTATGGACGAAGGCCTGCGTTTTGCTATTCGCGAGGGCGGCCGCACCGTCGGTGCCGGCGTGATTACCAAGGTGATTAAATGAGGCAGGCTCATCAAGGTCCTGTCCTTTCAAGTATAGAAGGTGAATGCAATGCGTGAAATTATTACATTGGGTTGTTTGGATTGTAAGGAGCGGAACTATACAACCAAGAAAAATAAGCGGAATACCCCAGACCGTATCGAGATGAAAAAATATTGTAAAAGGTGCCGCAAGCATACGTCGCATAAAGAGGTGAAGTAGGATTGCCTGCCGTAAAAAATCATAGGCCAGTAGCTCCAATTGGTTAGAGCGGCGGTCTCCAAAACCGCATGTTGGGGGTTCGAGTCCCTCCTGGCCTGCAAGCAAACGGTGTGTCAGCATGCCTTCCTCTGCCGGTTGGGAGCGCACAATGGGCGAAGTGGGATCGCGTGGTCTTAGGGCGACGGAGAAAAGGAAATGATCAAAAAAGCCTTTCAAAATTTAAGTAATTTTATCAAAGATGTGAAAAGCGAACTGTTAAAGGTGACCTTTCCCACAAAGAATGAAACAATCGGCTCGACCACTGTCGTCATTATATTCACGATAGTGGTATCGATTTTTTTGGCCATCGTTGATGTTGTGCTTGTTCGATTGCTGCGTTTGGTGGTTTGACCGTCTGCCTGAGAGGATATTATGGAAAAAGAATGGTATGTCATCCATACCTACTCCGGCTTCGAAGGCCGGGTGAAAGCAAGTTTGGAAGAGCGGATTAAGGCACTCGGTTTAGAGGAAAAAATTGGAAAAGTGTTGATCCCTACGGAAGATGTCGTCGAGATCAAGGAGGGGAAGAAGCGGATGTCGACGAAAAAGTTTTTCCCCGGCTACGTGCTCGTAGAAATGGCGCTCGACAACGAGGTCCAGCAGTTGGTGAAAGAAACGCCAAAGGTGACCGGGTTTCTTGGAGGCGGTGAGCTCCCTTCTCCTCTTCCCATGAAAGAAGTCAAGCATTTGCTCCAGCAGCTTGATGAGGGGGTCGCGCCTTCTTCCGAGAAAAGCCGTTTCGACGATGGGGACTCCGTTCGGATTATCGACGGTCCTTTCTTGGGTTTCAATGGTGTAGTCGATGAGGTGAATGCCGATCAGGAGAAAGTAAAGGTTTTGGTGAGTATCTTCGGCCGTTCGACCCCGGTTGAATTGAGTTTTCTTCAAGTCGAAAAGGCCTAAGAGTCTTTATCAGAGGGTGTTGCTCTCAACGACGTATAAGTGTGGCCTTTTAAAAAATAAGAAAAAGGCTTAGAAAGGAAGAAATAAAATGGCGAAAGAAATTAAGGCATTCGTGAAACTTCAAATTCCGGCAGGAAAGGCGAATCCGGCCCCACCTGTGGGTCCGGCACTGGGTCAGCACGGAGTAAATATTATGGAGTTTTGCAAGGCTTTTAATGCGCAGACCCAGGGTCAGGAGGGGACAATTATCCCTGCAGTCATCAGTATTTATGCAGACAGAACCTTCACGTTTGTCTTGAAGAGTCCGCCCGCTTCCGATCTGCTCAAAAAAGCAGCTGGGATTATTAAAGGATCGGCAATCCCGCATAAAGAAAAGGTGGGCACGGTAACGCGTGCCCAAGTGGAGGAAATCGCCAAAACCAAAATGGCGGATTTAAATGCCATTGACCTTGAAGGCGCAAGCAAGATTATCGAGGGTGCGGCACGGAGCATGGGGATACAGGTTTCATGAGCCCGCAACGACTCAAATTTTGGATGGAAGCGGTGGCTTTGCCGTTTGAAAGACGAATGAATAGCTTGGTCGGGAGATAAGAAATGGGAAAAAAGTATGACGCAGCCCTAAAAGAAATCGGGCAGGGGCTTTACGAGCTCAAGGATGCCTGCGATTTGATCAAAAAGACCCATTACGCAAAGTTCGATGCCAGTGTTGATTTGGCCATGGTGCTCGGGGTCGATCCGAAACATTCGGACCAGATGGTGAGAGGGTCCGTGGTATTGCCGCATGGTGTGGGTAAGAAGGTTCGCATACTCGTTTTTGCAAAGGGCGAAAAAGAGAAAGAGGCCAGCGATGCCGGTGCGGATTATGTGGGCCTAGATGATTTAGTCGAGAAGATTCAGTCGGGATGGACCGACTTCGATCGCGTTGTCGCCACCCCTGATTTAATGGGCGTTGTCGGGCGTTTGGGGAAAGTGCTGGGCCCAAGGGGGCTGATGCCCAATCCAAAGACCGGCACAGTGACCTTTGAGCTTGCCAAGGCGATTAATGAAATTCAAAAAGGGAAGGTCGAATTCCGTGTTGAAAAGGCGGGCATCATTCATGTCGCGATTGGACGAAGTTCCTTTACGGGAGAGCAGCTGTTTGAAAATGCGACTGCGGTGATTGATGCCGTCATCCGGCAAAAGCCTTCTGCGGCTAAGGGAAAATATCTTAAAGCGATTTCCATATCGTCCACAATGGGTCCGGGTATCCCTGTCGATGCCGCAAGTCTACGGCCCGAGATGGCTGCCTAGTCAAGAGGGTGGCCGTCTCGATCGAATTACAATTGATCGTTGGACCTTGAACGCCTAGACATTTATCTAGCGAAAAAAAGGATGGGAAGATGAATTTAGATGGGAAAAAAAATAATGTGGCGCTTCTTAGCGAGAAATTGTCCCGCGCCAATATGGTTATATTAACCGATTTCACCGGAATGGGTGTTGAAGAGATTCGGGAGGTCAAGGGGCAACTTCGGAGTGCTGAAGGGGAGTTTCAGGTTGTCAAAAATACCATTGCCGTTCGGGCATCGGCGGGAACCGCACTCGAAGGTGTGCAGACCCATTTTAAGGGACCCACCGCCATTGTTTTCGGCTACCTAGATCCCGTTGGCCCTGCAAAGGCTTTAAAGACGATTACCGATAAGCAAAAAAAACTTAAGATTAAGGCCGGTATCTTTGACGGTGATGTCGTCGATCTGGAGAGCTTCCGTAAAATTGCATCACTACCCTCGAAGCAGGTTTTGCTCGGCGAATTGGTCGGCCGTTTGAATGGGCCTATCGCGGGTTTTGCCGGATGTCTTCATGGGGTCTTGGGTCAATTTGTTCGGACCTTACAAGCGGTACAGAATCAACGCGAGGAATCCTAGGTTTGTGTCAGTTTCAATTGAATAAGGTGTATTGCATCAACAATCCGTAACTTACTTAATAGGAGGTTTAATCAAGTGGCCAGTGCAAAAACAGCAGAATTAAGCAACGAAGATATCTTGAAGGCAGTTGAGGCGATGCCGGTGCTTCAGCTTTCGGAATTGATCAAATTGGTGGAAGATCGCTTCGGCGTGACGGCGGCAGCACCTGTCGCCCTTGCTGCCGCTCCGGCAGCAGGCGGCGGTGAAGCCCAGGTTGCTGACGAAGAAAAGACCGCTTTCGACGTGGTGCTTACCGGCGCTGGAGATAAGAAAATCCAGGTCATTAAAGCGGTGCGGGAAGTGACCAGCTTGGGTCTGAAAGAGGCGAAAGATATGGTCGAAGGCGCACCCATGGTGGTGAAGGCGGGTGTCGCGAAGGAAGAAGCCGAAACGATGAAAAAGCGTCTCGAAGAATCCGGAGCCACGGTCGAAATTAAGTAGCCGATTTTAAAAGCGGATTATCTGCTTGGTTCTGGGTGCCTTAGGCTCAGGATTCAAACGATTCATCATTTCGAAACACAATAGTGAGTGGAGGCTTTATGGCGCAGCGGCCTGCTGTCGAAGTCAGGGAACGAAAAGACTTTTCGAAGATTCAGGTTCAAATCGGTATTCCGAACCTGATTGAAATTCAGAAGGAATCTTACGAGCGATTCCTTCAACGGGAATTGCCTTACGAAAAGCGGGCGGATATTGGTCTTAAATCCGCCTTTACGAGTGTCTTTCCGATCTCGGATTATAACGATACGGCCATGATCGAATTTATCGACTATTCGATCGGAAGTCCAAAATGTGATGTGCAGGAGTGTCTGGAGCGAGGGATGACCTTTGCCGCGCCCCTTAAAATCCGTGTGCGCCTGGCCATTTGGGAAAAAGAGGTTAAGGGTGAAACGAAGAAGCTCCGAGATGTTCGTGAGCAAGAGGTCTATATCGGCGAGATCCCTCTCATGACGGAGAACGGGACGTTCTTGATTAACGGGACCGAACGCGTCGTCGTTAGTCAGCTTCAGCGTTCGCCTGGCGCCGCCTTCTCTCACGACAAAGGTAAGACCCATCCCAGTGGGAAAGTGCTCTATTCGGGGCGCATTATTCCTTACCGTGGCTCATGGCTTGATTTCGATCTTGATGTCAAAGATGTGCTCTATGTTCGAATCGACCGCAGGCGAAAGCTTCCAGCGACCGTGCTTCTAAAGGCCTTTGTCGAAAGGGAAGAGGTTGATGGAGAAGCGCGATTTTTCTTGATGGATCGAGGGAATAAAATCGAAGGCGATAGCATCGATGAGGTGATCTTAAAAGGCTATTATCCGATCGAAGCCGTCGAAATTGTGGACGGCCATTATTTCCGCACCTTGGATCCTGAGATTCATACCGGGCTCAGGGCCCCGACGGACATCACGGATAAAAAAGGGAGCGAGCTTCTTGTTAAAGAGGGGCATAAGCTGACCAAGGGCGCATTTAAAAAAATCCAATCTGCCAAGATCAAAAAGATGGCCTATCCGCGAGAAGAATTGGTCGGCAGAGCGGTTTTAAACGATGTGATCGACAAGGTCACCGGAGAAGTCCTTATCGAGCGAAACCAGGAGTTGACTGAAGAGATCATCGAACAGCTTGTGACCTCCGGCGTAAAAAAATTGACCCTTTTGTATATCGACAATATTAAGGTCCTCTCCATTATTCGGGATACCTTAGCGATGGAGAAAGTGTCCTCGCCTGAAGAGGCGATGGTGGAGATTTACAGACGAATCCGTCCGGGCGAAACCCCGACGATGGATACGGCAAAGCTACTTTTTGAGAATTTGTTCACAAACCCGAAACGCTACGATCTTTCGCCGGTGGGCCGTCTCAAAATGAATAAAAAGCTTGTCCTGGATATGCCGCTTGAGCAGCGAACCTTAACGAGTCAGGATGTGATTGAGGTGATTCGTTACTTGGTCGAGCTGAAAGCCGGCCGTGGAGAAATCGAGGATATCGACCATCTCGGTAACCGACGTGTTCGATCCGTGGGTGAATTGCTGGAAAACCAATTCCGAATCGGTCTGGTAAGGATGGAGCGCACCATTAAAGAGCGGATGAACTTGCTCGATCTCGATACCGTGCTGCCGCACGATTTAATTAACGCCAAGCCAGTGATTGCCGTCGTCAAAGAATTTTTCGGCAGCAGCCAGCTTTCTCAATTTATGGATCAGACCAATCCGCTTGCGGAAATTACGCACAAGCGCCGCCTTTCGGCCCTCGGGCCAGGGGGATTAACGCGAGATCGCGCCGGGTTTGAAGTGCGTGACGTACACCCGAGCCACTATGGGCGAATCTGTCCCATCGAAACGCCGGAAGGGCCAAACATCGGTTTAATCACCTCTTTGGCCACCTACGCACGCGTCAACGAATTTGGTTTTATCGAATCGCCTTATCATCCCGTTGAAAAGGGCCGTGTTACTGAAGCCGTTGAGTATCTCTCCGCCATCGACCGTGATCGTCCGGTGATCGCTCAGGCGAATACCAAGGTTGATGGGAATGGAAAAATCGTTGCGGAGACTGTGTCGGCCCGGGCCTCGGGCGAGTTTGTTGTTGTGTTGCCCAAGGACGTCGAGTACATGGACGTGTCCCCGAAGCAGATTGTGAGTGTGGCAACGGCCTTAATTCCTTTTCTCGAAAACGATGATGCCAACCGTGCCTTAATGGGCTCCAACATGCAGCGTCAGGCCGTGCCGCTTGTCGCTCCGGAGGCGCCCATCGTCGGCACGGGCATGGAATCGGTCGTGGCGCGCGATTCGGGATATATCGTCTTGGCTAAACGGCGCGGCATTGTTGAAAGCGTTGACGGCACACGAATCGTCGTCAAGGCGGAATTGACGCGTAAGGAAAAACAGGTCTTTTCGGACGACCCGGATATTGCGGTCGATGTCTATAAATTAATCAAGTTTCAGCGATCCAATCAGAATACCTGTATCAACCAACGGCCTGTGGTTTCCGTCGGGACGCGGGTCAATAAAGGCGATGTCCTTGCCGATGGTCCTGCAATCGACAAGGGTGACTTGGCACTGGGCCAAAATATTCTCGTCGCCTTTATGCCCTGGGGCGGTTACAACTATGAAGACGCTATCCTGATTTCGGAAAAGTTGGTGAAAGAGGATCAGTTTACGTCTATTAATATTGAAGAGTTCGAGCTGGAATCGCGGGATACCAAACTTGGAAAAGAAGAAATTACCCGCGACATTCCGAACGTCGGAGAAGAAGCCCTGGCAAATTTGGATGAGTCGGGCATTATTCGCGTTGGTGCGGAAGTAAAGCCTGGAGATATCCTCGTTGGAAAGGTGACGCCCAAGGGCGAATCGCAGTTGACGCCTGAAGAAAAGCTCCTGCGCGCCATTTTCGGAGAAAAAGCGGGCGATGTGAAAGATGCCTCGCTCTACGTGCCGCCGGGCATCGAAGGGATCGTCGTGGATGTTAAGATTTTCTCCCGTCGCTCGGTCGAAAAAGACGAACGCTCAAAGACAATCGAAAAAGAAGATCTTGTCCGCATCCATCGCGATCATCGTGATGAACTCCGTATTATGGAAGAAGAAAAATATAAGAAGGTACGCAAGCTCATGATCGACAGGCTGGTCGGTGTCGAGATTGTCGACCCTGAATCGGGAGAGATCCTTCTGAAGAAAAAGCGGAAAATCACAAAGACCGTGCTTGATCAGATCAAGGACGAGGCACTTAAAAACGTGATCTTGAGCGATAAGAAATCTCAGGAAATGGTGGAATTTTTGGAAGCTTCTAATAAGGAGCAGATCGATATTCTTCAGACGGTCTATGACGAAAAGGTGGGTCGCCTCAAACGCGGAGACGAATTGCCGCCGGGTGTCATCAAGTTGGTGAAAGTTTTGGTGGCGATGAAGCGCAAATTACAGGTGGGTGATAAGATGGCCGGACGCCACGGAAACAAAGGCGTGGTCTCGCGCATTCTCCCTGAGGAAGACATGCCTTATCTTCCAGACGGGACCCCTGTCGAGATTGTGCTCAATCCGCTTGGCGTGCCCTCGCGTATGAACGTCGGCCAGATCTTGGAGACGCATTTGGGCTGGGCGGCCAAGGTCCTGGGGATTCATGTGGCCACCCCTGTGTTCGACGGGGCATCCGAAAAAGAGATCAAGGAAATGCTGAGGGAGGCCAATCTTCCCGAGACCGGCCAATCCATCCTCTATGACGGTAAATCCGGGGAGGCCTTTAAGCGTCCCGTGACTGTTGGATATATGTATATCCTCAAGCTCCATCATCTTGTTGACGATAAGATTCATGCGCGATCCATCGGGCCTTACTCGCTGGTGACACAGCAGCCCTTGGGCGGAAAGGCGCAATTCGGCGGTCAGCGGCTTGGGGAAATGGAGGTTTGGGCCCTGCAGGCCTATGGTGCTGCGTCCATTCTTCAGGAATTTTTAACGGTGAAATCAGACGATGTGGCGGGACGGTCTCGAATTTACGAGGCCATCGTTAAAGGCGAGCACTTTCTGGAGTCGGGGCTTCCCGAATCCTTCAATGTCTTGATTAAAGAGCTCCAGAGTTTGGGGCTTGATGTCGATCTGATTCCGGTCGGAAACGGGGCCGCGGCCTCTCATTCTAAAGTTTGATTCATGCTTCGTTAGAAGCGCACCTTATAAAGGTTTGGAGGTTTAATGGAGACAATCAGTAAGGTTGATACGATCAGAAGCCTTTTTGAAAAACCGAAAGATTCGGTCTCTTTCGATGCGATCCGAATTCGAATTGCATCTAGCGACAAAATCCGGTCTTGGTCCTACGGCGAGGTAAAAAAGCCGGAGACGATAAATTACCGGTCCTTCAAGCCTGAACGGGACGGTCTTTTTTGTGCCCGTATCTTTGGGCCAGTTAAAGACTGGGAGTGCAATTGCGGCAAATATAAAAGGATGAAGCATCGTGGCATCGTCTGCGACAAATGCGGTGTCGAGGTGATTCAGTCCAAGGTCCGCCGCGAACGGATGGGGCATATCGAATTGGCCTCCCCGGTTGCCCATATTTGGTTTTTAAAGGGCATCCCGAGTCGTATTGCCATTTTGCTCGATGTCACTTTAAAGCATCTTGAGCGGGTGCTTTATTTCGAGAATTATATCGTCATCGATCCAAAGGACAGCGGCCTAAAAGAGAAAGAGATTATTACGGAAGATCAATACCGTGCACTCGTCGAGGAGCATGGCCCCAACGGTTTTTCCGCCGAAATGGGCGCCGAGGCGATCCGCGTGCTTTTAAAGAAGATCGACCTCGAAGAGCTCTGGGATTTTCTCCGGGCGAAGCTGGCCGATTCGACTTCCGTGGCCGGTCAGAAAAAACTGACCAAGCGGATGAAGGTGGTTGAATCCTTTCGCCAATCGGGCAATCTGCCCGAATGGATGATTATGGATGTGGTGCCTATTCTGCCTCCGGAACTGCGGCCCTTGGTTCCGCTCGAAGGCGGGCGCTTTGCAACCTCTGACTTGAACGATCTCTACCGTCGGGTGATCAACCGAAACAACCGCTTAAAACGTCTTCTTGAGCTAAAAGCCCCTTCAATTATTATTCGCAATGAGAAGAGGATGCTTCAAGAATCCGTGGATGCCCTTTTCGATAATGGTCGACGGGGCCGGGCGATTCGTGGATCAAACAAGCGTCCTTTGAAATCGCTTTCGGACATGCTTAAGGGAAAGCAAGGCCGTTTTCGCCAAAACTTGCTGGGGAAGCGGGTCGATTATTCCGGCCGTTCGGTTATCGTGGTCGGTCCCGAATTGAAGCTGCACCAGTGTGGCCTTCCAAAGAAGATGGCGCTGGAGTTGTTTAAGCCTTTTATTTACCAAAAACTGGAAGAGCAGGGAGAGGTTACTACCATCAAGAGCGCAAAAAAGATGGTGGAAAAAGAACGCCCGGAAGTTTGGGATATTCTCGACGAGGTGATTCGGGAGCATCCCGTTTTGCTGAACCGTGCACCGACCCTCCATCGCCTTGGAATTCAAGCCTTTGACCCCGTTTTGGTGGAAGGGAAAGCCATCCGGCTCCATCCCCTTGTTTGCGCGGCTTTTAACGCCGACTTTGACGGTGATCAGATGGCCGTTCATCTTCCCTTGTCGGTAGAAGCGCAGATTGAGGCGAGGGTCTTGATGATGTCGATCAATAATATCCTTTCTCCTGCGAGCGGTCAGCCCATCATGGTGCCGTCTCAAGACATGGTCCTGGGTTGTTATTGGCTGACCAAGGAGCGGGAAGGCGCGAAGGGAGGGGGTAAAATCTTCTCCTCTCCGGACGAAGTTCGTATTGCTTACGATCATGGCGTGGTGGAAGAACATGCCATGATTAAGGTGAAGATTGAGGGTCAGATGGTCGATACTACGGTGGGCCGCGTTATTTTTAGCGAACTCCTGCCCCACGACATCCTCTTTTCCGCAGTCAATAAAACCCTCAACAAAAAGGCATTGGTTGAATTGATCTACAACGCCTATCGTAATTCCGGACACCGTGAAACGGTTGCCTTTTTGGATCAAGTGAAGGAGATCGGATTTACCTATGCGACCAAGGCCGGTTTGTCGATTTGTATCGATGACATGCACATCCCGACTAAAAAAGAAGAGCTCATAAATAAGGCCAAAAAAGAGGTCAATGCCATCCAGGGGCAATATTCCGAAGGCTTGATTACCAATGGCGAGCGTTACAATAAGGTCGTTGATATTTGGGCGCATGTTACGGACGTCGTGGCCAATGAGATGATGAAGGAATTGTCTCAAGTGGAGGTCAGCTCGGAAAAAGGAGGATCCGGAAAGGGTAGGCGGACTCAATTTAACTCCATCTATATGATGGCGGATTCGGGTGCGCGAGGAAGTGCTCAACAAATTCGACAGTTGGGGGGCATGAGAGGTCTTATGGCGAAGCCCTCCGGCGAGATTATCGAAACGCCGATTACCGCAAACTTTCGTGAAGGTTTAACCGTGCTTCAGTACTTTATCTCGACACATGGTGCGCGAAAGGGTTTGGCGGATACGGCCTTAAAGACGGCAAACTCCGGCTATCTGACGCGTCGTTTGGTCGATATTGCCCAAGACGTGATTGTGAAGCAAGTGGATTGTAAATCAACCGATTCTATTTCTGTGCCTGCGCTTGTGGAAGGTGGAGAAATTATTGAACCGCTGGAAGAGCGGATCTTGGGCCGGGTGGCCGCCGAAGATATTCTCGATCCCATCACTGGGGAACTCATCTGCGCCGCCAATGAAGACTTAAACGAGGCCAGAACCCAGGCCGTCGTGGACTCCGGAATTGACCGCGTGAAGATTCGCTCCGTGCTAACCTGCCAAGCCCGGTGGGGTATCTGCGCAAAATGTTATGGTCGGGATTTGGCGCGTGCCGAAGAAGTGGAGATGGGCGAAGCCGTGGGGGTGATTGCGGCCCAGTCGATTGGCGAACCCGGCACGCAGCTCACCATGCGGACCTTTCATATCGGGGGTACTGCAAGTAAGGTGATTGAGCAAACGATCTTGGAGGCGAAGAATGCCGGAATTGTGAAATACCTGAATTTAAATACGGTCAAAAGTAAGGCGGGCGACATGGTGGTTATGAATCGTAACGGCAAGATCGCCGTCTATGACGAAACCGGACGTGAAAAAGAAAAATACTCTGTGGTGTACGGCGCCAAAATTAAAGTGAAAAACAATGGCAAAGTGACCGTGGGACAAAAGTTGGTCGAATGGGATCCCTACTCGCTTTCCATCTTGACCGAGGTCGGCGGAAAAATCGCCATGGGTGATGTGGTTGAGGGTCTGACCATGCGGGAAGAGGTCGATGAGGTTACCGGTCTCGCGCGGAAAGTTATTGTGGATTACCCCGGTTCGAACCTTCGCCCTCGGATTTCGATTAAGGACAAGTCGGGCCGTACGGCGAAGCTGACCTCCTCGGGAGCCGTGGCGCGTTATCTCTTACCCGCCGGCGCGCATATTTTTGTTGAGAAGGGGCAAGAGATTTCTCCGGGCGACGTTCTGGCTAAAATCCCCCGAGAAACGACAAAGACCAAGGATATTACAGGCGGTCTGCCTCGGGTTGCAGAGCTTTTTGAAGCACGAAAACCAAAGGAGCAGGCGGTTATTTCTGAGATTGACGGCACGGTCGAATACGGCGGTTTTGTCAAAGGCATGCGGAAAGTGGTCGTGACCAACGAGATGGGCGATGTGCGGGAATATTTTATCCCGAAAGGAAAGCACATCAACGTCCACGAGGGCGACTGGGTCCACGCGGGTGAGCCCCTGATGGATGGATCGGCAAACCCGCATGACATCCTTGACGTGCTGGGTCCCCGGGCCCTGCAGCAGTACTTGGTGGATGAAGTTCAAATGGTTTACCGCTTACAAGGGGTGTCGATCAACGACAAGCATATTGAGGTTATCGTGCGTCAGATGTTGCGACGTGTCAGGGTTGAAAACTCTGGGGACACCAGTTTTCTAATGGGTGCACAGGTCGATAAGTTTGCCTTTGCTGAAGAAAACGAGCAGGTGATGGCGAAGGGCGGACAGCCGGCAACAGGAAAGCCAATCTTGTTGGGCATCACCAAGGCGGCGCTCTCTACGGACAGTTTTATTTCTGCCGCCTCCTTCCAAGAGACCACGCGGGTCTTGACGGAAGCTTCGATTAGTGGAAAAGTCGACGATTTAATGGGCCTGAAAGAAAATGTGATTGTGGGTCGGCTTATTCCCGCAGGGACAGGTCCCACGCACTATCGCGAGGTTTATGCCGAGGTGCCGGGGGTGCTTGAAGTGTCGGATTCTGCTCAGGTCCCCTCTGCGTCTTCTGAAAAGGAAGGCCCGGAAGCTTTAGCCACTAAAGTCTCTTGACAAGTTAAGACAGCTTCACTATAATGCGTAGGTTTTGGGGTAACAACAGAGAATAATATGCCGACAATTAATCAGCTAATTAAGAAAGGCCGCGTGAAAGCGCAGGCGAAAACAAAAAGCCCGGCTTTGAAGCGCTCGCCGCAAAAAAGAGGGGTCTGTGTGCGCGTTTACACCACGACGCCGAAAAAGCCGAACTCCGCACTGAGGAAGGTCGCGCGCGTTCGATTAACCAACGGCATTGAAGTGACCTCTTATATCCCCGGCGTCGGCCATAACCTCCAGGAGCATTCTATTGTCTTGGTGCGCGGCGGAAAAGTGAAGGATCTTCCCGGCGTACGCTATCATATTGTCCGTGGTGCGCTCGATACGGTCGGTGTACAAGACCGGAAACAAGGTCGTTCCAAGTACGGGGCAAAGACGCCAAAATAACCAATACTGATTTCGATAGATAAGCCTCCCGAATTCTCATTAAACGTGCTAGATGAAATGGATACGCGCTCGACATGTCTAGAAGAAAAGTAACCGTAAAAAGAGAAACCCTTCCCGACCCAAAATATGCGGATCGCTTGGTTTCCAAGTTTATCAGTCTGATTATGCTCGATGGAAAAAGAAGTATCGCGGAGTCCATTTGCTACGGAGCCTTCGACAGAATCCAAGAGCAGGGCAAGTCCGATCCTTTGGCGATTTTTAAAGCTGCGGTGGACAATGTGAAACCCAAGGTTGAGGTGAAGTCACGTCGCGTAGGTGGGGCTTCCTATCAGGTGCCTGTTGAAATTCACTACAACCGCCGGACGACTTTAGCGCTTCGATGGATTACGCGCTCAGCAGGTCAACGTACAGGGAAAAGCATGAAAGATAAGTTGGCATTCGAGTTGCTGGACGCCTCCAACAATACGGGCGGCGCCGTCAAAAAAAGAGAAGATACGCACAGAATGGCAGAGGCCAATAAGGCCTTCGCGCACTATCGTTGGTAATCAGTTTAGGGCGTTTTAGGTGGGGGTATTGCCTCCACCTTTTTTTAGTCCCTTAGTCGATAAGGATTTTCAGGTGTCAAGGTCATATTCTTTAGAGAAAACACGCAATATCGGTATTATGGCCCATATTGACGCGGGGAAAACCACGACAACCGAGCGGATCCTCTATTACACGGGTGTGACGCATCGGATCGGCGAAGTGCACGACGGCACCACGACAATGGACTGGATGGCGCAGGAGCGTGAGCGTGGTATTACCATTACCTCAGCCGCGACCACCTGTATTTGGAAGGACCACCGTATTAATATTATTGATACTCCCGGCCACGTCGATTTTACAATAGAGGTCGAACGTTCCTTGCGGGTGCTCGATGGTGCGGTTGCCGTTTTTGATTCGGTACAGGGTGTCGAGCCCCAATCCGAAACCGTTTGGCGTCAAGCTGATCGCTATCATGTTCCGCGTATCGCCTTTATGAATAAAATGGATCGCATGGGCGCAGACTTTTTCGCCGGTGTGCAAACGATGATTGATCGATTACGGGCAAATCCAGTGTGTACTCAAATTCCGATCGGCAAGGAAGATTATCTAAGGGGGTGTGTCGATCTGCTAGAAATGAAGGGGGTTTTCTTCGATGACGAAACCCTGGGGGCTAAGTATGTTGTCGATGAAATCCCTGAAGATTTGCGTGCGACTGCGGGTGAGTACCGGAATAAGTTGCTTGAGGCGGTCGCAGATTTTTTTGATGACGCATTAATGGAGAAGTATCTCGACGGGGGCGATATTGCAGCCCAAGAAATTAAGACCGCCTTGCGCAAAGGAACTTTGGAGATGAAGGTCGTGCCCGTGCTCTGCGGGGCCTCTTTTAAGAACAAGGGTGTACAGCTCTTAATTGATGCCATTATTGATTATTTGCCTTCTCCGCTGGATGTGCCTTCCGTGAAAGGGATTGATCCCGTTTCCGGCGAGGAGGTTCTCCGGAGCGCTAAGGATGATGAGCCTTTCTCGGCGCTCGCTTTTAAGATTATGGCCGATTCGTTTGTTGGGCAGCTGACTTTTTTTCGCGTGTATTCGGGCGTTTTGAATGCCGGTTCTTATGTCTATAATTCGACCAAAGGTTCCAAGGAGCGTGTCGGTCGAATCTTAAAAATGCATGCCGATAAACGGGAAGACATTGAAAAGGTTTACGCAGGAGATATTGCCGCTGCAGTTGGATTAAAAGGAACGAAGACGGGCGATACGCTCTGCGATGAAAAAAATCAGGTGATATTGGAGGTTATGACTTTCCCTGAGCCAGTGATTTCTTTAGCCATCGAGCCCAAAACGAAGGTTGATCAGGAAAAGCTGGGTCTTTCCTTGCAAAAGCTTTGTCATGAAGATCCGTCCTTGCAGGTGGCAACCAACGAAGAGACCTTGCAAACGATTATCTCCGGCATGGGCGAGCTTCATCTTGATATTATTGTCGATCGCCTGAAGCGGGAATTTAAAGTTGAAGCCAACGTGGGTAAGCCGCAGGTGGCGTATCGAGAGACCATACAGGGTACGGCGGAATCCGAAGGGAAGTATATTCGGCAGACGGGTGGACGAGGTCAATACGGTCATGTCTGGTTAAGGATCGAGCCATTAGAGGTGGGTAAAGGGTTCGAATTCGATAATAGAATTGTCGGAGGGTCCGTTCCCAAAGAATACATTCCAGCAGTCGAAAAAGGGGTGAGGGAGGCATTAACCAGTGGTGTTGTGGCTGGATACCCGATGATCGATTTAAAGGTGACAATTTACGACGGTTCGTACCACGATGTGGACTCCTCTGAAGGTGCGTTTAAAATCGCGGGATCGATGGCCTTTAAATCCGGAGCTAAGAAGGCCGAGCCGGTATTGCTAGAGCCGATCATGGATTTGGAAGTGATCGTTCCGGAAGAGTATATGGGTGACGTAATCGGCCGGCTAAGTTCTAAAAGAGGAAAGATTCTAGGCATGAAGATGCGGGGCGGGGCCCAGGTGGTTTCCGCGACCGTGCCACTTGCCGAAATGTTTGGGTATGCAACCGACCTGAGGTCGATGACGCAGGGTCGCGGCGTCTTTACGATGCAGTTCTCTTGTTATGATGTTGTACCCAGGGCTATTTCAGATGAGATCATCGCAAAAAATCAAGGCATCGCAGCATAGATCCCTGAAGCATCCTATGGTGGAAAAATGTTATTTCAATGCTTATGTTGGCTCGAGTTTTACGCGGGTCATGGGATTTGTAAGAAAAGAACTTAGAGGGAGGAAAGCGTAATGGCGAAGGCGAAATTTGAGCGGACGAAGCCGCACGTAAATATTGGAACGATCGGGCACGTCGATCACGGAAAAACCACCTTAACCTCGGCAATCACCAAAATCTTGTCCGAGAAGAAATTTGCCGAATATCAGGCCTACGACTCCATCGACAAAGCGCCGGAAGAGCGGGATCGTGGCATCACCATCGCCATCGCCCACGTCGAATAT
>JAJDBW010000064.1 GCA_029261155.1 Nitrospirota bacterium | reverse complement strand
CTCTCACCGAATATCCCCGGTCTGTGATCTGTTTGACGGCCTCAACCTTAAATTCCTCCGTGTACCTCTTCCCACTCATATGCTCCTCCTTTGAACTTCAGTTTAACCTTTAGGAGTGTCTATGAAAATGGGGTCGATTCACTATTTTCCAATTTGGTTCATGTATTTTCCAAAGGGCTAACGATTTAGCTCAGGGGCTTGCGGGTTAATGGCAAAGCCGCTGGATTTTAAAAAATGTTTATTAACTGCCGAGCACTTTATAACAGACGGCGTGTCAGCAAGTCCCATTGCAGCTCTGGGTTAGGTGTTTTTATCTAAATGAAGGGTGCACACCTCGGCTAAAAGAATCATATCCGCCCCGGACTCGAACTGAATATAGTGTTTGCAGTTTGGTGGGAGATCTTTGAGACTTCCAGGTGAAAAAGGACCATCGCACCACTCTTCATCAGATATGAAATAAAAGCCATCGAGGCTTGAATCTTCAGCCGGAAGCAGCTTGGAATTTCGCGGCTTTACCTCAAAATATGAAACACCCTCAAACTCGAGACGAAGTGAGGGTGGCTGACCATCGCGAACCCAATCCCCTGTCCCAATCTTCCAAGACAACGAAAGACAGCGCACATCTTCACTGTACTCATATCCAGTGAAGTCATAGTCATTGTGGAGATCGAAATAATTCCCCTCGAAAACGATGTAAATATCTTCGTCAATTATGAAGTTTTTAGTGTGAATGAAACTATCCACCTAACCAGTTAGTATGTAGTTGTGCCGAATAATACCAATAGAGATAGAATACAGCAACCTTGTTGTTTTTAACTACAAAATCTCTGCAATATGCTGCCGTTTGTAATTCTGATAATACGAAAGGGGTAGTTAACAACAAGATTCTGCAAAGATTCAGTCAAAAACAAACAAATTCCATTTGTAACATTGGATGAATGGGCGTGATCCAAATATCTCAAATACGGGAAGATTAGAAGGGACGGGACAACCTCTTAAGAAGCTTCACATTTAGATGAGATTAAAAATTATCGAAATGCGAAAGAAATGGAGAAGTGGTGCCTGTCCTTATTTTCACTATTTTCTGGGTGAGACGCTGACCCTGCTTCGTTTAGGGCTTTTTGAACAACAAGGTATGAGCTTGAATACGGCCAACTGCATCGAATCGCTGAACAGTCAACTGGCGCAATATACAAGAAGGGTTACCTACTGGAAAACAGTAACCAACGACAGCGGTGGGTCGCCACGGCCTTGCTGGAAATCGAACTTTCGCTTAGAAAGCTAAATTCTATCGGTTTCTTCCCGCTTTAAGGATCAGTATGGAACCGTTACCACAGAGAAAAATGAATCCAAAGCCAGCATAGGTCATATACAATTTTCAAATTGGTTTGGGATTACTCTTGCCTTGGAAATTTGAGACAGCCCCCCCCTAATACTGTCTTCGCTCAAAATCAATCTGCCTTTTTAAGCCAGAGGCCTAAGCCTTGTAACTCATTACCGGTGTTGTTGTCGCGGAAGAGGCTAATGATAATGTCTTTACTTGCTCCCATAACTGTGTTTGATGCCACATTGGGTTCTAAAGGACCAAGGACAATCCCATCCGAATTGATAGAAACCCCAGAAATGATTTGCGGCGGATCGCATGGATCGCTTGCGCTAATGCATGTTTCCGTACCGGTGCCATCCGCTTGGAGAGCGATGGTCTCGAATGCAAATCCAAAATGATCCGGATTTGAAAATCCCTTTTGAGGCGTATCAATACCCATGTCATACCAAGTGCCAGCGAGATCCGCCATGGAATACGATGCAGCCTTCTTGACCCAAACTCCCAAGAGATGTTGCTCACTACCCGTGTTATTGTCTCGGAAGAGTTCGACAATGATGTCTTTGTTCTCACCCATCAGCATGTTTGAAAAATTATTGGGGTCTTGCGGCGCCGTGATGATTCCGTCTGAAGAGATGGACATCCCCGACAAAGACTCTGGCAAACCACAGGGGCCTTCACTTGAGGCGATACAAGTGTAGGTGCCGCTACCGTCACTCTGAAGAGTGATCTCCGCAGCATTGAATCCGAAAAGGGTCGAGTTTGAAATTCCTATTTGAGGGGTAGCTATGCCCATCATATACCAAGTACCAACGAGGTCTGCCATAGAATAAGAAGCGGCTTTCTTAACGCTAACCCCAAAGACGTGGTGTTCGTCACCGGTACTACTTTGTCTAAAGATTTCAACAATGATATTTTTATTCGCCCCCATTACCCAATCGCTGGCTTCATTTGGATCCAAGGGCGTCGTCATTATTCCTTCCGATGACATGACAATTCCTGAAAATGAGTCTGGCGGGTCACAAGCGCCTTGACTGGTTTCGATACAGGTTACCGTTCCTGTCCCGTCGCTATTGAGGGTGAGGGTTTCCACATCAAATCCGAACCACTGTGGCGCAAAGAAGCCTTTCTGAGGCGTGTTAATGTCTGCACCTCGCCACGTTCCATTTAGATCCTCCATAGAGTAGCCCTTTGAAATAATCGGGCCTGAGGTAAATGTATTTATTGATTCATCAAGCACTGTCCCATCTAGTCCGATACCTGTTTGATTGTTTGGGGAAGATAAGAAATTGGCAAGGGAGCTCGATATATTTGCGCCGCTTGTATTAAGCTTCCCCTCCGAAAGGTCATTGGAAATCTGGGTGATGGCATCGTCAACTCCGGTCGCGGAGCCATCAAATATCATCTGGGATATGGTTGCTAAAATAAGGCCGTAGTCCCGTCCATTGGCCTCTGCCGTTGCAGAGGCGACATTCGTCACATCGGCGGGAGAAGTGGTGGTGATATCAATACCGCCGATTAGATTAGAAACAAGCGTATTCGCCTGATCAATATTGGCTTGGGTCAATGTTCCTGCAAGCCTTACGGCAATTTCGGTCAAGGGAGTAACGGTAAAAGGCCCGATGCCAGTTGTAAAATTGAAACTGACTCCTGTCATCGCGGCTCTCAAGGTGGCCGTATTTGTCACCGTATTGCCAGTTGCCTCATCCGTATAAGTCCCTCCAGCGACCTCGATGAAGATGCTTTTAGAATAAGGCTCGATGCCAATCGAGAATGATCCATCCGATCCCGTGGTTGCTGTGCCAAGTCGCCTCAATAATGATCCATCTGGATTTAGGGCAAACGCTGTAGCCGTACCACTATTAATTGGTGCTTTAGATGCAATCCCGCTCAGCGTAATATAATGTGGTTTTTCACTCGACGCAAGAAGGGTGGCCAGGCCTAATAGTCCTACAGCTAGGAATAGTAGCAGTCGCCTGATATTGTATAACCTACAGAATAAACCCTTTATGGTTATCATGATGTTTTTATCCTTCGTTCCGTTTTTAATGAAAGCGCATAGGCGGTCAAGCCACCTAGGCCGACGCCAACAAGATCGAGTGGATCGAAGGTGCCTTTGGTGAAATAGTATCGGGTCTGTTTCAGGAGCCAAAAATGATCAAAGAAGTCCGGAATACGCGGTGCTAGCCAGGCACTGATTAAGGGGTGTTGGCCTACCTCAAAGGCGGCGTTAACCAGTCCCCATCCCAGACAGACGGCTCGCACCCCCTGCCTGCCGCAGTCGAGGACGGCCACCGACAGAAGAGAGAAGGCAACAATATGAGTAAAGACCGGAAGAGATCCGAAAATCGGCAGCAAAAACGCCGGAAATAATCCATCATGTCCCAACCCCTCTGGCAGAAAAAGGGTACTCCCTGACGGCCGGGCAATCAGATAAACAAGGCTCCCCAGGAAAAGCCAACCTATCCCGATGGCGACTTGCCGAATATTAATGAATTCGGTCTGTCTAATTTCCTACTCCCTGCATTCTACTCCACTGCTATGCATACTGTCCTTTCAATTCCAAAAAAGTGTACGGCCTAGCGAGGTCGTGTTAGATCTGAGTGAATTTAGGTTTTGAATCTACAACTTGGGAAAATATTCAACCCGAATTTGCAGTCAAAAACATAGCAAATTCCGCTAGAAACATTGCTAATTTGGTTTCGGCTGTTGTCATCCCATTTCCCTCCAGTTGGTCTTCTTTTATCAAAATTCCAACTGTTTGGAAAGATCGCTAACTGTACAATTAATGTGTCATTGAATTTATCGTTTTTAATGATGGTGTATCCTGCCACCATGCAATCGATTTGGCAAATTTATAACAATATGCGTCAAATAACGTGTCATTAACGGTGTTTTGAGGCCCTTGAAATGCTTCATGTTGACGGCGCTTTTGTAAATCCCATTCCACCTGGGAGCTGTCAAACTAATTAACACCATAAACAAAAAAGCCGGGCCACCAAAATGACATTCGTTTCTTGTCATCTCGGCAGTCCGGCTATCTAAATAGATCCGTAGCTTCGCGCCCTACTATTACTAGTAGTTGGCCCTGATAGAAGGTGTTACGTTATAAACCAACCATAAATTATGGATCGGAGTCTATTATAAAAATAGGAAAAAGTAAAGAAGACAACGAATTCCATTTCAAACCTTCTCGTTTTCGATGGCTTGTTATTTTATCAAATACGGGAAGAATTCAAGTAAAGATTCAAAATAATAATAGGATTCAAACGGAGACTCGTCACCCCCATTACCGCTAATACGTCAAAGGTTTGTCCTTTTATTCAGAGGCTCATATTATTTTTGACGTAAACTAAAAAAAGTTTGATTCAGGACGGGTTAAGGGCAATTAAAATCCCTTACAGTACAGGCATGACGCGGGAAACCTTATATTTAAAACCTTCTCGCGTTTCGAAGGCCAAATTTCTAGGGATTTTAAAGGCCGTATTTCTCAATTTTTCGAATTAAGGCGCGTCGACTAATTTTTAAAACTTCGGCTGCGTGGGTCCGATTGCCGTGTTCCTGATCAAGGACTTTCTTAATATGTCCTTTTTCAGCTTCGGCAAGGGATAAATGGAGTGGTGTTTCTGTGGCGGGACGGCGTGTCAATATATCAGGGAAATCCTCGGGCCGTATAAAGGATTCCGTCGTGAGCATGGCCGCGCGCTCAATGGTGTTTTCAAGTTCACGGATGTTGCCAGGCCAGTCATAGGCCATTAATGCGGTTTGAGCCGGCCTTGAAATGCCATTGACCCGTTTCCCGGTGCGTTTGTTAAACCGATTAAGTAAGACCCTGCTGAGGAGCAAGAGGTCGTCTTTTCGGTCTCGGAGGGGGGGGATTTTGATGATTAATGGGGTGACCCGAAAGAAAAGATCCTCGCGAAAACGCTCAGCTTTAACTTCTCGCTCCAGCGGCCGGTGGGTGGCGACAATAATGCGGCATCGGGCTTTTCTAGTTTCTTGGCTTCCGAGCCGCCGGTACTCGCCATTTTGGAGGACACGCAAAAGATGCGGCTGAAAGGAAAGGGGGAGTTCCCCAATCTCGTCAAGAAAGAGGGTGCCTTCGCCTGCCGACTCGAAAAGTCCGGCTTTGTCCCGGTCGGCCCCCGTAAAAGCACCTTTCTGATGGCCAAAGAGTTCCGATTCAATAAGATGTTCCACCAAGCCCCCGCAATTGCAAGTGACAAAGGGATGGACGGCGCTTGGGCTTAAGGCATGTAGGGCATTGGCGACAACTTCTTTTCCGGTTCCCGTTTCACCCGTGATAAGCACGATTCGAAAATAGGGCGCAATGTGATTGAGAAAGGAAATCATATCGAGAATTTGCGGATTTTTTCCGGTAATGCCGTGATGGGTGTATTTATCCACCAGCTGCTGTTCGAGCTTGCCGGTTTCACGCCGCATTTCGACGGTTTCTTCGATCTTGGCGATGGCTTCAAGCAGATCCGGAGGCGATACAGGATGTGTAAAATAACGGGTCGCCCCGAGTTTAATGGCCTCAAGGGCCTCTTCATCCGGGCGCCCTAAATAGATGACTTCCGATCGAGGATCGACCGTTTTGACCTTTTGAATCAAGTCCAGGCCACCCTCAAGGATGACGATGTGATAACTATTTTTTGTCGTGAGATCTTGGAGAGAGGCCGGATTATCGGTAAGATCCACCTCATGCTGCCCTTTGAGATGCGGCAGAAGAGGTTGGGGATTTTGAAGCGCCAGTAGAATGTTCAACATTTTACGGTGTTTGCGTTTTGCTTCAGCAGGGAGATCAAGTTGAGGTCGCCCTGATGAAGCGGAGTTTAGGGGGTGACGGTTACCGTAAGTATATCACTATACGTGCCGACGGCAACGTTTTGAAGGGGCGGGGCAATTCCGTAGACGGTCGTAATCAAAGGTTTTGGTTTTTTCTTGCTCTGTTTAACGCGATCTTGAACGGTCTGTGTCCCTGCGGTGCCGTCGCCCCAGACGGCGGTACCAGCGGTGTCGATGTAAAAATTGTAGGAGAGGAGATCGGGGAGGGTGCTGTGTTTCATTTGTCTTGGAATAAATCCACCCGAATTTGGGCTCGGTCCTATTGTAATGATGACATCCGTCTGTCCGGGTCCGGGACAGTTGACAGTGACCGTCCCGGTGGTATTCAGTGGAAGCGGAGAAAAGACATCATAGTTGCTGAAACTGACTCCGGTCGTTGTGACGGTGCAGGGCCAGGCGACGCCCGCGAGCGAAAGGAAGACAAAGAGATATAGGAAGGATTTAATCAAGTTTTTCACAGATTAATTCTCCTAGATCGCTAAACATTTCTTCGGTTGCTGGGATTTCCAGGCCGAATTGGCAAGGTCCGCTCTTCGTCTCGATATATCCCTGATAAGCGCCTGGGACGAGATCTTCGAGGTAAAATTCTCCGGCAAGGCCCGTTTGGGTGAGCAACTCTTCTTCTCCTTTTTTTAAGACCACAAGCATCAGAACAAGGGGCTTCCGTTCACCCGCCACTTGCTCAAGTAAAATACCGCCCACGGCCTGAAAGGACTTCACTTGGAAGGGGATGACCGTACCGCTTCTAAAATAAGGGACAACGGTTTCCCCACTGCGGGACAATGTGAAGTTCATGGGGATATCTCTGTCGTCAATTCCAATCTTGTTTTCGTAGTAAGAGCCCAGGCTGGGAATGAGGAGTTGACCGGATCCGTTTGTCGTTCCGATTTCTTGACCATTGTGAGTGACGCGGACCCCTTCGAGCTCATCGGCCTCGACCAAAGCGAAACTGTCTGTGATGGGCCGGCTGAAAGAAAAGGTGTCCCCGACAAAAGAAAGGGCGCCGGCGAGAGAATATGCTTCGATATCGGCGAACTCGGTGTGTCCGTATTCTCCCGCGAGTACGCCATAGCGAAAGTTGTAGTGCAATCGCGTATCGTAGGTCTGGCGTGTATTGCCGTTCAGGGTCGATCGTTCGAATTGTCCCCGTCCTCCAAAGCCTTCTCCAATCGGTGCATTTTTCTGAAATTGTATGGATTGATTGTCGCTGTCTTCGTTTTTTTGGCCCTGCATCGAAAGTGTGGTTTCATGGCCGGGATAATATTGAATGCCGACGAAGAGGGTCGTATCGTGGTTCTCTTTTTTGAAATGATTGAGCGAAAAAAAGAGGCTGGTTTCCGCGCTTAGGGTACGCGAATAAGTGGTCAGTGCCCTCCAAGCATTGCTGCCGATGTAGTTTTCCGTTCTCCGGTAATCGAGGTTGATATAACCCAGCGCGCTCGTGCCAAAGCCGATTCCCGCGCCGAAATCGTATTCCTTTTTTTCGGCAAGGGCTGGGGCCTCAATGGCATTGAAATCGGGATGTTGCCAGGTGAGATCAAAACGTCCGTTAAATCGTTTTCCAAGATAAGTGTAGCGGATGCGGGCCAAATCGCCGATATCTCCCGTTTCGTTTCGAGACGCGGCGAGCAAAAGCGTGTATGTTCCTAACTGTTGGAGCAGCTGAGTGCTTGAGGCACTAAACACGCCTTGCGAACGCATCCAATCGAGCGAGGCTTCGATGTTGAGTGAGTCGCTCAGGCCGTAACGGTGGAAGACCGAGAAAGCCAGAGGGCCATAGTCGGCGTTCCTTTCCACAAAATTTTCACGTAAGAATCCAAGGTTGTAGCTATAATCGTGAAGGCCTTCCTTCAATAGGAATTCCGAGATATAAAAAGGGTAGGTGATCCGCTCCTCCTTTCCGAAGGGGTCTCTCAGAACGACTTCCAATAGACCCGATCCGGAACGGGAGGAGATGTTTTCTAAACGGAATTCTCCGGGAGCAAGGGTGCTTGTATGAATGGGCACGCCGTCTAAAAGAACGACCATCTCGGTTTGCAGCGCCGTGGCGCCTGAAAAGTCAATTTGGGGGCGGCGGATAAAAAACGGATTGACGCTATAATTTTTGGAAAAACTCAGGCCTGCCATATTCAAGCTGGATCCGATCTCGCTCGATCGAACAAAAAAATCGCCTAAAATGAGCCGATTCTGGTTGTCGATGAGGTCGTGCGTGAAATGGGTCATCAAGCGGGTCCATTCTTCTCCTTCGCCATCCTTGCTGTAAATGCCATCGCTTAAAAAAGACCAGCCGCGATGGTGTGCGCCGAATTGCTGGGTCAGATCGATTGCGTCGGTTCCTGGAAAGCTTGTCGTCGTATATTCGACATTATAATTTAACTTGCCTCTTAACAATTTACAGCATAGGAGATATAATGGTGAAAATTGAGGGAAAGAGGAGGCGAGATGCAGAAAGAAGAGGCCGTATTTTTAAAATGGCAAATCCGTTTTGGGACAGAAGAAGCGTGTGTAAAGTA
>JAJDBW010000063.1 GCA_029261155.1 Nitrospirota bacterium | reverse complement strand
CGCCACAGAGCAGTCCATCCTAAAAGCAGAATACGACGAAAGTGAAACCTATTTATCCGATGGCTGGCTCGGGGAAATCGCCAATCAATTAGTGGGGCGATTAAAAAATGCATTGCTCCTGTATGGCGTAGAAATTAATATTCAAATACCCAAAGTTTTACATGGAATAAACCTTCAGGTCGACCCCGACACAAACCAGGTAAAACAATATGAATACAAATCGGAGTTTGGACGCTGCTGTATATGGGTTGACGCCAACTGGGCCTTAACACAGGTCCTGCACATGGCGAAGGTTGAAGAACACGCCCAATCTGAAGGCGAAATGATCTTGTTTTAGTGCGTATCAAAAATAGAGACAAGCACTCATTTACTATTCTCTAGTCCTTCCCGTAAGGGTGATTTTTGAATCATCCGAAAACATCCAACCCTTCAAATGGTATCTGCGCTCCAAATACGCTTCCCTCTCCATTTTTCCTCTCTACGCACTTGGTCAATATCTCCTCTAAAAATAAAATCTTAATATCGCACTTGTCCGCGTATCTTTTTCTCTTTCTGTGATCTCTTCTTTGGTTACACCACCGGGACTTAAGTTCGTCACATTGGATCCCTCCAATTTCGCATAGTGCCAAGCCACGTTTGCCCCCAAAGAGACATTAGAAGCGAGAAAGTATTCAAAACCAATCGTTGGGGCAATAAAATAACCATCTAACTTTTCATCGGAGACGCTAGAAAATGTTGATCCAAAACCGAATTTGGACTCTTCTTCGATATAGCCCATTCTCCCGCCGTAATAGAAAAAGGTGTCGGTGGTCACCGCCACACGATGAAACAGCCCCAACCCTAATTCAAAACGCATGAAGTTAGATTCATTGATTGTCGTTGGACTATTTTCGTCAGAATCTCTTTCAAACCAAACAAAATTGGGCTCGATTACAATTTTATCAAGCGACATTGGTACATAGATTTGAAATGATGTGTCTTCAATGCCTATGCCCAGACCACCTTTAAATTCAGCAGCAGTAACTTGATCTGGCATGACCGAAAGGAGCAAAATCGCCATTAAACATAGTAATTTCTTTTTCATTGAACCTCCTAATTAGATTAGATTTGCGCAAAATCTCACTATGGGAAACAGGGATTAATTGTGAATCTCTGTTTCTAGCAGAAAGGGAGTAAACGCTATGTAGGTGTGCTGATCAGACGAACAATCTGATATTCACGGCAAATCAATACCATAGATGATGGAGTATTTAAAAGATAAGCGGCCAATATACAACAAAAAGAATCTGCCGGCCTTGAAATCTTCTCACCACACCCATCCAGCAGATTAAGCTTTTCTTCCCGTACTCGATAAGATAACAGTTGGTCGAAATTTAGAAGAGTTGAAATGGTATTCGGTAGCTTGTGACTAAATACGTGGTTATTGTAACGCCCCGATTATTACAGAGGTTCAATTGGGGATATGTGGTCACCAGGCTATGTGGAATTTTCAATACAGGCCTAGCCTTCAATGCAAATAATTCATTGGGGACGGCAACGGGCACTTAATATATAAGTGCCCGTTGCTATGTACGATCCGTATCCTTCCTTTTCTTTACTTGCCTAATTTGTCAGATTTATTCCTTTCGATATCTTATTTTATAAGCTTCAAAAGACGATCTTCCATTTCCCGATTATCCTTCAGTACTTCCATTCCCTGATTTTGGAGCTCTGCTTTTACGGCTTCCGCTCCTTGTCCTCCCACCCAAATGGGACAAAGCGGAAGAATTTGGTCTGAATAAGTCTCGATTATCTGTTCTAATATTTCTTTTGAAGGTACGACGGTCATCGAAATCAGTGTGAGGGCGGGTTTCAGCTCCTTGCACAATGAGACCAAGGCGTCGACTGGAACATTCGCTCCCAGGTAATGGACCCTGTGTCCATGAAGTCGGCAGAGATAGGCGCTGATCTGTGCACCGATCTCATGTTCTTCCTCAGGCCCACAGGCCACGATAATTTTCTCACCCGCCTCATTCACTCTAAATTGATTCATCGCCGTGAAGATCTTTTGTTGAACTTGTTTAGTCACATAGTGTTCGACAGAAATGTCGATCTTCTCGTCATGCCAAAGCTGCCCAACACGAACCTGAAGCGGAATCAATATCCGGTAAAGGGCCTCCTCGAAGGGAATCACTGCGACCGCCCCATTGAATCGCCTTTCAAATGAAACGGCATCGAGTGGATCTAATGTGCCGATCAGTTCTTCGATAAGCGATTCAAAAGAAGGGAGCGGCACGGTTTCGGTAAGCGGTAGGGCATGGATTCTTTCGATCAAAGCCTCCCGGCCGAGTGCGGCGAGGTCCCCGATCGATGCCCCCTTATCCATTTCACTTTTCAAGTAACGAAGCAAAGCCACGTCTTCATCTGTGTAAAGACGGTAGCGGTTTTCGCCTCGTTCAGGCTGAAGAATGCCGTAACGCCGCTCCCAAACCCGAATGACATCCTTGGTCAAGCCGGTCAATTTTGAAACCCGATGGATTCGATGTGTATTCATAATGATTCCTATCATACCCAAGTGTCTAATGATTGTCAAAAGAAAAATCCTAATTACTACTTGACAAACATTGAACAATCCTGATATAACCTAGATATGTTTAGACAAACATTAAACAATCGTTCAACGAAGGAGGTGGGCATGAAAGACAAAAAACCTCTAAACAAACAAATTGTTGAAACGTATTTTAACAGTCCTTTCTGCCACCGATGCGGCGGCTTAATGATCAGTTCCTTCTATTGGGCCGAGGAAGCGTTTATCGGTCGGGCCTGCAGACAATGCGGGGATGTCATCGACCTGAACATCGCGATCAACAGATTGGGACTGACCCTTAATGAAGATGAAGTTTTAGAAATTATTCTTTTTCCTGAGTTGGAGCTTTACCGCAACTAAAGGGGAGAAGGTCCACTCCTTATATTCGGACCGATTGAAAGGGAGGGTTAACGATGAAAGAAAAAAAGGGGATCAATGGATCTTTAAAGGAAAAAAGACCCATAAACAGCTCAGACAGGCACGTGATTAGAAATTACCTGAACAGCCCTGTCTGCCAGCGTTGTGGCGGATTGATGTTTGGTTCCTATTATTTGGGCGAAGAACAGTTATTCAGTCGTTCTTGCGTTCAATGCGGGGAGGTGATCGACGTCCTTATTCTTTTAAATCGCCTCGGTCTTACTTTGGACGATGACGAGATATACCAGACGATCTCACCTGTAGAATCCAACGCTCCAGAGGGCGCAGTTCACCTCAACTAGTAGGGTAAATCCGTCCCTTTAAAACGGATGGTCAGTATTTTTATGAGGAACAAGTGGAAGTAAAAATAAACGAAACAAGCTTCCCCATTCGGGGGAAGCTTAAACAAGGAGGAAAGTCGATGATAAGCAAAGCGAAAAAAATATCAATGGGATTAACAGCCCTTTTGGGATTGATGATCAGCACGGTCAGTTTCAGTCAAGCAAAAGGCATGGAGGATATGGTTTTAATTCCCTTCGGCGAATATAGCATGGGAGACAACATGCACTACGACAGCCCTGAACACAAAGTCGTGCTTAACGACTTTTACATAGATAAGTATGAAGTCTCCAACCAGAGATACGGTGCCTTCATGGACGCCACCGGCCATGCGGCACCGGCCTATTGGGACAACCGTACATTGAACAAAGCCATGCAACCGGTGGTTGGGGTCAACTGGTTCGACGCAACGGCATTTTGCGGTTGGGAAGGAAAAAGACTGCCGACTGAAGCGGAATGGGAAAAAGCCGCGAAAGGTCCGAACGAATCCCACTATCCCTGGGGACACGAATACGCCGAAGACAAATCCAACTGTTGCCAAAATGTGAAGGAAACCAGTCCGGTGGATGCCTATCCTGAAGGTGCCAGCGGTTACGGGGTCATGAATATGGGCGGCAATGTCTACGAGTGGGTCGAAGATTGGTACGATCCGAAGTACTACAACGTCAGCGTCGTGTTAAATCCCAAAGGACCTGTCAAAGGCTACAAATGGGGCGCCATGGGAGAGATGAAAGTGCTTCGCGGCGGATCCTGGTTTGCGCCGAGTTCATCTCAGCACACCAGTCACCGTTTTTGGAACAAGCCCGAAAACAATTCCTATGGAATCGGATTGGGATTCCGTTGCGCAAAAGATGCTTCCAGAAACGTCACGGAAGAAACCCAACAAGCCTTTATGAAAAGCCTCATTCACTTGGGCGGCAAGAAAACCGACAAAGCCCTTGCCTCCATTAACGAGGCCCTGAAGCTCGATCCCACGAATCAAGAGTTTCTCGATACCAAAATGCTCATCGAAAAAATGGCGAAATCCACGAAATCCAATTGAGGGCAGCCTGCTTGGCGGGGAGTGAAGGGTTCTCCGCCAAGCAGATGCGCAAAAACGCATGTTTTTATCCCATCGAACAAAACACACAACAAGGAGATCAAATAGATGAAAGCGAAGAGAACGATTATCAAGCTTATCCTCTTGGTCATCATGCTGGCCAAGGCCTATCCCATTGAAGCCGCACCAATCAGGACAGTCGATGAGACATCAATAAAGACTATCGGTGAGGCGCAACGCGCCGTGGATCATGCCTGGGATGTCTATCACATCGCCGCCCTCTCCGGGACGCTTTCTTCGCCCCAGGTTCAAACCCAAATCGAGAGCGATCTCCATACGGCAAGGACCCAGCTTGTCGAAGCCAAAGACGCGGCAAAAATGAAAAACCAAAAAAGGTTAACTGAAAAATTGGCCCAAATAGATCAGATCACACAGCGCGTGGTCCAGCAGAGCCAGGAGAAAAAACAATGAGGAAAGATTTAAAAGCGATCGACCCATGGCGGGTTTTCTTTCAGGTCCTATTTATTATTATGTTGATGTCCGCTCAAACACAGGCCTCCGAAACACTCGAAGGCTTAGATCCTGTTTCCATGGTGGTTGTGCCTGAAGGCCCTTTTTTAATGGGCAGTGCGGAAGGAGAGGGCAGGCCCGATGAACGGCCGCAGAAGAGCGTGTTTCTGGATTCCTATGCCATTGATGTTTTTGAAGTCACCAATGCGCGCTATCTTGCTTTTGTAAAGGCGAGTGTACACAAAGACCCGCCCAATCCCTATCGAGAAGGTCCCCTTTCAGGGGTCCCGGGTATCGCGGATTTACCCGTTGTACAGGTCACCTGGTACGACGCATTCGACTATTGTCACTGGGCCGGCAAACGGCTTCCGAGCGAGGCGGAATGGGAAAAGGCCGCCAGGGGCCCCGATGGAAAAATTTATCCTTGGGGGAATACGCTCCCGACCCGCGAGATTGCAAACTTTGGGATTGACTGGAAAGACCTCAACACCCTTCGAGCCGTGGGCTCATTTCCAAAAGGACAATCGGTTTATAAAGTTCATGACATGGCGGGCAATGCGAGAGAGTGGGTTCAGGACTGGTATCATCCCGAATCTTATCAGGAAGCCAAAACAAAAAATCCGACTGGACCGAAGGAAGGTATTCTCAAGGTCATCCGCGGTGGCTCATGGCATCATACAGGCAGGGGGCTTCGTTCGACTGCGCGGGACAAGGGCGGTTTTGCTTTAAAAACGGATGGCATCGGATTCCGCTGCGCTAAGAATCTAAAATAATGTTATTTCTAGAAGCCGTTTTTGAATCTATAACGATGATGTTCAATTCCGCCAGCCAAGACTGATGATACAACGAGGATATTTTGATGAGAATTTGGGACATCCATCCTGGCTATCTCAATCGCCAAAGTTTGCTTGGCGAGCACCGAGAACTTCACGGCATCATTTCCATCATCACTAACAACAAAAAAGGCTATGCCCAACATCCTGAAACATTGCGTTGGAAAGATTCTCTTTGGGCAATCAGGCAGCGCCATCAGTCTCTGTCTGCAGAAATGTTTCTAAGAGGGTACAAGGAAGCATCTCCCCTTAAAGCCCAATTTCCAAAGGGCCCTTGGCCTAATCACTTCATTGATCGGCCGCGTGTTCAATTTAATTTACTTAAGGAAAGGTATGTCGGAAAAGAACTAGGGCGCATACCCCTTCCTCAAACAAGACAGCAATTGTGGGCGCATCACAAATTTTCTGTTATGGCGAGAGATGTTGCGCTCTATCGGGAGTTGGGAAGGGCTTTATCAAAAACCTCGCCCGGCCAAGATTTTTCCGACTTCGCCGATGAATTGGTGTTGCTATTGAGAAAACGGCCATCGGAAGGCGGCCTTTATAATAGTCTACAGCACATGTGGGGATATGTTTCTAGACTTTACCCTGGTAGGCGATGCAATGTTCAAAGTTGGCCACCAAGTCAATTATTAGAAGAAACGCAAAAATTAGCGAGATCAAGTCAAGAGGGCTACTTGCTTTCATCGACTGCACTCTCTGAATTAAAGATATGGATTTAAAGTCCCCTCATAGTTTGGCCTGGCCGCGGACCTTATCTTCAAGCATCCCTGCCGGTTTTATCCGGCGTTCGAATCAAAGTCCTATAACCGGGGATATTAGGTATACCTATTGATAGTGAATGAGATTTGGCGCACTGCATTACTTTGTGTGTTCTTCGTGGCCGCAGCGTCGGGCCTGGAAGCGGCAGAGTTGATCGTTCGGGTCGCAGGCCCGCCATCAAAAGGAACCCTCGTTTTATTACTCTTCGATTCAGCCAATGCCTTTGGTGATCTTCGCGATCCGGCGAAGGCCGTAAGATATCCACTTGGTGGGCGTGCGGACTACCGGATCGAGGACATTCCTCCTGGAGAGTATGCCTTAATGGTGTATTACGACGAAAACGGGAATGGCCGCATCGACAAAAATTTTATCGGCATCCCGAAGGAACCCCTCGGCTTTTCGAACCAATACCGACCGAAGGGCCCGCCCCGTTTCAATCGCGCGGCCTTCACGCTGAGAGAGGAGGAGACAAGGGACGTCGACGTGATACTTTATCGTCCACTGGGAAAGCGGGGTCGTCTCGGCCTAGGTCTTGGCGTCATAGTTCGAAGCAGTCCCTATCGCGATGATGACGAAATAGTGGATCAAGTCATTCCGGCCCTGACCTACATCGGTGAACGTTTACAGATCTTCGGTCCCACAATCCAGATCGGACTTCTCGGTAGCGGAAAACTTCGACTTGCCGCAAGGGGAAAATATCGGATCGGTGTTTATGAAGAAAAAGACAGCAATTTTCTCGATGGCATGGGCGACCGCAGGGACACTTTTATGGCCGGTCTGGCATTGCAGGCCGAACTGCCTGGCGGCGTGGATCTGACAGTCAGCTACAGTCACGATGTTCTAGACGAAATAGGCGGAGGGACGGCCCGCTTAGAAATCGACAAATCCTTTCAGGTCCGAGTATTTCGGTTTTCTCCAAAAATTGGATTGAATTGGCTTAGTGCGGATCTTGCGAATCATGATTTTGGCGTGCCGATTAGTAAAGCAAGGCCCGGTCGGAGTGCCTATCCTCTGGATGATACCCTCAGCATTCAAGCCGGTTTTGGCATGTTTATCGAGATCAACCGCGACTGGTTGATCGTTATGAACGTCGCTGCTGAGATGCTCGACGATGAAGTCACCCATAGCCCCATTGTTAGCAAAGACTACGTCATCAGTGGTTTTGGCGCCATTAACTATGTGTTTTAGAACCCGAGGGTTCGAATTGTTCGGTACGTGTTCTTTATCACCCCCAATATTGGTGCAGGCTTATGCCCTTCGACAATAATTTACGTATGTCTCCCCAAAAAGTTGAAAGAAACCTTTACCATGAAGTGGCTCAGAGCTTCTGCATATTAATAAGCCTGGTAATCATTGATTCTCTGGTTTCTAAGTTATAAAGAATTGTAGGCGAATTCGATAAATTCCAAAGTGTAAAATTTCAACGACTTAAGTCAACTACTATCGATTCGTCGTAATCAGCTCATCTGAGTGGAGAAATAAGTTCGCTTTGTGAGCATCGAAAAGATGACTCTGATCAGTTTATGAGCCGTTGCCAGGATGGCCTCTTTGAAAGACAATCCGTCGCCT
>JAJDBW010000062.1 GCA_029261155.1 Nitrospirota bacterium | reverse complement strand
TACTTTACACACGCTTCTTCTGTCCCAAAACGGATTTGCCATTTTAAAAATACGGCCTCTTCTTTCTGCATCTCGCCTCCTCTTTCCCTCAATTTTCACCATTATATCTCCTATGCTGTAAATTGTTAAGAGGCAAGTTATTTAATATAAATATATGCAGGATTTAATGATATTTAATTTAGAGATTTAAAGCAATATTTATTTAAAATAAATGCATATTATATTACAAAAAAATAATAATAAATATTGAATTTTAGGGTAAGCTTAAGCTCCGAATCATCAAAGGCCAATTTTAGCCGAGGGTCTCTTGGTTTCGCGCCTCTTTTTATACCGCTTCTTTTTTTCATTAGGCATGCACGATCCGATTGACGCGGTCCTCCGATCCAAGGTCGCTCCAAAGCACATTTTGGACGGGGAGTACGGCGAAGCTCGAAGGGTGTTGAATCGATAGTTTTTGAAGAAAATCCCTCGAAAAGTTAAAGGGCTTTAAGTCACGATAAACGGCCTTGATTTCCTCTTTTTCATGAGGGGTTCCCAATGCCCTCCAGATCCGTAAAAAGCCAAAGTACCCTCTCGGATGGAGGGTGCGGACCAAGGCTAAAAGCCTCTCCGGATGAAAGACCATCACAAGGGTGTTCCACAGACCGCCTTCACGGTGCAGTTTTGCAAGGGTGGCGGCTTGCGGTTTTTCGACAAAACGTCGCACCTCACGAAGAACGGAAAACGACGGACCGGCAATCTTCTCGCCTGGAAGGATGTAGCTATATTCCCCTTCGGGTTTATTGGGTTCCATGCCGATCAGCACGATGCGTGAAGGGTCTTCTGCAACCCTGTCGTAGGCCAGATCGACATAGCGCATGAAAAGGTTTTCCTCTTTGATGAAATGATCGGAAGGAAAAACAGCGACGATGGATTCAGGATAATCCTTATAAAGATGCATTAGAGGGAGGAGTAGGCCGGGGCCCGTATCTTTGTTTTCGGGTTGGAGGACCACGCACCCCTCGGGATGATGCGAAAGCTGGCATTGGACCTCTTCATAATCGATGTGGGATTGATCGATCACAATGAAAAGCCGCTCGGGATCGATTAACTTTTCACAACGGTGAACGGTTTGCTCCAGCATCGACCGGACGCCCTGTAAACGTACAAATTGTTTCGGTAGGTGATCTCCTCGTATCCGGTGAATATAGGGCCTTAGGCGCATGCCTTTTCCGGCAGCCAAGACAATCCCGCATCGAACAGCAGTTTCCGATTTTCCCATTGGCTTTCCCTCCTGTTCTTAATTAAGGTCTTAGGAAACAGATTCACCTATTTAAAGGTCGAATGGTCGCTTCGAGAAGTCGAACGCATGTTAATTACATATAATATGATATGTAATATAGCATAAATAATGTATTAAATCTATCATTAAATATGACAATAATCTTTATAGAATTATGGGCTCAAGAGAGATCGAAAAATGCTGCCAAGCGCCGATCATTGGATGAAAATAAGGGAAGATATTTCAGGGGGGCGTTTATTCGCTGGTCAGAGACTCGGCGATGTCCTCATCGCCCTTTTTATATTTTTCAAGGGCCTTTTGGGGAAGTTTTTCAATCGTCTTTTCCACATTCGCGGTTAGTTCCTCGCGTGTATCCTCAGGCATCGACTTGAGAATAGAGAGGATTTCCCGAACACCCGCGGCATTGACACGCTTTATTTGAACGAGATAATGAACATACTCTAAAAGGTCAATGTCCTTGAGGGAGTAAAGCCTTCTGTTACCGTCAGTCCTTGAAGGATTGATTAGACCTTTTTCTTCATAAATCCGAAGGGTACGAGGATCCACTTCTAGTATTTCTGCGGCAACACTTATCGGGAAAAGGGGTTTATTTGGATCGATATCCTTTGGCATGGGCTAATTATAAAGCTGAAAGCAACCTTTTATATATGAGAACCGATTGTTGTATTACGGAAAATTCATCCGTACAGTCCCTATGGTTTTCAGGTAAATCTACACCGTTTATTAAATATATTCAATGTATATGAAAACTCTTAAAAAAAGGATTTCTAAAATCTGTACTTCATCTCGGGTCAAATTTTTATCGGATTTTGGGAAGACAATTGCCTAGTAAACTCTATTGAAACCAACGAATTACAGGCTTACCGAGAAATAGAGCTAAGCGACTATAAACATCCCCAGATTTATCGGATGCATGGACTCTATATTACGCAACCGATACGTCTAACTTCTTAACCGACTTCAAATCAACGCGCTTCCTTGCATGCCAAAGATCATATTGATCTTGCATGGCCAGCCAGCTCTCAGGAGAACGTCCCAAGCCTTTTGCCAAGCGTAAAGCCATTTCAGGAGATACATTGCTCTCGCCGTTTAAAAGGCGATTCAATGTTGAAGGTGAGACACCTAGACTAATAGCAACTTTTCGGATGCTCATCTTGGAAGGCGTAATATATATTTCTCTAATAAATTCGCCGGGGTGTGGCGGATTGTACATGCCCATCAGTGATAATCCTCATAGTTTAAGATATAAACGTTACCCTCTAAAAATTCAAACGTAAGGTGCCAGTTTCCACTGACTGTAATAGACCAAATCCCCTTTCGTTCCCCTTTCAGGGGATGAAGCCGAAATCCAGGGACATCCATATCCTTAATTGTTGCCGCTGTATCCAAAGCTGCAAGTTGCAATCGAAGTCGCTTTTTATGAGCTGGCTGAATGCCAGTCGTTCTACCCGTTTCATACAAATTCCGTAATCCCTTGTGCTTGAATGACTTGATCACCGGCAAAGTATAGCATATTGCGCATCATGCATCATAGTAAAATATTACTTTATCTTTTATTGTGAATCGATGTTATAAAGTTGCCTGACCCCAAAGACCCCATTTACAATTGGAGGAAGGGTCATGAATATCAAAGAAGCCATCAGACACTTTAAAAACCATCAACAGGCCAGCTTTAAACTGAAGACACGGAAAACGTATCGGTATATTCTGGAGCACTTTGAAAAACAATTTGGGGATTATTTGATCGACATGCTTGGACCGGAAGCACTTTATCAATTCCTGGAATCCCTCACGGAAGGTCGTGCCAAAGCAACGAGGCGATTGCGCTATGCGCAGCTCAAGGCCTTCTACAACTTCATCATCGAAAATTGCAGCTTGGAGATGAAGAACCCGTGTACTGCAAAGATTCTTTCCAAGTCCTTTCGCATGCCAAAACGCAAACCAAGAAAGATCCTGGATAAGGAAACCGTTGATGAGATGATTTACAACACAAAAAAGATCAGAGACCGGCTCATCATGGAACTTCAGGCCCGATGCGGCTTAAGAATCGGGGAAGTGCTCAATCTCCGGGCGCAAGATATCGCCGACCGAAAGTTGATTCTACAGAATCCAAAATCCGGGAAGGATGAAGAGATTGCCTTCATGCCGGCACAAGTGGCAAAGCGATTAATGGATTATGTGAATCAGAAAAATCTTTTGCCTCAAGACAAGATCTTTCCGATCTGTTATTCGACGGCCAGAAGCATGATTCGAGAGTATGGGGCGAAACTGCATGTCGAGATTTCGCCCCATGACCTGCGCCGTTATTCGGCCACCTATGCCAGTCGGAACGGGATGCCCTTGGAGATCATCTCAAAAGTCATTCTGAGGCACCAAGATTTGAAAACAACACAAGTTTACTTAGGGAAGGTTACTGACGCAGAGGCGATTCGATGGATGGATGTCCTGCATGAGAGATGATTAATTATGAACTGGGTCTTTGGGGTCTTTGAAAATCATTTTGGAAAACATGATAAACACAGATCAATGAATGGCGATTGAAAGGGTGGATAAAAAGCCTAAAATTAAAATTAACGCTTTCGGGAAGAAGTTGAGGTTTAATCTCTCAGCGAATGTTTTCCAATCAAATGTTCTTATCCGAACAATTCCCAGAATTTCAACATGGAGCTTCTCATTTTATTTCTTCTTAAGTTTGCGTTTTTTCCTGGGCTTGGCTTTTTCCCAATCTGCGATCTCTACGCGTAGGGCCTCCAAGGTATTTTCGGCTTTGGGGTGATCGAGGGTGAAGGCGTAGTCTTTTTTAGCGAGTTTGACGACTTCGATCTCTTTATCGAGATAAGACTGGATTTCTTCAAGACGTGGTTTTTCTTCAGGGCTGCAAAAGGAGAGGGCTTCGCCCTTATTTGTGCCGCGGCCTGTACGTCCCACGCGATGGATGTAATTTTCCGCCTGTTCGGGAAGGTCATAATTGATGACATAGTTCACGTTCGGGATATCAATGCCGCGGGCGGTCAAATCAGTGGCGATCAAAATAGAACAGTCGCCCGATTTAAAAGTCTGCATCACCTCCGACCGTTCGACTTGATCCTTTTCGCCGTGGACGCTCAAGGCCTTGATATCCACACGCGCCATGGCCTTGACCACGCGTTCGGCACGGACCCGTGTGCGAACAAAAACAATCATTTTGCTTTCGGGGTGATCGGTGATGAAGCGCTGAAGAAAAAATCGCTTGTCGTCCATCTTTACGAACATGACATAGTGCGACACATTTTTCGAGACGCGATTTTCGGGCGAGATTTGAATTCGAATTGCGTTATGGTTTACCTGAGTATAGGCGAGGTTTTTGATTTCTTTGTTGATGGTAGCGGAAAAGAATAGGGTTTGATGTCTCCGAGTGAGCTTATGCTTGATGGAACGAATGTCTTCGATAAAACCGAGGTCGAGCATCAGGTCGGCCTCGTCGATGACAAAGGTTTCGATCCGATTTAATTTAATATAAGCTTGATGGATGAGGTCGAACATCCGTCCAGGCGTGGCAATCAAAACGTCGATGCCGTCTTCTAAGGCTTGGATCTGGGCTTCTTGTTCTACACCCCCATAAATGGCCAGAACCTTAACAAAGGTATGGGCCGATAAGGCGCTGAAGACCTCTTCAATTTGTAGGGCCAGTTCGTGCGTCGGGACGAGGACGATGCATCGAATCCCTTGAGCGCGCTTGCTGATTTTATTGTTATGGATTGCGTTGACGATGGGAATGGCGAAGGCCGCCGTTTTTCCGGTTCCGGTTTGGGCGATGGCCAAGACGTCTTCTCCCGCCATAATGGAAGGGATGGCTTTAAATTGAATGTCCGTGGTCCGAACGAAGCCCAGTCTATTCAGGTTTTTTTTGATGGCGTCGGAAATGGGATATTTTTCGAACTTCATAAGAGATGCTCATCCTTAGGCAAGTTAAAATACCGCGCGCGTAAAAATGCCGCGATGGTCTGCAAGGGTAGACCAATCGCGGCTAAGCGGTCTCCTTTTAATTCTTTAATAAATTTTTGTCCGATGCCCTGAACGGCATAACTTCCGGCCTTGTCTAAGGGCTCACCTGTTTCAACATATTTTGAAATCTCATTGTCCTTTATTGGATACATCGTCACCGCGACGCTTTCGACAGAGCCTTGGCTCGCCCCATCGGTCGTATCAATCAAAAAAACGGCGGTCCAAATGATGTGCGATTTCCCTTGCAGCCGCTTCAACATCGACTGAGCCGCTTGCGGGCTTTCGGGCTTTCCGATCTTCTCTCCTTCAAACTCGATCAGGGTGTCGCTTCCAATCACAATTGTGTTTTTAAGGTCCTTTGCAATTGATAGCGCTTTGCCTTCGGCAAAACAGCGTGCTTCGGCTTCGGCGGAGTATGCAGGATTGCTGTGTTCTTGATAGGCGGGCGCGACAATGCGAAAGGGGAGTCCGAGGCGCGAGAGAATCTCCTTGCGGCGCGGAGAGCTTGAGGCCAAAATTAATTCAGCGGGTGAGTTGGGCATCGCTTTGAATCGTCGTCGAGGCGGGAGGAGCGGTCGGATGGGAAAGATAATCTTTGATTAAGGCGGCGGCCTCTTCCGCATTCAGCACGCGAACCATTTTAGAGCGCAGGGCGCGCGCGCCTTCGAAACCTCGGCAATATGAACCCAAGTGTTTCCGCATGCCTTTAAAATAGCGCTCACCATAGCTGGCTTGAAAGAGGCGGGCGTGTTGAAGGGCGACGGCAAAACGAGAATGGGTGCTTACAGGTCTTTCTTCTAGAAGAGATAAATCAATCGCATTTGGGACAGATTCCGCTTGGGCTGAGATTGCGCGTAGAATTTCTTTCCGATGGAAGATCCAAGGATTGCCCATGGCGGCCCGTCCGATAAGCACGCCATCGACACCTGTTTTCCGAATACGGAGGAAGGCGTCTTTTAAGGAGCGGAGGTCGCCGTTGCCGAGAATAAAAGTGCCGCTGCCTTGGGCAATTTCGGCGGCTTCCGCAATTTTATCCCAATCGGCATCGCCGCGATAGCCTTGCTTCAGTGTTCGTCCGTGAATGGAGATGGCTGCAGGCCTGGCCTCGAGTAAGGCAGCAATCCAATCGCCGATGACGATGCGATCAACGCCGATACGCGTTTTTACGGAGACAGGGATGGAGCGCCTATCGTCTATCGGAGTGTTTTTCTTTTTTCGCCCTGCAAGCCAGTCCGCAACAAGGGGATATTTTTGGCAGATGGAAAGCGGAGCGCCACTCACCCAGCGCGCGATGCCGGCTTTTGCCGCTTCGACGATGGCTTGAGCCCGTGGTGGATCTTGAATTAGCGCGGCTCCCGAACCGAGCGCCGAAACCTTTTTGCTCGGACAACCCATATTAATATCGAGACCATCAAAACCCAATTCGCAAACCAATTGGGCGACATGGTAAAAGGTTTCGGGTGTGGGACCATAGAGCTGCGCGATGATGGGGCGTTCACTTTCGTGAAAGGCCAGGCCCTGCAGGGCACTCTCTGCGCCATGACAAATGCCATCGACACTTAAGAACTCCGTCATGATGAGATCCGGTCGTCCGTGCAAGGCCATCATAAGCCGGAAGCAAGGGTCGGTGACACCGTCCATGGGCGAGAGGCCCACGATGGGCTTTTTGAGCCGCCGCCAAAAGGTTTCCTCTACGGGACGATTCAATTGCGACGCTTTGGATGTTTCGTCATTGAGGCGAGATTCGATGGGTTCTTTTTCCATAGATCGTTTTATACACCGATTCGGGAGGGGATGGCAATCGATGACGCCGGTGTCATCTTAAATAAGCGCGATCGCTACTTCATCCGCCAAGTGCATACCCTTAGGTGTTAATCGAAGACGGTTATTGTGAATCTCCACAAGTCCATCATTAGCAAGGGCGGATGCGCTACGCGAACGCTGTGCATCGTGCTTCAAGAATTGAAATGGAATCCCTTCTGTCTTTCTGAGTCCGAAGATGATTTTATCGATCTGTTCGTCTTCTTTACTGATTTTATCGCAGCGAATTGAAGGACTTTTTCCCTTTTTCAGGGCTTCAATGTAATCCGAAAGGTTTTCAGTGTTTTCCCGCCGTTCATGTCGAATATAGGAATGGGCGGCGAGGCCTAAGCCGAGCATTTCAGATCGATTCCAATAACGTTGATTATGCCGGCAGGCTTTACCCGGCTTGGCAAAATTGGAAATTTCGTATTGAAGATAGCCTGCGTTCCCCAAAATGGTGCGGGCTGTTTCATAATAGTCCAGAAGAACTTCATCACGCGTCTGAGTGAGTGTACCTGCCTTTTCCATTTTTCCAAAAAGGGTTCCCTCTTCGATGCTTAGGCCGTAGATCGAGATATGGTCTGGTGAAAGGGCAATCGCATGCTGAAGTGTTTTTATCCAATCTTCAAGATCCTGCTCAGGGAGGCCATAGATAAGATCGATGCCGATATTTTCAAAACCCGCGGATCGGGCGGCCTGAAAAGCGGCATCCGCATCTGCTGCACTGTGGTTTCGGCCCAAGCGGTGCAGATGTGTATCGGAAAAAGACTGTACGCCAAGGGACAAGCGGTTAATCCCCCCTCGAAGCAGATCCGACAGTCCAGATTTATTCAATGTTGCAGGATGGGCCTCCAGAGAAATTTCGGGATCGGGTGCAAACCGAAAATGCGCTCGGCAATGCTCAATAAAGGCGATCAGTATTTCCGCAGGATATTGTGTGGGCGTGCCGCCCCCCAAGTAGAGGCTGTCAATCTCCCGGCCTTCCATTTCAGGAGAGGATGCGAGGAGTTCAATTTCCTGATGGAGGGCAAGGCGGTATTCCTCGGCAAGACCAGAACGAAAACCCTGGATGGGAAAGGCGCAAAACGCGCAACGTGCGATGCAAAAAGGAAAATCGATATAGAGACCCATGTCCTTCAATCGCGCTTCTTCCTATCCCATATTGAAAGTAATTCCATCGTATAATTTGGCCGGAGTCCTTCGTCTCCATCGACATTGGCCAAATGAGCCTTGAGAAAGGCCACATCATCGGGCCGGTCTATATCATACCAAAAGGGGAGGAGGGAGGTCGGGATTTTCATTTCATTCAATCGCATAAGCGTTTGGGTTAAAACGCTTGCGGTGCCCCAGGGTATTTTGCTGAATAGATCGGGGAGTGGGGCGCTTGCGCCAATGAGATAGTAGCCGCCATCGAGACTGGGTCCCAAGACGATTGATCGAGCTTCAAGCGCTTGAAAGGCTTTTCGAATAAAGGCCCTCGGCAGGGTCGGAGAATCGGACCCGATAATGACCACTTTATGAAAATGATTAGAAAAAGCCCATGAGAAGGCATTTTTCATCCGTTCCCCAAGATCCTTTCCTTCTTGGGGAATCAAAGGAATCGCGTGTTCCTTTTCACAATGGTGGAAAAAGGGGTGGGTGGTATCCGGCGAACAGGCCATGGCTTTGTTGGCGTTTAAGGCTTGAATTAAATGGAGACTGTCCAAAATAAAAGCTTCTTGGAGCTTGGCGGTTTCCTCTTTATTGAAAAGGGGGAGCAAGCGGGTCTTGACCCGACCGGGTTCGGGCGATTTTGCGAAGAGTATGAGGAGATCCGTCATGAGATTAAACCGGTCCAATTATCGTCTCATTCTCCTTCTCGGGTCAAGATCAATTGCCGATTCGATAGGAAAAGGGGGCACAATTATCAGAAAGATCGTGAATTTAGGTGAGGTCGTTTTAAAGCTTAGAGTCCGCATTTTTTAACACAATTTTTTTTATAGGAATTGACTTGACTCCAGGATAGTGCCGCGTTAATATGTTTTTATTGATTATGATAATGATTCTCAATTTAGATAAGTATTGGGTATAAGTTGGGTTATTAAAAAATATGAAAGAAAAATTTGAAATCAAGCGGGCCGGTCCGAAGGAAATACGTTGCATGTGTGGCAGTTTGGTGGCCCGTTTGCTGCCGACCGGGCTGGAGTTGAAGTGCAAACGCTGTAAACGCCTACATCTCATACCGGTGACGGTGGAGCGGGAAGACGTGATGCAATAAGACGAAAGGATTTATCCTTTTAGCCATAGACTTGAATCTCCTTTATCAGGAAGACGATGACCAAAGAAGAAGACATTTTAAAAAAACATATCTCCAAACATCGTCTCAAAGTCACCAAAGAACGTTATGCCGTTCTGAAGGCCTTTATGGCGCTTGAGCGTCACATTACGGCAGAGGAATTATATCGGCATATGAAGGACAAAGGTGCATCGGTCGGCTTGGCAACCATCTACCGAACCTTAAATCTTTTTTGTGAAAGCGGTCTTGCCGAGCAACGCCAGTTTGGCGATGGACAGGCCCGTTACGAACTCACTTACAATGTGAACCATCACGATCATCTCATCTGTCGTCAGTGCAATAAAATAATCGAGTTTGAGAATAGAGAAATCGAAAAATTGCAGGAAGAGGTCGCCAAGAAACATCACTTTAAAATTTTCAGTCATCGACTGGAGCTTTATGGTACTTGTGCAACCTGCACCAAGAATAATAAATAAACGACATTCGTGTGAATTAAAAGATAATAGGGGGAGTTGTCCCTCTATACCTGAGGCCAGAGATCCTTTGCGAACCAGAGCCCGAAGGTGCGGAAACGCACATCTAACACTATAAATCAATCAAAAGGGAGGTTCTGGAAGATGCAAAAATGGGTATTCACTTTTTTTACTTTATTCGTACTAGATATGGAACCGCAGGCCTGGGCCTTGGAGATGGAGGCCGAAGCGGAAAGTTCTAAGGTCCAGCTTCATGGTTATGGTGAGCTTCACTACAACGTTCCGAGTAATGGCGGCCAATCCAAAATGGATTTGCACAGAATGGTTTGGGGCTTAAGTTATGACATCAACGACACCATCAGCCTTCACACTGAGGTCGATTTTGAACATGCGGCGCAGGAGATGGAATTGGAATTTGCCTATCTCGATTTTTCGATCAATCCGTCTTTTAACATGCGGGCGGGTGTCATGTTAATGCCGGTGGGTCCTTTGAACGAATATCACGAGCCTACGCTCTTTTACAGTGTCGAACGCCCGCTTCTTCAATCGGTCATTATTCCGACGACTTGGCAGGAAGGAGGAATCGGCATTTTTGGGTCGCCGATGGAAGGCCTCAAATATCGGGTCTATGTCGTTTCCGGACTGGCCGCCGAAGGGTTTAGCGGGTCTTCAGGGATACGAGGCGGCCGAGGAAAGGCTGCCGGTGGTGAAGGTAAGCCGCAAACCGGTGAGAAACTTGCCGTGGTCGGCCGCCTGGAATACAACCCCCTTGCCGGCCTGGATTTGGGCACGTCCGTCTATCATGGCGAGGTGGATCAGAATAACACTATCGTGGGCAGTCCTTCCGTTTTCCTTTACACACTTGATGGCAGGCTACGCATGTCAGGGATCGATGTTCAGGCCGTGTATGCAAAGATCGATATTGACGAGGCCGATAACATTAGTCGCGCCACATGTAAAGCGGGAGCACCCAGTGCAGCCAATACCACGACGGGTGCGTTTATATCCGGTCCGCTCGCATGCCAAACCGTGGGTGAAGAGCTGGTCGGATGGTCCATAGAGCTGGCCTATCATCTGGCACATCTTATGGGAACATCATGGGATCTCGTTCCCTTCGCGCGTCTTTCCGAAGTGAATACGCAAGATGCCCTTCCGAGCGGTCTTAATGGCGATGGGGTCGCTTTTGCAGCCAGTGGCAAAAACGATCGAGAGGTCACGACAGTCGGAATTGTTTATTATCCCGATCCTCAAGTGGCTTTCAAGGCGGACTTTCAAAATTTTCAGGATGCCGCCGGTGGCGATACAGATCAATACAATTTCGGACTCGCCTATATGTTCTAGTGGATGGAAGTTGATGAACGATAATGCCTCGAAAGGCGACCGAAGGGTCGCCTTTCGTTCAAAAATAATAAACAGGATGTATCGGCGCACCCGTGTCCTGATGGGTGCGCCGATGGAAATTACCGCCCTGGGCCCCGAAACGCTTTGTGCAAAAGCGGTCGACGCAGCCTTTCGGGAAGTGGCCCGAATCGAAGCGCTCTTTAGTATTTTTAGACCGGAGAGCCCTATCGCTCTTGTAAATGCAGCGGGTAGAGAAGGGCGATATCGCTTGGTGCCGGAGATACTTGAGATCCTTTCCTGCGCATTACACTATTCAGAAATGAGCGCGGGGGCTTACGATCCCAGTTCCGGCCCTTTAATCGATCTCTGGGGCTTCGGTCTGAAGCATCATCATATCGGTCCGCCCTCGGACGCCGCAATTGCTTCGAAACGTCGTGCAGTGGGGTTTCAATCACTGAAAATTGACGAGGAGATCGGAGAACTTGTCCTGGGCAAAAGGGACATGTCCCTCAATTTGGGTGGGATTGTAAAAGGCTATGCCATTGATCGCGCCGTCGCAAGCCTAAAGTCTTATGGCATTAAAGACGGCCTGCTTAGTTTTGGAAGCTCACTCTATGCGCTAGGTGCGCCTTCTGGGAAAACCGGCTGGCAAATCGGGATTCAAGATCCACGTCGAGAACAGGGCGTGGTGGATTTGGTCCTGCTGTCCAATCGTGCCCTTTCGACATCGGGAGACTACGAGCGCTGTTTTATACATCAAGGGAATCGCTATAGCCATATTATCGATCCACGTTCGGGGTATCCGGTAAAGGGCATGGCCAGCGTGAGTGTGATTGCGCAATCGGCCATGGAAGCAGACGCGCTCTCAACGGCAGCCTTTGTCATGGGTAAAAAAGAAGGCCGCCGTCTGCTTGAATCTCAATCCAATGTGGAAGGCTTGATGCTCTCCATCGATACTGAGCCTAGCCAAGCAGACATCATCATATCGAACACAGGGGGATGGTCTTTTTTTTCTACACCTCGTGTAATGAAACGACGATCTTTCCTTGCGATGATGGGCATCTTGGCCTTGGGGGTTTTACTGCCCGACCGGGCCAATGCAACAGCCATCCGTTTTGCGAGCGAGGAAGAGGCCCTTCGAAAAATGCATCCAGATGCCGATGGCTACGATGTCGAAAATGTTCAACTGAACACGATGCAACACGATGCAGCCCAGCAGCTTTTGGGTATGGGCTTTCGTGAGAAAAATTACCGATTTTGGGTTGCTCGAAAGGAAAAGAAAGCAGTCGGTTACGCCGTGCTGCTCAATGTTGTTGGAAAGAAACGTCCTATCACTTTTCTTGTGGGAATAGATTTAAAAGGTTGCATCGTCGGCAATGAGGTCTTGGTTTATCGTGAATCGAAAGGTTCAGAGGTCCGTTACCCGCGTTTTATGAAACAGTTTTTTGGAAAGCGGCGTGAAGACCCATTGGAACTCGGCCGGGAAGTACTTCCCATTAGTGGGGCAACGCTTTCTTCTCGCGCCGCAACCTATGCGGTTCGGAAGAGCTTGGTCTTGTTCGAGATTATTTATAGAGATGGAGTAGGGCAGTGAAAAATTTTACACGGCGGGGAAATTGGCTAGAGTCAGCTTCAAGTGAAATTCGTGTGATATATACAGCATTTCTGGTGTTTGCCCTCGTGGGACACTTAAGCTTTGTTTTGATCGCTGTGGAACGCGTGGGCCCCGGCTATTCCGAAATCGTCAAACATTACCGCGGGGGCGAGGGTAGTGAAGAAATGGCCTTTCCAAAGGAATTTATAGAGCTATTGGAAGTCACACACTTTCATGCCTATATCGAGGGAATTGTTCTCCTGGTCTTGGCGCATCTCTATGTCGCCGTTCCTATTTCGCAAAAAATCAAGTGGGGTGTTATCGGGCTTTCCTTTGGAAGTACCTTTCTCGATCTCCTCTCGCCTTGGATTATTCGATATGTGACGCCCTATGCGGCCTTCGGACAGATCGGCGCCTGGACAGGCATGACGGTCAGTTACCTCCCGCTCACATTAACCCCAATCTACTCACTTTGGAGACGGAAATAATTCCGATTCGCATCCATCTTGGTGCATAGAAACCCTTAGTGCTGGATCGTGAATTTATAAAATGACCATCGCGACTGAAGAATATCGGAAACCTGCATTACCCATCGCCCGATTTACATTCGACCGATGGAGCCTGGCCGTCGCTTTGATCGCCGCCCTTGTCTTAGTGCCGCTGGGGATTGTTTTTTCATCATTATTTCAGGCTGACGATGCGGTTTGGCAGCATCTTGCCGACACCGTTCTTCTGGAGGTCTTGCGCAATACCGTTTGGCTGAGTCTCGGCGTGGTTCTTGGAACGGGGCTTATCGGTGTGAGCTTGGCTTGGCTCGTCGCCGCAAACGACTTTCCTGGTCGAAAACTTTTCGACTGGGCCCTCATGTTACCCATGGCAATTCCGACCTATGTCACCGCTTTTGTCGCGATTGGCCTCTTAGATTATAGCGGACCGATTCAAAGCATATTCAGAGCATGGTTTGGCGGAGGTTTCTGGTTTCCACCCATCCGGTCGAGAGGCGGCGTGATTTTGGTCTTCACCCTGACGCTTTACCCTTATGTCTACCTCTTGGCACGCAACGCATTTTTAACGCAAGGCCGCCGGGCGCTGGAAGCGGCACAAACCCTAGGACACAATCGGACGCGCGGTTTTTTTAAAGTGGCTTTGCCGATGGCGAAACCTTGGGTCGCGGGGGGCTTAGCCTTGGTCTTGATGGAAACGCTGGCCGATTTTGGTGCCGTCGCCATCTTTAATTACGACACCTTTACAACGCTCATCTATAAATCTTGGTTTGGTTTTTTTTCCCTTTCTACAGCATCTCAGCTCGCTTCGATACTCGTTTTGGTCGTATTGGCCTTTCTGGTCTTGGAACAAAGTTTAACCTTCCGGAGCCGCTATACCCGGGTTGACAGAGGCGGCATACAGGGAGATCGTGTTGCCCTTTCTCCTGTCAAAAAGTGGCTCAGCTTCGCTTATGCGCTCACGATTTTATCGATCTCTTTTTTGATCCCGGTCGTTCAACTCCTTCTTTGGAGTGCTCAGGCCATAGGTCGAGATCTGGGTTCACGTTATTTCGATTTTTTGTCTCACTCGCTTTTTCTGGGAGGCATGGCGGCGCTCATGACTGTGGCCTGTACGCTGGTTCTTGTGTATGCCGAGCGTCTGCATCACTCCCAGCCTATCCGCATGTGCGTTCGCATTGCCACCTTGGGTTATGCCTTACCGGGTTCGGTACTTGCTGTCGGCATCTTTATTCCACTGGCCTGGTTCGATAATTGGGTTGCGGATTATTTCAATAATACGACCTTTCTTCAAGGCAGCTTGATGGTGGTGCTCGTCGCGTATCTGATCCGATTTCTCGCGGTGGCGCACCAACCGATTGAAAGTGCGATAAAGCGCATGTCGCCAAATCTCGACGAATCGGCGAGAAGCCTGGGCTGCAGCGGTCTAGGACTATTAAAACGAGTCTATCTTCCGATTATGCGGGGAGGCTTGATGTCTGGACTTGTGCTGGTTTTCGTCGATGTCATGAAGGAGATGCCGATTACCCTGATGACACGGCCTTTCGGTTGGGATACCCTCGCGATTCGCATCTTTGAAATGACCTCGGAAGGCGAATGGGTTCGTGCCGCGCTTCCTGCAATGGTCCTGGTATTGGCCGGTCTGATTCCTGTGTATTTATTAATGCGAGATCCAGAGAAACGATTTTAAGTGCGATACAATTCTTCTAGAGTGGGATCATGACGACGATTGATCTTGTCAGAGTTTCCAAGGCCTATCCCGGAAGCAAGACACCGGCCGTCTCGGATATTTCATTTCAAGTCAAAGAAGGGGAAGTGCTTGCGCTTTTGGGCCCGAGCGGAAGCGGTAAGACCACCCTCCTTCGTTTGATCGCCGGATTGGAGAAACCCGATGCGGGCACCCTCTTTCTTGAGGAACGTGAGATGTGCAGGCCGGGCCATTTCGTTCCCCCTGAAAATCGGGCGATTGGAATGGTCTTTCAAGATTACGCACTTTTTCCTCATCTGACTGTAGCGAAAAATGTGTCCTTTGGACTGATGCGCTTATCGAAGTCGGCCCAAGATAAAAAAGTAAAAGAAATCTTATCGATTGTGGAACTTTCCACGTTTCGGGATCGCTATCCACACGAACTCTCGGGCGGACAACAGCAGCGGGTGGCTTTGGCTCGGGCCTTGGCTCCCGATCCCATCGTAGTCCTTTTGGACGAACCCTTTAGTAATCTGGATCCCGACATGCGTAATCAAATGCGCGCCGACGTTTCCGAGATCCTTCAGAAAACGGGACGAACAGCCGTCTTGGTGACTCACGATCACGAAGAAGCCTTTGCCATGGCCGATAAGATTGTACTCCTGAATGAGGGGCGATTAGAGCAGCAGGGGACGCCTGAAGCGGTTTATCATACGCCCGTGAATCCTTTTGTAGCCGACTTTGTGGGTCAGGCAGATTTTATTTCGGGGGTGGTTGAACAGGATCGTATCGAAACAGTCATAGGCGCACTTCAAAACAACTCGAAGTTTCCCAGTGGCACAGAGGTTTCAGTTATGATTCGTCCCGATGACATTGACTTGGTGCCCAATCCCGCAGGAACGGCCACGGTGTGGGGACGCCAATTTAGGGGCTCGGAGAATCTATATACACTCCGCCTATCTTCCGGAGAAATCGTCCATAGCAGTCAGCATTCTCTCGATGTCTACCCCAATCAGGTCAAGGTTGATATTCGCTTGAAGTTGACCCACACCGTTGTTTTCGAAAAAATGGCCTTGAATCGACCGTCCTCCTAAAACCCGCAGGCTAAAACTTGGCTTCGAGCTGGACAAGGGCTTCGTTGTTATCGACTTTGGCGCCGCCCGTGTCTTCCTCGTTAATATAATATTCCACTTTGACTGTAAAACCCGGGACGATTTTGCTCAAAATCGCAAGGGTGGTTCTTTGCCGGTTCCAGGTTCGGGAATCGCTTGGATCAAGCACGAGATCGACATTGTATTCTTCATAACGCACAAGAAATTCCATGGACTGTAAACGGGCCATGCCGATTTTCTGCGTGTAGGAAGGCTGGATATACCAGCCATCCCGATCCATGCCGCCATCTTCCGCCATGATGATTTGCCCAAAAAAGGAAAAGCCTCTCAACACGTAGTCGAGGTTAAGGCCATAGCGGCTTTGCTTGTCCTGTGTTCCTCCCGCGTAGGTCGTAATTGCATTCAAGTAGGCCATGTCTCCGGCGCTAAGATCGGATTCAAAGTAAAACGGCAGAATGTCGATTTTATGGGCTTCCTTGAAGCTGTGGTCGAGCCCCAGCCCGAGACCGACTTGTTTATTGGCATTGGTTTCCGCGTTGTCGTCATCGTCGGTCGTAATGGGGAAGACCGCATCCTCTCCGGCTTGACGGTCTCTGAGTCTTCGACCGTTCGTCGCGGAAAACCGCCAATAGAAAGATCCCTGTTCTCCCCCCATAAATAGGCCCAAGTCCTCATCCTGCCAGAAGGCGTGGCCCACGATGGGATAGGCTTCCGTCTTACGTGAAGGGTGGTGAAAGGTATCTTCCAGGCCAAATTTAATCCAGGAATTAAAGGGCAAGCCCGGAATCTTGATCCAGGCCTCATCTATTTTTGAACTACTTGGGCCAAACTCAATGTCGGCCTGAAAAAGAATGCCGGTGTTAAAGCGGACTTTGGGTGTGATCACAATTTTATCGATGGACATTCGTGAGTTGGGATTGGGGGTTCCACCGAGGATATTCCCATTTCCATCTCTAACGACGGTGCCATCGGCCTGTGAATCAATAATCTCTAGTTCGAGTTCTCCACCAATCTCGATTTCTGCGCCGCGGAGAGAAGCTAAAGGTTCTGCGGCATTGACCGGTTTTCCCGGCAGGAAAAGAGAGAATACGATAAAGGTCGATATCAGAATCCTAGGGGTCATTCTTTTTATATGAGGATTTTTTACGGTCTTTAGGATCATTCCACTTGCTCCTTCTGTTTAGATTCGGACCCAGCCTCGGACCCAGGAAAAGTCCGGTGCTTCTTAGCGAACGTATCCGTTTTATATCATTATTAATAGGGTTTAAGAAAGCGTTTCTTTAAAGAAAATTATGGGAAATTTACCGTATTTCGGCAGGAGGGTAAAAAGTCGAAAGGATAACGACCTTTTCGGTGTGGCCTTACTCGAATAAGTTCTGAGCTTATTTTTACTCAGAATCAGCCTGGATTAGCAAAACTTTCAAGATTCATGACGTAGGCATAAAGGTTTGGGTTCTTTAACTCGACATCGTGAAATTCGATACCCAAGGCATATTTTTGCACATTAATTTCCGACACCCAAGCAATACGGGCTGTGAGTGTTTCTACAATGGCTTCTTTATTTTCCGTTGTCAATTTTATTTTAACGCGAAGCACATCTCCTTTTTGATAGGGATGTTCGGAGATACAGCCCATTCCACTTGTTGAAAGATCTCGGACCATGACTTTGGTTGAGGATTCGAGCCCATGAGGCGTAATATGTGCGACGGTTGCAACTGGAATTCTTATACTTTTTCTACGATCGTCCATTTAATCGGCTCCTTAATATTAGAATATAAAAATAGTGCTGTTAAGGGTTAATTTTATCATATGCGTCCTCACTTTGGGGTGGGTGGGAAAAATAACGGCCTCTTGTAAGCCCGCCTACTTTATTTTTTGGAAATAGAATTTATACAGAATAGAACACGTAAAAGGAGACGAATAAACGTAAAATATCGCGATTATTATCTTGCATAAGTTCTTGAATGATTAAAGGAAGGTGTGTTAGTTTAAAGTTCTATTCCCGGTGAAGAAACGATGGACAAATCGACGATTTCTCTAATCATTCCTTCTAAAAATGAGGCCAAGAACCTGCCTCGCCTCATACACGAAATTCAAGAAACATTAGAAAATCGCTACGACTATGAAATAATCGTCGTGGACGATGGCAGTACAGATGGCTCTGTCCAAAAGTTAAAGGAAATTCGTCACACAGGATGCCATCGACTAAGGATCTTTAAACATGAAAAAAGCCTCGGCCAGACCACAGCCTTAATCAGCGGCATCAAGGCGGCTAGAGGCGAGTGGATCGTGACCTTGGATGGCGATGGGCAAAACGATCCTTCGGATATCCCCTTACTTTTATCCTATCTTCTTGATCCCTTCAAAGATGATCGTTTACACCTCGTTGTCGGACATCGAAAACGGAGGAGCGATTCTTTCGTAACTCGTCTGTCTTCCCGCATCGCCAACACGGTACGGCGGCGATTGTTAAAAGACCAGACCCCCGATACAGGCTGTGGATTAAAGGTTTTTTCAAGAGATGCATTTTTCGCCCTGCCTTACTTCGACCATATGCATCGCTTCTTGCCCGCTTTATTTCAACGGCAGGGTGGGAAAATGATTTCGGTTGAGGTCAAGCATCGTTCACGGAAACACGGCCAATCTAACTACGGCGTCTTCGACCGCCTCTGGATCGGCATTGTCGATCTTATCGGTGTCCTGTGGCTGCAGCGTCGGACGAAAATTCCTGGAGAGTTAAAGGAGTTATAGTGATGGCAAAAGAGACGGTTTGGATGATGGTCGGTTTTACGGGTCAAGCGTTTTTTTCAGCGCGCTTTCTCGTTCAATGGATTGCAAGTGAGTATGTAAAAAAAAGTGTCATCCCCATGTTGTTCTGGTACCTGAGTATCTTCGGTGGCCTCACCCTTCTCTTTTACGCGATTCACAGAAAAGATCCTGTATTTATTGTCGGTCAATCGACTGGCATTATTATTTATCTCCGAAATATTCAGCTCATTCGAAGCAAAAAATCGATTTCGAGTCCAGTGACTGCTTCGTCACTTCGGCATGACTAGTCCGAATCGATGCCTTCATTTTATTCGACAAAGATTTAAAGGCGGAGCCAGCCGCCAGGGCGACCTGTTATTTTTGGGAATCTTAGGTCTTCTCATTTTTTCATCCGGCTTCGGCCTGAGAGATCCTTGGCCAGCCGATGAACCCCGCTATGCCTTAATTGCAAAGGAAATGGTTACATCCGGTGATTGGTTTTTTCCGCGTCGGGCGGGAGAGCTCTATCCCGACAAACCGCCTTTATTTCTTTGGTCAATCGCCGGATTTTATCTCCTCACTGGTTCTATGCGAAGCGCCTTTCTTGTCCCTTCTCTTCTCGCCGGCCTGGGGACTTTACTCCTAACCTATGATTTGGGCAGCCGCTTATGGCACCGGCGTGTCGGGCTCTATGCCGCCTTGGCCTTGTTATTAATTTTTCAATTCCCACTCTTGGCGAAAGGGGCGCAAATTGATGCCTTCCTTTGTTTTTGGACGACGCTTGGGCTCTATGGTCTGCTGCGCCATCTCCTCATTGCCCCGAACTGGCGATGGTACTGCCTCGGCAGCTTTGCGATGGGACTGGGTGTCATTACCAAGGGTGTTGGATTTTTACCGGCCTTTCTCTTAATTCCTTATATATATTGCCGATGGCGATCCTGGCGAAGGCTTCCCACTGACTCTGAAAAGGGTCAATGGCGATGGCTACTGGGTCCCGCTTTCTTTTTGAGTGCCATCTGTCTTTGGTTTATTCCAATGATGATACTTGTCCGCCAAAGCGGGGACCCCGCCTTGATGGCCTATCAAAATAATATTTTGTGGCGCCAAACCGCCCAGCGTTACGCGTCTTCATGGCATCATATTAAACCGGCCTGGTACTATCTTGTCTCGGTCATCCCCTGGGCCTGGTTTCCCTTGAATTTCGGATTGCCCTGGTACATTCCAGCCTGGAGATGGCGCCTTCAACGAAAAGACGCCCGTTATTTCTTGCTCTTGGTTTGGATCCTTCTTGTCTTACTTTTCTTCAGCGTTAGCCCAGGTAAAAGGGGTGTATACCTCCTCCCCATTGCCCCAGCACTTGCGTTGGTGACCGCGCCGCTTATTGCCGGATTGCTCCGCAAAGTCGCTTTTCAAAAAACGGCCTGGCGAGTGACCTTATTTCTGGTTGCACTCTTCATTGTTATCAGTTTCGCAGGGATGATATTAAATACACCCCTAAATACCAAGGTTGAAGCGCTTGGGGCCAGTCCTTGGAAGCTAACTTTGAGTGTTGGCCTTGCTGGATTACTCATCCTGTTCTTCCATCGAAAGGAGAGGGGCGTACTCGCCTTGGGCTATTTTTTTATCGCCGTGTGGCTGTTTTACGGTTGGATGGGATATCCTCTCTTCAATTCAGGGCGATCTCCGGCATCCTTCATGGCAGAGGTCGGACAGCGCTTGGGGCCAAAGCGGGAACTGGCCATGGTGAAATTCAAGGAACAGTTTATTTTGCATGCCGACCGGCCGGTGACGCATTTTGGTTATCGTCAAGCAGATCATAAACAAGAAATTACAGCCGCACACTGGCTTCGGGAAAAAGAAGGTCGCGTACTCATGGTCCCGAAGCAAAATATGGCACAGTGTTTCATGATCGATAAATCCGATTATTTAGGTTTAAGACATGGAAGAGCGTGGTATATGGTAGGACGGGAGGCCTTAGGTGAAGCCTGCGGTGAGGCCACCCACACGGTAAAACGGTTTACAACGCGCGCGGGCGCTTCACTTTTGCATTGAGACAGCTTTTATTCTGATGGACGCTTTAGTATACTCGATAATACACACATGAGCAGGCTATGATTATCTCACAATTTCCGAACATGGTGCATGTCACCAGCACCTTTGCCCCCATTCTTGTCTTTATTATTGTCCTTTTGATGATGTCTTTTTTCAAACGGGGATAATTGATCTCTCGCTTCGGTATTTATCTTTTTTGATGCTCCACATCGCTAAGCACCTCTTCAAAAATCGTCAAACCGCGATCGGCTTCCTTTTTACTTAGCGTTAGGGGAGGCATGAAACGCAGCACACTCTGGCCGCAGCCCAGAACCAAGAGTCCTTTTTCAAAACAGCGTCGGACAATGGTATTTCGTTCAGCAATGGCCGGAATTTTTGTTTCTCGATCTTGGACCAGTTCAATCCCAATCATCAGACCGAGCCCTCGGACATCTCCCATGAGACGATGCGATTTTTGCATCGTCCGTAATCGTGACAAGATAAACTCTCCGGTCCGCGCTGCATTTTCAATTAGACCTTCCTTCAGGAGATCGAGGGTCGCCAGTGCTGCTTCACAGGCGATGGGGTTTCCACCAAAGGTGTTGGCATGAGACCCGGATTCCCAGGCGTCCATGATTTTAGAATCGGCAAGGATCGCGCCCAGCGGAAGGCCCGATGCGATGCCCTTGGCTAAAGTCATCATTTCGGGGGCATAGTTGAAGTGTTCGCTAGCGAACATTTTCCCCGTGCGGCCCATGCCGCTTTGAATTTCATCCACGGCTAAAACGATTCCGTACGATGCCGCGAGTTTCGCCAGTTTTTTCAAAAACGACTTTGGGGGAACAATGTAGCCGCCTTCGCCTTGAATCGGCTCGACGAAGATGGCCGCAACTTCTTCCGCAGGCACAAGGTGACGGAAGGCGGTTTCTTTAATCCAATCCAGCGTGTATTCCACGCACTGCTCTGCCGAGACGCCGTCGGGGGCGCGGTAGGGATTTGGATAGGGCGCATGGATCACGCCTGGAACCAAGTGTCCGAATCCTTTTTTTTGAACCGCTTTGCTGGCCGTAAGGGAAAGGGCCCCCATGGTTCGTCCGTGAAAGGCTCCGGTAAAGGCGATGTAGTAGGGCCGGTCTGTATAATAGCGGGCCAGCTTCATGGCCCCTTCCACGGATTCCGCACCCGAGTTCGTAAAGAATACTTTTTTGCGTGCGCGTCCCGGCGCGAGTGCGGTCAAGGTTTCTCCGAGCAAAACTTCGGAGGGGTAGTAGAAATCGGTACCCGACATATGAATCAGGCGTTTGGCTTGCTTGGTGATCGCTTGGACGACTTTGGGATGGCAATGTCCGGTGGCCGTCACGGCGATGCCGGAGGTAAAATCGAGATAGCATTTTCCATCGACATCGATAATCGATGCTCCTTTTGCCGATTCAACAACCAAAGGATAGGCCCGCGTGACCGATTGAGAAATGACGCGATGATCTCGATGGACCCAAGAGAGCGCTTTGGGACCGGGTGGCCCGCTTGCTTTTTTCTTTTTCACGTTTTCCTCCTCATAACAGCGTGTATCGCTCCAAACGGATTTTTCGTCGGTCGACTAAGCCCAAGATTTCCATGATAACCCGTAAAGCCGCAAAACTTGTGACATCCGACACATCTAAATTCGGGGCAACTTCGACAAGATCTGCGCCCACAACGGGCAAAGCATCCATCGCCCTAATGAGTGTCATCAGCTCTCGTGTTGTTAGCCCACCCGCATCTGGAATGCCGGTACCAGGGGCAAAGGCCGGATCGAGTACATCGATATCTATCGAGAGGTAAACATTGGAAAGCCCCGATAAATGCTGAACAATTTCTGAGGCGACGGCAAAAATACCGCGCTCCGCGACAATATGTGCCGGGTAGATCTTTATTTTATGATCTTGAATGTAGGACAGTCCCGCAGGTTCGAAACAACGTGTTCCGACCAAAATGGTGTTCTCCGGTGAAAAGGACGCTGTTTCCATGGTACGCCGAAGAGGACAGGCATTGGAGTAGGCCGAACCTTGAAATTGATCTGAAAGATCGGTGTGGGCATCGATAAAAATCAATCCGATCGGCTCAGTTGCTTTTTGACTAAAAGCACGGTGAACAGGAATGGCAATGGAATGATCACCGCCGAGGGTAAGGACAAAAGAATGCTCCAGTTTTTGCGTAATCATTTCTTCAATTTTTGGATAAGAGGCGACGAAATTGTTTCCGAAAGGGATGTTTCCGAAATCGCGCACAAGGAGGTTTTTTAAATCCTGCCCGGTTTCAAGGACGGGAGGAATTTCGGACGAGAGGCTTCGAATGCGATCAGGGCCTTTCGCCGCCCCGGCCCGAAAACACGCTGCGCCATCGTAAGGCAATGCGAACATCGCCACATCGGGCCCTTCAGCCTGCGGACGATTCAATCTGGCCCATGCGCTTGTCGCTTCTAAGCTGTCTCTCTTCTTCATGGCGCTCCCTTATTGTTCTATTATACCAAAGCCAGGAAAGCGGTAAGAATAACCTTCTAAAAGAGAAGAGAACGCAGAACTTAAAAGATGCCGATGCCTCGCTTGCCGTAGGAAAAAGCGTCGATGGCGGCAATGATGAATAATACAATGTTGAAGATCTCAGATTTAGCGGAGTAGTTCCGCATCATATAGGAAAAGACCGCACCAAAGGAAAAGAGGAAGCCTCTGAGATACTCACGCGCATAAAATTGGCCGAAACCCGCAAAAGAGAGAGAAAAGAAACAGGCAACCAGCCCTCCTTTCAGTCCGCGTAAATCGGGGATGACGAGAAAAAAGAGGAGGATCATGACCACGACGAGCGCTTTCCAGGTTATGGGCATCAAGTCTGGCAGTCGAAGGAAAAAGATTGAACAAGTCAGTGCGACGAGTATTCGCCCAAGGGTTGGTCGTTTTAACTTATTCATGCACTTTTCACCCTTAATCGCGCTTCCGCGATGCGATCCGCCGCCGCTGCCGTTGAAACCCCCTCTGCCTGTGCCAAGGCAAAGACCTCTTTCAATCGCCCATATATGGCACCAACACGTTTATAGGCGCGATCTTTATCATAGCCCTTCAATTCTTCGTAAATATTAATCAGGCCGCCCGCGTTTATCACATAGTCTGGCGCATAAAGGATTTTTCGTTCTTCGAGTAAGCGGATGTCTTCAGGTTTTTCGAGTTGGTTGTTGGCCGCTCCGGCGACTATGGGACAAGACAGGCTGGGGATGGTCCGTTCGTTAATCGTGCCACCCAGCGCGCAGGGCGAAAAGATGTCGCAATCCACCCGGTAGATCTCGTGTCCGTGAATGGGATCAGCCCCGAATTCCCGTGTTGCATACGCCATTTTTTCAGGGTCCATATCGGAGACATACAGTTTCGCATCTGCTTCGTGCAGGAGCTTTGCTAAGGCTGTTCCGACCTTGCCCATCCCTTGTATCGCGATGCGCTTGCCTTCAAAAGACGCATTACCAAAGACAGCTTCCAAACAGGCGCGCATACTGCAGAAGACTCCATACGCAGTGAGAGGAGAGGGATCGCCACTCCCTCCGTCCGAGATCGGAAAGCCGGAAACATGTGAAGTAACCTTCCGAATGGCTTCGATATCCGGAACGCCGATTCCAACGTCTTCGGCAACAATGTAGCGACCCCCTAAGTGATCGATATGTTTTGCGAAGGCCTTTAACAATGCAGCTGTTTTGTCCGTTTCCGGATCTCCCCAAATCACGCTCTTTCCACCACCAAGTGGCAGGTTGCTGACCGCAGCTTTATAAGACATGGCTCGGGACAATCGCATTACATCGTTGAGGGCGGCATCGAAGGTTTTATAGGGCCACATACGGCATCCCCCCAGGGCAGGTCCCAGGCTGGTATTGTGAATGGCGATTATGGCCTTGAGACTTGTCTCCCGATCAGAACAGAATAGAATCTGTTCGTGCCCTCCGGTTTTCATCATTTCGAAAAGGGGTGTTGTCATCGCGTTCACTTCCCTCCTGGCCATATTAAAAACAAATGGATGAAAACGGGTTAGAGTACGCACTTTTTTGCCCGAACTCATTCTGCATGTTTAATCGAATTATTTTGAAATCGGCGTATCTGCCGAATTCGCTTCAGTGTCTTCGGCTTCAAGTTGTATCGCGGCATGGCCGATTTTAAAACGATCGCAAAGCAGAGTATTAATCTTTTTTAAAAGCGGCGCAGTCTCTTTCAATGGCATGTTTTTTACAGCGACGTGAGCCGATAAGGCATACATACCAGAAGTCAGGGTCCAGACATGGACATCGTGCATGTCCTGAACTTCCTCGAAAACCTTGATAGCATCGACGACACGGTCAGGATCGATTTCCTTCGGCGTCGCTTCGAGAAGGATGTCGATGGCATCACGGATTAAATCGTAGGCCCAATAGAGGATGAGCACCGAGATCATCACGCTCAAGGCCGGATCGACCCACAACCAATTTGTAAGGGCAATTATTCCTGCACCGATAACGACACCCACGGAAGCAAAGGTGTCTCCCGCCAGGTGCAAAATCGCAGACTGTGTGTTCATGTCTTTTCGCTTTGTCCCCGTCAGCAAGAAGGCGGTGAGGAGATTCGTCACAAGCCCGATTACGGCGATAATCATCATCTCTCTAGTGGCCACCGCTTCGGGTGTGTAGAAACGCTGATAGGCCTCGTACAAAATCCATGCGGTAATTAAAAAAAGAAAGAAGCCATTGAAGAGTGCAGCCAGAATTTCCAAGCGGTAAAAGCCGAAAGATTTTTTTAAGGTCGCTGGCTTATTCGCAAAAATAATGGCGAGAAAACTGATCAAAAGCGCCATCAAGTGGGTGAGCATATGGCCTGCGTCCGAAAGTAAGGCGAGACTATTTGTCAGAATTCCACCCACCATTTCGACCAACATCACCACAGCGGTCAGGCCAATCGCCCAATAAAACTTTCGATAATCGGAGGGCCTTAGTGTGGTGATTTCAAGATCGGAAGAATGACAGAGATCGAGCTCGCAGGACGGTGGGTGGAGGTGAAGTGTTTCTTCCTGTCCTTGATGATGAAGACTCATTGCCGCTTCGGTCCTTTAAACCAAAGTTGCTTGATTCCTTTCAAGGAAAAATACAAGACACCGATTAACAACAAACCCACGATGCCGAGTGTCAGCTGTGGTGCGCTGTCATAAAAGGCGACCGCGATATAGATTAAAACGGCAATCAAAAATTGGCCGATTAAAAGATCGCTGAAGCCCTTTCCTTCTTTTATTTTTTTTAAGCGTCCCATAGTGTATTTTCTCTTCCTTTGTCGCGTTCGCTGCCTAAACAGTCTCTTCTTACTATTTTGAATCGACTGCTTATGATGATGACCGCTTTAATTTGAGGGAGTTGCGATCCTCCCACCGAATAGTACTTTCCCCAGAATAACAAAGGGTTTAGAGGGTGTCAATCGAATCCATTAGGTGGTACATCTCAATATCTGGAAGCTCTATTCAGGATACAGGAGACTTTAATTGCTGAAGGACTCTTTTAAAAAAGAGGGACCTTTGCTATAATCGAATTTCCATAATTTGATACAGAGGACTTTAGCAGCATTCGGGTCTCGATTATATCCAGCGTCTAACCAGGAGCAGATTGTGATTAGTGTAAACAAATTCCTCAATAAGCGAAGTGGATTCCTCTTGCTTTCTTTATTCATCCCGACAATTTTAATTTCGTTTGGCTGCGCGGCAAGAAAACAGGCTTCGCCGGCCGATCTCGTTTCGGATAAACCCGTCTTAAAAAGTACGATCAAGCCCCTAAAACCCGAAGAGATCAAGGTTGAAATGTCACTGGCGAAAAAGTGGAAACCGGAAGATAAAACCATCAAAAAGAAATTACACGACGTCTCGGTAAAACGGGTAAAAATCCAATACTTTCGATTTGGAGATCCGCCCACAAACTTAGTGATCGGAAAAGATGTTCCCGCCGACATCGCGCGTCTCGCGATCGAGATCGCCCTGGATTATAATAAAGACGTAAGATCCATTCTCCCGGAATTCCGTTTCTTTCCGCATTACATCGGCATCGGTTCTAACGCCTATGACGAACAAGCTGAAATCCCCCTCTTTCCCGAAGATCTTGAAAAGCTCAGGGATCCGAGTCTTTCGACCGAAGCTTTTCACGCGCTTTATCGTTCGATCACCGGAGAAGATGAAGCCCGACCGACTTACTAAAATCAAGATTCATTCGCTCAAATATACACTGATAAAAGGCCGCTTCTCCGAGAGAAGGGGCCTTTTATTTTAAAGATCTTCTGGCGCGGTGTCGTCGATCTGGCAGATATCGGGGTCTGGGCCTAAACCCACAGTGTTCTGGCGATAGGCTGGAAGCCGCATAAGGCAGGCATCCACGGCCTTTACCAGTTTTACGTAGCGCGAACTTTCCACATCGCCAAAGTCGTTTTGAAAATCTTCTTTCGTCAGCCCTTCCGGAAGGTTTTCGATGTTTGGGAAAAATTGGTCTTCATTGGCGTTTTCTGCCAAATGTTCTTGAAAGCGTTTTGCTGTGGACGGGGAGGTGGCGAATTCAGAAAACCTCACCCCTGCGCGGTCGGCAGCAAGATCGACAAAACTAAAGCCGCTTCCGCCATCCCCCGCATCGAGGAGTTCTTTAAATTCGCCGATGGCATGCGTGATGCCCTGCTTCGAGGCAATCTCTAAGGCCGCTGAAATAATAAAATGGAGTCTGAGGTCTTCGCGCCCTGCAAGACCGACATCTTTTGTTTTTCGTTTTTGTTGTTTCATTTCCTCCGTTCGAACGGGTCCAATCATTTGCTCGACACGCCAGCTGCCGAAATAAATGCCCAGAGCAAGGATCGCTGCGCGATTTTCTACAACCGGATCTCCACCGCGGGCATCCGCTATTTTAAAAAGCGCCCCAATATAATAGGAAAGGGAAACGGGCCGACCTTCTGGAACCCTTTCCGCAATTTTTACGATTTGCGTATAATAACTGCGGACCTTTTTTGGATCACCCATGAGTGCGACTTCGTCTCGAAGCAAACTGAGGCGTTCCCGAATTTTGAGCACATGCCGGTCCATATCCGGAATGGGACTTAAATGAAAGTTGATACGGTCCTCGCTGAGCGTCACTTCTTCGATTGATTCATAAAGCGTCTTTCCTTCATTAAAACCGACGGCCATGTTAAGGAATAATATTGTAAAGAAGCGCATGGTCCCATTCGAAAATGAAAGCCCACCCATAGACGCTTGATCGAAGTGCAAGCCTAAAGTGGAAGGGATGATCTTTAAGTGAAAGTTTAAGTAGTCACCGAAAGGATTATGCGGGATACGAAGCGTTGCTCGGGTTTGCAAGCCACGCGCTGAGATACTTGCCTCTCCGCTGATTCGAGAAATCGAGCGGTGGCCGAAGGCGAATAGGCCATTCAGGTCGTCCTCCGTCGCTGAAAGGGTCAAGGGCTTATGACTTTCTGTTCTTAAATCCTCAATGACGCGTTTCACGAAAAGGCGTGTGCCCACAGCGCGATCGGAATTGACACGCCGAACATTCAAGACGGCGGGATGGTCTTCAAGGGCGATTAAAAGAAAGGCTGCGGGGAACAGAACGAAGAGAATGAATCCGGTCAATAGGAAGAATAAAATAATGCGTTTAATGGGTTGTTTTCGTTTTATTTGCACTGGGGTTTCGATATCTTATTGAGGAATCTTTTCAAGCCAATCGATGATTTGCCGGACATCATTTTCGTTCAGAACGGTATTGAAAGCGGGCATTCCTCCTCTTCCACGTAAAACGGCATTTATGAATTTATCATGTGCGATCGTCCTCCCGAGTTGTACCAGAGGTTTTCCGCTTTGGCCGCCTTCTCCGAGCCATCCATGACATCCATGACATTTTACATCAAGTCGGATATCGCCGTGAAATAATTTTCCACCAGGATGATCGGGTAAAGGCGAGGGTTTTCTGGGGCAGGCGGAAAGGGAAAAGACGGCAATCAACAAAACAATTTTCCACTTTTTGGCCATGGGCAATTTCTTTTTCATGAAGCTTATTCTACAGTCTCCTCGATCTGGAGGTAAAGGAGAATGATCGACGAGATATTAGATTGCTTTCTACGTGTTTCGAATGGGAATAATAAGTCGGCATTCAATCAGGAGGAAAATCAAGCCCTCTGGATTGGAAGGGCCTGAATTAATGCCGTGGAAAAGGTTTAGCGGTTCCCGTTTCGAATCCAACTCATGACATCGGTCGCCACTTCTTCCACGGCGCGGCCCGAGACGTCGATGACCTCCCATTGGGGGTGTTGTCTGTAGATCTCTCGGCAATACTTGAGTTCTTCCACGATGGATTCGATATTGGCGTAATTGGAGAGCGGTTGTTTTAATTTTTTGAGTCGAGCCGCTCGAATTTCCATCAATCGTTTTGGATCGATCATTAAGGCCACCACTCGATTGGGATCGACAGATAAGAGCTCTTTTTGTAGCGGCAGATTTAGGATAATGGGGATGTTGGCCACTTTATAACCAAAGCGGGCGAGGTAGATGGAAAGCGGTGTCTTCGCGGTTCTAGAAGGGCCGACTAAAACAATGTCCGCATTGGGGAGGCCATGAATGTTTTGCCCATCATCGTGTTTTACCGTGAATTGAACGGCTTCGACCCGGCCGAAATAATCGGTATCAATTCGGTGTATACGTCCGGGCTCGGAGTGCGCGGGTTTATCGAGAAAATGACTCAGTGCCGTTAAGACCGGTCCCATGAGATCGACTGCAAAAAGTCCTGAATTGAGGGCGCCTTCTCGCATTTTTAAACGGAGGGGTTCCGAAACGAAGGTAAAAATAATCAAGGCCTCCATATTTTTTGCTTCGTCCAGTAAGGCTTTAATGTGCTCCTCCGAGCGAATGTAGCGCCGCCGGTGCAATTGCGTATCGGCATTGGTAAATTGGGCCACCGCGGCCTTGAATATTTTTTCGGCCGTCTCCCCAGTGGAATCCGACACAAGAAAGATGTTGGAGACATAGGACCTTTCTTTATTTTTCATCGTCGGTGCTCCTATTGTTCGGGGCTGAATCCACCCAAGCCTTTTAATGTAATTAAAAACGAAAACTCGTCTCGGTCGTGAAAATCGAGATAAGACAGCCCAAGGGCCCAGCATTGGGCCTGAAATTCTAAGATGTAATCAATTTCAACGACTTTGCTTTGATCGACATCGTAGTAGGCCCGGTTTATAAAGCGGATACCCCAGGGTGTTGTGATCGCAATTTCTTCCGACAAAAAATCGATGGCGGGTGTCACAGCTTCCCGGTCGCCCAAGTAATAGGGATTAAAGAGATCGCCTTTTTGAGCTAAGGTTCCATCCCGGGTTTCTCTTTGCGTGATGGAAAGGGAGAGATAGGATGAAAAGACAATTTGGAGATCAGTGTTCCAAGCTATAAACCGATTATCGTATACATCATAAAAACTATCCACATGAAGCGAGACCGGGGTCCAGGGTTGCAGATGTAACTCAGCGCGCAGGTCCGAAAAGCGCCGTGTGTTTAAGGCCGCAGTGGGGATGGTATCGAGGTGCAGGGTCTCTGTAAATCTTAAGCCTAATTTCTCTTGGGGAATGCCTTTTTCATCCAGGGTGATGTAGCGCTGCATGAGGGTTAAGGTCAGGGATTCACGGTCGTGAAGGGCGTCAATGGCGTCGATCTGTAGAATATCCCCTTCCTCTTCGACAAGAATATTTTCATAGAACAAGGTCGGGTTAAATACATAGCGGCCCGCGCCTATGTCCATTGCCGTCCTTCCGTCCAGGGTAATGCCGGCTGGAAAAACAGCGCGGCTAATTGAAGGCTCCGTTAAGGCCCCTTCGCTGTACCATGTTTCACGGAATCCGGCCCAAGGCGTCAAGTTTGCCCCGGAAGTCAGCGGGATCGGTAAGGAGAGTTTGGGATAGAAATCCATTCTTTGAAGGTTCAATCCGCCCTCGCTCCAAAAATTGACGGCAGTGCTCTCGAAATTAAAATAGACAGGGCTTTCGCCCAAGCGATATTCAATTAAATTGTAACCGATTTCCGGGAGTTTTTGCGGGGTTTGATTGTTACTCAGCGACAGTAAATCCTGGGTGTATCGCGCGAGCAGATAAGCGAAAGACACCTCTCCATGGTAGGTGACAAAAAGATTCGATTCTATGTTTTGGAGGGCGCGTTCCGCAGTGCGATCGGACAAGTCCCGAAAGCTGTCATTTTCGTTGATATAACTGATGTCGAGCTTCGCGCGCACCCGGTCCGATAAACGTTGATCATGTGTATATCGAACTTCCCAACGATCCACTTTATTTTCTCGATCTTTAAAGTACATCGTATTTAATTGTCCGAAAGATTTCCGAGATAAGACATAGCGATATTCGAGACCCAAGCCCTCTCCTTTTTTACCGCGATGTTCAAGCGCAAAGGTTGCATCTTGCTGTTTGGAAATCGCCCAGAAAAATTCTTGGCGATAGCGAAAGCCGTAGAGAGAACTGTATCCGATGTGAGGGACCAAGAGCCCGGATTGACGTTCTGTTTTCACCGGATAGATAAAATAGGGGAGATAGAAGATCGGGACATCTTTCACATAGAAAACGACATTCTTTGCAAACAGATAATTGTCGAGTTGTAAATTCAGTTCACCCGCTTGGATTCGCCAGGCCGGGTTTTCCTGGCAATCGCAAGCCGTAAAATTACCGATTTTTAGTTCGTAGCGATCTAAAGCCATACGGACGATTTTCTCGCCATTAATATAATAGTTGTCTGACTTTATAAAAAGCTTTCCTTGGTAGAGTACGCCCAATTGCGTATCGATATTGAATAGAACCCGACGGGCTTCGAAGGCATTTTCTCCATCGGAGAAATGCACATTTCCAAAGGCATCGACCTCGCCGCTTTCACCTTTAAGCCGGGCGGAATCGGCCTTCACTTTTAAGGCCCCTTGCTCGATAATGACCGAGCCGACGGCCAAATAGATATCGGTTTCTTTAAAGTACTGAAGGCTATCGGATTTGAGATAGATGGGCCCTTTTTCTTCTGTTTCCGAACGAGCCGGTTTCGGATAAAAAAGGAGAAAAAGAAGGCAAATAAAAATAAAAAGACGCTTTTTAAAAAGTAGGGGGTTTTGGTTCGAGACTGGACTTATGCCCGAAAGCCGATCGCTCAGGGGGTGCTCTCTACCTTGAGAGAGAGTGAGACGATGGGCCATCTATCCTCGAATCGGGGAAGGCCTTGTGCCTAGGAAATTAGCCCGCGCTTCTCCGACCGTATAACATGATCCACTAATCACGAGCCGGTCTTCCGGCTGAATTCGCGCATCGACATAGGACCCTGCCTCAATGACGCTATCTCGAACGCAGACACTTAGGTCGTGACAACCCTCTTCCAGGCGAAGCTGTGCGATTTGGGCGGAAACAATGTCTTGAGGCACTGCCGCCCGCTCGATTTGGGGCCGGGTTAACACCAGTTCGTCGGTGCAGGAGATCAAGGGTCTTAGGATTTCTTTAATGTTTTTATCTTGCATCACCCCGAGGATGAGCCAGCGTTTGCCTAAGCCCGGATGTTCGGTTTCTTTCAGGTAATCGGCCAGGACGCGGGCCCCGGAAGGATTGTGCGCGACGTCGAGTAATATAAGAGGCTCGGTCTGCATAATTTCCAATCGCCCTTGGATTTGCAACTGCTTGAATCCTTCGGTAATATCCGTCTTTGAAATTGAAACGCCCTGCGCCCGAAGCGCTTCGATCAAACCCAGTGCCACAGCGGCATTGTCGGCCTGATGGCGACCCAAGAGATTTAAGGGGAGGCGGAAAGCCTCCATACCTTCGTAGTAAATCTCCGTGGAAAGGGTCCAAGGTGAGTGTCGTAGGGCTTTCGATGAAACCCGAAACTCTTTTCCCAGGCGAAAGAGCGGGGCGCGTTTGGATTGGGCCTCTTTATCAAGGAGGCTGGCGGTTTCCCATTCGCGAACGCCGCTGATCAGCGGAACCCCTTTTTTAATAATGCCCGCCTTTTCTCCAGCAATTTGAGGCAAGGTTGTACCCAGATAATTTTCGTGATCGAAATCAATTTGCGTAATGGCCGTAGCCAGAGGCTTTAGACAATTCGTCGCATCGAATCGCCCGCCCATACCGACTTCCACCACGGCATAGGCTACATTTTTTTCCGAAAAATAGAGAAAGGCAAGCGCAGTCGTCAATTCAAAAAAAGTGATCTTTTTCGCAAGAAGGGGAGAGCGCCTTTCCATGAGGTCCCGGATTTTATCTGTTAGACGAACAATGGCATCTTCTGAAATCGGAAGACCGCCAATACGAATCCGCTCCGAAAAATCGATGAGGTGGGGAGAGGTATAAAGGCCGACGGTGTGCCCCGAGTGCGACAGAACGGAGGCGACCATGGCCGCCGTGGAGCCTTTCCCATTTGTCCCGGCGATATGGATGGATTGAAAAGTCTCTTCCGGATGACCCAGAATGGCGAGCAAGGAAGACATCCTGGCTAGTCCGGGACGGATACCATGTCGTTGTAAGTTATAAAGGTAATCGATTGTTTCTTTATAGGACATCGTGGGCATTTATTTAGCACAAGGCGAAAAGAGATTGCAAGGCAGGGGCTATTCAAATAGAAGGTATTGAGGCTGCCTGGCAAGATTAATCATTGATTTAGGTCTCCAAGGAGTTTATCGAATAATTTGTTAGATTTTTGAGCGTTGTTTACAGAATTTCGTGTAATTTAACGAAGAGGAGGTTCTGTAGACATGGTGATGCACAAGCGGATCAGGTTAACGCCGCTGGATCGACAGGAGATCTGGCGTTTGTGGAAAACAGGGCAGTGGAAGGTCGCCGTG
>JAJDBW010000061.1 GCA_029261155.1 Nitrospirota bacterium | reverse complement strand
AACTTCGTTCCGACCAACAACTTCGGCTCAAACCCGACCTTCGACACCCACATCAGCCAACGGACCACCGGTCCAAACGGTTTCGATACAACAGTGGAATTCGATGTCGGAGATCTGGTGACCCCACAACAAAACTTTTAGGATTTTCTAAAAGTTTTGTTGTGGGAGCTTCGCTTGATCTAAATTTTAATCGGTAGACCTGTATGCGCTTTTTCCCATACGAAGGTCTTTTGCGAATAGTGCACAAAGCCCCCACCCTTTTTAGACATCCACATGTCCACTCTTTCCGCTTTTTTGCAAACCGACCAATCTCTCGGTTATTTCCTTAAGATACTTTGCCCGCCTCCTGTCCGTGGGTTTTTATATGAATGGATTAGATTCGGTCGAGAGTTCGCTCAAAACGGTCTTATGTTTTCAGAGAGACAATATGCTGTATACAAATTGATTTTTGAGGCGGTGGTGTGTTAGCGTAGCCCGAATTTTTGGATGGATGATGAAGCTGATTTATTATTTTGGACGGACGGTTCAGGCGGCGGGGCTTTTGCTGATTTTAGATGCCTTGATCGTATCGGCATTGCAAAGCGAAAGCATGAGTTTTTTGCTCAAGTTTACCTTATTGGGCATGGTGATCTTTATGGTTGGCTGGATGATCCAAAAGGGCCGGTAGGCGCCTTTATTCGTCTTCCAAGCGTTCGATGCCGACTTTTAGTTGGGTCGCTTCTCCATTTCGAATAACTTCTAATTCCACGGTTTTCCCGACAGGGGTCTCCGCCACAAGTGTGGGGAGGTCGTGCATCTTGTCCACTTCTTTTCCATCGAAACCGACGATCACATCTCCACGCATAAGCCCCGCTTTTTCGGCGGGGCTCAGCCGCATCACTTCAGAGACCAAGGCGCCTTTTCCTTCGACAATATTAAAGGCCTGCGCCAATTCGCGCGTTAAGTTTTGAACCATGACCCCCAACCAGCCCCGTGTGATCTTTCCGTCTCGGGCCAGCATGGGTAAGGCCTTTTTGATCATGTTGATGGGGATGGCAAAGCCGATGCCGATATCGGGCATGTTGACCGTGGTATTCATGCCGATCACTTCACCCTTTAAATTATATAAAGGACCGCCCGTGTTGCCTGCGTGAATCATGGCATCGGTTTGGATGAATTGATCGTAAGGCCCGGAACCTAAGATGCGCCCGGTTCCGCTGAGGATGCCGACGCTGAGCGAAGGTTCGATACCAAAAGGGTTGCCGATGGCCAACACCCATTCTCCGACATCAAGGGTATTTGAATTGCCTAAGTGTACGGAAGGTAAAAGGTCAACATCTTCGATCCGAAGCAGGGCGACATCAATTTTTTTATCCGCGCCGACGATCACTGCAGAAAATTCTCGTTGGTCGGAAAGTCGTATCACAATGTCATCGACGATTCTAAAGTGAGGGGGTGGGGCGATGACATGGTGGTTCGTTAAAACGAGCCCCGATTCGTGAATAATAAAGCCGGTTCCAAGGCTTCCTTCTTTCACTTCAGGATCGAGGTGTTTTCCTAAGCGGAAAAAATCTTTTAAAGGACTGTTCCCCCCTCTCGCGACCGAGGAAGATCGAATGCTAACGATGGATGGCGTTTCTCTTTTTACGACATCTTGAAAGGTGAAGGTCTCCGCGCGGGCATTATAATTCTGTAAGGCAGAGAGGCTGGCGATAAAGATCAGGCTTACTAAATAGCTTGTTCGCATGTTCGTTTGTTTTGATTTAAAAATAGGCGAGTACCCCTTGGCTTGACTTACTGGCCGATGGTCCAGCCAAAGCCAATCTGTGTTAGAAAGGAGGTAAAGCGCGTTAGGGAATTTGTGAAGATCATGATGCCAACCGCAACCAGAAAAACACCGCTGGCACCCGAAACCAGCCACATGTAGCGTGCCGTTTTCTTAAAATAAAAAAGAAAGGATTGAACCCCGAGGGAAGATAGGAAGAGGGGAAGGCCAAGGCCCAAGGAATAGACCGCCAAAAGTTGAACGCCGATAAGGACAGAGCCGGTCGTGCTGGCATAGAGTAAGATCGATCCAAGGATGGGACCGACACAAGGTGTCCATCCGGCGCCGAAGGCAATGCCGATAAGGTAAGAGCCAAGAAAGCCCGCCGGTTTGTTTTTAAATTGAAATCGGGTGTCGCGCGCTAAAAAAGATAATTTAAAAATACCCATAATGTAGAGGCCGAAAAAAATAATAAGCGCGCCGCCGATCTGGCGGATGATGGCTTGATTGGATAAAAAGAATTGGCCGATGAAGGTGGCCGAGGCGCCGAAGAAGATAAAAATCGTCGAAAATCCGAGGATAAATAGAAGGGAATTTTTTGTCGCGATTTCCCGCGCCCGTGCTTTTCCCTCCGGTGAGGTTAATTCGTCTAATGAGAGACCGGTGATATAAGAAACATAGGAGGGGACGAGCGGTAAGACGCAGGGCGAGATAAAGGAAAGGAAGCCCGCAGAGAAGGCAATCATATAGGACATATTTGCGACAGGTTGCACGATTAGATTCTCACGAATGAAGCCATTCTTTTGTACAATAAGGACCCGTAACGAAAGTGGCTATAGTTTATCATATCTTTGCCTTGATCAAATTATCGACGAAGAGGATGGCATCGGGATCATCCCAGTCTTTCGCGCCGAGTAGACGATAGGAGATGACGCCTTTTCTGTCCACAAGGATGCTGGTGGGCACCACCCGTACCTGATAAAGCGAATTAACCTCGAGGTCATTGTCCAATAATACGGGAAAGCTTAAGGATAAATCTTCGATAAAGGCGGCGACCGGCGCGTCTTCGACCATGTCGATGGATACGGCCAAGATCTCAAAATCTTTTCGCGCATAGTTTTGATAGAGCGCTTCCATCGAGGGCATTTCGGCTTTGCAGGGTCCGCACCAGGTCGCCCAGAAATTAATCATGACCACTTTCCCTTTAAATTCCGAGAGGGTGGTTTCACCACCTTGTAGGTTTTTGATTAGAAAATTAGGCGCCAGATTTCCGACTTCGACCCCGGATTTTAGCAAGGGATCAACGGTGTCTGTGGCCGTGTCTTCTTTTTTGGAACAAGCGGATTCCAATAGAAGAAAGGAGGACAAAGCGATTAAAAAAACACGCCGCGTTCGCACCCAAAATGGGCCTGTGGTTTTGGATGATTTAAACGATAAGGGCTTATTACACGGATTCATCATTGATCGTATTTTTATGAAGACGGTATCCGTCCGGCACGAAGATCCTCCAAGGACTTCCGAACCATCTCCGATTCTTCCGTTTCGCGTGGAATATATTGATAGGCTTCCGTCCACACTTCATCGGCTTCGAAAAATCGCCCCAACTGAAGGAGTGCGATGCCTTTTGCCCAAAGGATGCTCGCATCTTGTGGAACGCTGATCAGGGCCTTGTCGAAATGCGCAAGGGCTTCTTCAGATTCTTCCGGAGTCCCGGTTACAGGGTTGCTTAAAACAATTTCTCCGAGACGATAGTGAGCCGTGTAGTTTCTTGGATCGAGTTCAAGCACTTTTGTAAAGGCGATTTTCGCTTCATCCCAGCGTTGCATTGCGATATAGGAGCGGCCGATCATCATTTGTCCTTGCAGGTCGTCCGGGTCTTCTTTGAGACGTTTTTCCAGGCGGGCCACCATCTCAGCCGGGTTGATGGGCGCAGAGGCCGCGACACCGCCTTGGGTATCCGCTGCGAAGGTCTGTTGTTCGAATTTCCAGTGCACCAATTGGTAGAGGCCTGTCGATCCACCAACAACGAGGAGGGCCATCGTTGCCATGGGGATCCAATCCATGCCCTTGGAGATCTTCTTGTCGGATCGTTCTTTCTTCTTCTTTTTTTTTGGCAATGGAGTGTGTCCTAGGGTCTCAAGGCGGTCGAGTACTTCAAGCAAACGATGTTCGAGGTCAAGCTTTTGGTTTTCGAAATCAGCGGGGTTAACCTTGCCTTGTTCGAAGTCGACATCCAGTTCGGAGAGCGAGGACGCAAGCGTGCTTCGCTCGATTTGGAGGTTGACGGCCTCTTCGTCGAGCGAGGGGTCTTGCCCGACGAAGAGGGTCGCGTTATTCCGGCGTAAAAACGGAAAGACGAGGGCGCCGATGACAATGATCAATAAAGTAGTCACAAAAAAAGGGAACATGAATTCAATCTCCCGGAAGTAGGGCGCGTTAAAATTGCGTTCTTAAAATATAAGTCTGGGTTACTTCTAATAAATCCTATTTTAGCGAGCGGAGTTCGGCCTCGATTCGTTTGCGCTGTTTTTCGTCAATTGGGTTCAGGTGTTCCGGTCCCGTTTGTGTCGATTGGGTGGTCCATTTTCGAAGATTGCGATGCAGGAAAAAAGCCCCGATGGCTAAGAGAAGGAAGGGGCCGCCCCAGAGCAAGATATTGATGCCTCTAAACCTCGGTTTAAAGACGATATAGTCTCCATAGCGGCTGATGAAGTAGGCCCGTATTTCGTCCGGGCTTTCTCCTTCGATCAGGCGTTCGCGGATAATATCGCGCATCTGAATTGCGAGGGTGGCATTCGACTCCCAAATCGACTCCGATTGGCAGACCGCGCAACGAAGGGTTTTTGAAACCTCTTTCGTTTTTTCTTGTAGTAGGTCTTCATCCATGGCCTGGGCCATGGCCACAGACATCACGAAGAAAAATACGATAAGTATGAAAAATTTAGATTGCGCCATGATCGTTATGCCGGTTCGTTTAGAAGGGGTTCTATGACATTTTCGACAATGTTCGAATAGACGTCGCCGAAAACGGGCCCGATTTGTTTGTGGCGGATGATGCCTTTACGGTCGATAACAAAGGTTTCGGGTACACCGTAGACCCCATAGTCGATCGAGATCTTTCCTTTTTCGTCGACCATGTGCTCAAAATTATTGCCGTGTATTTGTAAGTATTCCTTGGCGAGTTTTTCCTGGTCTTGATAATTGACCCCGTACATCACAAAGTCGGGATTATTTTCAAAGCGCTTTTGAATGGCCAAAAGAAAGCGATGTTCTTCTTTGCATTCCAGGCACCATGAGGCCCAAAAATTGAGGACAACAACCTTTCCCAGGTGTGCTTTAAGGCTGATATTTTTCGCTTCGAGCAGGGCGGGTGCGGTGATGTCCGGCGCGGGTTTGCTGATAATGACAGGAGGAAGGGCGGTGGGGTCGCCCCAGAGTCCTTTATAAAAAAGGACGACTAAAGCAAGGAGACCGGCAAGCAGGAAAATATGCCAAGTTTCAAACCGTTTCATTTCTACCTGGTCGGCTGAGGAATGTTGGCGGAGACCTCGGGGACCATCCCGGCCGGATCGGTAACCGGCATACGATTCTTGCGTACTCTCCTAAAAATATTCATGAAGGCACCGATGGCCATGATGCCGCCACCGTACCACACCCAAAGGACAAGGGGATTGTGGAGGATCCGGACGCGGGCCCAGCTGCCGTCAGGGGCCACCTCGGGAATGGTGACGAACAAATGCCCCATCTTGGTTTGATAAATGGCCGTCTCGGTCGTGGGCGTTTGCGATACCGTGTAAAAACGTTTTTGCGGATGCATCTGTGTGATAATCTGTCCCTCTTTGTAGACATCGAAGAGCGCTTCCTGTCCGGTCCAGTTTACACCTTTCACGCCATAGAGGTTGGCCATTCTCAACTGGAAGGCTTGAAGATTAACCTCTTCCCCCGGTTTCATAATTAGGATTTTTTCGGTTTGATACATCGACGAAAAGATGATGCCGACGACCATGACCAGCACGCCGATATGAATAATAATGCCGGTGATCCGTCGGGGGTTGTTTCGATAAGCGGAAAAAAATCCTTGGAAGCGGTTTGACTTTTCACGTTTTGCCCAAAATGATGCCAGCTTATTAAAATCGAGAAAAATGGCGGCCAGGACGAAGAAGACCACGGCCAAACCGGCCAAGGCATAAGGTTTTCGTACCCCAGCAACGAAGAAAAGACCCGTCATGCCCAGGGAGAAAAGCATGGGAATAACGAAGAGTTTTTTTAGATTTTCGGAGCTGGATTTCCGCCATGGGATATAAGGCCCGACCCCCATTAAAAAGATCAGGCCTAAGGCTACGGGCATAAACACGGCATTGTAATAGGGGGCGCCGACTGACACCTTTTGAAATTCCAAGACTTCCATCGCCAGGGGATAAAGGGTGCCGACAAAGACCGTGGCCAAGGCAACCAGAAAGAACAAGTTGTTGAAGAGAAAGGCCGATTCACGAGAGACCATAGAATCCATCTTAATTTGGCTCCTGAGCTTTGGAGCGCGAATCATAAGCGTCCCGAAAGAAAGCACCAGCATAAAGGTGACAAAGCCGAGAATAAAGACGCCTCGTCCGGGATCGGCGGCAAAGGAGTGGACGGAAGAAAGGATGCCGCTTCGGACCAAAAAGGTACCGATGAGCGATAGCGAGAAGGCTAAGATAATTAAGAAGAGATTCCAGACCTTAAACATCTTGCGTTTTTCCTGCACCATCGTCGAGTGAAGAAAAGCGGTCGCAACGAGCCAAGGCATGAAGGCCGCGTTTTCGACTGGGTCCCAGCCCCAGTAGCCGCCCCAGCCTAGCTCATAATAGGCCCAGTAGCCCCCCATGAGAATGCCGCAGGTCAGGCAGAGCCAAGCGAAAATCGTCCATCGCTGGGTTGCCTTGAGCCATTCCTCGCCCAAGCGTCCGGAGAACAGCGCGGCCATGGCAAATGAAAAAGGAATAGATAGTCCGACATAACCCAAGTAGAGCAGGGGCGGATGGACCACCATGGCCGGATCTTGCAGTAGGGGATTAAGGTCTTTTCCATCGAGCGGTACGGGGAAAATGCGTTCGAAAGGATTCGATAAAAAGAGGATCAGCATTAAAAATCCAGTGAGGACGATGGACTCGATCAAAATCAGATAGGGCATCACCACGGGTTGGGATTTCCAGTGGATCAAGGTCGCTAGGGCGCAATAGAGCGATAAAATCCAGGCCCAGAGAAGGAGCGAGCCCTCGTGGCCGCCCCAAAGTCCCGCTACCTTATAAAAAATGGGGAGTTTGCTATTGGAGGTCGCATAGATATATTTAACGGAATAGTCTTCGACAAGGTAGGAATAAATCAAGATGAACATGCCGATGGTAATGAGAACGAAGGTCGAGAGAACGGCACGGCGACCGACCACAACCCAGGTGGCATTTCGCGTCTTTAAGCCGATTAGGGGAGTAATAATGCCAGCAAAAGACAGCACCAGCGCGATGACGACAGAAAAATGTCCCAGCTCAACAAGCATCGATTCGAGTCCTTATATTGACTTGCGCCTTTGTTTCGTCGCGGGAAGAATTCATGGATAAATCCGCTTGAGCAAAAAAGCTTAACATGATCGTCACAGGCTAATCCACCTTCAGTGTTTTAATCAAGCCTTTTGTCGGGAGTTTTACGCCGGCCTGTTTCATTTCGATGGGCATGTAATCCTCTTCGTGTTTCGCCATAATCATATGGGAATGGAGAACTTGGTCTCCGTCCCAATAGCCCTCAACCACAGCCCCTTTTCCTTCTTTAAACAAATCGGGCGGAACGCCTTCGAAGGCGACGGGGATGGTTTTATCTCCGTCGGTTAAGTCGAAGCGAATCTTCAGGGTTTCCGGGATAACTTTCATGCTGGCCTCGACGACCATGCCGGCGACACGGATTTTCTTCCCATAGCGATCGGACCCAAAAGTTACTACTTCTGAGGGGGTCACGAAGTAAACCAGGTTTTCTCCGAAGCGTCCAAAGGCGAGGTATCCTAAACCGCCCACGACAATTAGGACGCTGAATATGATGCCAAACTTTTTACCTGCCATTAGCTTAAATTCTCCCTTTGATAGGCCTTTTCTTCCTTGATCATAATATACAGCAATGCGACCTTTCTTTCCATACGAAAGATAAAGAAGGCCAAAGGGATCAAGGAGGTCAAATAAGCCCAGGTGATAAAGTCATAATTGGGGATCAACGCGATTTCCTTGGCTTTAAAATGGCGGTTTTCGCCATCCCAACTTCCGATCACAACGATGGTTTTTAACTCCCTCAAGGTGTCTTGATCTTCGCCCATAAAATTTACGGAAACCTGTTCTCCCTCGCCCGAGAGTGTGAATTCAAATGGCTTCCCTTCCGATCCTCTCACCAAGCTGCCTCCTTCGATTCTTCCAATTACCCGAAGGTCTGAGCCCGAGGAGATTTTTAGAAGGGCCTTCGGTTCCTGCGCCCGAACCTCTCGGTTATAGCGCCCCCAGCCCAGAAGGCCGATGACGCCAAAGAGAGAAAGCAATACGGCCCAGCGGAGGTACAGCCCTTTCAGCGGATCTCCCTCCGGCAGGATACGGTACTTAAGCCCAATTTCACAAACGCTCCTCACTCATCAATCGCCCTTGTTTGGCCTCAAGCAAGTATTCCAGATAAAGCATTTGTGTCCGGACCATGAGCATATAGGTAAACAGGAGGGTGAAGCCGATGGACATCAGGCTAAGAGGGAGGGCCATATCCGCCGCTATGCTGACCCCGCGCGTCGAAACCGACAAGGGCTGATGAAGAGAACGCCACCATTCTACCGAAAAGTGAACGATGGGCAGGTCGATAAACCCGATGATGGCCAAAATGGCGCCGAAGGTTGCCCTTTTTTCTTTATCGTCCAGAAAAGTTCGCAGCATTAAATAGCCGACCAAAGTCAAAAATAAGATGGCGAAGGAAGTGAGCCTGGGATCCCAGGTCCACCAGGTGTTCCAGGTCGGTTTTCCCCAGATCGACCCGGTCAACAAGCCGCCAGCCGTGAAAAAGAGGGCGATGCCCGCGGCGGCGTGGGCGGCATTGTCTACAATCGGATCGCGTTTCCATAAATACCAAATACTACAGAAAAAGAGGGTGGAGTAAGCGAACATGGCGGTCTGGGCAAAGGGTACATGAACATACATAATCCGCACGACCTCGCCTTGATAATAATCCGCAGAGGAGGTGACTAAGCCGGTGTACAAGCCGATGACCATAAGAATGACCGCTGCAATGCCAAACCATTTTTCATATCTGCGGAGCCAGCCAATAAACCGTGTCGAGAGCATTAATTAAGCGCCGTCCTTTAATAATCCAGTATAAATTCGAAGATCCAAAACGAAACCACCACGAATATTACATCGAAGACCACCAAGAGTTCAATCCAGTGGCGATAGAGCGCAAAAGCGTCGCCGCTTAGGATGCCTCTCGTCGCCTCGACCGCGCCGATGAAGATGGGCACGGAGAGCGGGAGCAGCAAGATGGGAAACATCACCTCCCGGGCCCGGATTTGCACAGTTAAGGCCGAAAATAGGGTACCCAAGGCGGAGAGTCCAATCGTCGCAACGGTCGATATTAACAGAAGCTTAAGAAACTGATCAAGAATGTCGAGATTGAAGAAAAGCACAAAGAGCGGAAACAGCACGATTTCGACCGACAGCATAAATAAAAAATTGCCGAGAAACTTGCCCAGATAGATTGCCCCCTTGGGGATGGGCAGCATCTGAAAGTATTCCATGCAATCGTTGTTGACCTCCACGAGGAAGGATTTGCCCAAGCCAATAATGGCCGTAAAACCGAAGGCCACCCATATAATGCCCGGCATGATTTCTTTAATCGTTTCGGGATCGAGCGAAAAACTGAAGCTGAAAATGAGAATGACATTAATCGCGAAGAAGAACATCGACGAGATGTTCTCTCGGTTGCGATATTCGCTCAGGAGGTCTTTCCAGGCGATCCATCGGATGACGCTAAAAAATTGCATCGGCCGCCGACATTTCTTCCACGCTCATTTCATTTAAGACGCTGCGGTTGAGCACGCCCACGCGGTGGGCCACTTCTGCTGTCTTGGCTCGGTCGTGCGAGGACATCAGCACTGTACCGCCCTCCTTGGTGAAATTCCGTATAAATTCGTTCACCATAGCTACGCCCAACTCATCCAAGGCGGCATAGGCCTCGTCCATAATCAGCACCTTTGGACGGACGAGCAGGGCCTTTGCGATGGAAAGGCGTTTTTTCATTCCGGCCGATAAATAGCGGCTGCGTAATTTTGAAAATCGTCCGATGCCCACTTGGTCCAGGGCTTTTTTAATTTCTAAATCCGTCGGATTCCAACCCCGGATGCCGATGGCGAATTGGATGTTTTCCTTCACACTTAAATCATCGTAAAGATAAGACCCATGGCCGATGAGAAAGATCGCCGCTCGTATTTTTGCTCGTTCTCGGTTTCCATCGAATCCCATAATTTCAAAACGTCCCGCAGAGGGCCGGTGCAAAGTCGCGAAGATCCGCAAGAGGGTGGTCTTGCCCGCGCCGTTGGGGCCGAACAAGGCGTAGCACTCGCCCGATGCAATCTCAATGGAGACCGATTGGAGCACTTGAAAATGTTGAAAAGATTTCGAGAGCTCAATGCCTCGAATTGCCGTCGCCATAAGGCCTGATCAAAATTCGGGTGAAAGGGACTAAAAAACCCGGAATACTAGCATGCCCTTTGGGAGGGGTCAAGTTGAGAGAAGCCCGAATTTTCAAGGGAATCCGAGATCTCGGATTCTGAAATTCGATGTATTCAATGAAGTTCTGAACGAGATCTTAGAGGATATGTGGCTTGGCATATTGTTCCGATGGAGGGTCGATGCCAAATCACGGTCTCAAGCCTCGACCTTTGTCGCGTTCTAAGCCGTCCACGCTCATCTTGTAAGGTGGCCCGCTTCTCCTGGAACCTGATTAATTGTGAAGGCCGCGAGGGAGGGGTCGAAGGAAGCTTCACCTTATCTTTTGAGTTTAACTCGAACTTTTGATAAAGTAGTATCTTTGCATCTCCTTGCCGTCCTGTCAGGAGGGCTTGTTTGAGTTCTCTTACTGTGAAAAAAGCAAGGAGCGCTAAGGTGTTTCACGTAAGAATGTTTGTTTTTTTTGGAGGAATAGATTGATTGCAACGTCGAACCTAAGTATTCAGTTTGGAGCAAAACCACTGTTTGAAAAAGTGTCGGTGAAATTTGGAGCGCAAAACCGCTATGGGCTTGTGGGTGCCAATGGCTCAGGAAAATCCACTTTTGTGAAGATACTTTCCAGCGAGCTCGAACCGACCTCCGGTTCGGTTTCCATCGGCGAGAACGAGCGCATGACGGCCCTTCGGCAAGATCAGTTCGCCTTTGAAGCGCATACCGTACTCGATACGGTTGTGATGGGGCACAAGGAACTCTGGCAGATTCAAAAAGAACGAGACCGGATTTATTCGCTTCCCGAAATGAATGAGGAAGAGGGATTGAAAGTCGCCGAGCTGGAAGTCGCCTATGCCGAACTCGACGGTTACACCGCCGAGGCGCGCGCCGGGGAACTGCTTTTGGGGGCCGGCATTCCCTTGGAGCAGCACAAGGGGCCGATGTCCGCCGTGGCACCCGGTTGGAAACTGCGGGTCCTCCTGGCCCAGGCCTTGTTTGCCGACCCGGACATCCTGCTTTTGGATGAACCGACCAACCATCTGGATATCGACAGTATCCGTTGGTTGGAGGGCATTCTCAACAGCCGAGAATCGACGATGATTATTGTCTCTCACGATCGCCACTTCCTTAACAGCGTTTGCACGCATATGGCCGATCTCGACTATGGAGAAATCCGGGTCTATCCCGGAAATTACGACGACTACATGGCGGCATCCACACAGGTGCGTCAGCGTCTATTGGCCAACAACGCTAAGAAAAAGGCTCAGATTAGCGAGCTGCAAACTTTTGTGCGGCGTTTCTCAGCCAATGCCTCTAAAGCCAGGCAGGCGACCTCAAGGGCGAATCAAATTGAGAAAATTAAGCTTGAAGAAGTGAAGCCTTCAAGCCGAGTTTATCCCTATATCCGCTTCGAACAAGAAAAAAAATTATACCGTTCCGTCTTGGAAGCGACGGACCTGTGCAAAGGCTATGGGGGCACCTCGCTTTTTAAGGGACTACATTTCAACATCGAAGCCGGAGAGCGGATTGCGGTGATCGGCCAAAACGGCATCGGTAAAACTACCTTTCTACGCAGCCTGGTTCCGGGTGTCGAGGTCAAAGGGCTTGATCCGAGCGAGGGGAGTATTCAATGGTCGGAGAATGCACAATTCGGATATTTCCCACAAGATCACACAGACGATTTTAAGACCGAACTTTCGGTCTTCGATTGGATGCGACAATGGATACGAGACGGTGAAGACGAACAAGTGGTTCGGGCGACCCTGGGCCAGTTGCTTTTTTCCAAACATGAGATGGAAAAACCGGTTAAGGTCCTCTCTGGAGGAGAGCAGGGGCGGATGCTTTTTGGAAAGCTGGTCTTGCAGCGGCCCAATGTTTTGGCTTTGGATGAACCAACGAACCATCTCGATATGGAATCGATCGAATCGCTGAATAGCGCGCTCGAAAAGTATCCAGGTACGCTAATCTTTGTGAGCCACGACCGGGAATTTGTCTCGTCCTTGGCGACACGCATTATTGATATTAAATCTGAAGGGGTGATCGATTTTAACGACACCTATGAAAATTACCTATTGAGCCAAGGCGTGACATGCTGAGGGGGAAGGACAGCGGGTGAGGCAAAATTACAAATATGAAAAACGTCAGAAGGAGTTGGAGAAAAAACGGAAAAAAGAAGAAAAGAAAAAGCGTAAATTAGAAGAAAAACAAGCGGGGACGGAACCGGCAGCAGAAACCATTGCACCCGCGACCCAGGACGACAATACTGGGGTTTAGGCGCGGAACAACAATGGCGATCTATATTGCGGACCGAGGATTAGGGCTGAAGAGGGGATGTCCTTCAGTGGACGCTCTGCGAACCCTTGTTTAAAATATATCTCCGACCAATGAATAGAACCCGATGAGATGATGGGTCAGGAAGAAGCAGTAAAACAATTTCTAGAGCAGAAGCGACGCCTCAAACGTCACCTGACAAAAATGAGATCGGCCTTGCCCGAAGCCTTTGATGTCGCCTTCGATCGCTATTACGAAACCGAGGCCCTGAACTATTTAAAAATAGAGGAAAAGCTTTTTCGCTTTGGGTCCTTAATTGCGAAATTGGAGGACGAGGTGGATGTCTCGGAGGGTCCATCACAATTGCGCCAAGTGGCGGGACGTGTGAATTATATTGCGGATCAGTTAGATGCTGTTGAGGCGACGCTTTATCGACGGAGTCGCCGACGCCGTCGCTCTCCCTTTAGTTTTTCTAATTTTTTTTCAGGGGCAACAGGACAAAACCCCAACGGCTCAGCTTCCTGGACCGAAGTTTCCACCCTGACGGAAGCCTATCAGATTTTAGATTTAGAACAAGGTTGTAGTCTTGCCGAGGTCATCACGGCCTTCCGCCGCTTGGCAAAGAAATACCATCCCGATGCCAGGGGCGGAGACAGAACAGACGAAAAACAACTTCGACGTGTTGTCGAGGCCTACCAAGTGATCAAGGCCGATTTACACGAAGGCTGAATTTTTCTATCCTGCAAGTGGGGCGTGGAAAGGGTTTTTAAAAAAGAAGCACGTCTCCGGCTTCCTGTTTGGTTTCTGGAGATTCCGCATCAAGATCTCTTCGTTCTACATCGTCCGATGTCGAATCGGCATTCTGCCCATTTTTATCGATTTCTAAATGATCTGTATTTACCCAGATGGATTTTTCCGTAAAAGGAAGACCCAAACGGGTATTCAGATCTTTGTGGCATTTCTGTAAAACGGTGTTTACTTTTTCCAAATCTTGAACCATCGGGTCTTGAAATTGGAGATGAGACATGGCGGAATAGGATAGATCGAGAATGGTGTTCAATTGATTATCTCCTTCATTCCCGGTTATCGAAATCGATTGTTCGATGCTGTCTTTGAGCGCCGACATGGTCGTAGTGAATTCCTCAATTTTTTTAATTTGCCCCTTGGTTTGTTGCATAATTGTCGGTAGGTTCGTGCGAATGGCTTTGCTGGAGCTCTCGATTAAACGGTTGGCTTTCGATATTTCGTCGCTCAAATGATTCATTTCATCCGAGATAACACCGAAGGCGCTTCCCGCACTCCCTAAACGCGCGGCCTCAATGGTTGCGTTTAAGGCCAGTAATTTGGCTTGACGGGCGAGCTTGTCGACGGCTTCTCCTGCGACCGAAATGTCGTTGGAAAGTAAGAGCGCGCGTTCCACCGTTTCACTTTGTATCTCTGCCGTTTTACGGGAGTCCGTGATGTAGTTTTCTAAAGTTTCCGATTGCTTTGAGAAGGTTGCTTCAAGAGAGGACTTGGCTGCGGCGATAAATGTGCGTGTATGCGTCACAATGCTGTTGACGCTGTTGCCGATGGCAAGCACTTCTCGAATACTAATTTTTTGAGCGTTGTGAATGATTTTTTTTATTTGCTCACGATACGAAGTGATCGAGCGGTCGATTTCGGGGGGGAGCTTGGCGCATTCGAGACAGTCTTGACCGATGAGGTTTTGATCGTCGGATGAAGGCCTGGTACTTTCTTCGCGGGTCCGTTCTTCTTTTTTTCCCCACCAGGTCTTCATTGAAATTAGGCCGTCAGTTTTTTAACGGTCGCGACCAATTGACCTGCGTTGAAGGGTTTAACAATCCATCCCACCGCACCGGCTTCCTTCGCTTTTTTGATGAGGGCGGGTTGCCCTTCCGTCGTGAGCATAATGATCGGGAGAGCCCGATTGGCCGGATTTTTCTTGATCTCGCTGACCATCTCCAAACCGTTCATGTTGGGCATATTGACGTCGGCGACGACCATGGCGACATTCGGATTTGATGCGACAGCCGAAACGCCTTCCTTCCCATCTCCGGCTTCCAAGATTTCAAAGCCAGCCTGTCCTAAGGCCATGCCGACTTGTTGTCTGACCGAGGCCGAATCGTCTACAACCAAGACTAGTTTTCCCATCTTATTTCCCCTTTTTCCCGTTATATCAAGATGCAGTTTAATTAGACCACTTTTTTATACTTATGCCGCTTTTTCTGAAGAACCATTTTCTGAATTGTAGACATAAGCGCTCATGGGGAAGCGAAATAAGATCATCGTTCCCTTACCGTCTTGACTGTTTAGCTTGATCGAACCGCCGCGCTTGAGGCATTCAGCCTTTACGGCGCCCATTCCAACGCCTCTTCCGGAAAATTGTGTCACCACGTCTTTGGTGCTGACGCCGTCTTGAAACAGGGCATTCATGAGGTCTTCCTGGTTTTCATGCGGAAGATTGGCTTTCGAAGCTCTTGCTGAGACCGCATTCCAATCGATGCCCCGACCGTTGTCTTGGACGCTAATGATGAATTCACCGTCCTGTACATTCGTCTCAATGCGAATGGCACCCTTTCCTTGTTTTTCTGCTTTGTTCCGTTCTTCTTCGGATTCAATCCCATGGTCGAGGGCATTGCGCAAGATATGTGTAAAGCTAGACCAAAAAGGCGCCCAGTGTTCGCTTTCCAAACGAATATTATTGGGTTTAACGAAAATATCCACCCCCGTCTTCCCCATCCGCTGGGCCAAGCCTTCGGTTTGTTGTTTAATAAAATCGAGCCGGTGTTGTGCCGTTTCGAGTTTCCACGATTGAACCATCTTCGCGATCTGGGCGGGTTCTTCGCGGTTTAAGAGGGCGCGAAGCACCATTTCGTAATCTGCGTCGGCTATCTCAATATTCTTCACCATGCGTTCTCCGAGTAAGGTGTCGAGTTTCTCGCGAACCCGGTTCCATTCTTCTTGGAGTATGGTGAGGCTTTGTTCTGTCGGCGCGGTGCCTTCGGAGACGATTTCGTCTTCTAACTGATGGCACAATGTCGAGACACTGGTCATGCCAAATAAGCCTGCATTGCCTTTAATCGTGTGAATGATGCGCTTGAGATGAGGCAAGTTTTCATATTTGTGCTCGACCACGGCATCGATCATACTGTCCGCTTCGGTGAGGAATTCGAGGAAACCGAGTTTGTCCCGCATAATATGGCCAAAAATATCCATCAGTTGTTTTTGCTGTTTTTCGGCCGCCTCTCGTTCGATCTGGCTGGTGATGTCGGAGATAATAATCAAGACCTTCTCCAGTTTTTCTTCTTCGTTATTAATCGGTTTATAGCTGAGCTCTAGTATGGTTGTCCCGACCACAATACGCTTGGGCAGTTGATCCATGGCGACTTCTGTGGGCAGCATGTCTTCTCTAAGCGTGTCCATTCCAATCTCAAACCAATCTGCAACGCTGCTGTCGGTACTGCGAATATAATCGGCAAAGGTCATGTTTTCGTCACTATTGCCAAACCAGGTGCTGACAACGCTGGAACGTTCCTTCGACATAATGCCGTCGAGCGTTACTGTCATAAATCCTTGACCGATATTGTTTAGCATTAAGTTGATTTCTTTTGTCCGGGCCTGAACGATTTTTTCGAGCCCGATCACATCGTCAAAGAAGCGGCGAGAAATATAACAGGTCGCAACCGTCTCCAGGACCACAAAGAGGGCGTGAACGAGAACCACCCAAATGGGGGCTTCATAGTTAAAGACGCTGGCGGGTAATAAAAAATAAAAGATAAGATGGTGAAGCGCGACGGTGACTGCAGCGACGATGTTTACTGCGGGGTTTGCATAGGCGCAGAGCATGGCCAAGAGCGCAAAAAAGTAAAAATGCATTTCGATTTGTACGAGGCCCTGACCAAAATGAACCAGGATTGCCCCCATGCACATGGCCGTAAATCCGTAAACCATGGATTTGACGCGTTCGCTTTTCATGGTGAACTGGGCGATGGTCGGTCCGATCAATACGGCAATGCTTAGGCCCAGCGCCATGATCATGCCGGTTCCCGCAGCCCAGGCGACCAACATGAAAACCGGAATATGCACCAAGAAAAAATACAAGGCAATTCGATTAAGCTTGCTGAGATAATTATGTTCAAACTCGGTGATTTCTTTGGGTAGGAAGAGATACTTGGTGATGGACATGTTTTCCTCCAATGTTGATGTGTGTAGAACCCTTACTCAAAACAGATAAGGCCAGGCGATCAAGCGTGCCGTGGACTTAGAATAAAAGCATATCCCCTTCCGCCTTGGCGAGTTGCTTTGCTTCCACCGTCTTACATTCTTGAGTCGTATCCCAGTTGGCATCGACCCAGACGCAAGTATCGCCCAATTTTGACCGAAACGAATATTCTTTAATTTCCTCCAATCGACCACTGATCTGGAGGTTCAAGCCATGTAAGACCATGGGGATGGCAATTTGAAAGTCTATTCCGTAGTTGAGCAGGGCATTCTTTAATCGGCCCAAGAGCTGATTGGCAATTTCACCAATCCAACCGTCGGATAAGCGGTCGCTGCTTTTATTATGCTTCGCCTCTAGGATGGATTGTTGCGCAGCAAAACCCAAGGCGCCGCCAAATCCCTCTCCCGAAAACCCGATCACGGCGATGACGTCAAAATGCGATTCGTTCTTAGATAAGGGGGAAATTTCGATTCCGCTCTCCTTTAGGACGATCTCCATCGCACTGGGTACGACTTCATCGACAATGCTTCCAATTGTTTTCATGGTCTTCGCCTCCTCAATCTCCATTTAAGGTGGAGGTTTTCAATATGTAACAAATGCGAACCTTTAAATAATATTATACATAATCTAAAAAAAGTTGGTGGTCTCTTGCATTTAAAAGCTTGGATTTCTATTGATAATTTCTGATCACAAGGGTGATCAGGAGCGTAAATCGGGTGTATTGCGCCGGCAATCCCTGGCTGAGCAAGGTTGATGCCCAAGGCCTAGAGGCTACTCGAAATAATGATTTTTGATGTCTATCAAATATTTTACAGTGTTGGCTCATAGAATCATTCTATTTATCGTACTTAAGTCAGTGGCTTCTTTAGACGTGTCCTTAGTCTAAAGCCAAGAATTTTAAGCTTATTTTTCTAATCATGTCTGGTCTCTTCACTACATCGGTTCTTCCTTCTTATTTCTTGAGTCTCTTTTAAAAATTTTTAAATAGATTAAAAGAAGCAATCTGCTCTGACTGGGGCCAGATTTTCGTAAGGGATGTCTATTTTGAGTCGTGGGTGCCGAGGAAGAAAGAAGAGCGGAGTCGGTCTGTTTTACAGGATCAATCTGAAAGATTAAAAAGTGCGAGGCCTATCGGACGATGGATAGGAATGCTTTGTATTGAAGTCGATTAACGGAAGGGTAAATTACCTGGGACGATTTTTCCTAATATTACCGGGTGCCTTGCCCCCGTTACAGAAGGAATGTTCGTGGGGCGGTGGTGCCAGCTTTGGTAAGCCAATATCGCGAAGGCGATGGCCTCGATCGCTCTCGAATCGTATCCGACTTGCTCATAGCTTCGAACGGGGAGGGGGGCAAGGGCCTTTTGCAGAAAGGTCATCAGCGCCGGATTTTTAACCCCGCCGCCGCCCACAATGATTTCATCGAGCGGACCTGAAGGCCGAACAAAGGATTTGATGTTCTTAAGGATAGCCTCTGTCGTATAGGCCGTTGCGGTTGCTACCAGGTCGTTCGGGCTCAACTTCATGCGGCGCGATTGTCGAATCATCTCTTCGACGAAATCTGAACCGAAGGTTTCGCGGCCCGTGCTTTTGGGCGGTTTTCGCCTTAAAAAGGGATGCCGCATCCATTGGGCCAATAGGGCCGGGTGGACATGGCCTCGCTTGGCCATCGCCCCATTTCGATCCATGCCTCGGCGCGATTTTGTCAGGTCCGATACGATGGCATCAATCAGCATATTTCCCGGACCCATGTCGAAGGCCAGGGTCTGGTCCAATGCCGCACCGGCTTTGAGGTAAGTGATGTTGCTGATCCCCCCGATATTAATAATGCCGCGCGATTTTTTGGGATGGCTGAGGAGGTGATAGTGAAGATAAGGCGTTAATGGCGCGCCTTCTCCGCCGGCGGCCATATCGCGGGTTCTAAAGTCGGCCAGGGTGGTGATGCCCGTTCGTTCTGCGATGATTGAGGCTTCTCCCAATTGTAGGGTGGAACGGACAGACCATTTGCCCTCGCGTTTTGGTTTCGGCAAATGATGAAGGGTTTGACCGTGCGATCCAACGAGTGCGATATCGGATAAGGGGACTTTCGCCGAGGCGGAAAGGCGGATGACGGCATCGGCGAAACACTCGCCAAGAAGAAAATTCAGGTGGCAGACACTTGCAATCGGCTGAGGCAGATTTGATGCCAGCGCGATCAACCTTTTTTGAAGTGACCGAGTATAAGGGAAAATATGAAAGGCGATCGGCTCGATTTTTAGGCGACCCCGTCCCCCCCGGATCTCAACGAGAGCGGCATCGATTCCATCGCAGGATGTTCCCGACATCAGACCGACGACTTTCATGATTCGGAAGGCTACAGAAAACCCATCTCAAGGTCAAGCCAAGGTCAAAATATCTTGACAATTTTCGACGAAACCGCATAATGATTTCCCAGATGAAGTTTGTGGTCTTTAGTGTTCTTGTGGTCTGGGTTTTCTTTGCTTCCTTATCTTTTCCCTCTCAGGCAAGTGGTGGCGAATCGGAGAAAGTCGCTGGAGATGTGATCCAGGTGCTTATTCCCACCTTGGCCTATGGCCTGACTTTTGGGAAGGATGACCCAGAGGGTCGGAACCAATTTTATAAAGGATTTTTGACGACCCTGACCGTGACCCACGCGATGAAACGCTTGGTGAATAGTACCCGACCAAATGGCAGCCGTTTCGCTTTTCCAGCGGGCCATGTCTCCGCGGCCTTTTCCGGCGCGGCCTTTTTGGGAAAACGCTATGGATGGCGCTATGGCCTACCGGCCTATCTTGGGGCAATGTACGTGGGATGGAGCCGTGTCGATTCCGACGAACATTTTACAGAAGATGTGATCGCCGGAGCGGCCATCGGCATGGCGGCAAGTTATTACTTTACACAGGCGCGAGCCGATTTCCGGGTTTTCCTTGCGTCCGCGCAGGATGGGTATTTCCTTATGATTCAGAAACGATGGTAGGAAAAGGTGTCTTCGCATTTTGGTGTTTGCTCGTGGTTACGTCGTCCCTCCTCACCGGTTTTCCGGCCCAGGCCGCGTCTTTATGGACTGGGCAGATTTTCGGAGGATCGGCTTACAATTTTAAAACGCCGCTTCGGATTCAGCAAGACGGGGAAGCGGAGATTAAGCTGAATGCACGCTACGAGACGCGCGCTTTCGATAATGCGCCTTATTATGTCTTACGTCTTGGCCGAAAAATTGGGGAAGCGATTTGGGAATTAGAGCATATTCATCATAAGATTTTTTTAAAAAACAAACCGGCCGAGGTCGATCATTTTCAAATCGAACATGGCTATAACCTGTTCACATTTAACCGCGCATGGATGCGATATGGTCTGTTTTATCGCATTGGGGCAGGGATTGCGGTGACCCGTCCGCTGACCACCATTCGAGGAAAGAAAAGCCTGCCCGATGGTTCGGGTTTTTTTTCCGCCTATCGGATCACGGGGGGCGGAATTCAAATGGGGGTCGAGAAAAGGATGTATCTGGGAGAGCGTTTTTTTATTGCACTCGAAGGCAAGTTGACGGCGGCATGGGTGCGTATTCGGATCAACGCGGGAAAGGCTTCGGTGCCGAATGTCGCGCTTCACGGCTTGTTGGGTTTTGGGGCCGATTTTTAATGCAGAGACCGGCAGTTTCAATCCAAGGACGTTTTTCATGACAATTGCCCTGGAGGAAAAAAGGACTTGGGTCCGTCGATTTTTTAAGCATACTGGGCCGAGCTATGACGAGGTGGTTCATCGTTTTACGTTTGGCATCGACCGCCTATGGAAGCGGAAAATGTTGAGCAAGATGTCGTCTCCCGAAAAAATTCTGGATTTGGCTTGTGGCACAGGGATACTCAGCTTCGCGATGCATCGTCAATTTCCTAAATGCAAAATTGTCGGTGTGGATATTTCAAGGGGATATTTAGCGATTGCGCAAGCCAAGGCCAAAAAAGCGCAGATTCATAACGTGCTTTTTATTCAATCTCCGGCGGAAGATTTTATCTCGAGGATGAATTTCGATGTGGTGACCACATCGTACCTACCGAAGTATGCAGACTTGCCGCACCTCATTCATCGGGTTCACACGATGCTTGCTCCGGGGGGACAGATTGTCTTTCACGATTTTACCTATCCTTCTTCCCGTATTCTTCAGTTTGTATTTAAATTGTATTTTATTTGCGTTCAGCCCATTGGAGCCTGGTTTTATCCGGAGTGGAAGGACGTGTTAAAAGACCTGCCTGAGGTGATCGAGCGGACCCAGTGGGTATCTGAATTGACTGCTGCGATGATGAAGGAGGGTTTTGTCGAGATCACTGTGGAATCGCTAACACTTCAAGGTGCAGCCTTGGTCTGCGGTAGAAAAAAAGACTGAACCCCTGTGAACGATTATTTTATAGGATCAAGAGGGGCTGGCCACGCCTTTGTTGCAGTGGGCGGCGGATTTTGCTGCATCTTCCGATGCGGATAGGGCCGTGTACACTTTCTCCAGCAGGCAATGGGTTTCGCGATCTTCCGGTCGACTTCTTAGGACTTCTTTAAATTCGAAAACGGCCTGGTCGTAGAGTTCACTTGCCAAGTAAGCTTTGCCGATGCCCAGGTGTCCTTCCGATTCCAGCTTCTTTTTCCGAATGAGTTTTTGAAAAGCGCGGATTGCTTCATTGGGCGTGCCTTTTTCTAAATAGGCGTTCCCGAGCAGAAGATAATAGGGGGCTTCATCTTCGGTCAGTGCGAGCCCGCGTTTGATCTCGGCGATCCCCTCATCGATGTGACCCAATTTAAGGTGCGTTTCACCCAATCCTTTGTGTGCCTCGGCATTTCCCATGTCGAGGGCAACAGCCTGATTGTAGGTCTCCAAGGCCCGGTCAAAGGATTCGATTTCAAAGTAGCTTTCTCCAAGCAGGACATGTAGGTTGGAACGATCCGGTTGCGCTTTTACGGCGGCGCGAAAAGCGATACCGGCTTCTCCCCAAAGTGCTCTGCTTTTGTAGATTTCTCCGATGGTCCGATAGGTATCCGCCAGCTGTTCGGGTGTGGGTGAAGGTGCAGGAAGAATGGTGATGCCCGAGAGCACCGTATTTATGATTTGGTCGGGATTGTTATAAAGTTTGGCTGAAAACTCAAAGTGCAATTGTATGATGGCCGCTTCCAAGGGGAGGTTGATGCTATGAACAATGACGGCGATACCTTCCCGTTCCGCTGCCCAAACGATTTCGTCAAGCGGTTTTCCGCCAAATTGCGCTTTTTTCGGTTTGAGCATTTTGATTTTCGAGAGCTTACCTTGAGTATATTTGATCAGTCGCCTGGGGAATTTTTCGAATGAGGTGATACGGAGGTAGTCTCTCAGAAAAGGGATTTCGGTTTCGGAAACTGCGGTTAAGGTGACCAAGGGAATACCTTTTTTCCGGAAATAGGCTACAAATAAGCGGCTTTCTTCCATCGACATTTCCCAGCCTTCGGGTAATGCGATCGAGATTCCGATTTCATGGTCGCTAAACTGTCGATTGTCCGGCGAGATTTTAGGAGGTGTTTTTGCCAAGCACCCCGACAAAAGAAAAGCGGAGAAGCAGGATGCGCTCAATAAAAATTTGATCGTCTTCTCCATCGTACTTTCCTTAATCGAATAAAAAAATCCGAGAGACTTATGTCAGATAATTGAAGATCTCGTCGTCCCGTTATAGCAGGCTGGAGTTCCTTCCCGCGTGTTCTTCCCTAAGGCAGGTGTTGAATGGCAACCTCTAAGAAATCCCAAAGGACCTGACGGGAAGTGGCATCGGGGTGTGCGTATTTTTTGCCGGTGAGGTCTTCATAAAAGGACTTACATTTCTCTTTCTTGTCGTTCGGTTTAAATACGGGTGGGTTGGGACTTAAGGAGACGAGGTCGGGATAGCCGTGTGCATCTTTTTTGATGAGGAAGGTTTCTCCTTCCCGGGATTGAATCCATAATCCGATTTCAGCCATACCGTCCTTGTTTATTTCCCCCCCTGATTGGGAGATCCGAGTGCAAGCGAAATCAAGATGAGAGAGCCGATAAAGACGACAAATGCAAGCGGCATAAAATAGTAGGTAAAGCTAATGATAATGGAAAAAAAGATGCCAATTAGGCCGAGGAAAACAAGAAAACACCCTCCAATTCCCTTCATGGGTCACCATGTAAACAGCCGAGGACAATCGTGGGGCAACCCAGTTTGCGTTCGGCTATTGTCTGGTATTTTCCTGCTCTTCCTCTTGCGTTTTACATTCGATGCAAAGCGTCGTAACCGGCCGTGCTTTTAAGCGCTTTTTGGAAATTTTTTCTCCGCAGGAATCGCAAACGCCGTAACTGCCATCGGTAATCCGCGAAATTGCATCTGTAATTTTTTTTAAGAGCTTTTGCTCGCGTTCTCTGAGGCGTAAAGTGAAATTTTGATTGGCTTCGGCGGAGGCCTGATCTCCAATATCGGGCAGGGCCTCGCTTCTTGGATTCAATCCGGCGCCAATCAATACGCCAGCCTCGGCGAGGAGTGCCGCTTTTTGCCCTTCCAAATCGTTCTTGATCGAAGCGAAAGGATGTCGTGGCGTTTTCTTCTTTTTGCTGTCTTTGGTTTGTGTGTTTTGGCTTTTCACTATTTTCACCCAGGGAGAAAATGTCGATTCAACGGTGATTCTCAAGGAACAGACCTACTAAAAATTAAGATATATCAAAATATTCTATACACGTCAATAGGGGGTATGTGTCCTTGAAGGGCGGAAAGTGTGTCTTGAGCAACGCGATTTATAAGAATAGGCCCTTAGACGATGAGGTTCCGAAAATGCCCTGAAAAAGGATCAAGTTAATAAGGGTTTCTTCATGTCAGTTGGTGACTTGAGTGGTCTGATACTCGAAATTTAAAAGCGTCTAAGTTCTGTTTAAGTTGGCTAAAGCGGCGTTGTATCCGTTGCTTTTTCTCCTTTTTTCCTCTAGGCTTCCTCCTTGTCTTTCCGGAGAATTGAGAATGGTGTTATCAAGCTGAGGGATAAGTGCATCCTCGAGTTGGATCGGTGCTCTCGTAATCTTGTGATTTGAGGATGAATCTGTTCCTTTGCCTCTTTTTTTATTCCAGTGTTTGAAATAAAGTCATTGAAAGGAAGCGAACGATTATGGGCTCGGAAAACAGGAAAAATAAACGCATTCCTTTCACCGTAGATGTCTTGATTAATAAGGGTGTCCTTGTGAAAGGCATCGATATCAGTATCACGGGCCTCTACCTTCACACAGGCCGTTCTTTTCCGCCGGGCAGCATCGTAGAAGTGACTTTTCCGCTTAATGCAGAAGAACTATCTGTGAAAGCCAGAGTGCAGCACAATCAATCGGGTGTGGGTATGGGACTTAAGTTTGTAAACCTTGATGCAAAACAGAGCGCGCTCATTCATCGGTTTCTGGATAACTTCGATTATAAAAGCCATGCAAAAAAGCCGGGTAAAAAAAAGATACTGCTCATTGACGAAAATGACACATCACGAAAGATGAATAAAAGTAAACTTGTGATGGAAGGCTTTACAGTTACTGAAGTTGACAATGGCTTGGACGCCATTAATATACTCAAAAATGAATTACCTGACCTCATTATTATGGATGTTTTTATGCAAAAGATAGATGGCTTTAAGGTCCTTGCCATCATTAAACAATCGCCTAAATGGGAAAGTATCCCCGTTATTATATTTTCTTCAAAGGGAACGAAAGATGTAATCGAAAAGGCGATGAATGCCGGGGCCAATGAATTTCTGCTGAAAATGGTGACGACACCCGTTAAGCTTTCAGCAGTCGTCAAAGGTCTCTTGCAGTAAGGTTAATTCAGCGAGATAGGATGAGTCACACACCCGCCAAAGAGAAACGAGGCACGGTATTTTTTTTCACTGAATCCCTCGGTTGTCTACTCGAAACATTCAACTCAAATAAATGTAAGACTATTTCAAGTCCGCTCCGTGAATGGTAGTCTTTTTACTGAGGCTGAAAGATTAGGGAATGTCGGATATGTGTTTTGGGGGAGATATATTTTTATTGACCGGGAAGTTCAGTGGGGTTTGATTGTTTAGCACTGAAATCGATACCACGCGGAATTCGTTCAAGTACAGACGCATCGAGTGAAACGGGAAAGGCTTGGGCCGAACTGCGGGCATAGACACGGTCTCCCTCAATCTTGCCAAATCGAATTTCCCCAAGTGCGTTTTGGTTTTTTCCTTTCATAATTATCGTGAGTCTTGGATTTTGTAAGCCCGATAGCGTGGAGTCCATATCGAGTGCGTCTTCGAAGCTCTGGACATTGAAATTATAAAGATCGGTCAGTAGACGTGAAACCATGCCCACCTCCTGAAGAGGGGCGTCGTCCTTTCCTTCCATCCACCACTGTCCCTCCTTTTTTTTCAAAACGAAGACTTCATCCGATCGACGGATTTCCAAGTCCTCAATTTCTTCAGGAAAGGTCAAATGGACAAGACGGCGATCCCGATAGGTATTAAAAGGTTGTTCAATCGCCTCCAGTTCTTTTTTGGACATCTGGAAAATAGGGTCGAATTCAAAGCGGGTGACCACATCAATGAGTTCGGGCATTTCGTCGTCTTGATAAAACAAGGCCTCGCGCTCAACCTTTCCGACTTTAATGCTGATTTTGAATATGGCTGAACCCAAGCGTTGTTTTTTCTCTTCCTTTCCTTTATCGACAAAAGTGATTCCCCGTAAATTCACCAGGCTTCCAAGGAGGTTGGCGATTTCTCCTCCGTTTCCTCGAAATTCAATCGCCTCTTTCTGTCTTTGGCCTGGGCGTAGGACCCGCATTGACCAGCCCTCTTCATCTTGTTCAAGTGTGAGTTGGCCTTTTTCGGATTCCAAACGCATTCGATTGATGTCGAAGGATGAATAGGGAAAGACATCGCGTTGTCTCCACTCGAAAAGGTTTTTGCTTAAGAGCGTTCTGATGCCCGCGGGTACGAGGTAGAGGCTAGTACCTTCGCCCTTGCGGACATAGACATCGCTACCTGTTAAGTTCTCGGCACCCACTTCGATAATTTCTGTATTGTGCCGTTGCAGCGTGATGATGACTGTAAATTGCGGTGGATCGAGGCCAAAGTCGATCAGGTCTTTCGGTTTAGCTTCAACGAGTCGGCTGGTCTTAATTCCGGTGAGCAAATCGGCCAGCTGTTGCCCGAGCTGTTGATTCGCGACGGTTTCAACCGGGTTGAAGATACGCCAAGGCGATGTGGGATGCTCGGGAAATTGCTCCAGATCGATTTCGCCGCGCGGCCCTCGGATGACGACACGCGTGATTTCCTCGGAGCCGAAGGAGAAGAGTTTTCCTGAACGAAGTTGTTCTTCCGCCGCTTTTTTTTCTCCGGGGAATTCGATGAAGTAAAGATAGGCACCTAGTAGGATCAAGATTCCAGAAAGCAAGATCGTTGCCTTAAATCTCACAAGCGGCGTCTCCCTCGCCAGATATAAAGACCGATACCCATCACCCCAATGGGAAGGATCAAAACCGAGACCGTAAAAATGGTGTTGATTTGATTTGGGGAAAGCAGCAGGGTGGCAGTGGGGACTTCCTTCGGGCGAATAGAGATGAGGTCGCTTTCATTGGCCAGCCAACTGAGGATATTTAAAAAGAGATCGCCGTTGCCGGCCGAACGGGCGGCCCCGTTGTTGGCAAAGTCTGAATCGCCGATGATGACCATTCGCATCTTGCTTGCACCCGTCGAAGAAATAACGCCGCCAAATTGAATGCGCCCTTGTTGATCACGATCAGGGTCAACCTCGAGGTCTCCCGACAATTCTTGGGTATACCAGGCTTCCGGATGGGTTTCCAAAAAGGGATCGTAACGATAGCCTTGTCCGCGCACCGCATCGAAGAAGACGGCGCGGCTGACGGGGAAAAACGTGGCCAAATTGAAGTTTTGGGTGATTTCGTGCGGCAGGTAGCTGCCTGGATTCATTGTCGGTATGGTGATGCGTCCGGAACTGGGGTCGAGAATGAGCCCGTTGTCCATCTTGGCGCCCCAGGCCGCAACGAGATCTTCCAGGCCGGTGGCCTCTTTAGGATCTAAGACGGGGTCGAGGAGTAAAAAAAACTGCCCCTCTGATTCAAGATAGTTTTTTAAAAGCAACTGTTCTTCCGCCGTGAAGCTTCGTTTGGGTCCGGCGATCACCACCACGGAGGCATCGGCCGGAATGGTTTTTTCGGCCAGCAAAAATAGTTTCTTCACGACGAAGCCTTGTTTCTGCAATGTGTCTTTTATATACCCGTAACCGTCCTGCCCCCCATCATCGATGTCGTGTTCGCCGTGCCCCTCCACAAAGTAAAACGTTTTCGTTGATTCTCGACTCACTCGGATCAGTGCGGAGGTTAAGGCTTCTTCCGTAATGTTGCGCAGGGCTGAGGAGCGGCCTTGCGATTCGACAATGACGGTGTCGTAATCGCTGACGCCGTAGTTCTTGGCAATAACCGGTTTTTTGTCCGGGTCGATCACCACGTAACTGAGTTGATCGCTTTGATGGGTATAGTTTTTAAATAGATCCAAGGCCCGTGTTTTGGCGACGCTTTGCTCGCTGAAAAAACCGGTAATCTTAACGGGTTTATTCAGATTCGTGAGTACGTTTTGGGTCTGATCGGAAAGGGAGAAGGTTCCGGTGCCCGAGAAATCGAAACGCAATTCATGCCGGGCCAGAATAAAATTAATGATCGAAAGGATGGCAATGAAAATCGCCAGTGCGATGAGACTATTTGCTCCGAACTTTGCCGTTCGAATTGAACCCGCGCTCTTTTTTTTAGGGGTCATGATGGCTTATTTCCAGCGTTCCGATTCAACCACGCGATAGCAGAGAAAGAGCCCGAGCAGGGTCATGGAAATAAAGTAGGTCAAGCTACGCGTGCTAATGAGGCCTTTGATAAATCCCTCGAGGTGTTTCGAAATGGAGAGATAGACGGCAATTTCTCCAATCCCGCTTTCGCTTGCATTGGCCCCGGAGACCCCCCCGATCCACAAACCGATCAGAATGCCGAAAGCAATGACAGCGGCAATAATCTGGTTCTCGGTGAGGGAGGATGCAAAGAGGCCCATTGATAAAAAGACACCGCCCATGAGGAAGAGGCCGAGGTAGCTTGAAAAGATCGGGGCCCAGGAAATTTCTGTGACAATCGAAAGGACTAAGGGAAGGTGTAAGGACAGGATTAATAAGAGCAGATAGACCAACATTGCCGCAAAGAATTTTCCGAATACGATTTGCGTAATGCTGATCGGGGAGGTCATCAGGAGCTCGCTTGTGCGTCCCTTTTTTTCCTCCGCAAACAAACGCATGGTCAGCAAGGGCATGATTAAGAGAAGCACGAAACTCATGTTTCGAAAAGTAGGAATGAAGATGGCCTCATGAACAATTAATTGCGGGACTTCGCCTTGCATTTGCATCATGTGTCTTGACGACAGTTCCGAGATGCCTCGGACTTGTAGATAAAAGAGAAAGTCGGAGACGGCGAGAAAGACCATGGCAACGACATAGGCGACGGGTGAAATGAAGTAGAGGTGCAGCTCTTTTCCGATAAGCGTGAAGAGGTTTCTCACGACGCATCCTTTACTGTTTGTTGTTGAGACTCTGGCATTTTCTCCTCGGTTGTGAGTTGCAAAAAAACCTCTTCTAGGCTTAACACGAGGGGTTTCATTTCCAGGAGTCCCATGCCGTGTTCTACAACGGTCTTCGATAGGTGTTCACGAATATCCTGACCCAGATTCGATTCCACAATGTAGGCGACTTCGTCCTCTTCGGAAGCTTGGGGACTGACTTGGAGTACGCCGGCAACGGCCTTTATTTTTTCAAGGCTTGCCGCGTCTCCCCGTCGAATGCGGAGGGAGATTTTCTCGGATTTTCGCACTCGCGAGGATAGCTTTTCCTGAGAATCGACGGCGACAATCCGCCCACGGCTGATGATGACCACCTTTTGGCACACGGCCGTGGCCTCGGGCAAGATGTGGGTTGAAAGGATAATAGTATGATCTCCCGCCAAGCCTTTGATGAGCTCTCGAATTTCGATGATTTGCCGGGGATCGAGGCCAACTGTGGGTTCGTCGAGGATCAGTACATCGGGATTGTGGATGAGGGCTTGGGCCAAGCCAACGCGCTGCCGGTAGCCTTTGGATAAGTTTCCGATTAAACGACGCGAGACTTCTCCGAGCCCGCATTTTTCAATCGCCCCCTTTAATCCCGGTTGGATGGCCGCACGGGGCAGACCTTTTATCTTCGCGACGAAGACGAGATATTCTTCGACGGTCATTTCAGGATAGAGCGGCGGGGACTCGGGCAAGTAGCCGATGCGGCGTTTTACGGCCATGGGTTCTTCAAAGATGTCGAATCCGGCGATGGTGGCCGTACCACTTGTGGCCGGCATAAAGCAGGTGAGGATGCGCATGGTGGTGGTTTTGCCCGCACCGTTTGGCCCTAAAAAGGCCAGGATTTCCCCTTTATCGACCGTAAAGCTGACATCGTCTATGGCAACGACAGGGCCATAGCGTTTGCTCAATTGTTTAACAGCGATCATGTGATTTACGTCAATTTTTAAAAAATGTGCCAGCGTCTGCTTTTAAGCGGCAACCCAAAATGTAACAACCCCGAAAACTACAATAGTTATCCTATGGTGTCAAGGAAGCAGGGGAGGGCCAGAATTGAAGGTCGATCCTCAGTTCGCTCAAAAATGAAAAGAGGTTTAAGGCGCCGTTTTCCCGGGTGGGATCTTCCATTTCTTGACATGGTTCTTCAATTCTTTTATCATCTTATAGCTCGTAATCCGATCTAATGCGTTCCCTATAAAATGGGTAATAAAACAGGCTTTTGTTCTTTTTTTTTCGAAAACAAAAATCTGTTTACAAACGATGCGGCCTTTGTTGTCGGGCCTATCGGACTTGTGCTTCCTTATCCGGTCGATATGATGAAAACGAACGTAGCACCTAAACTTAAGTTTGCCTTAGCCGCGTTGTTCTCGTTTCTGATCTTGCTGTCGCCATCGCCACTTGTGTTGGCGCAAGGTCTTGGACAGAAGCCGCCGAAGGCTTCAGTTCCGGCCCTGCCTTCGGAAAATCGCCTTCGGGCTCATATACCCAGTCACCTATTCGATCTGGCTTCACCCGAAGAAAGAGCGATCTTTGCCAAAGCGGAAGATTTTTTTGATCAGGGTAGTTATGCCCTTGCCCGCTCCTATCTCAAAGACTTCTTGGATAATTATCCCGAAAATGTCCTCCTGCCGGATACCTTTCTCCTCCTCAGCGAGACCTATTCGGAATTGGGTGAATTGAAGCAGGCTGTGGCGACGATTAAGACTTTTCTCGATCGGTTTCCTCTTGAACCCCGCGTTGAAATTGTACAATTACGTTTAAGCGATCTGTATTTCAAACTGGGAAATCTTGAGGCGATTGTCTCGCTTTGGGAGGCGAAGCCAGGACTACCCGATTCAAAAAAACTTGTCTTTGAAAAATTGGCCAATGCCTATGTGGATCGGCAAGCATTTCTGAATGCCTTAGACATCCTGATAAAACGTAAGGCGCTTTCAAGCGATCCGATAGATGAGGTCCTAATCCAACATGAAATTGAACTTTTAATTCGAGAGAAACTAAAGGAGGATGGCCTTCAAAAAGTGGCGAATCAGTTTCAATCTACCTATCCGGCAGATCTTGCCATTATTCAATTGATTCATCTTTATGATTTAAATTCAAACTATTACCGGCAAGAGAAAGAGATCCGGCGATTTCTATCTCGTTTTCCCGCTCACCCTTATGTCATACAGGCGAGAAATCAGCTCGACCGAATTAAGGAAAAGATAAAGTCAGATCGTTACTTAATCGCCGTCGTTCTTCCCCTTTCGGGGCGCTTGGTTCACTTTGGTAATAAGGCCTTGTACGGTGCCGAACTCGCGCTCAGGCTTTTTAAGGAAGCCCTTCCGATGGCCTCTGTAGGCTTGGTTGTTCGGGATACGGAGAATGATCCATCGAGTCTTCGGATGCCTTTTGAAGATTGGCTTAATGAGTATGCGCCGGTGGCGGTTGTGGGTCCCCTCCTGAGTAAGGAAGTGGAACGGATCTCGCCAATCATCGAAAAGGCGAATTTGGCCTTAATTACACCCGGTGCGACTGCGGCGAATTTAAGCGGCCTGGGCCAATCGGTTTTTAGAAATGCTGCGACCAATCGTTTTTTGTGCAGTGCCATTGCCGAATATGCGGTACTGCAATTATCGATCGAACGATTTGCCGTTCTCTACCCGGATGAAGGGCAAGGACAACGCTGGGTAGATTGTTTTGCCGAAGGCGTTAAGGACTTGGGTGGCGAGGTCGTGTTGTCGGAGTCCTACCCTTTAAATAATACCGATTTCTCGAAAACCATTCTTCGCCTGAAAAAAGCAGACTTAGAAAAAAATGGATTCATTGAGACTATCGAACTCGAAGGGGGAAAGGAAGAAAAACTTTATATCCCCGGCTTCGAGGCCATATTTTTGCCTGCGGATGCCGTTAGGGCAGGCTTGATTATTCCGCAGTTGATTTTTCACGATTTCCACGAAGTGAAAGTTTTAGGCACGAACAGTTGGAATACTCCCGAATTTTTGAACTTGGCGGGTTCTTATGCCGAAGGCGTGGTTTTTGCCGAAGGTTTCTTCAAAGGGAGCACCAATCCCATTGTCCAAGGCTTTGTTCATCAATATCGAACACGGTTTCAAGAAGAGCCGGATTTGTTTGCGGCACAGGCCTTTGATGCGACACGGCTTGTCTTAGCGGCATTGCGAGGGGGAGCGGTGACACCCGAACAGGTAAAAACGGCGATCGCTGGTGCAATCGACTTTCCGGGGGTTTCCGGATTTATTTATGAAATCCTGGATGGTGAGGTCATCAAAGAACCTTTTTTTATTGAAGTGCAAGGGGGAGAATTCGTTCAGGTGAATTGAGAAAACGGAATGGAAGAGATATCGCAGACGGCAGCACTTCGACGACATCTCACTTTGAAGCACACCGTATCGGCTTGCGGATTCAGGGCCAATGCTTTAGATTGTTGAATCAAATGGAAGATGTGATAATCATTTTCGTGAATTAGCGGGATTGAACATTGAGCAAATTGATTTATGTTTAAGAAGATTTTAATTGCAAATCGTGGGGAGATCGCCCTTCGTATTATTCGCGCTTGCCGGGAGTTGTCGGTGCCCACGGTGGTCATCCATTCCGAGGTCGATGCGGCGACGCTCCCTGTAAAGTATGCCGATGAAGCCTGTTTGGTTGGGCCGGGCCCGATCGAAGGCTACCTCAGTATCTACCGTATTATTGACCTTGCGAAACAAAAGGGGGCCGATGCCATTCATCCTGGCTATGGATTTTTGGCAGAGAATGCCGAGTTTGCAGAGGCCTGCAGTGCCAACGGCCTGACCTTTATCGGTCCGAAACCCGAAGCCATACGGGCGATGGGAGATAAGCTTTCCTCCCGGCGACTCATGATAGAGGCGGGGGTTCCGGTAGTTCCTGGGTTGACCGATCCGATTTCATCAATTAACCAAGCCCAAAAATCCGCCGATGAGATTGGTTATCCCCTTATGTTAAAAGCGTCTGCGGGCGGCGGCGGAAGGGGTATTCGGATTTGTACGAACCGGAGTGATTTAAAAAAATTCTTTCCAATCGCCCAGGCTGAGGCGAAGGCTTCTTTTGGGAAGGATGCCGTTTACCTCGAGAAAAAAATCGAAAACCCTCACCATATCGAAATACAGGTACTCGGAGATCGTTATGGGCATTTGATTCATCTGGGAGAGCGGGATTGTTCGATTCAGCGTCGCCATCAAAAACTGGTTGAAATTGCACCTTCACTGATGCTGGACGATAAACTACGCCATGAAATGGGCGAGGCCGCCTTGGCTGCGGCCCGCGCAGTCAACTACGAAAGCGCGGGAACCGTTGAATTTTTAGTGGATGCCGACAAGAGGTATTACTTTTTAGAGATGAATACACGTATACAAGTCGAGCACACGGTGACTGAGGAGGTGACCGGAATCGATATTGTGAAAGAGATGATTCGAATCGCCGCCGGAGAACCCTTAGCTGAGAAACAAGAAGACATTTCTTTGCGCGGTTATGCCATTGAATGCCGAATAAATGCCGAAGACTCCAAAAACAATTTTTTACCCACACCAGGGAAGGTGACCGCCTATTATTCTCCCGGCGGAATCGGGGTGAGGATCGACGGAAATGTGTATAAAGGCTATACGATTTCCCCCTATTACGATTCGATGTTGGCGAAGCTGACGGTTCGCGCAAAGACCTGGGACGGGGCGGTGCAGCGCATGCGCCGGGCCCTTGACGAATACGTGATTCGCGGGATCAAGACGACGATACCTTTTTTAAAACGAATCATGGAAGATCCAGATTTTATTAGTGGTAATTTCGATACCACCTACATCGAAACGCATCTCGATCGCTTGAATTTATCGACCAGCGACGATCATATTGATAAAGTTATTGCGATTGCAGCCGCGATCGCGGCACATTCCAGAAGATAGTAAAGGAGAAGCAAAGTGGCAGCATCAAAGAATGACGCGAAGAAAAAACCGAGTGTGGCACCCATTCAAATTATGGATACAACACTCCGGGATGGCCACCAATCCCTAATTGCGACGCGGCTTAAAACGGAAGATATGTTGCCGATTGCGGGCAAGATCGATCAAATCGGCTATTCGGCGATTGAAATGTGGGGCGGTGCGACGTTCGACGCTGCAATTCGCTATCTTAATGAAGATCCTTGGGAGCGCATACGCCAACTGAAAAAGGTGATGCCGAAGACGCCCTTTCAAATGTTGCTTCGCGGCCAGAATTTGGTGGGCTACCGTCATTATGCCGACGACGTGGTGGAGCGCTTTATCGACCGGGCCATTTTAAATGGGATTGATATTATACGGATTTTTGATGCTTTGAACGACATGCGAAACCTTAAAACTTCGTTTAGGGCTACCTTGAAATATGGCGGAAAAGTTGAAGGCGCCCTTTGTTATACGGTGAGTCGTTTCCACAACAACGATCTTTTTGTCGATCTGGCCAGGCGTTTAGAAGATATGGGCTCCGAATCGGTTTGTATCAAAGACATGGCGGGACTTCTCTCTCCATATGACGCATTCGACCTCATCACGAAGATGAAAGCAGCGATCAATGTGCCGATTCATCTTCACACCCATGATACCAGTGCGATGGCGGTTTCAACTTATGTGAAGGCGATTGAGGCAGGGGTTGATATTATCGACACCGCAATATCGTCCATGGCCTCAGGCACATCGCAACCTCCCGTCGAAACGATTACACGGATATTACAAGGCGAACCTCGAGATCCCAAGCTGGACATGAACCTCCTGACTGAAATCGCAGATTATTTTGTGGATGTCCGAAAAAAGTATAAGGAGTTTGAATCCGATTATACGGGCGTTGACCCCAGGGTCTTAACCTATCAAATCCCCGGTGGAATGACATCGAATCTGGCATTGCAGCTCTCAGAGCAAAATGCGCTTGACCGGATGAAGGAAGTTCTTGAAGAGGTGCCAAAAGTGAGAGAGGATTTTGGCTTTCCGCCTTTGGTTACCCCCAGCAGTCAAATCGTGGGGACGCAGGCGACTTTGAATGTACTCACAGGAGAGCGCTACAAGGTCATTACCACGGAAACGAAAAATTATCTGAAGGGACTCTATGGAAAATCATGGGGTCCGATTAATGAAGATATTCAAAAAAAAGCGATTGGCGGAGAAGCTGCAATTACTTGTCGCCCTGCGGATTTGGTTGATCCAGAGCTAGAAAAAGCAAAAAAAGAACTTGAAAAAGAGTTGAAGTCTGTAAGTAAAAACATTGAAAATGTAATTACTTATGCATTGTTTCCGCAAGTAGCACTCGATTTTTTTAAAAATAAGAGTAGTGCGGCAAAAAAGAAAACGGTAGAGCCGAAATTGGCTATGGAGGCACCTGTCCCGCTACTCGCGCCCAGTGAATATAACATCAAGGTTCATGGAGAAACCTTTCAGGTCAAGGTCGGAGGCATGGGGCATCCTGGCGAGGAGGGCAGACCCTATTTTATCTATATCGATGGGCACCTCGAGGAGGTTATGGTAGACTCTCAGTTAGAGGTTGTCCCCAGTGCTGAAGGAAGAATTGACTCGCATGCGGGCGGTCGTTCCACGCGACCGAAAGTTACCCACGAAGGGGATGTGACAACGCCAATGCCAGGCGCGGTCGTAAACGTAAAAGTCCGTCCTAAAGATAAAGTTAAAGCGGGGCAAGTGGTTCTGATCATTGAAGCGATGAAAATGCAAAGTGAGGTGCACACTTCTATCGATGGGATTGTAAAGGATATCTACGTGCAAGAAGGCGACAAGGTAAACCCTGATGAAGTTTTAGTGGAAGTAAGACCAGAAAAATGAATGAAATTATTCAGAATATAAGTATCTTTGCACTTCCTTTTATTCTGGCTGTGACCCTGCATGAGACCGCACACGCTTGGGTCGCCGATAAAAAAGGGGACCCCACAGCACGCCAGCTGGGTCGCATTTCAATGAATCCGCTCGTTCACATCGACCTTTTTGGAACCGTCATTATTCCACTATTGCTCTTGTCCACCACGGGTTTTATGTTCGGCTATGCGAAGCCTGTTCCTGTCAATCCTCATAATTTACGGCGGCCGAAGGAAGATATGGCCTGGGTGGCTGCAGCAGGGCCTGGAATGAACCTTGCGCTCGCGATCGTTAGTGGGATTTTATATCGCCTGCTTTATAGCCCCAATCTTTTTGTCGGGGGTTCTCTGTTTTCGGAATTCGGGTCTTCAACATCCTTTTTCCTTATTCCTCTATTAGAAATGCTGAAATTTTCAGTTTTTTTTAATGTCTTGCTGATGGTGTTTAATCTAATCCCCATTCCACCTTTGGATGGCGGAAGAGTCTTGGTGGGTCTGTTACCGGAAGCGCAATCGAGGATGGTGAGTCGTTTGGAACCTTACGGTATGCTGGTCTTAGTCTTTCTCGTTTTTCTCGATCCGTTTCGTTTTGGTCTAATGAGAAATTTAGTGATGCCTTTGGTTAGCGTGGTTTCGAGCTATATTTTTGGTGAAGTGTTTATATGATTAATCCGATTCAGGCTCGCTTGATCCATGACGGTGGACGACCTTATCCTCATCGAAAATTCGCTGCATTTCTTCAGCAACTTCTTCGTCATCGTTTGGGATTATTTGAAGAGGGATTCGCGTGGTTTTTGGCTTCTCCTCTTTGTTTTTCTGTTCTGGGGCTTCCTCTTTACCTGTTTTATTCGGCATGGGCTTGATTCCTATTTTAGGTTAATATAGTATCGGTCCAGTTATAACATATTTGTAGAAGTATTGAAATTGCTTTATTTTGTGGTATTCACCTTATTTAGAATGAAAAAGTGTCTGGATATTATTGATATGGAGTATCTTCATAAATTCTTGACAATATTTATTTTAGGCTGTAAGATTGGTCTAGCCTAATTTCTTAAAATACGAAAGAACCGTAATAATGAATGTTATTCACATTAAAAAGGAGGAATCATGGGCTCGCTCGTCGATCCGTATAATAGGTCTATAACATATATGAGAGTTTCAATCACCGATCGTTGCAACCTGAGGTGTGTCTATTGTATGCCGGAAGAAGGGCTGAACTGGACCCCCAGTGACGAATTACTTTCATATGATGAATTAATTCGCATTATTAGCGTTGCAGCAAAGCGTGGACTCAAAAAGGTACGGATTACGGGTGGAGAACCTCTTGTCCGTAAAGGCGTTGTCGGTTTTGTTGAGCGCCTCAATCAAATTGAAGGATTGGATGAATTAGCGCTGACAACCAATGCGGTCTTTTTAAAGGATATGGCCAGCGACCTTTATAAGGCGGGTCTCAAGCGAATTAACATCAGCCTTGATTCTTTGGATCCAAAGACTTTTTCCGAGGTGGTACGCCGCGACATCTTCCCAATGGTGTGGGAGGGGATCGAAGAAGCGGAACGCGTCGGTTTCGAGCCCATCAAGATTAACGTCGTGCTACAGCAAGGGGTGAACGATCATGAAGTCATGGATTTTGTCGACTTGACCCGACGAAAACCATACCATATTCGATTTATTGAATATATGCCCTGTGCGAACTGGGATACATGGGTAAAAACGTATAAGCCATTTCAAACTGTTGTAGATGAAGTGGAAAAAAAGATTGGGAAGATGGAACCTGTTAGTGGTTCCAATGAAAATAACTCCGGTCCGGCTGAGAATTTTAGAATTCCAGGGGCCCCAGGTGTCGTTGGTTTTATTCATGCCGTGAGTCACGACTTTTGTGACACCTGTAATCGTGTTCGGCTATCAGCGGATGGGGATATACGACCCTGTCTCTTTTCTGAAATTGCAGTCAATTTTAGAGAGGCCATCCGGAATGGCTGTAGCGACGAAGAAATTGATGGCCTACTGGATCAGGTTTTGTATGTAAAACCGCTATACCATGAATTGGACGTCATGCCAAAAGAGAAGAAACTTACGAACATGATTAGCATTGGTGGCTAAATTACTTTAGCTTAAGGTCCCAATTTTCAAAATATATGGTATAATTAGCGTTAACAAAAGATAGGCATATAATCAATATACTTAAAAAATAAGAAATAATAATAAGAAATTATATAGTAATTTAGAAATAATTAGATTCTTCCCCATCATGATGTGGGAAGGAATGAAAGGGGGACTGTTATGGAAGGCAAAGCATACCAAGGCTTGCTTGCTAAAAGTGTCGGCTTGTTTGTTTTTTCTGTAGGACTCATTACTGGCTCAATCGTGGATGCTTCGGCTCAGGCGAACGACTTCTTTACAAATACACAGGTTACGGATCAGCGTTCTGATGGCACGAATAACAATCCGGGTTTTAATCCATGTGGTGCAGGTGCCGGTGCGGATGCCAATGCGACGGGCTGCGATGCTTTCGGAACAAATGCATTGTTAGGAAATGTAAGCACTTTTATTACTCTAGGACCCGGTGCTGTAACCGACAATATGTTTGGTCTGGTTTCTGGGGCGGCCTTGGGTGCAAATAATGCTGTCGGCGGAGCCGGGAATGACGCGGATACCGCAGTCACAAATTGTGCGCCAGGGCTTGGCGATGCAGGTTTTAATAGCGGTGCGCTTGGCGGTTTAAACGGTTTAAATTGTGGAAACGTGCGCATTGATCCGACGACTCAAGGACAGACCATTCCGACGGATGGCACCAATTTAACGGGTGCTCTAATCGCGAATAACTCTGCAGACATGAATTCCGGATCGGGAGCCACGCTTCACCGCTCGCAGCTTGAGAATGCCTTTGTCTGGAATCCGACGGGGACGGATCAGGTACTCCAAGTGACCCTTGCGAATATGCCAACGATCGGCGGCGTTGCCCCAACGCAGATGACCTGTACTGCAGATACGGGAGGGTCTCCGGAAGCTAACCCGACGGTCTGTGGACAACAATCGATGCAGGAAACGACTGGTCTCTCCGCGTCAACAACGGTGAAAGTCGATATAACAACCCGTTGGTCGACAACCAATTCCGCCGCGGGTGCCATCGGCGCGAATCCGACTATTACCTGGAGAATGCATATAAACCAAGCCGACGTTGTCGGTACGGGTGGGGCTTTCGATCAAGAAATCGAAGGGTCCTTTGAGTACAACGAAGCTGCAACAACCTTCCCGACTGTTCAATATCCGAACGGGGAGAGCTTCACCAATGGATCGATTGCAGCGGCGAACCTGCCATAAAGAGAGATCCCGGAGACGGATTTAAGTTAAGTTTTCATACTTTGTTTACTTCGTAACGAGAGAAGGAGGTTATTAAAAAATGAAAAAGCTGCTTCTTACATTAATCATGGCGATGGGTGTACTATCCTTCGTGCACCTGTCTTGGGCGGTCGATCCTAATGTCAACACACAGTCGACAGATGTCCGATCAGACGGGTCCAATGGAAACCCTGGTTTTAACCCTTGCTTGGGCGGAACCCGGGATGCCAATGGCGTCTGTGGTGGCGCTGTGAATGCGGCAGCCCTTTTGTCTCCGGCGAATTTAACGATGTTTACAACCCTTGGTCCCGGTGCGGTCACAGATAATATGTTTGGCATCATCGAACAGGATGCGACTCCTGGAACATGTGGAACGGGGGCTGTTGGATCTAACGACCTTAACTGCGGCGATGCGAGATTTAACCCATCCCAACAAGGGCAAAGCAGTTTGACTGCCGCAGATAATTCCTTGACCACGACGGCACCGGTTGATATGAACAATACCTTGAGTGCCGACTTTTGTGCAAATGCTGGAACGGATTGCCAAGATAGTGTTCCCGCACAAGTGACGGCAGCCCACACGGGTTTTAATGTGGTTAATAATTTTAGCTGGGACCAGTTGTCAACGACAACGGCTGCAGTGGTTTCTTCTCAGACCATGGAGCAGGTTACAGCACTTAAAACGACCGGTATCGGGACCTTTGCCGCACCAGGGAGTGGCGATCAAAGAGTATTGCTCACGACGGCGTTTACGACCACATCTTCGAACAATCCTGCGACGGGTGGTGCCGCAACGGTGACCTGGACCTCCCTCATCGAAGACCCGGATCAATCCGGTACGGGGACGGGCAAGTTTACTCAAACGCTCTCGGGCTCCTTTGTCTACAATGGCTCGGTCTCATTTCCGGCGGTTCAATATCCTAATGGCCAGTCGCAGACTAATGGTGTGACCACGGCAACACTCCCTTAATTTAGGCTTTCCGGGAGTTTCCACTTTCATCCCTAAAAAGAGAGAGGTCTTAGGCCTCTCTCTTTTTTTGTCTAAAACAAACATTTTGTGATTTCCCCATGTCGAACCGAGGCGTCTTGCAAAGCCGTATGGAATTGTATATATTCAAGTGCTTCATTTTAGAGCGATTTTCTTTAATTCTTCTAAAGGTGTCTTGTGAGTCGAAAAGTCATTCTCATCGTTACTTCGGTCATGGTGTTTTTAACCTTGCTCATCGCTGTTGCTTTGATCGTCGAGTCTGAAAAATCAAAAAAAATTCGCAAACAGGCAAGGAATACCGAGTCGAAGAAAAAAGATGTTCCCGCAATAGAAAAAGTAGACTACAGTATGTTTGAGACCATTTTGGGTGCAGATGGCCGGGAGATGGTTCTCATTCCCTCGGGTTCCTTCATTATGGGAAATGCTGAAGCAGGCGATTTTGACGAGCAGCCAGAAAGAGTGATTTATCTGGATGCCTACTATATCGACAAATATGAAGTCAGCAACGCAGACTATAATCGATTTACAAAAATGCTAAAGCGACCTTCCCCGATGATTCCGGTTTTTGAAGACGATGTGAATCTCCTGAAAGAAGATCGGCAACCGGTTGTAGGTGTCTCTTGGGAGGATGCGGTAGACTATTGTCAATGGGCGAGAAACAGATTACCTACTGAAGCAGAATGGGAGAAGGCCGCCCGCGGAGAAGACGGATTAAAATGGCCATGGGGGGATACATTCAACGCCTTTTTTGTGAATGCCCGCGGCTTAGAGGATAGCTATAAATATTCCTCTCCCGTCGGGAGTTTCGAAAACGGTCGCAGCCCATATGGACTCTACGATATGGCCGGGAATGTTTCCGAATGGGTTGCCGATTGGTACGATCAGTTTTATTACAAAGATGCACCCTTTAAGAATCCGAAAGGTCCAGAAGAACCAGGGATTACCAAAGTATTATCTTATCGGGGTGGTTCGTATCTAAATACCGCGCATGATTTAAGGGCTTCAAAACGTTTTGGCGGAGCGCATCCGAAGCGAGGAGAAAGTACCGTCGGTTTTCGTTGTGCGCGAGACTATAGCAAAGAAGAGCCTGGCGAATGAACCACTTTTAATAGGATGCGCGCAATATTTTTAGGCTTGCTTGAGGGTTTCCAATCCTAATTCGGAAGCGTCGTTCCAAAGGTCATTCTTTTTCAAACTTCGAAAAAGCCAGCCTTTTTACTGAGTGCTTCATAACACGACCAATCACGAGCTTCTCTTTAATATGATTTCAGTATTATGTTTCGTGCATGGGGATGCACAAAAAAATGGGAAATGTCGTCTTGGTGTTAACCTTGATTTTCCTTTTGTTTATGGCTGCGATCTCCGTGCCGCCTCCAAATGACTAAGGGGCTCTGGTTTATACGCGTACAATACCGAATCATTTTTCTACTTCTTCTCATTCACGTACATATTGATGTTGAGCAAGCTTTAAGTTTGAACATGAGTTAAGATGTCCTTGCAATCCTTAATCCGGAATTTTTCTATTATCGCCCATATCGATCATGGAAAATCGACCCTTGCCGATCGACTTCTCGAGCGGGTTGGTGCCGTAAGCTCGCGGGAGTTTAAAGACCGTGTCCTAGACGATATGGACTTGGAGCGAGAACGGGGGATCACCATTAAAGCACGTGCGGTGCGCTTAAATTATCAATCCCTCAATGGACAAACCTATACTTTTAATTTGATCGATACGCCTGGACATGTCGATTTCTCCTATGAGGTTTCAAGAAGTCTTGCCGCTTGTGAAGGTGCCCTTTTAATTGTCGATGCCACGCAAGGGGTCGAAGCGCAAACTATTGCCAACGCCTACCTCGCCATCGAAAACAATCTTGAAATTGTCCCCATCATTAATAAAATCGATCTGGCGAGTGCCGATATCGAAAAAACCAAGGAGCAAATCGAAGACATTTTGGGGCTCGATGCATCCGGCGCGATCCTGACGAGTGCCAAAGAAGGTAAAGGAATCGATGAGGTGCTTGAGGCGATTGTCACCCAAGTGCCTCCTCCAAAAGGCGAGGCCACTGCGCCGCTTCAGGGCCTCATCGTCGACTCTTGGTTCGATAACTACCAAGGCGCTGTGATTCTTGTGAAAATTATGAATGGCATCGTTCAAAAAGGCGCACGCATAAGACTGATGTCGAACCAAACGGAGCATGAAGTCCTTTCCCTTGGCGTCTTTACTCCCAAAGCAAAAGAGGTCGCCGCGCTTTCCGTCGGTGAAGTCGGGTTTCTCGTTTCGGGAATTCGGGATGTGAGTGAGGCGAAAATCGGCGATACTGTAACCGACGCAAAGCGGCCGACGGAAAATCCAATTGCCGGCTATAAAGAAGTGAAGCCCTTGGTCTTTTGTGGGCTTTATACTATAGACACGGATCGTTTCGAAGATCTTCGTGATGCGCTCGAAAAATTGCGGCTCAATGACGCTTCTTTTCGCTTCGAGCCCGAAACCTCCCTCGCACTGGGTTTCGGTTTCCGTTGTGGATTTCTGGGCTTGCTCCACATGGAAATCATTAAAGAGCGGCTTGAGCGCGAATATCGGCTTTCGCTCATTGGGACGGCGCCGACAGTGGTTTACCACATCATCGATCAAAAGGGTGAAGTAACCCAAATCGACAATCCCGCTAAATTACCGAGCCCGGACAAGATTTTTGGTTTTAAGGAACCCTATATTGATGGGGTCATTATCACAAAAAGTGACTTTTTGGGTGCGATATTAAAGCTCTGTCAGGACCGCCGTGGCACGCAAAAAGAACTCAAGTATCTCGACCCCAATCGTGTTATGTTAACCTATGAGCTGCCCCTAAATGAAGTTGTACTCGATTTTTATGATCGATTAAAATCCTTATCCAAAGGCTACGCCTCCTTCGATTACGAACTCAGCGGCTATAAAGATGCCGACTTGGTCAAGGTCGATATTATGCTCAACGGAGAAACGGTGGATGCCCTTTCGTTTATTAGCGATCGAAACAAATCGCAAATTCGTGCACGACTCATGGCGGAAAAAATGAAAGAGATCATACCAAAGCAAATGTTTGAAGTGGCGATCCAAGCGGCGATCGGGAGTAAAATTATCGCCAGGGAAACCGTGAAAGCCCTGAAGAAAAATGTGACCGCAAAGTGTTATGGCGGCGATATTTCAAGGAAGAGGAAATTATGGGAGAAACAAAAGGAAGGGAAGAAGCGGATGAAACAGGTGGGCCGAATCGAAATCCCGCAGGAAGCCTTTCTAGCAGCCCTGAAGGTGCAGGACTAGTCGATTCTGACGAAGCGAAGGAAAAATCGACCGTCCGAGAGTACGTCGAAACCTTCGTCATCGCGGTTGTCTTAGCCCTGTTTATTCGAACTTTCGTTGTTCAGGCCTTTAAGATTCCTTCCGGATCGATGATTCCCACATTACAAATCGGTGATCACATCCTTGTTAGTAAATTTATTTATGGCGTTCGGGTTCCGTTTACCGATTTCGTGCTGATACCAATTCAGCGTCCAGACCGGGGAGATATTATTGTCTTCCGCTTTCCCAAGGATGAAGAGAAGGATTTTATCAAGCGTGTCATCGGTATTCCCGGCGATACCATCGAAGTCAAAAACAAGCGGGTTTTGCTCAATGGCGTAGAACAAGGCGAGCCCTACATCAATCATGAAAAAAATAATAACATCTTAAGCGCCATGCCCGGTCGCGATAATTTCGGACCCGTAACCGTGCCTGAAAATGCATACTTCGTGATGGGCGATAACAGAGATCACAGCCTCGACTCGCGGTTTTGGGGCTTTGTTGATTTCTCAAAAATTAAAGGCGAAGCCTTTCTTATCTATTGGTCTTGGGACAAGGAAGCTTCCGGTTTTGATTGGATGAAAGGCTGGGGCCGTTGGGATCGCATTGGAAAAGGTATCCATTAACGAGCGCATTATGGAGAAGAAAAAAGTCTCGTCCGGGTCTTTATTAAAAAAGATCGCAAATCGAAAAGTGTTGATCTTGGGCGATCTGATGCTCGACCATTATATTTGGGGCAAGGTCAAGCGGATTTCACCCGAGGCGCCAGTACCCGTTGTAGAAGTCGATTCCGAATCCGTTCGGCTGGGCGGGGCGGGGAATGTGCTCAACAATATTTTAGGACTAGGTGGAAAAGGATTCCTCTGCGGTGTGATTGGATCCGACGAAGCAGGGCAATGGATGTCGGAACGCGTCCGATCGAAAGACCTCGATGTTCAAGGTCTTATTATCGAAGAGAACCGCTCGACGACAAAGAAAACACGTATCATCGCACATCAGCAACAAGTCGTTCGATTCGATCATGAAGTCCGAAGCAGCCTGCTTAGAAAAACGGAAAACCGAATTGTCGAGTACGTGCTGGCCCAATTACCTCAAATGGATTGTCTTGCCATTTCCGATTATTCGAAAGGCGTCATAAACGAAAAAGTGCTTGAAAAAGTTCTCCCTGCCGCCCTCCGAATAGGCATCCCAATCGTGGTGGACCCTAAAGTGAATCATGTTCCTTTTTATCGAAAGGTGAGCTTAATTACACCGAACCACTTGGAAGCGTCTCAAGCCTCTGGCATAGACATTGAGGATGAGTCGTCATTGCATGCGGCAGGGGAGAAGCTTCTTAAAAAATTGCGCTGTAAAGCCGTTTTAATTACGCGAGGCGAGCAGGGCATGAGCCTTTTCGAAAAAGATGGAAGGGAGACGCATATTTCCACAAAGGCCAAGGAGGTTTACGATGTGACCGGGGCAGGAGATACAGTTTTGAGTACCCTATCTCTCTGTCTTGCCGCGGGGCTTCCCTTGGTCGAAGCGGCGAAAATTTCGAATGTGGCGGCAGGCATCGTCGTCGGTATAGTCGGGACTGCCGCAATTGATAAAGTAAGCCTTGGCCGGGCCCTGTCGGAGCAATAAAATGCCAAAGCCAGGCCCCCTCGTCGTTATTCCCGCGCGATACGCTTCCCAGCGATTTCCCGGAAAACCCCTAGCCAAGCTCAAAGGCAAGCCCATGATTCAGCACGTTTGGGAGCGGGCCGTATCGGCCAAGTTGCCGGGGAAAGTCCTGGTGGCCACAGATGACGAACGTATCGCCGCCTGCGTCAGCGATTTCGGAGCTGAAGTTCAATTGACGGCTTCTACGCATCGAAATGGTACAGAACGGGTTGCAGAAGTGGCCTCCGTCCTTGATTTCGATATCGTCGTGAACCTTCAAGGCGATCTTCCTTTTTTTAATCCCGAAATCTTGGACCAGCTGCTAAAATCTGGGATGGATTTAATCCGGGGTGGGTCAGCCGATCTTGTCACGGCTCAGTCTGAAATCGAATCCGAGGCCGAGTTCTATTCTCCACACACCGTCAAAGTGGTTTCAAATGAACAGGGACATGCACTTTATTTTTCGCGCTCACCCATTCCTCATATCATGAAAGCGGATTTTAGGCTTCGAGATAAACAAGTGTCCCTCTACAAACATTATGGTATTTATTGCTACGCGAAAAAATTCTTGCTCAATATCGTAGAAACCCCCGAAGGCCGGCTTGAACGAATCGAAAAGCTCGAACAGCTACGGGTCTTGGAGCAGGGTGGGAAAATCGCGCTGATTACGCTGTCCCCTGAAGAAGGACGTTCTTTTATAGAAGTGAATACCCCTGCCGATTTACTGAAGGTTAGTGAGATCATTACTTCAAGGCCCTCCTGAATTTTTTAAAATAAGCACAGAATCTTCTTTTCTAAAGTACGATCCGCAATCCATGCATTAATTCAAACCTGACGGTCCCCCTCTAGAATCAACAATAAATTCTAATCAATATTGATCGGATAGATCCCCAAGGACTATGTAATCTTCTACATAGTATTGATGGATTATTTTATATAAAAATTTAATTATGTCAAATTTATTAATAAGCTGTATGTTGTTTAAGTTATTGAAATATATGATAAATATATTTATTATTAACATTATTTTGTCTTTGGCATATAGGTTGCTTTACCTTGCTGATGATTGTGTAAGGAGAAAGCAAAATGATGAAGTTAAATCGAAAGGGTTATAGCTTAATCGAGATGATGCTCGCGGTTGCGATTTTGGGTATTCTCGTCATGGTTGCCGTACCGGATCTTCTCGTGTGGTCCGCTAATCATCGACTACGATCAAATATTTCAGAATTGCAAGGGAACCTTCAAGTCGCAAGGATTACAGCAATCAATCGAAATGCCCCGGTTACACTCCTATTAAATTCCCCAGCGGCAAATCAGTACACCATTTTTGTCGATGATGGACAAGGGCTTGGCGGCGTCGCGAGGGATCTTATTCGAAATGGAACGGAAGAAATCATCCAGAGGGGATCATCAACATTTTTCAGCTTGGGTGATGGTGTTGTCTTTCAAACGATCAATGCTGCGGGAAACGCTTTTCTTTTTAACGGACGTGGCCTACGAGGAAGACCCGTTACCGATCCATCAAACGTCATTATTCAAAACAGTGAAGGAAGATCCTATCAAATCTTTGTGACCATGACTGGAGATATCAATGGAAGCTACCTTTAATAATCGATCGAATGCCAAGACATGTCTAAAAGGAGAGCAGGGATTCACCTTGTTGGAAGTCTTGATTGCTTCAATCATCTTGGCGATCGGTCTCATGACGTTTGCTACAGCAGAGTCGATCTCGGTCGTAAATGCTCGTAGAGGTCAAACCGATGCTTGGGCGACAGCCACCTCTGATGAAATCCTCGAAAGAATTCGCCGGAATCGGATCAACATGGCCGCCTACAATGGCTTTGATACTGCCAATGCCGGAACCCGCCCAGGAACAGTTGGGATTTTACAAAATGATTATGACGAATGGAAAGTCAATGTCGAAAAAGAAACGCAGGGTTGCGGCACTGTTCAGGTCGTTCAAAATACGCCTGTGACCGCGATTTCAACGGTTACCGTCACCGTGTGGCAGCCGCCCTGTGCAGCGGCCGCTCGTAATGTCGTCGTTCAAACCTTATTCGAATAAAGAGGGAAAAGTGAAGCAAAAAGGTTTTACTTTAATTGAACTCATGATCGGGATGGCCGTGACCACCATCGTCGGGATGGCCGGATACAGTTTTTTTAACAATTCTCTAAATTTCACTGTAACCCATAGCAATAAAACGGAAATGCAAAGGGAAACGCGTACCGCGATCGATATGATGGTGAGAGAAATCAGAGGCGCAGGATATGGGGTGCTCGATCCACTCGCTGGCGGGAGTTATCCTTCAGCGGCTGGTTTTTCCACGATTACTTCAATGAATAATGTCGACCCCGATCCGCAGGGAGGGGCGAATAAACTGGACAGAATTTCAGTGAGCGGCGGTTTCCAAATGATCGGAACAATCAATGTCGCAGCACCGCAAGGTGCAACAACAATTGTGGTGGCTCCCCTTGCCGGTACGAATCCGACTAATCCGAACATTATTGGGCGAACCATCACATTAAACGGTTTCTTCACAGCGTCAGTCACAGCTCTGGCCGGACCGGATGCGGGTGGGAACTATACGCTGACCTTGAATGCCCCCTTAGCAAGGGCCTATTCGAATTTGACTATCGTCGCGGGCATACAGCAAATCACTTATGCGGTCGCTCCTTTTGGGGGTGATTTCGCCCTGTGGCGAAACGATGGGGCGTTTAATCAGGTGATTGCCTCCGGGATCGAAGATCTTCAACTTGCCTATCTTTTGTCCGATGGCACTGTTGTGAATAATCCGGCGGGAAATCCTTCACCGATTCGTGGCGTACGGGTTTCAATCTTGGCGCGGGCAGCCGATAAAAGTTCTACGGCGACCATTTCCACGCGTCCGGCCATTGAAGACCATGCGGCGGCGTTGGCGCCAGACAATTTTCATCGTCGGCAAATTACACGGGTCGTGGAGATCAGGAATCTTGGCCTCTAACTTTAAGGATAAAATGATGGATCAGTCTTATAAAAATGAAAAAGGGATCGCCTTATTGATTGTCATATCAATGATCGCATTGGTCACGGGGCTGATGGTAATGGTGCTGGATATCAGCGGCACCGAACGAACCCTGTCTTCGAGCAACCAACGCACGATACAAAGTTTCCATGCGGCAGGTGGCGGAAACGAGATTTCGAACAAGGTCATTAAGGATACATTGCAGTTGAACGCGCATCCTGCCACGCCGAAGGGCTACCCGGGAACGATCGTGGTCGATCCGAGCACGGCGGGAGGGAGCAATGCGACCCTATTGGATTTTTTAGAAGAGCTAAAGACCGGAGGAGGGGCACTGAGAAACGATACTGCGATGGGCTCACCCGATTTAATCGTGACCGCTCTGAATAACCAGACCATACAGGTCGATATCGATTACGAAGCGGGGGGGGTCATGCTTCCGGGCTCGGAACTTGAGGAATTTGCCATCGGTCACCATAAGAAAGTGGGTGGAACAGGATGTGCGTCAGGCACGCTTTATAGCGTCGATACGGTTTCATTGGGCCCGATCAAGACCAAGTCTAATGTGACGACGGCATATTTCGATTGCCCATAATGGAAAGGGATAAATGATGAACATGAATTTCTCGAGAGGTTTCGTGGGGATTCTAATGATAGGACTTCTGATTGGGTTTGTGAACGTCTATCCAGGCCTCGCGGAGGGCACGGAAGAAGGATTTTCTTCTAATGCCAATACAGTTCAGGGATTTATCGATTCGATCGGAAAAGATTTTATTCTGATCAATGGCAAACGATTACGGTTTTCTCCTAATGCCTTATTTTTCGATGAAGAGGGGGGAAAGATAATCGATGGGAGAAAGAGATTAAGGCCGGAGATGCGTGTCGACTTAAGGCTCGATAAAGACGAAATCGTTGAAGCCACCATTTACGGATTATTAATGCGCTAAGGGGGAGACTATGAAACGCAATGCTATCATTCAACCAATCGTATTTGCCGCATTTTTGATCGTGGTGATGTTCGGTACGGCTTCCGCGCAAACCCTTTCCGACTATAGCGCGCTCCCGCCCTTCTTGGGCCCCGAAATTCCACCCAACATCCTTTTGCTGGTGGATAACTCCGGCAGCATGAACCACTGCGCGTATTCCGATACCGGCGTGGACGGTTGTCTGGCCTTAAGTGGCGCGAACCTTTCGACGGGATACGTTTCGACGACGCAATATTTTGGCTACTACCAAGAAGACAAATGCTATACCTACGCCACGAACACGTTTTCCCCCCAAGGAAACAGACCCTGTACAAACGAATGGGACGGTAATTTTTTAAATTGGTTAAGCATGCGCCGCATCGATATTACCAAGTGGGTAATGACCGGCGGCCTCTGTAACTCGGTTCGAGCCAGCGCGAATAGTTGTACAAAAATAAAAGGCCAATCGCAATTTTCAAATGGTGCTTGCTGTAAGGCATTTTACAAGCAGTTTGATCTGACCAACGTTGCGCCTGCGACTTTTAGCGGCCTGCGCTGCGTTCGCGTTGAAGGCGGGAATTTCTACATTCTAGGCGATGGAACCTGCAGTTCGAACGGAGGAACCATGAGAAGAATTACCGTGGATGGCGTGATTAAGCAAACGGGCGTGATTCAAGAAGTGGGCGATCGGGCGCGTTTCGGTCTCATGACCTTCGACGATGATGGTGGGAACGACAACGGGGCGGAGATCCGATCGGATCTTGGGGATAACATGGTTTCGATGATCAATGCCATCGAAGGATTGGTCGCCACCTCTTGGACCCCGCTTGCGGAATCGCTCTATGAAGCCTCGCGTTATTTTGCCCAGATTACACCTGCATATGAAAACACCGATTTCAAGATCGGTCCCGCTTACGATCCTTATTGTCTCGAGAATCTGAGCCCTCCTGCGGGTGAAACCGGTTGCAAAACGGCGACAAACGGGCGTTGGGCCCCTTGCTGTCAAGGCTTCGTCTTAATGTTCACAGATGGAGATCCAACAAAAGATCAAGACATTCCGGCGGCCATTCAAGATTACGCTCACACTGCAGCAGGCCACGGAAGCAGCACGCATTGCGCGGCGGCCTCCGGCTGTCTTTTTACTCATCTTCATGCCAGCCATCCCAACAATCACCCGGCCGGTTTGAGCCATAACACGATGAGCGAACACCACGATCCCTGTTCGGCTTACTATGGCGGAATATCGGGCGGGTCATGCCTTGCGGAGGGCTCTCACTTTTTAGACGATGTTGCCTTCTGGGCCCATACGACCGACCTTCGTCCGCCCAGTGGAACAAATATTGCCGGTATCAATGAACCCGGATATACTCCAGGCCCAAACAATGATGGACTGCCCGGCATGCAGAATATTACCTTCTATCCCTTCTTCGCTTTTGGTACAGGCTCCCAGCTTTTAAAAGACGCCGCCAAGGTGGGTGGCTTCGAGGACAAGAATAAAGATGGCCTGCCAGGGCCGGATCCGAAGGAATGGGACAAGGATGGAGATGGCGTCCCGGATACCTATTTCGAATCGCAAAACGCCTATACTTTAAAGACGCGCCTAATTGCGGCCATTAGCGCCATTTTGCAACGAAGCGCTTCAGGAACCTCGGTCTCCGTGCTGGCCACCTCGACCGGCGGTGAAGGCGCGGTCTATCAGGCTTACTTTTTCCCATCCATTGATGAAGGCCAGGGAGAAGCCGCATGGCTTGGATATATGCAGGGGCTTTTTTTCGACGAGTTCGGACAACTCCGTGAAGATACGCCACCGCAGGACGGAAGGCTTGATTTAAAGCACGACAAAATTGTTGAAACCTTTTTCGATATGCAGCTATTAGAAACCAAAGTCAGGCGTTACGATCTCGATGCCTCTGGAAATAAAACGACCTACTCAGTCATCGATTTGGATGAAATGAAGCCTATATGGGAAGGCGGAAAGGTTTTAGCCAACAGAAATCTTTCCACGGATCCGCGATTGATCAAAACATGGGTGGACGGCAATGCCAATGGCACGGTCGACTCGGGTGAATTCATCGATTTTTCCGCCGCAAATGAAGCAACGCTCAGACCTTACTTACGGGCGGCCAATGCGACTGAAGGGAAAAATATAATCGACTTCATTCATGGCGAACAGATCTCCGGATACCGGAAACGGGAAATCGATGTGGATGGTACAACAAAGACCTGGCGTCTGGGAGATATTGTCTATTCGAGCCCCGTATCCGTTGGGCCTCCCGCCGAAGGATACGACACAAAATATGGCGACGATAGCTTTACGCTCTTTTATTCCAAGTATAAGGAACGCCGGCAGGTGGTTTATGTCGGCGGGAACGATGGCATGTTGCATGCGTTTAATGCCGGATTCTTTCATGAAGGGGACGACCCGAATACAAACGGCGTAGAAGAGCACGGTTATTTTACGACAGCGCCGAACGCGAATACCGTTGGCGCGACGCCGCTGGGCGAAGAGCTTTGGGCCTTTATTCCGCAGGAACTCTTGCCGCATTTAAAATGGCTAACCGGAACCGACTACGATAAAGGCCAACATGTGTATATGGTCGATGGATCGCCACGGATAGCGAGCCTTCAGATCTTTACCGAACAAGGAGATTGTTCGAATCCTGCAAATGCCTCTTGTAAATATCCTGGAGGATGGGGAACCGTCTTGATCGGAAGCTTACGGATGGGTGGCGGATTAATCAAAGTCGACTTGAATGGGGACGGAGATACCACCGATCCGGGTGAGGATCGATTTCGCTCCGCCTACTTTGCATTGGATATTACAGATCCGGAAGCCGGACCCGACCTTCTTTGGGTTTATTCGGACGCGGATCTTGGCTTTACGACAAGCTGGCCTGCCGTGACGCGATATGACAAAGATACCTGGTATGGCGTTTTTGGATCGGGTCCGCTCAGCTATGACGGCTTACGGGAAGCGAGTGCCACCGAAAATAAATTCGAATCGACGGCCACCGAAGTCGGGCAGATCTATACGATTAATTTGAAAGACGGCACCCTGGTCGATAAGCGATCTGCGGGAACCGAGGTCAAGGCTTTTATGGGCGATCCGGTCGTTTACGATATGCCGCAAAACTATGTGACCGATGCCACATATATCGGTAAAAACTATTCAACGGCTGGCGGCTGGTCCGGAAAGGTATACCGCCTGCTGTCTTACGGAAATAAAAATCCTGCAAGCTGGGTGTTGTCGGAATTTTTCGATCCGCAAAAGCCCGTCACGGTTAAACCCACTGCATCAATGGACACCAGTGGTCGATTTTGGATCTATTTCGGGACAGGCCGGTTTTATAGCGCGGGACCCACAAGCGATCAGACGGATACGAGCCAGCAAGCGCTATACGGCGTGAAAGAATCGCATCCGAAAGGATGTTGGGATTCAGGTGTCCGGAATTGGAAGGCTAGTTGCACCAACACGATTCCGTTGTCCTCTCTTCTGAATGTGACCGATATCGATGTCAAAAAAGACGGCACGATTACATGCAGTGCCTGCGGCGCAACGACAGTGAAAGACCTGATTACGAACGTCATTCACAGTTCCAGCGGCTCCTCAAGCGAAAAAGGGGGATGGGTGATCGATCTCTTTAACGGAGAACGCGTGGTTCACGAATCGTCTATCATTGGCGGAATTGTAGCCGTGACGACGTATACACCCGGCCAGGACATCTGTATTCCTCAAGGAACCAATGCGGTGTATGCGCTTATGTTCGAAGCCGGCATCGCCTCCATTGCAACGGATAAAGCGGGGAATGTCGTTGGTGCGCTTGGTTTTAAAAGCGATGGCGTAACGGCGGTTAGGAATAAGGATTTAGGACAAGGAGTTGCCTCTAAAGTGAATGTCGTGGTGAGTGATAATACGATAACGGGTTTTGTGCAAAGCAGTACCGGGGAGATCGTTCAGATAAAGGATGTCTCTGTGAGTAAACCCATCCGTCAAGGGACTCGTGTCTTTACAGAGAAGCCGGAGTAGGCATATAAGCCTGTCATTGCGATTTGAAAACTTGGAGATGAAGATTTAAGAGGGATTTGAAGTTGAAATTACGTATCGGAATCATCATGGCCTTCTCCCTGCTTGTCTTCGGAATTTTTAGCGATGGGTTTTTTTCTGGGGAACAGTTTCCGAAAGAGGAAGGAGTTGCGCTCTCAGCGCCTGAGGGAAGGAGGAACCGTCCGCCGAACTTAAAACGGGTTTCGATTATCCCAAAAAATCCAGACATCCATTCCGTGCTCGCGGTACAAACGGAAGTTGAAGATCCTGACTTAGACGCGGTGACCTTTCGTTATCGGTGGACCCTCAATCGAAAATTGGTTAGCGAAGAAGCGACGCTCTCTCTAAACCAGTTTAAACAAGGAAACAGCGTTTCGGTTGAAGTGATTCCCTATGATGGTAAAATTGAAGGCGCGTCGAAACAGGCCGATCACGTGCTGATTCAAAACAACCCGCCAATCATATCCGGAATTATCATTGAGCCGGAAACCCCACATGCTGGAGAACGGATCCAAGCCAAGGTGAATAGCTCGGATGCAGATGGGGACATGGTCTTCTATTCTTATCGTTGGACGATCAATGGTCAAGATGTCGAAGGAAACGATAACAAGGAACTTAGGCCGGGCTTGGTTCGCAGCGCCGATCGTATTACTGTTGTTGTGACGCCAGGCGATTCTTTCTCGGAAGGAGCGCCAAAGGCCAGTAAAATAATCACCGTGAAAAATAATCCGCCGAAGATCCTCTCTCGTCCACCTTCCGGTTTAAATGAAGAATGGTTCGAGTACCAAATGGTTTCAGAAGATCCCGATCAAGACACTGTGAGCTATTTTTTACAGGCGGGCCCCTCCGGCATGTCGATCGATTCCGAAACGGGCCGGCTTTCATGGAAGGTGGCACCTTTGCCAGAAGGTAGGATGGAAATTGCTGTTGGGGTCAAAGATGGTAAGGGCGGCCTGGGTGAACAGCGATTTACGATCCAAACAAAACAATAATCTTCTAACACATTCCTAAGCAGGGTTCCTATCTTTCTTAGGCTTAAGGGTTCCCGATTTCTAATAAGTCTTTCATGAGATCTGAAAGAAGACCATCGACTTCTTTTCTTAAAGAAGACGCTTCAATATTCCGTTTATTCAAACCTTGAATCGATTTCCTGATTTCATCGAAACGACTATCGTATTTCTCGGCAATCGTTTCTCCCTGGTTTTTGGCTATCGCATTTCTAAACCCAGAGCCTTGAAATAATTTTGATCGCGCGGTCATCACAAACACGGTCGCGGAAGTCTTTTTTTGTTTCTCCCATTGTCGGATTGCTTTATTGAGCGACGTCTTAATCTCGGCGAGCACAGGCCTCCAGTCTCGAATTAAGACATCGGAAAAATCTTTACCGGGGTTGGCCGATTTGAAATTAAGGACAATCTCCATCTGTGATTTTAGGATATCGATGTGTGTGCTTCCTGCCTGCCTTTCGATGGGAGAGAGGTTAAAATACCATGTTTCGACGCGGTAGGCACCGAAGGGGATATTGTTGATTTCGAATTGCCCATCTTCATCTGTGAGCGCATAATATGGAGAAGGCGAGACATAAATCCAGGCTTTCATTTTTTCATGAACTTTGCATCGGACAGGCACAATGCCAGCTTGGCTTAAGACCACTTCTTTGCTCATTTTTGGGAGGTGAGAACCAAGATCAAAACGGTTCGGAGGGTGTTGTGAATTGACGTTGTGTATTTTTTCGTCGTGGTTCTCAAAGCGGATAGTGGATCCTACAGTGACGACCATAAAGGACGGCTTAAAACGTGTTTGTTTTTGGACGATGGTCTGTATCATCGGAAGGGGTCGAAGCTTCCGATCGTCACTTGGAACCAGATAGACAACGGCATTCGATACGGTGAGTCCGTTAATTTGAACTTTTCCGACAAGCTTTCCACCTTGTTGTTCTGAAGCTATCGCGGAGACTGGGATCGCAAGTGAAAATAAAAGGACAAAAATGGAAATCCGTTTTTTCAACATGATGTGTTTTTGGGCTCGTGTACTCATTTTTCGAAAGGATGTCTTCATTATTCAAACTGAACTTTAGTCTATTGTCTACACGCTCTTCAAGTTTCTTGGGCATTTAATATCAATCAAGACGATGAAACTTGGGATTGTCTTGCCCAACGTTCCTCATGCCTTCAAAATAGTTTACCGATGCCTAGTAAACAGATATAATGCCCCGCATGAAGATTGGCCAAATTGAGGTTTACCCTTTGACCGATGGCACGCTCTACCTTGATGGTGGCGCGATGTTTGGTGTGGTCCCCAGGGTGCTTTGGGAAAAACATCATCCTGCCGATGATCGAAATCGTATTCGGCTCGAATTGGGCGTACTTCTTATCAAGGCCAATGGCTTCAATATTCTGGTCGATACCGGCATTGGAAACAAATGCGATGCAAAATTTAATGAAATCTACGCGGTGTCTCGACGGCCTTCCATTGAAGAATCCCTCTCGAATCACCACTTGACTCCTTCGGATATCGGCATGGTGATTAATACCCATTTTCATTTCGATCATGCCGGCGGCAATACGCGGAAAGATCCGGACGGCCGCATTCGTTTAAGTTTCCCCAATGCGTCCTACTTCGTCCAAAAGGGTGAATGGGAGGCCGCGAATACGATCAACGAGCGTACACAGGGGAGTTATCTTCCCGAAAATTTTGAGCTCTTGCCCAAAAAAGGGCGCTTGAATTTATTGGAAGGAGATTCCGAAATCCTGAAAGGCGTATCCGTGATTCGAACGCCTGGCCACACGGCGCATCACCAGGCGATCTATATCGAATCCGGAGGGCAAAAGGCGATCTTTTTAGGCGATTTAATTCCCACCGTCGCACATATACCGCTGCCTTACATCATGGGTTACGATCTCTTTCCCTTGACTACCCTTGAAACAAAACGTGCCCTATTAGAGCAGGCCTATGAGGAACATTGGCTCCTTATTTTTCAGCACGACCCCAAGGTTCGGATGGGATATCTTAAAAAGGAAAAGGGCCGTTTGGTCTTGGAGAAGGTGGAAGAGAATGGCGAAGCGGCCTAAAGAATCAATCCAACTCGAAGGACGCATCTTACTTGCTAAGATCGGCCTAGACGGACACGATCGAGGGATAAAAGTCGTTGCGCGCGCACTTCGCGATGCCGGTTTCGAGGTGGTGTATCTTGGCCTTCACAATACGCCCGCCGAAATTGTGGCCTCCGCCATACAAGAAGATGTCGCCGTAATCGGCTTGTCGATCCATTCCGCAGCACATATGACGCTTTTTAAGGAAACGCTCAAGCTCTTAAAAAAAGAACGTGCGGAAGATATTGCCGTTTTTGGCGGAGGCGTTATCCCCACCGAAGACATCGCAGCCCTAAAAAAAATCGGCGTCTGCGAGATTTTTACCCCCGGAACACCCATGGAGGAGATCGTTTCTTTTGTTCGCGCTCTCCTGAGCCCGGAATAGGAGCAGGCCATGCGACCTGTCTACATGATCGGCGGCGGGATTACCCCATTTAAAAAAACAAATGCTGAGATGGATTTCCGTTTAATGGTTAAAACGGCTTTCGACGCAGCACTTACTGAATTACCCAAGCTGACGCTAGAGATGATCGATGGGAGTGTGGGTTCTTATTTTTCGGATCACTTTACAAGACAGTTGATGGCAGCAGCGATGGTTCAAGATTATCTAGGCCTATGTCCTAAGCCTTCCAGGCGAGTTGAGGGGGGCGGGGCAACGGGGGGGCTTTGTTTTCAGAGTGCATGGGAGGCCGTCGCCTCAGGTCGAATGGATGTTTGCCTGGCCTTCGGCTTCGAGACGATGTCGCGTGTGAATACCTGGAAAGGGAATGAGTTTATCGCATTGGCTTCGGATACCAATTTTGACTATCCACTTGGCGGGTTTTACACGGGCTACTATGCCATGATGGTCCAGCGCCATATGTATGAATTCGGGACGACACCCGAGCAGATGGCAATGGTGTCGATAAAAAATCACGCAAACGCCTGTTACAATCGATACGCGCAGAGCCCGAAAAAACTTAACATTGCCGATGTTCGAAACGCCACCATGGTCTCCACGCCGCTGACCTTGCTCGACATTTGCACCATGTCTGACGGTGCCGCTGTGGCGATTCTCGCTTCGGAGGAAAAGGCGGAATCTTTAAGTTCGAATCCGATTAAGATTACTGGAATCGGCAGTGGATCCGATACCATGCGCCTGGCTGATCGTGCACGGGGCGATGTTTTATTACTTCCGCACGAAAAAAAGGAAGACTATAAGGATCTTCACTATCCTGGGGTCCACTCTTGTCGCGGTGGCCGATTGGCGGCCCATACGGCTTATCGTATGGCGGGCGTCGAAAACCCGCTGGACGATCTTGATTTTATCGAATTACACGATGCCTACACCTCTTCCGAAATTCAAACCTATGAAGATTTAGGCCTATGCCGGTATGGCGATGGCGGAAAATTTGTTGCCTCTGGCGCCCCTTTTTTGGCCAACATTGATTATGGGCTTGATCTTGAGCGAGCGGGTGTGCTGGCCGTGAATCCGAGCGGCGGCCTACTCGCGTGCGGGCATCCCATTGGTGCGACCGGACTGATGCAAGCGGTATTTGCTTTTTGGCAGCTTCAAGGTTGTATTGAGCAAAACTTGGGAAGCGATAAACTCCAAGTGCCAGAAGCAAAGCGTGGACTCATCCATAGCCATGCCGGAACAGGAACCTATATTACCGTGACGATCCTCGAGCGGCCTTGATTTGTAACTTATTTGATCGGAATACGAAGAAGATCGATCGAGCCACGGACCGAGTGGTCGTAAGGGTCGAGGTCAAATTGCAGGGTAGGAACGTGGAAGGTGAACTGACCATTATCGATCTCAGCGAAGGAGCGAGACGTGGTTTTCGCGATGCCATAGATCGTTCCGAGTATAACGCCAACACCCGCACCGATTCTCAGATCGCTTAAATGATCACTGGGCTTATCCCGAAAGGCCAGGAAAGCGCCCCCGATTAATGTCCCAGTGAGTCCACCGTAAAAACTGCTTTCGAGGACTTCAACAAGATCGTTTCTCCTGGCCGAAGCTTGGGCGGGTAAAAAAGTGAGCGCAGCGGCAACAATGAGCAAGACCGCAACAGCATTTTTCATATGTCCTCCTTGAATACGATTCGACCAAATTGTGGCGATGTTACACCAAGCCTGGATAGAAATCAAGAAGACTGTTAAAGGATGAGCGGCCTCTTACAGGACAAAATTGCCGTAATTACCGGCGGAAGTCGGGGAATCGGCTACGCCATTTCAGAGGCTTATCTTCGTGAAGGGGCGAAGGTGAGCCTCTGTGCACGCGACGCAGGAAGGTTGAGCGATGCAACAAAAGCGCTCAGTCAATATGGCGAGGTCGATGCAATTGTCTGCGATGTTTCTAAACGCGAGTCAGTGATGCAGATGATCGATGTCGTTATGAGACGGCAGGGACGGATAGATGTGCTGATCAACAATGCCGCTGTGGGAATGACCTATGGAAGAGCCGGAGAGGTCGATCCACTCCGTTGGGCCGAAGTCATTGGCGTTAATCTGATCGGCAGCTTTTATTGCTGTCACGCCGTTTTACCTCATATGCAGGCACAGGGTGAAGGCAATACTATTAATCTTAAAGGCTACGGTGCGTCTTTTCCTTCCCCACGGGCTTCGGCTTATGGTGCAAGCAAGGCAGGGCTTTCTGCCTTTACTCGGTCTCTAGCACGAGAATATCGCGGTTCGGGGATCTGTGTAAATCTATTGTCCTCTGGCGTGGTCAAAACACGATTACTCTTAAATCGAGAAGCAACAGAGGAAGGTCGGCCTTATTTAAAACGTGCGGAACCTTTGATTGATGTCCTTGCGGGGGATGCCTCTTTAGCGGCTGTCTTGGCGGTTAAAATAGCGGCTCAAAAACGGGGAGATGTGACGGGAAAGGAATATCGCGCGATGTCAAAGACGAAAATGGCGCTCCGGCTCATCCGTTTTGCGCTAAGCCGGTTTTTCAGGAAACAATTAAAACGCCTTGTATAGACTGAACCCTTGGCGCGGGCAAGGTAGGGATTGGAGCTTCGCCGTTTATTTGGTTGTTACCGATTCCTTCTTTTTATTGATAAAATCGTCGAACGCTTGCTGAAGATAATCCGTTTCGTCTAAGAACCGTTTATCGACACGAGAAGCATAAAGTTGGCGGCCTTCTCCGATTTCATCTTCAAGAAGTTCATAAAAAGTATTTTTTTGCAAGCCTTCCTCGACCTTTTTCTCGTTATAAATTACGATATCCGAAACAATAATCCGTGCAAGTCGTTTCGCACTTTTAACTTCTTCTGAATCTTCCTCTTGGGCTTCTTCCACCGCTTGGTCCGTGACAGGAGGTGTTGCATAGACCTTAGCTTCGTCGTCTGATTCCATCATATCTACATCGCCAAAATCGAGAGAGAGGTCTTCAGGAGGATGATCGGCTACAAGCGCTTCCGTGCTGGGGTTGTCTTGAACAAGGGTGCCTTTTCGTTGATCGATTGCGTCTTCCAGTGCCTTTTCGTAGATATTGGAAGTCATACGAAGGTCTTCCGAAACACGCGATTCAAAAAGTAGTCGGCCCTCTTCGATTTCCTCTTCGAGTTGATCATAAAAAGTGTCCGTGCGAATGCCTTCCTCTACCTTTTTTTCATTATAGATGCAGATATCAGAAACAATAATACGAGCGAGTTGTTGTGCTTCTTCTAAGGCCTTTGTGTCACTTGCCGTATCAAGGGAGTCGCTGTGCGCATCCTCAATTGAAGTTGATCCATTAGAGACGATTTCCTCTGATTCGATCGGATCGGCAGAGAAAAAATCTGTTTCTTCGTTAAGTACACCTTCTTTTTGCTCAATATTCGTCCTTATTTTTTCGAGAAGGTCATTTTGGAGATAGTAGCGTTCGATATAATCATCCGCTCCCTTCATGGGTGGCGGTTCTGTTCTATATTTCGTGTTTTTATCGAACATGGATCCGACTAAAATAAAAATCGTGTCCTTTAGAGAGGGATGTTTCTTGAGTTCTGCACATAAATTTGCATCTTCATCGCTGAGCAAGTCGGCGTCGATTAAGGCCAGTTTGGGTGCGTCTATTTCCGCTGACATCAAGGCATCCATTTCGGAGGGGATGTTGATAAGACGATAATGCGTATCTTTTAGTAAATCGCCAACCGCTTCTCGTGTGGCTTCGCCATCAATACAAAGTAATATTTTCTCATGGTCATCCGTTGCTTCTACTGAGGAAAGACTCGTATTCTCTACGTTTTCATGTGCCATTTCCATAGTCTCCATAATGGGATCCTTCGACGCTTCAAGCGAAAGAGGATTCTCTGGTGATGGAAGGATTGGGTCATCGTTTCCTGATGGATCGTTGTCGTTTAATTCGAAGACGTCATTGCTCGAATCATCGACCGGTGGCGCTTCGGATTGCGCGTCGACAAGATCTTCTGCGTTCCCGTAAGTCATGGCATTTTCGTCTATCGCTACGAGCTCCGGTATAATTTGCATCTTCAAGACACTTTGGCAGCTTTCACACTTAATATCGTTTCCGTCTTCTAACTGTCGTGCGTCAAATGTGACCGCTTCTTGGCATTTTGGACATTGGACAACCATGATTCCTCCTTAGGGGTGGGTCTGTTCCATCGTTTCACGCCAGGAGACTTCGGGTAGTCGGCAGCCTCTAACGATTTCCGCTGCACGACTGACAAGTATGCCTTGATCGGTGAGCGCTTTTATTTTTTTTAGAAATGTGAGGTCATCATCGCTGAATTTTTTATGCCATTTCTCACCGTCGGTTTCCAGCATCGGTTTGACCAAACCGACAACTATCCAATATTCCAACTTGTAATAGGGTAAGTCGAGGATTTCGCACACGTCCTGTGTGTCGTAATATGATGTATTCATCGAATTTGACCATTCGTTTTGAGGTTAATCAACTTAGAAAATTTCATGTTTCTATATACTTAGCAACTTATGTGCCAGCGTGTTTGGGGCTAATATATGGGAAATATTCAAAAAATCAGGAATATTTTTTGATTTAAGCGAAACGACTCTGTAACTGGTTACATAGAAAGGCGCAGAAATTGTCACTTAGGCAAATACGTGTAGTCCTATATGTGGTAAAAAATGATGGAAAGGGAGGGTCTCTCTTTATCGAGCGATCAGGGTGATCGCATCGGATTTATTTGATAGGGCTAGGGTTCAATTTCGAAGCGATAGGTTTCGATTACGGTATTGGCCAAGAGCTTTTCGCACATGGCTTCAACTTCTTTATTTGCTTTTTCCATTGATGTGGCATCGAAGTCGATTTCGAGGTACTTCCCGATACGCACACCGCGAATGGTCTTAAATCCAAGGACACCTAGGGCATGTTCGACTGCCTTCCCTTGAGGGTCTAGAATACCTTCTTTTAATGAAATATAAACTTTAGCTTTCATTTTATACTCGGTTCTCCTTAAAAACACGTTGATAAATTGAGTCGATATTACTTAAGAACTGCCAGGGATCGAAACACAGTTTTATTTCAGTATCGTCTAATAGGCTAGAGATTTTAGGATGCTTTGAAATTGCATCTTTGAACGATCCACCTTGCTCGAAGACGTCCATTGCGACCTTTTGTACGATGCCGTAGGCCTCTTCACGCTGCATCCCTTTTTGGACCAACTTAAGCAATATTTTTTGTGAATATAGCGTGCCACCGGTGATGTCCATATTGCGGGCCATCTTTTTCGGATAAACAACCAATCGTTCCATTACCTTTGTAAAGCGATTGAGCATGTAATCTAGCAGGATTGTGCTGTCTGGAATGATGATCCGTTCAACCGAAGAATGACTAATATCCCGCTCGTGCCACAGTGGAATATTTTCTACGGCGGCGACTGCATTGGATCGAATAAGCCGAGCCAGTCCGCAGATATTTTCCGATGCGACGGGGTTTCGCTTGTGTGGCATGGAAGACGATCCTTTTTGACCGGGATCAAAGGGTTCTTCGGCCTCCATCACCTCTGTTCGTTGGAGGTGGCGGATTTCGGTTGCAAACTTATCCAAACTTGAGGCGATCAGAGCAAGCGTTTGAAGGAATTGCGCATGGCGATCTCGATGGACAATTTGGCTGGAAACGGGTTCGGGTGTTAGATCGAGATTGCGGCAGACGGATTCCTCGATCTCTGGAGGAAGGTGGGCGAAGGTGCCCATCGCACCCGAAATCTTTCCAAAGGAAATCACCTCCCTTGCTTCACGGAGTCGTTTCATGTTGCGTTTACTTTCGTCGTACCAAATCGCTATTTTAAGGCCGAAGGTAATGGGTTCCCCATGGATGCCATGCGATCGTCCAATCATGAGCGTTTTTTTATGTTTTTCTGCTTGCGTTTTTAAGGCGGTCATCAGGGTCTCAAGGTCATCAATCAAGAGGTCGGCCGCTTGCCGCATTAATAAGGCCAGGCCCGTGTCGAGCATGTCAGATGAAGTCATCCCCATGTGCAAAAAGCGGCCTGCTTCTCCAACGGTCTCCGTAATTGAGGTTAAAAAGGCGATGACGTCGTGTTTGACCTCTTTTTCTAGTACATCGATTCGCTCGGGTCGGATCTTCGCTTTGAGCTTGATTTCGTCGAGCGCGGCTTGTGGCATGAGACCTGCCTGAACAAAGGCTTCGCAAACGGCAATCTCCACTTTCAACCAGGTTCTGTATTTATTTTCCAATGTCCAGATTTCGGCCATTTCCGGCCGGGTATAGCGATCAATCATGTTTTATCCTTTATCGACCTAGGTGCTATGCCGCTATCGATATCCATTTCTCGTTGCTCAGTGTTTATTTTTTCGAAGGCGCGTAATGATGGATATATTGTTGTTGGACGATGGCCTTCTCACCTTCCTTAACAATGAAGGTAACCTCCAGTTCGTCTTTTAAATCGCTGGCTGAGTCACCGTTTAAAAAAGCGTTCACGAGTTGCAAGGTGTCGAGATCTTGCCCACTAGGCGCCGATACTTCAATGGCGAAATCTCTAATATTGAGGTTCTTTAATATGGGGTAGAGTATGCTGGAGGTTGTTTTAAATCGCGGAAAATCATAGGTTGTTGAAAGGCCCAAACCCATGAGAAGGACCTTCGGGATTTGAAGCTTGCCCCCGCTGGCCAAGAGAAGGGTTTCCCCCGCTTCCCCGCTAAACCGCTCTTCCATCATTACCCGCGATAGAAGGCCGCCGTAGTACCAATCGATCTGTGCAGCCAAAGCCTTTAGGGGGCGAATATCCTTAAAACAAGTCACAATGAGGAGGCTTGTCTGCAATTTCGACAATTTACCTGAAAAGACTTCCACACGCATTGTTTAATCGGTCTTCTTGTTTTTAGATGTCGTAAGGGTGGCCAGGGAATCGTGATGAATGTGATCAAGGATGCCGTTTACAAACGCTCCAGATTCTTCGTTTCCATAAATCTTTGCGATCTCGATGGCCTCGTTAATTGTGACTTTTGCTGGAATATCGTCAAGATAGGATAACTCGAAGATCGCGAAGCGCAGAATGTTGCGATCCACCATGGCCATTCTTCCGGTGGACCAGTGTTTCGACTGCCTTTGAATGAGGACGTCGATTTCTTCCCGGTGGTCTATAACGCCGTTGATCAGTGATTCCGCAAATATTTTGACTTGAGGTTCCACGCTTTTATCCGACCAAAAGGCATTCTTTATTTCTTCGTTTATCGGCCCTCGGTTGAAATCGCTTTGATACAGGATTTGAAGCGCGAATTCTCGAGCTTTTCTTCTGTAGCCCATTGCTGTTAGTTCATCCTTTTTGAAACAAAGCGGTATTGAGGTGCCGACTCCGCTTGTTTTTTAAGTGGGTCATTTTTCTTTTTCACTGGGCTGTCTTCACACCTGAATCTCATTTTGAATCTATTGTTCTTGGAAAGCGTGTCTTAGGGCGCGCTTACTTCAAGCTTTTGTATAAATGCGCCATTTCGATTGCGGCCAAGGCCGCTTCGCTTCCTTTGTTATTTTCCAGGCTGGAGCGTGCGATGGCTTGCTCGACGGAATCCGTTGTCAAAACACCGAAGATGACGGGGAGTCCTAAGTCGCGGCTTAACTGCCCGATACCGTGACTGACCTCGGTGCAGATATAATCAAAATGAGGCGTTTCGCCTTGAATGACCGCACCTAAACAGATTAAAGCGTCAAAGCGGCCCATGCGGCCCATACGTTCGGCGATGCTGGGAATTTCGAAGGCGCCGGGTACCTTCGCGATTTCAATGTTATTCTCATGTGCGCCGCATTGACGAAGTGTGCGAAGGCTTCCGTTTAATAATGCATCAGTAATGGTTCGATTAAACTGGCTGACGATGATACCGAATCGGAGGCCTGCGCCCTCGGAAGTTCCTTCCCAGATCCGGATTCCTTTTCGCAGATCTTCTCCGGCCATTAGACGCTGTCTAGCAGATGCCCGAGTTTCTTTTTCTTTGTACGGAGATAGTGCACATTTTTTTCGTGGGGAACGGATTCGATGGGGACGCGTTCAACCACCTCCAGGCCATAGCCCTCTATCCCAACTATTTTTCTGGGATTATTCGTCATGAGGCGGATTTTGTGTAAGCCTAAGTTGACCAGAATTTGCGCGCCGATCCCATAGTCTCTCAGATCGTCCTTGAAGCCTAAATCAATGTTGGCTTGCACCGTATCGCGGCCCTCGTCTTGTAAGTGATACGCTTTAAGCTTATTAATCAGGCCGATGCCGCGGCCTTCCTGGTTAAGATAGAGAAGGACGCCTGTGGTTTCGCTCTCTATTTTGTCCATTGCGGCGTAAAGTTGTTCTCCGCAGTCGCATCGCTTGGAATTGAAGATGTCTCCCGTCACGCAGCCAGAATGGACACGAACCAGGGTGGGCTCGTCTGCGCGAATTTCCCCTTTAACCAAGGCGATGTGAGACTCGTGGTCCACTTCGTTTTGAAAGGCGATGGCTCTAAAGAGGCCGTGCTCGGTCGGTAAGTTCGCTTCGGCCACGCGATGAACCAATGAATCTTGTGTCATCCGGTAGGCGATGAGGTCTTTGATGGTGACCCGTCGTAACTGGTGTTTTTTAGCGAAGGTGATTAAGTCGGGCGTGCGTGCCATGGTGCCATCGTCATTCATAATTTCACAAATGACGCCGGCGGGAGAAAGCCCGGCAAGGCGCGCCAAATCCACCGAACCTTCAGTTTGCCCCGCTCTTTTGAGGACGCCGCCTTTTTGCGCGCAAATGGGAAAGATGTGGCCGGGCCTGACCAAATCATCCGGTTTTGCCTTTGGCGCAACAGCAGCCAATATCGTTTTTGCGCGATCTTTTGTTGATATGCCGGTGGTAATGCCAGATCGTGCATCGATGGAAATTGTAAAAGCCGTTTTAAAAGACGCCGTGTTGTCTTCTGTCATCTGCGTCAGCTGCAGTGCCTTTGTTCGATCTTCCGTGAGGGTCAGACAGATCAAGCCTCGGGCATGCTTCGCCATGAAATTGATGGCTTCCGGGGTGACTTTTTCAGCGGCGAGGACGAGATCACCCTCGTTTTCACGATCTTCATCGTCGCTTAATATGACCATCTTGCCCGCTTTAATGTCGGAAATGGCTCCTTCAATTTCCTGAAAACGCATAACTTTCCCTAAATGACCTGATCCAATACCCTGATAAAAAGAGTGAATCACTATATATAAAATCAATCGATTGTGTCAAACAGCTGAAAAAAAAGGGGAGCAACCATTCGGGCTGCTCCCCTTGATCTTCGCCTTTTTTTTTATCGCCTCTAAATATCGTAGTAGAGGACGAATTCGTAAGGATGTGGTCGGACACGAATGGCATCGACCTCGCTTTCCCGTTTGTAGCTTAGCCAGGTTTGAATCGCCCCTTCGGTAAAGACATCTCCCTTCAAGAGAAAGGCGTAGTCGGCTTCCAAGGCATTCAAGGCTTCTTCCAGGCTTGAAGGCATGGTTTTGATTCCTACAGCTTCTTTTGCGTCCAACTCATACAAGTTTTTATCGACTGGATCACCCGGATCGATCTTGTTTTCTATACCGTCAAGACCGGCCATTAACATGGCGCTGAAGGCCAGATAAGGATTGCAGGTTGGGTCGGGAAAACGGACTTCAATCCGCTTTGCTTTTGGACTTGAGGAATACATCGGGATACGAATCGACGCGCTCCGGTTTCGGCTCGAGTAGGCCAGATTGACTGGCGCCTCAAAGCCAGGCGTTAAACGTTTGTAAGAGTTGGTCGTCGGGTTGGTAAATGCCGCAAGGGCGTGCGCATGTTTTAAGATGCCGCCGATGTAGTAAAGACACATTTGGCTGACGCCAGCATATTCATCGCCGGCAAAGAGTGGTTTCCCGTCTTTCCAGATGGACTGATGGGTGTGCATACCGGAGCCATTGTCGTTGAAGATGGGCTTCGGCATGAAGGTGACCGTTTTGCCGTGCCGTTTGGCCACGTTTTTAGCAATGTATTTGTAGAGCATCAGTTGATCGGCCATTTTGAGCATGGAATCGAAACGCATATCGATTTCCGCCTGCCCCGCTGTGGCCACCTCATGATGTTCTTTCTCGATCACGATGCCGGCCTTTTGCATTTCAAGCACCATTTCTGTGCGGATGTCTTCTTGGCTGTCGACAGGAGGGACGGGAAAGTAACCTTCTTTATGACGTGGTTTGTGCCCAAAGTTGACGCCCTCTTTTCCTCTGTTCCAAACCCCTTCTTCCGAATCGACATAGTAGTAAGCCGATTGCGCATTTTGGTCATAGCGAACATGATCAAAAATAAAAAATTCGGCTTCCGGCCCGAAGTAGGCCGTATCCCCGATGCCGGAGGCCTTGAGGTAGGCTTCTGCTTTCTGGGCGATATGGCGAGGATCTTTGGGGTAGGGCTTGTTTTGTATTGGATCTTTGATATTACAAACGACAGAGAGCGTCGGTGTTTTTGTGAAGGGATCCATGATTGCGGTCGTCGGATCGGGGACTGCGAGCATATCGCTGTCATTGATGGCTTGCCATCCCCGAATACTGGATCCATCGAAACCGGAGCCTTCCTCGAAAATAATCTCAGGAAACTCGCTGATCGGTGTGGCGAAATGCTGCCAGGAACCGGGGAAATCGATGAATTTAAAATCGACCATTTCTGCTTTGTTTGCTTTGGCGAATTCTAGTACCTCTTTCGGTGTCATGCTATTTTCATCCTCCTTTTTTTTTCTGTGGTTGCGCTTTCGTGTTCCGTTTTTGATTTGTAAAAACCACGATACCGGTTGGTGATGGGCATTCGACGATCTTTGCCGAGCGCTCTTGATGTAATCTTAATGCCGACAGGGGCCTGCCTCCGTTTAAATTCGGATCGGTCAACCAAGGAAATAACTTTGGAGACGATCGAGGCAGCGTAGCCCATGGAAACAATATCCTGGGCACTTTTATGTTCTTCAACATAGGCTTCTAGGATCGGGTCGAGCATGTCGTAGGGGGGAAGACTATCTTCATCTTTCTGGTTGGGCCGGAGCTCCGCCGTGGGCGCTTTCTCTAAAATGCGGAGCGGAATGGGTTGGTCTCTTTTTTTGTTTCGCATCATCGCGAGACGATAGACCGTTGTTTTCCAGAGGTCTTTAATCACAGCGAAGCCACCCGCCATATCGCCATAAAGGGTCGCGTAGCCAACACTAAATTCACTCTTGTTTCCTGTCGTTAGAACGAGCCAACCGAATTTATTTGAAAGCGCCATCAGGAGATTCCCTCGGATACGCGATTGAAGGTTTTCCTCGGTAACGTCGATTTGTCGGCCTTGAAAGGTTTCGGAAAGTAGGGCGAGGCTGGCTTGAAAGGGATCTTCAATAGACAGAGTTTTGAATGCAATCCCTAAATTTTGGGCCAGACCTTCTGCATCAACCCGGCTTTCCTCAGAGCTATAGCGTGAAGGCATGAACACACCGACGACATTATCTTTTCCTAAAGCATCGGCGGCAATGACGGCGGTGAGGGCCGAATCGACACCGCCAGAGAGACCGATGACGCCTTTATTGAATTGATTTTTTTTAACGTAGTCCGAAACACCCATGACCAAAGCCCGGTAAATTTCTTCCTCCGGTGTAAAATTTTTTGATCGCTTCGGTAAGGGGATCTCCGCTCGTTTTTTACGTAACTTTTCACCAAAGCACGGGTGACTTGTTTTAGAAATATCGAGCGCTGTTCCTCCGCTCGTTTTCGTTTTTGATCGGCCTGAAGGAGCGGGTAGGTCGATGACCAAGAAGGCTTCCTCGAATTGTGCCGCGCGGGCCAAGAGACGGCCTCTTTCATCGTAAACCAGGCTGCCGCCATCGAAGACCAGTTCGTCTTGTCCGCCCACCATGTTGACATAAACGATTTGAACGCCGTTTTCTAAAGCTCGTTTCGATAAGAGTTCTTCTCGAACCCGGCTTTTTTGAAGGTGATAAGGCGAGGCATTAATATTGATAATCAGGTCTGCACCGGCCTCAGCTTGCGTAGAAGTCGGTCCGGATTGCGACCAGATGTCCTCACAGATATTGACCCCGATGGTTCGGCCCTTGAGTTCAAATAGCGTCGGCTGTTTTCCCGGAGTAAAGTAACGGTTTTCGTCGAAGACGCCATAGTTCGGCAAGCACCATTTGTGGTGTATCAGGGCGAGTTGACCCTCGTGGATAAGGGCGGCCGCGTTGTATAGGGCTTGATTCTGATCGACGAATCCGACAATAAGGCTGAAGCCCCGACTCAGGGTCACGAGGGTATCGAGCGCTTTGCGACTATCCTCGATAAATCGAGGTTTGAGAAGAAGGTCTTCCGGGGGATAGCCGGTAATTGCCAATTCTGGAAAGGCAATCAAATCGACAGATTGTTCTCGGCCCAGTTCGAGGGTATGGCGAATCTTTTCCAGATTGCCCTCAAGATCTCCGACCGTACTATTTATTTGTGCCAAGGCGACTCGAAGGGGTTGCATACAAATACCTTGTTGCCACAAGCGGTTGATGGCGAGTTAAGGGACTCGCTCTATGATTAAGGACTTCGTGCACTCGATAACACGGAATCCCGAAAAAATGATAAACGGAGCCCTTTATACGCCCGAATTGCCGTCAAAAAAGAATGGCGTCTCCCCCAAGTGGAGAAGACGCCATCGTCTTCTGAGAGCGATAGGCCCTCAAGCGCGATATTAATGTCATAAACTAAAATCAATGTCAAGCAGAAATCTGCCGGCATGCATGGGAGATGGGGAAAAAAGAGAGTCGAATTGCCATAAGCAGGTGATTTCTAAATGGCTTATGCGGGGGAAGTCAGTCGTTTCAAGGCTTCGATATATCGCTCGCGGGTTTGTTGGATGATCTGGTCGGGTAAATGAGGCGGTGGGGGCGCGCCATTCCAGTTAATAGAGAGGAGGTAGTCACGGACGAACTGTTTATCAAAACTGGCTTGGGTCTTTCCGGGGACATAGCTTGCCGCAGGCCAAAAGCGTGAGGCATCGGGTGTGAGTAACTCGTCAATCAAGAGCAGTGCTCCTGTTTTCTCGTCAAGACCGAACTCCATCTTGGTGTCGGCGATGATAATCCCGCGCGCTTCGGCCATCTTCGATGCTTGTTTATAGATGAGTAGACTTGCCTTTCGAACCTTTTCGGCAAGGTCTTCGCCGATTTTCGATTTCATTTCCGCGAAGCTAATATTCATATCATGTCCGCCAATAGAGGCCTTGGTGGAAGGGGTAAAGATCGGTTCCGGGAGTCGCTCCGATTCAATGAGTCCCTCCGGCAGTTTTACGCCCGAAATATGCCCGTTCTGGTGGTAGTCCTTCCATCCAGAACCGGATAAATAGCCTCGGACGATACATTCGACCGGAAGCGGTTTGGCTTTTCTGACCAACATACTTCGACCGGCCAGCGTCGTGCGGTAGGCTTGGCAGACTTCAGGAAAATGATCGAATTCGGCGGTAATGAGATGTGTTTTCGGCATGCCGTCGAATAGCGCCAGGGTGTTGAACCAATAACAGCTTAAGGCTGTTAAGATTGCGCCCTTGCCGGGAATACCTTCAGGAAGAATGACATCGAATGCCGATATTCGGTCTGTGGCGACAAAGAGTAAGGCGTCGCCTAGATCATAGATGTCGCGCACTTTACCCTTGGCGACCAGCGGGATATCTCCAAGCTGGCTTTCCAAGAGCGGAGTACGAATTTTTAGTCCGGATTCTTTGGGTGTCATCAGCGCTTAATTTAAGGTCAAAGCGATTGAAGTCCGTTTTTTATCGTTTGGCCGAGTGCGATTAAAACGTCGATAAGCTGTTTTAATGGAGGCGCCGTGACTTCGATCATCTTTAAGGATGCTAAGGATGCGATAATCAAAATGATAAACGAAACAAAACCAATTAAACGAAAAAGCATCTCAGACCGTCCTCTAAATTGAGGATTTAGCCTAGCATAGTTCAGGAAAAAATGAAATCGCTCTGATGTCGGAATTCCAGAACCCGAAATCTGCTAAATCTATCGACCCGAAGATATAATTGAATGCCGCATTTTTTTAAAAGAAGGAGAGGGTCGTTATTTAGGAACCTTGATGAATTTCTCGCTGTATTTTGCGGCCTGAGTGGGGCTTAAATTGCTAAGGATTTTTGCCACATCCTTCTCTTTTATTCTTCTGAGTAATGCCAGGGCTGTTTGTTCTTTTAATTTGGAGAGCCGATTGGCGGCTTCCTTGGGCGGCATGGATTGAAAAATTTTGGCCAAACGGGCGAGGCGCTTTTCTTCTTCTTGTTGTCGTTCACTTAAGCGTAAGGCTTCTCTTTGATCGTATTCTTCCTTCAGCGTCGTATGTTTTTTTATCATCGCTCGTATTTCTTCCTCAAGAAGGTGAAGGCGACCTTCTCGTTCTTTTAAGCGGGCTTCTCGTTGATCGATTATGGCTTCACGTTCACCAAGGGCCTTAATGATAGATCCAGGGTTTTCGTCCTCCGCGCTAAGGGCCTGGGTCGATGGGAACAGTATAAACAAGACAAATGCTGTTATAGAAATAAATATCGTGCGGATCTCATGCGGTTTGCGTGATTGAGTTTCGAGACCCGCTTTTATGTCGATTCGGTCCTTCATCCCAGGCCTCTTTGCTCCATTCTCCCTCCGACCTCGTCCAAGAAATCGGACTCCTTTTTTTTAACCGAAGCGAAAAACACTTCCTTTCTTTTCGCTTCTATCTTTTCAATGGTTTTTTTCTCTTGAACCGCCTTCTCGAGATCCTGTCTTTTTTCCTCAACCATGCGTCGTTGTGCGATAACGACCTCTTTTTGTTTTGCGATTTTTCTCGCTTGATGATCCACAAATTGCCAGTAGACTTCTATTTCTCCCGGGTTTACAAAACCCTCCTGCAATGCGCTCATTCCATTCAAAGCCGTTTCGGATGCTTCGATCATTTTTTGTAGAATGGTTTCTTCTCTGAGCAACTGTTGTTTTTCAACCGCGTGAGCGCGTTGACGCTGATCCTGTCGAATGCTGCGTTCCTCTAAAACGGTTTTTAAGCGGGATCGGTAAGTGGCCATTCTTAGGGACTCCTCTCCTCGTGATCTGGAACCGTCTGCGTTTGGGCGAGAAGCAAGAGGGCCTCGACGCTTTCTTGAAGGTCCGATTTAACCAACATGCCTTGTTGCAGATACATTTCCAAGCTTTCTTTCATGGCAATACTATGGTCGATTTTCCGGCTACTCCCGGCTTTGTAGGCACCGATATGAATGAGGTCTTCCGCCTTTTTGTAGTTTGCAATCCATTGAGAAATTATTTTGGCCGCCGCCGCTTGCTCGGGCTTCACGATATCGATCATCACGCGGCTAATGCTGTTCAATATATCAATGGCTGGATAGTGGTTTTCGTTGGCGAGTTCGCGGGACAAAACGATATGGCCATCCAATATCGAGCGCGCCGCATCGGGTATGGGATCGTTCAGGTCATCTCCCTCAACCAATACGGTATAAAGGCCGGTAATCGATCCTTGCCCCACGGCGGTTCCAGCACGTTCTAGAAATTTTGGAAGCTCCGAAAAAACGGAGGGCGTGTAGCCTTTTGTGGTTGGGGGTTCGCCGATGGCTAATCCGATTTCGCGTTGGGCATGCGCAAGTCGTGTTAAGGAGTCCATTGAAAATAGAACTTCCATTTCCTGTTCTCTGAAATATTCTGCAATTGTAATGGCCAAGTAGGCCGCTCTGCGCCGAATGAGCGGAGGCTGTTCCGATGTGGCGACGATGACAACAGACCGGCGAAGGCCTTCTTCTTTGAGTTCCTTTTCGATAAATTCTTTTACCTCTCGCCCGCGTTCACCGATGAGTGCAATGACATTCACATCTGCTTCCGTGTAACGAGAGATCATACCGAGTAATACACTTTTTCCAACACCGGTGCCGGCGAAAATACCAACACGCTGACCTTTGCCACAGGTCAATAAACCATTAATGGCTCGAATGCCCAAATCGAGCGGTGCCTGAATTCTCTCCCGGAAAAGGGGATTGGGCGGATTGCCGTAGATCGGGCGGCTTTCGACCGTATTAAGCGGTCCTTTGTCATCGATGGCTTGGCCTAAGCCATCGATGACTCTTCCGAGTAAGGCCGCTCCAACCTTCGCTTTGGCATGATCACCCCGCCCGACGATGGGGGCACCCGGTCCGATATCTCTTAAGTCGCCCAAAGGCATAAGAAGAATTTTATCGCCCCGAAAACCGACGACTTCCGCTAAAAGCTCACGACCTGTCTTGGTAGAAGCAATGGTGCAGACTTCGCCAATCGAAGAGACCGGCGCATAGCCTTCTAAGACCAAGCCAATGGCCTGTAGGATTTTCCCTTGGGAAGGAATTGGATCGATGCGTTCTATCTGCTCGAGCCGAGTATTGACTGAGCCATTCATGCTTCGTTTTCTTCCTTACTGAAGGCATCGATGAAAACCGCGACTTGACTTTTAAAGCGGGCATCTACCATGCGTTCTTGCCCATCTACAATGCATTCGCCGGATATAAGCGTATTGTCTGCCTCAAATTTTATTTTCCCCTCCTGTTTTACGAGGCGGGAAAGGGCATCCGACTCTTGGACAATTTGATCGATATCTTGGGGCGACAGACGAATGATAATCTTATCCGATTGGCCGACTTTTTTAATGGCTTCGTGAATATTTTTAAGCAATCGTTCTCGATCTGAATGGGTCTCATCACCGAGAATTCGCTGGGCAACAGCAAGTGCGATTGCAAGAATATCTTGTTCGGCAGCCTTCACGATCTCCATTTGAAGCTGGTTCATTTCCGCGATCATTTCGGAGAGGAGCTTTCGGGTATGTTCCACTTTTTTTAAACCTAAGGCATGACCGGCTTCCTCCCCGGCAATAAAGCCGCGTTCATAGGCTTCGCGTTCGATCTCCGAGGCCTCATCACCTACGCCCTCGTGCCCGTGATGGCGCCGAGAAGCTGAGCCCTTCAAAGCATTTTTTCTTGCCGGTCTCGCCGTCTTCGAACCCATGTCGTTTAAGGCATAGGGTTGTATGTCTTTCGGGACTTGCGTATCGGACTTCATAATTTTAGACAAGCGCGTCGGATCCACCTTTTCCTCCAAGAACGATGGTTCCGGCTTCTTCCAAGGTTTTGGCCAATTTAAGGATTTCCTGCTGCGCTTTTTCGACTTCACTGACTTTAACGGGACCTTTCGCTTCCATATCTTCTCTCAAGAGGGCTGCAGCACGTTCCGACATGCTCGAGAAAATAAGGTTGCTCATTTCCTCGCTGGTGGCCTTGAGCGCCAGGCCAAGTTGTTCTTTGCTGACCACCTTCATCAGTTCCTGCATGCCTCGACTATCCAAAGCAGTCAGGTCGTCGAAAACGAACATGAGTTGACGGATTTGCTCAGCGACTTCCGCTTGATTCTCTGTAATAGATTCCATGATCGCTTTTTCGGATTCGCTGTCGATTTGATTTAAGATCGCGGCGGCGAGTTTAACACCGCTGACTTTTCGGACGGCGCCCGAACCGCTTCCAATTTGTCTGAGATCTTTATTCAATGCGACACCAATTTCTTGCAACACGCCGGAGGGGATATCTTCCAGGGTGGCCATTCGAACCATAACATCGCTTCTCAGGGCTTCGGGAAGGAAGGGGAGCACTTCACTGCCGAGGCTTGGATCGAGGTAAGACAAGATCAGCGCGATGGTTTGTGGGTGTTCACCGCGTATCAAAGCGGCGATCCCCTTGGGGTCCATCCACTTCAGGGTGTCGAGCCCGCTCTCCTCTGCTTCAACAAGGTTTTCCATAATCCGTTCGGCCTTTTCTTTTCCGAGGGCCTTATTTAATACTTTTGCGATGTAGGCTTTTCCTTCAACATTCATTCCACCCGTTTTGGCGACATGGGCTGCAAATTCCTGAAAAATTTCGTCCAAGTCATGCTGAGGGACTTCTGTCAATTCCGTAATCTTGCTTCCGATACGGTTGAGGATCTTGGGTGAAAGTGTTTTCATGACTTCAGACGCGGCATCTTCACCCAGAACGGTTAAGAGAATGGCCGCTTTATAGTAGCCGTCTTCTATCGCCATCTTTCCTTAAACCATTTCATATCTAACGAAGCGTTTCTGCCCAATGGGGCCTTAGAATTAAATACCATTGCGTTCGTTGCGCATTAGGATTCGCCAACCCACTTGTTCACAAGATGCGTTGCCGCTTGGGGATGGTCTCTTGCCAATTCGAGAAATTCATCTTTGGTAATCGTCTCGGGCTCCTGATTTTTGCCTGATCCCAATTGTCTCGAATTCCCCCCCGAATTCATAAAGGCATCCAAACTCATGCCTTCCGGAAGCGGAAGTGGTTGAGGGGCGGGAGTGAGGAGAACCTTCATAATCGGTTTGGTGACGAAAAGGAGAACCAATAGAATCAGGAGCGGACCGACGATCTGTCTGACCAGAGGGAGCCAGTCCTTGATTTTTTCTACAATCGATCTCGATGCGACATCTGCGGTATCCGTAGCCGGGCTGGCATTGAAGGGAATATTGACTACCTCGACTTGGTCTTTTCGTTCTACGGAATAGCCCATGGTCTTCTTTACGATTTCCTCGAGTTTCCCCATTTCTTCTTCACCTCTGGGTACATAATTCTGGGATTCCTTGCCTTCTTCGTCGCTCGTCGTTTCATAGTTTCCATCAATCATGACGGCCACCGAAAGCTGTTTGATGGTTCCATAAGGTTCTACAACTCGGCTGATTGTTTTACTGATTTCGTAGTTAATAACCTCGTTTGTTGATTGAGAGTTATTGCTGTTTCGTGAGCCCGCACCCGGTGCAGCGGCATTAGCGGGAAGATTGCTTGACACGCCAGGAACGCCGCTTGGGGGCTGAGACTGAGAATCTCCGTTGGCCTGACCCTGCGAGCGTTGTTCGCTTCTTACGACTGGCGTATCCGGGTCAAAGCGTTCCTCTGTCAATTCGACTTGCCTAAAATTCAAGAGGCTCGAGACGCGGACCACTGTTTTATTGGGGCCGACGACCCTTGCCAGGATGGTCTCAATTTTATTTTCCAGATCCTGTTCTAAATTTTTCTGGTATTCGAGTTGGGTATGGCTCATTTGGAGTGAGCTGCCATCTTCCGATCCCTTCGTTCGTATTTGTCCTTTGCTGTCGACGATGGTAACCGCGTTGGGGTTTAATCCAATCACGCTGCCCGAAACCAGATGCGAGATACCTTGAATTTGGGCAGCCGAAAGGCTTCGACCGGGCCGAAGGCTAACCACCACGGCAGCGCGCGCTTCTTCCTGCTGTTCGCTAAACAGGGTTGGTTCCGGAATGACCAGATGCACTCGGGCATTGCTAATTTCTTCCAGTTGAGTGATCGTTCGTGCAAGTTCTCCTTGGAGGGCACGTCTGAAATTGAGCTTCTGAGCATATTCCGTTGTACCTAAGGATGATTTATCGAAGATTTCAAAGCCAACCCCGCTGCCTTGAGGCAATCCTTGCCCTGCCAATTGAAGCCGTAATTCATGAACTTGTTCTCCCGGAACAAGAAGCGTTGTCCCACCGCCTGAAAATTGATAAGGAATGTTTTGCTCTTTGAATTTTTCCACGACGGCGCCCGCGTCTTCGGGAGATAGGTTGGTATAGAGGACTCGAAATTCGGGTGCTTGCGTCCAGAGCCAGAGCACACTGATCAAAGCGAAGCCACCGGCAAAGGCCAAGGCAATCAAGATCTTCTTTGTCATACTCAGTTCTGTGAGGCTTTCCGCCAGTTTTTTAATGTCGGCCATGTGTTATTTCCTCAGCGGTCTAAGGTCATTAAATTTGCATCCGGCTGATCTCTTCATAGGCCGTTAATATTTTATTCCGGACCTGCATCATGAGTTGAAAAGAGACATCCGCTTTTTCGACAGCGATCATGGTTTGATGGATTTCCTGATCTTTTCCCGAAACCAAATCCGTTACCGCTTGTTCTGCCGTTTTCTGAAGATTGTTTACCTGGGAAAGCGAATCTTTCAATGTATCCAAAAAACCATTCCCCTTCGGATTGGAAATCCCCTCCGGTTTATGTTGGGTCAATGCGCCGATTTGTTCATGTGAGATCGATTGAATTTTCATGAAAATCCTTTCCGCTTACTGGGACGGTTTAGCGGCCAATTTCCAAGGCCTTGGCCGCCATACTTTTAGCCGAATTTAAAACGGTGACATTGGCTTCGTAAGAACGAAGCGCCGAAATCATGTTTACCATTTCTTCCATGGCATTTACATTTGGATAAAGGACAAAGCCTTCCGAATCCGCATCCGGATGGCTGGGTTGGAAGACCGACTTGAATGGTCGAGGATCGTGCGTGATCCGGCTGACTTCCACACCTTGAGGCCTGTCGAGGTTCTGCTTCAGTAGGGCCTCGAAGGGTCCCTCAATGGCCACAGAGGAAAAGACAACATCTTTTCGTCGATAGGGTCCGCCTCCCGGTGTGGATGTCGAATCGACATTGGCCAGGTTACTGGCAATTACATTTAAACGTTCGCGTTGTGCATCAAGTCCAGAGGCGGGAATGGAAAACAGTTTTTCGATATTCATCGCTTATCTCCCTTCATGAATAATATTTTTCAATCCCCTGAATTTCCCCGCGATCAGTTGTGCGGCGGTTTGGTACATGAAGGTATTTTCGGCAAGCCGTGTCATCTCTTTTTCTGCGTTAACCGTGTTCCCATCAAGCCGTTTCGCGCGATCCGCGGCCGAAAGGGTGATCTGGTCCGCGAAGGGTTTTTGTGCACCATCCGCCGCCCGAAGGTGGGCTTGGTTTGTGGTTGTGGGTTGTAGGCTCAGCGTTCCGCCTTCTGCAGATTGGAGCGCGGCCTTAAAATCGAGCGATTTCGCTTTGAAGCCTGGGGTATCTTGGTTTGCAATATTTGAGGTGATGACTTCATGACGTTCGCTTCGGATATCAAGCGCTTGTTCTAAGCGAGCGAGCGATTTTGTGAATAGTTTTACAAGCATTGTTTCCTCCTCCTGTTTCGTTTCTAATTTCGTATCACGGACGCTTCGCAGTCGGGATCGATCCGATGGTACTCGCGTAACTTATTTCGTAGCGTGCGTATGCTGATCCCCAGGCGCCGCGCGGCATGGGTTCTATTTCCGGCGACTTGAACAAGTGTTTCCAAAATCAAAGTTCGTTCGGCTTCCCAAACGGTCGTGATTTCCGTCGCGTGTCCCTTTTCAGATACCCTTGGCGTAAAGAGGAGATGATCGGGGGTGATCTCTTCTCCATTGGAAAGAAGAATCGCGCGTTCCATCACGTTTTCGAATTCTCTTACATTACCGGGCCAAGGCCTGCGCATTAAAATCGACAAAGCCTCCGGATGAACCGATTGCGTCGGTTTTCCTGATTTGTCGGACCCGACTTTTATGAAGTGCTTTACTAAACTCGGAATATCGCCCAAGCGCTCCCGTAAGGGCGGAATGCGAAGCGGAAAAACATTCAAACGATAATAGAGGTCTTCGCGAAATCGGCCCGCCTGAACTTCTCCAAGCAGTGAACGATTGGTGGTCGCGATCACGCGGATGTCGATTGAAAGAGGACCTTTGCCGCCAAGCACGTCGACCTCCCGCTCCTGGAGGACACGCAGGAGTTTGGCTTGTAGGGAGATGTGCATTTCACCGACTTCATCCAAGAGGAGGGTTCCACCTTGGGCCAATTCGAAACGACCCAGCTTTTTTGCGGCGGCCCCGCTGAACGCCCCTTTTTCGAAGCCGAAGAGCTCGCTTTCGAGCAAGGTTTCCGGTACGGCTGCACAATTGATGGCCACAAAGGGCCGATGCGCACGGGGACTGCGGTCATGAATGAAGCGGGCCAGTAATTCTTTACCGGTGCCGCTTTCAGCTTCGATCAGGACGGTGGCTTGGCTTGCTGCAACCACGCCCGCCATCTTTAGCATCTGCTTCATACCGTGATCTTCCGTCACAATGCCATGTTCTTTTTTCGGAAAAACCGGTTTTTCCACTGCCCGACCTTCGCCTTTTGTCCTGGAGAGGACTTGTTGAATGAGGGTGTTGAGGCGATCTTCAGAAAAAGGTTTGACCAAGTAATCTGATATGCCGAGCTTCATGGCTTCCACTGCGCCCTGGACTGTCCCGAAGGCCGACATCATGACCAGCGGCACTTGAGGCCAAGAGGAGCGTGCATGGTGGCAGAATTCGTTTCCGCTCATTTGAGGCATCTTCATGTCGGTGAGGATCAGACTTAATCCTCCTTTTTCCATTTCGTGTTGGCAGAGGCGAAGCGCATCTTTTCCGTTGGGCGAGGAAAGGACGGTATAGCCTTGTTGTTCCAAGGAAGCCGATAGTGCTGATCGCATATGATGATCGTCATCGACAATGAGGATGGGCTTGCAGTTCTCCAATGCCATTAGGCGGCCTCTTGGTGAAGCGGAAATCGAATAATGAAACAAGCACCCTGGTGATTGCTTTTGACTTGGATGGTTCCTCCGTGTGCAGCCACCGCATTTTGAACAATGGAGAGGCCCAGTCCTGTGCCTTTATCTTTTGTTGTAAAGAAGGGGTCAAAAAGGCGTGACAAGGCTTTCTCCGGAATGCCTGTTCCGGTATCGGATACACTTAAAACGAGATCTGCCTGGGGGCGTTCCGTGGCCTCTGCCGATATTTCCAAGTGTCCACCATCGGGCATGACATCAATGGCATTGAGAATGAGATTCAGTAAGATCTGTTTGAGTAGATCCTCATCACACCAAACGGTCTTCGAAAGCGTTGCCGTATTTTCTTGCCAGGTAATCTTGTTTTGTTGCAATAGATGATCAACAAAAGGTCGAAGCGATAGGATCGTGTTTCGAAGATCGACACGGCGAAATTGGGGCTGGGGTTTGCCGGTAAAAAGGAGCAAATTGGTGATGGCATATTCCATGGCATGAATGGCCATCGAAAGATGATCGACCCAGGCACTTTCTTTGGGTTGGTCGTGGACTGATTTTTTTAAGAGGGCAGTAAAGAGTTCGATGCTCCCAAGCGGGTTCCTTAATTCGTGGGCCATTCTGGCTGCCATTTCACCGACCGCCGCGAGCCGATGGTTTCGCTCTGCCTCCTCACGAAAGCGTTCTTTTTCGGCATGACTTGCTTTGAGTTCGGATTTTAGGCGCTTCGCCTCACTCTTTAAAAGCTTGTAACTTCTCTCCAGTTCAAAGGACCGCGTGTTGAATTCATTAAATGCCTCTTCCAGAAGCGCAACCTTGTTGTCTTTGACAGTCATCCCTTATTCCTCCGGTCTATGGACTGATCTTTTACCTTATGGGTTTGCAATCGTTTCCACCTTTTGAGCGGCTATCCCTTGAATGAGATCGTCTTTTGCTTCCCTGGCGAGACGGGAGAACAGTGGACCGCCTTTTTCACCTTGTCCGATTCGTTCAAAGGTATTTGCCAATTGTAAGGTGGCCCACTCTTTCTTAGGCGAGGGCGCTAGGGCGTCCATTGATTTTTGATAGAGCGGAAGCGCGGCCTTATAGTTTTTAATGCGATAATATAAGTCCGCTACATGAAGGTTAATTTCTGGGTCCTCTTTTTTAGAGCCGGCATTGAGATCTAAATAAACCGCGATGGCCTTTTTCAGTGCGCCTTTTTTTTCGTAAGCCCTTGCGAGAAGGACTTGCACTTTCCGTTTTTCGGCGTGTTTCGGGTAGCGTTTTAACCAGCTTTGATACTGTACAAGGGCGAGCTCGTGCTTGCCTTGTTTATCCAATATTTCTGCGGAGATGTGTTCTAGAGACGGGACCTGTATGCTATTGGGATGGCTTTGGATAAAACGCTTTAGGAGGCGGTCTGTCAATTCGAAATCGCCTTGGTCAAACTTTGCTTTAATTAAATGGTAATGGGCCTCCTTCGCGATTTGCCCCGCTTTCCCTTCGGCAATTTCACCCAGCAAGATTGCGGCTTCTTCGTGGAAACCCGCTTCGCTTAAATTGACACCAATCCGTAGGGCAATTGAGGGTTCAACTTTCCCGTCTAGAAAAAACGAATGATATCGAAAAAAAAGATTTAAGGCTTCAAGATTGTCTTGATGTTTCACTAATTGTTCAACAGATTTGATAACTGTCTGCTGAAGGGTTTCTTCGAAGCCTTCTCGTGTTTTTTTTGAAATTTTTCTCTCCAGTGCCTTTTCTTTAATCCAAAGTGAGCTCGTATAAGCCCGATGACGTTCCAGCGCCGCAACCGCTTCCACTAAAAGCGATTCGATCTGTTCATCGCTTTCGATCCGTTCGATGAGGCGCGGGCTGATTGTTTTAATCTTTTGTTCCGCGTCCCGTCCTTTTTCACTTTCCAAGGCTCTGATTTTATCGCATTCCGATTGTCTGACGAGCAGTGGCTTGGGGTAACAGCCCGCCAGATGAAGTGCGCCGACGGCGGCCGCCAGTTGGGCTTTCTGGAAAGTGACGCCGGGTTTTTTGGAATTCGCGATCTCTTGGTAAAAGGCATCGGCCCGGAGGCTCATGCCTTCCATACGCCAGGCATCACCGATCCGCACCAAGCCCATAATGCCTTCGGCTTCACTTGGATATACGGCGCCCAAGGCGGAGAAGATTTCGCGGGCCCGCTTGTAGTCTTTGGCTTGCAGAGCGGAAATGCCATATTGATAAAAAGTAAGGGGTTTGGCGTGAGCAATCGTATCTTCAATGGGGACGAGTTTATAATACTCATAGGCGGTGTGAAGGTAGTCGAGTTTATAAAAGGCATCGCCGTAGCTCAGGAGCAAAATCATACGTTGCGTGTGAGATAGAAGGCCCGGGTTAATCGCATCAAAAATACCGATGGCTTCCCGCATTTGATTGATGGCTGTCGTCGCCTGTCCTTTTCCCAATTGGGCGGACGTGGCGATTGGGTGTTCGGGATAACTTTTCAAAATCCGGTTGAAGGAGGCGATCGCCTCATAATGTAGCTGTCTTTTTAAATAAACCGATCCGATTTTCCACAAGGCAACGATCGCGTCTTCGGAATTAGGGTATTTTTGCCTGGCGGCCTGATAGGCATTTAGAGCATCTTTGTATTTTTTTGGTTCTCCTTTATCGGCAATTTTAACGTAGAGATCGCCCAGTAGAAATGCGGCTGCTTGCGCGGCGACCTTGTTCTTTCGCTGCCTTGTCAGTTTTTTTGTCAGTTGAGCAGCCCTGGCATATTTGAAGTCTTTGTAGAAAATCCTGATTTCATCGAATGCAGGATCAGCGGGAATGTTTGTCTCCTCGGCGATTTGACTGTGGGGCGCTTGCGCCAGCCCTTGTATGGGGACAAAAAGGCTTGAAATGAACAATCCGACGACTAAAAAAACCTTCAACATGTACCGTCCGTTCCGAACAATGCGCGTGAACTACGAATGCCAGGATAAATAGAGCAATATTAGTGCCAGCGGTTTCGAGCGCTTTTTAGGGGAATAGAGCACAGGAGGTGTAATGGAATCGTCAAAGTCTTGACATTGTCGTCAAGCCCTTTCCCCCGTAAGCAGAAAACGTGGAGAAGTTCTGTCGTACAGTGAACCTTTGGGGGGAGGATGTTGCTGATGGGGGGAGGATGTTGCTGAGCGGAACTCAGTTGAAAAAAGTGAGTCGGTATCGGCTTGTCGTGAGGGCAAGGACAAGCAAGGTGATCGTCTTACTCGTCTCGATAAAATTGATCTCGAGTGGCGGTGGCTTCCGATTTTTCTGCCATGGAAGTGATTACACGACGTTTTTTAAGTTTTTCAACCAAGGTGGTGCGATTCATCTGGAGCAATTGGGCTGCCTGGTTTTTCACCCCTTTTGCGCGGGCTAAGGCTTGGTCCAAGATTTGATTTTCAAAGGCGGAGACCACGTTGGAAAAGACGACGCCGTCTTCAGGGAGATCGAATTGAAAGGGGAAAGCGCGTCGTCGTGAGAAGACCAGTTTTTCGGGGATCTCTCCGGCTTCAATGTAGCCTTCTTCACGTTTAAGAACAACCAAACGCTCGATTAGGTTCTCGAGTTCGCGGATGTTTCCGGGCCAGTAGTAATTCATAAGAAGCTTTAAAGCTTCATCCGTCATTCCCTTAATATTTTTGTTTTTCTTCGCTCTGAATTTTCCAATAAAGTGGTCGACGAGTAGGGGAATATCGTCTTTACGTTTGCGAAGGGGAGGGATGTGTATGGGAATGACGTTGAGGCGGTAGTAGAGGTCGGTTCGAAAACGCTTGTCGACGATGGCTTCTTCGAGATCTTGATTGGTGGCCGCAAGGATGCGGACATCCACATGGATGGAATTCACCCCTCCGACGCGCTCGAAGGTTTGTTCTTGTAAGACGCGAAGCAGCTTTACTTGCAGGGAAATGGGCATTTCGCTGATTTCGTCGAGGAAGAGGGTGCCCCCATGGGCCAGTTCGAAGCGCCCTGTTCTGGAGCTGGTGGCTCCTGTAAAGGCGCCTTTTTCGTGACCGAAAAGTTCGCTTTCCAGTAGGTTCTCAGGAATCGCCCCACAGTTGATGGGGATGAGGGGTTTGTCACGGCGCGGACTGTTGTAGTGAATCGTCTTCGCGACAATTTCTTTGCCTGTGCCGCTTTCGCCTTGAATGAGAATGGTGCTGTCGCTGTCGGAGACCCGTTCGATTAATTCGTAGACTTGGTTCATTTCGCTGGACGAGCCGACCATGTTTTCAAAGCGATATTTATCACGCACCATTTTTTGAAGCGACCGGTTTTCTAGCTTTAAACGGTTGAATTCGAGGGCGTTTTTAACCAGGTTTAAAACCACATCAATTTGAAAGGGTTTGGCGATGAAATCGAAGGCGCCGGCTTTCATGGCTTTGACCGAAAGTTCGATGGTGGCGTAGGCGGTGAGGACCATGCAGACAGCCTCCGAGCGAATCTTTTTTATGGCTTCCATAATATCGATACCGCTGCTACTGGGAAGGCGAAGATCGATCATGTAGAGGTGGAAGGGGGTTGCCTTGGTCAATTCAATTGCGGGTGGCCCGTCGGCGACCGCCTCGACCTCGTAACCGGCACCTTTAAGTAGAACCATGAGCGTTTCCCGTACGCCATCGTCGTCTTCTACGATGAGGATGCGACTTTTATTCATTTCATCCCTTTCTTTTTTCTACAGAATGTCTCGATAATTTCTTCAAGCTGCTTCAAGACAAAGGGTTTGTAGAGCACGGCCAATTTGTTTTTCTTTATAAACACATTGGTGGCATCGCTGAGAATATCTCCGGTGACAAAGATGGTGTTTTTACTTAAACGCGGATTTTTTTTCTTGAGGTATTCGTAGAACTTTCTTCCATTCATTCGGGGCAGTTTGATGTCGGCGAGGATCAGATCGTACGGACGATGATCCAGACCCGAGATGGCCTCCGCCGCTGTTTTGAAGAGACGGGCTTTGTGCCCAAGTTGCGTCAACATCTGGTAGTGAAGGTCTAAAATGATTTCCTCGTCATCCAAAACCATAATCTCAAGTGCTTTGGCGGGTACCTTAGAGGTTTTCGGGAACGCGACCGGTTTCAGCACTTGATCGGTCGCAACGGGTAAGCAAATGGCGAAGGTGCAGCCGCGTGGCCGGTGGTTTTCCAGTGTGATATTTCCGCCGTGTTCTCTAATAATGTTATGGCTGATATTCAAGCCCAAGCCGCAGCCATCGGCTTTCGTTGTAAAAAAGGGTTGAAATAATTTTGATTGGGCCGATGCGGGAATCCCCGGTCCGGTATCGCTAATACGAATAATCACGGCCCCGTTTTTGGCTTCGGTCTTGATCGAAAGCGTGCCCTTGCCTCTGTCGCCAACCATCGCTTGGTGGGCATTGTTAATCAAATTTAAGAAGACCTCGATCAACTGCTGATAATCGCCGACCACTTTGGGAAGGGTTTCGTCGTCGACCATCCGCTTGACGATACGAATGTTGTCGATGCGGAGTTGACGGCTCTTCAGTTCCAAGACATTTTGGAGGACGCCGTTCACACCCACCAATATTTTTTCGGGTTTATGCGAGCGGACGACCGAGAGCAGATTCTGGACGATTTTCGAAGTACGGATGGCCTCGGAGGAGATACGCCTCAACTGACGTTTAATATCCGGGCTAACCCGTTTTTGCAGCAGCAGTTCCGAAAAGCCCACCACGCTGGTGAGCGGATTATTGAGCTCATGCGCGACCCCGGCCAGCATTTCGCCGATGGCGGCGAGCTTTTCAGAGTGAAGCCGCCGACGCCGGAATTCCATCTCCTCGGAAAGGTCTTTGCAGAGGGAGACATAGCCCGATACGCTTTGTTGATCCGCCTCTTGGACCGGAACGGTCGAAATCGTTAAAGGAAAGGTGGCGCCCTCTTTATTGATCCCCTCGATCTCATCCGTTCCGATACCAAACTTTAGGGATTCTGGAAGGATCTTCTTCTGGTAGCGAGTCAGACTCTTGGGTGGAAATAACCTCGATAGGCCTCTCTCCATCAACTCCCCTTCGGAAGCGCCAAAGATATGACAAAGTGCTTGGTTGACGAAGAGCGGTTTTCCCGATTTATCTTGGAGCAGAAGTCCGTTTTGAATAAGGTCGAAGGCTTTTTGGAAGTGTTGGAGGGTCGGTTTGAATTCTTCTTTGAATTCTTCTCGCGGCATCCTTTACTCATACACGGTCTTTTCGCTCACAGCTTAATCCCATTTATTCAGAGTGTCAAGTTTTTGTCACCTCGGAATATTTTTCCCAGCACTAGGCAAAAACGACGGAGTCAGTTTAAATAATCCCCGAAAAAGCCCATATCTAAAGACCTATTCCGTTTGGCCTCAGTCTTGCTCTTAGGCTAGGCGATGCGAAACCGTCCGAGTGAGAAGACATCAAAATGACGCCCCTTAAAACAGCTCAAGGATTAGAGACCTTGTTTCCCGCGCCCGCAAATGTGGGTAAAACGTCGGGCGGGAAAGCGCGTCAAGGCCCGATCGAGAAATCCGAAACGAAACCCTTTAAAGACGTACTGCATTCGGTAGATCGGAATCAATCGATCAGGGCTTCCGCGGCATCCTCGCCCGAAAAACTGCGCCAAGCAGAATCTGACTCTGGTGAAAAAAGCAAAATAACCCAGGATGTGCCTAAGACGACGAATGGTACCGACGAGGCGAAGAAGACGACAATGACTGAGGGTGAAGAAAGCGATTCCTGGCTTAGCGGACTCCCCGAAGCTTCTCAATTTCTATCGCCCAACCCAGTCGTGTTTGCTGGAGGGCAAGCGGTTCTGCTTGAAAATTTTGAGGATCCATTAGGGGATGGGGCGTTTTTACAAAAAGAGAACCTCTCTTTATTGGGAATAGAAGGGGCAGAGCCCCTGACCGAAGAAATACTCAATCCGGGAACGGAGGTTCAGAAAAGTGAAGCAGGCGGCGAAGAAAATTTAGAGGGTGCATTGTCCTTAAAAGACATTGAAGCGATGGACAGTGAAATGGATATCAACCTAGAAACAGAAGATATCCAGGAAATCGTGAACAAACCGCTAAACTCCGCCTTACAAGAAAAGAAGGCCGAAATCGAAGCACAAACGGCATCCAAAATGGTTCAGGAAGGCATGCTGAAGGCTGAAGGAAAAAATTCTGTGTTGGCAGAGGGGACTTTATCCGATGCCATGCCTGACATGAATCGTGAGAAAAATGCCGAGTCTAAGATTCGACCGGAGATCTCGAAAGGCAGTATTAAAATGTTGTCATCCGATGTCTTGGGCCTTCAACAAACGACACCTATGGAAAATGCCCAAAAGAATGTGGCCCTAAGCCTATCGCAAAAAGAGGCCCTTATTTCCCAAGTGAGTGAGCAGCTTAAGGTCTTTCAACCTGGCAAAGTTGAACAGATCCGTTTTCAACTTGAGCCGGAAACGCTTGGATCGATACAGGTTGAAGTCTCGGTACAAAGGGGTGTCGTGCATGCGCATATTTTAACAGGGGATCCACAGGTCAAATTGCTTCTTGAGGCAAACCAGGCGCAATTGCGAGAGCGTTTAGCGGAGCAAGGTTTTCAGGTCGATCAGTTTTCGGTTGATGTCGGGGACACGGGAAAATTTTTCGAGGAAAAGGGAGATGCCTTTCCGGCTGAGCAAAACCCACAATCGGTTTCGGAGCCCGTGTTAAAACGACCGATGGGAGGGTTTTCTCCAAGGTCCCTTGGATTGCCAAGGCAAGGTCTCATTAATGTCTATGGGTAAGCTGTAGAAAATAAAGGGGGGTGAAATGGCTGTTTCCGGAATCGATGCGCTTGGTAAGGATGTCTTTATGAGGCTACTCACCACGCAGTTGCAATATCAAGATCCACTCGCGCCGATGGATAGCACAGAGTTCGTGACGCAGTTGGCCCAATTTACTCAACTCGAACAAATGAATGGGATCAATGACACCCTCGGGTCCTTGGTCGATGTGAATACCTCGCTTAATAAATATGGGGCTGCCGAATTGATTGGAAAATTGGTTCAAGTAGAAGGGAAATCGGTGATCTTGTCCCCGGACAGCCAGCCGGTACTTAACTATCAGATCAATGAGGATTCCCAAGCTGTTTTGGTGCAACTTTTCGATGAAGTCGGCGCGATCGTCAGAGTCTTGGAAGCCGGGCCACAAAAGGCCGGGTTTCAGTCACTCTCTTGGGATGGCCGTGATGGAAACGGAAATCGGCTTCCCGACGGCACCTATGATTTTCAGGTTTCCGGGAAGAGCCTGCTAGGGTCGCCGATAGAAGGGACGGCCTTTAGCACAGGCCAGGTCACGAGCGTTTCATTTGAAGGGGGCATGCCATTTTTAAGGGTCAACGGTGAAAAGGTGCCTGCATCGGGAGTTATTTCGATTCAGCCCGCTTAATCAATTGATATGATTTAAATTTTGCTGCAAATCTCATAAAGGAGGAAGAAGGTATGGCCATATTAACTTCGCTTTTTACCGGCGTCAGTGGATTAAATGCCTTTGGTAATGGGCTTTCCGTCGTAAGTAACAACATTGCGAATCTCAATACCGTGGGCTTCAAGAGCAGTTCCGTCACCTTCTCGGATATTATTAGCAGTGTCGGTGTTGCGAGTAAGGGGCAAATCGGTCGTGGCGTTTTTGTGAATAATATCAAATCCGACTTTTCGCAAGGCTCATTCGAATCGAGCGGAAATGTGCTGGATCTCGCTGTCGAAGGGGACGGGTTTTTTATTATGCATAATCTGGACGGCTCGGAATTTTATACACGGGCCGGTACGTTTCGTTTGGACCAGGATGGCATTATTGAAAATCCGGATGGTCTAAGACTTCAAGGAACGCAATTTGACGTGACGGGTGCATCAACCGGTGTGGTCGGGGACATCGATTTGAGCTCAACGACAATCCCACCCATTTCCTCGACGGATATTAAAGTTGTGGCAAATCTCGATTCGCGGGCGACCATTCCGGCCGCTTTTGCCGTGGCGACGCCCTCGACCACCTCAAATTTTTCAACCAGCCTGACCGTTTTCGATTCTTTGGGTTCAGGGCATCAGGTCAATCTTTATTTCAGAAAATCCGCAAACGCCGTCGCTGGGAATACCTGGGAATTTTTCGCTGTTGTCGATGCGGCGGATTCCGCGACGGGGAGCGCGGAAATTATGGCCAATGGCACACTGACCTTCGGGCCCGACGGAACCCTGCAAGCGGAAAGTGCGATCACCTATCCACTCGGCGGCTTCGATTTCTCCGGGAACCCGATTCAAAATCAAATCGTCACCTTCGATCTAGGGACAAATGTCACCGGAGAGGCGGGCACGGGCCTAGACGGGATCACGCAATTCGGTTCGGCTTCCACGGTTTTGAATCAGTCGCAAGACGGTTCGCCCGACGGCGCCTTGCAGTCCATTTCCGTCGATATAGACGGCGAAATTACCGGTTTGTTTTCGAACGGAAGAAGCCGGACCATGGCGCAACTTCAAGTTGCGCGATTCAATAATTCACAAGGTTTAGAGAAAGCGGGAGATAATTTATTTATTATTAGTACCTCTTCCGGTCAGCCGATCGCGGGAAATCCTCAAACGGCCGGTCGAGGGAAAGTGCTTGGGAATTCTCTGGAATTGTCGAATGTGGATTTAGCGGAACAATTTGTCAAAATGATCGAATATCAACGGGGATTTCAAGCCAACTCGCGTGTGATTACCACGACCGATGACATCCTGAACGAATTGGTCAATTTAAGACGATAAATCACTAATTTTTCCGCCCCTTCTTTTCGATAATTCATCGTGAAGGAGGGGTTTTTTTTCGTCAAGAATATGACGTCATTCTCATTTCTCTTGACGTCTCACAATGTCTCGAAACGTTCTAATTCCTTCGATAAGTAAATGTAGGCCGTTCTAGGTATGCATTTGCGGCCTCTTTAAAACGGCATGGAGATTGCTCTTATTTCTTTGCTCAAAGGGGATGTGCTTGGCGCAAGCACGAAAAGTGGATTCAAAACACTTTCCCCAAGATTTCTACATGGTGGAGAAAGAAAATGGCGGATGAGGATAAAGAGAAAAAAGGGAAGGGCAAATTAATCGCCATCGTTGGCGTCCTTGTTCTTTTAGGTGCCGGAAGCGGCTTCTTCTTTTTAAAGGGCGGAGAACCGGCGAAAGGGTCTGAGGGTGCTGCCCAAGTGGAGGCTGAATCCGAAGCCGAAGAAACAGCAGAAGCCGACGCCGGGGCAATTTACGAATTGGATCCCTTCATCGTCAATTTGGCGGATGCGGGTGAGCTACGCTATCTGAAAGTATCAATGAAGCTTCAACTTACAAAGGCGAAATATGCGGACACCATCAATAATCATATTCCCCAGATTCGAGATTCCATGTTGATCCTCCTGAGTAGCAAGGATTCAAAGAGTATTCGAACCACGGAAGGAAAGATGGAGCTTCAGGATGAAATAGTTCAGCGTGTCAATGGCCTTTTCGAAGACAACAAGGTGACGAAGGTCTATTTCACCGATTTTGTCACACAATAATTCCTACCCTTCACGAGCACACAATAAGATCAGGGAAAAGACTGCTCGTCGTCTAGGCACACAGAGAATTTAAGTATGGCCGAAAAAATCCTATCACAAGATGAAGTCGAAGCACTCCTGCAAGGGGTTTCGGATGGCGCCGTTGATACGGAACAAGAACCTCTGAATGACGAAGGTGGCATCCACGCCTACGACCTCTCGAACCAAGAGCGAATCATTCGTGGCAGCATGCCAAGCTTGGATATTATTAATGAACGCTTCGCACGCTTTTCCCAGATGTCAATTTCAACATTTTCAAAACGGGATGTCGATGTTGTTCCCGGCGCTGTCGATATTCCGAAGTTCGATGCCTTTATGAGAAAAATCCCCCTTCCCAGCAGCATTAATATTATTAAAGTCGAACCGCTTCGAGGTTATGCATTGCTCATCCTCGATGCGAAATTCATTTATCGTCTTGTCGATCTTTATTTTGGAGGCAAGGGACAAACCTACGTCAAAATCGAAGGCCGCGACTTTACGACGATTGAGCAGGGGATTATTAAAAAAGTTGTCGATCAAATGCTGATTGATCTTCAAAAATCTTGGAAACCCGTTTTTGCCGTATCGATTTCTCACTCGCGATCGGAAATAAACCCGCAATTCGCATCCATTATTGCGCCTTCGGAAGTCATTGTCTCGAGTGTTTTTAAGGTGGAATTGGAAGGCGAAGGCGGAGAGGTCTTTGTCGGACTCCCTTACCCCACTATAGAACCTATCCGAGAAAAGCTATACGGCGGTTTTCAAAGCGACCAACTCGAAGAAAATTCAAAGTGGAAGCAGCGCTTTTCTGAACAACTTGTTCATTCTGCCCTCAAACTCACCGTCGAAGTGGGCAGCGTCACATTAAGCGTTAAAGAGATTATTGATCTCACGGTTGGCGATACGCTTCTTTTAAATAAAGGCGTTAACGACGGATTAGAAATGAAGGTCGAGGGGAAAACAATTTTCGAAGGACGGCCCGGTCGTCATAACGGAAATGTCGCCGTACAGGTGACATCCATGACCGTTGATCAAAAGGAGGGGAACAGTGGCGGATGAACCCGTAGGATCTGGCGAAAATGTAGCAGGTGAAAGCGCGGCGGCGAAAGTTGGAGACCCACTTGTTACCCAAGGCGATGAGACAAATGTGATTAAAGAGGATGCCTCGGAAGCTCAAGATAAAATGGACAAGGCAGAAGAAGCGAATGCGCCCGAACCTGCGCCCTTGCTCCCACTCGAACCGGAAGCCCCAGAATCCTCACTGGGAAACTTGGATTTTATACTCGATGTCCCGTTGCAGATTACGGTGAACCTCGGGAATAGAAAAATGTTGATCAAGGAACTCCTCCAACTCGGTCAAGGATCGGTGGTTGAACTCGAAAAAATGGCAGGTGAGCCCATGGATGTTTTAATTGGAGAACGCTTGATTGCGCGCGGTGAAGTCGTTGTGGTGAATGAGAAATTTGGCGTCCGTTTGACTGACATTGTGAGCACAGTCGAACGGATTAATCAATTAAATCGGTAAGGACCTGCGAGATGACCGATCCCTACTCCAGTTTAATCAAGATGTTGTCTTCGCTTCTGATCGTTTTGGCCTTGATTGTCTTTGTGGCCTATATCGCAAAGCGCTTTCTTCGGTCTGGCTTAAGCCGGTGGCGCGCGGCACCCTTAATACAAGTGCTTTCTACGGCCTACCTCGGACCCAAACGGGAGATCTCCATTATCGAAGTGGGTAAGGAATTTCTGGTGGTCGGTATCACGCCAAATCAGATTTCTTTAATTACCAGATTAGACCGCTCCCAGCTTTCTTCTGACTTGCAGGAACAGTCGAAGGATATTGTGAGGACATGAGTCTCATTCAAACTCAAATCAAGCCTAGTGTCATCCAGAAGCGATTCCTCGTCGCGTTGTTTCTTTTTCTTTTCCTCATAATCATGCCGAGCTTTTCTTCCGTTTTTGCACAGGAAAAAGCCCCTTTGGTTTCGTTCAACCTTCAAGACAGCACGGCGGATCGTTTTTCAGTTGGCATTCAAGTGCTTGTTTTGCTCACTGTCTTATCCCTCGCACCGGCGATCTTTATCATGATGACTTCCTTTACGCGCATTGTCGTCGTTTTATCGTTTATGCGGCAGGCCTTCGGAACCCAGCAAGCCCCGCCGAATCAGATCTTGATCGGCTTGGCCCTTTTCTTAACCTTTTTGATCATGGCGCCGGTATGGGAGCGGGTGAACAGCGAAGCAATCCAACCCTATCTTGAAGAAAAAATTCCGCAAGAAGAAGCACTGAAACTGGCAATTGATCCCTTTCGCGTTTTTATGTTGAATCAGGTGAGGGAAAAAGACTTGGCCTTGTTTGTGAGCATCTCAAAGTTGCCACAACCCAAGACCCCTGCCGATATTCCCACATATGCCGTGATCCCGGCCTTTATGATCAGCGAGCTCCGCAAGGCCTTTCAGATCGGTTTTCTCGTTTATCTTCCTTTTATCGTCATCGATATCGTCGTGGCCAGCGTTTTAATGTCTATGGGCATGATGATGCTGCCTCCGGTCATGATATCGCTCCCCTTTAAACTTATTCTATTTGTCTTGGCCGACGGCTGGTTCCTCTTAGTCGGGTCGCTTGTGAAAGGGTTTGCATGACCCACTATCGAAGGACTCTAAAATTTCTAAAGCAAAGATGTGCTCTCCGTTTTATTTCTCCCTGTTACCGCATTCGACCCCTGAGAGAGGTAGAAGGATGACACCAGAACTGGTCGTCGAATTAGTGCAAAGAACAATTGAAGTGGCGATCTTATTGGCGGCCCCCATTCTGGGTGCAAGCCTCGCCGCGGGGCTTTTGGTTAGTCTCTTTCAAGCGGTGACACAGATCAATGAATCGACCTTAACTTTTCTGCCCAAAATCTTGGCAGCGGGTGTCGCACTTGCATTCTTTTTGCCTTGGATGGTGAGCATGGTGATTGGTTTTGCAAGCAAAATATTAACGAACTTAGCCCTGTATGTGAGCTGAAAAAGAAATGACGATCGTTGATGCCATTATCGAAAACCAAGGTGCATTTCTTTTTGTCCTGGCCCGTGTCGCCGCGTTTTTTTTCGCGATTCCGCTAATCGGTGGCGCCGGTGTCCCTAACATGGTGAAAGCCTTGATTGTCCTATCGATTGCCGTCGTTCTTTTCCAATTGATCGAAGTCGAAACGCGAACTTTAAATATGGCTCAATTGGCTATTGGTCTTGCGGGTGAGGTGATGATCGGTGTGACCATCAGCTTAGGCGTCCGCATGATTTTCGGTGCGGTTGAAATTGGATCCTCGATCGTTGGCATTCAGATGGGCTTTGCCGCGGCGAATCTCTTCGATCCTGTATCAAATCAACAAGTCTCTCTCATCGCTCGATTTCAAGGACTTGTCGCACTTTTAATTTTTATGTCGGTCAATGGTCACTACATCTTAATAGAAAATATGGTGAGAAGCTTTCAATGGATCCCGTCCTTCGCATTCTATCCATCCGGTTCGATCGTTGGGTTTATGATGAAACTAGCCGGAGAAATGTTTTTTCTCGGTATGAAAATCAGCATGCCGATTATCGTTTCCCTATTAATGGCCAACGTGGCCATCGGTATTCTCGGCCGGGTCGTCCCTCAGTTAAACGTGTTGCTTTTTAGTTTTCCAATTACGATCACCTTAGGCCTCTTTGTCTTAGGTGTTTCGCTTCCCTTGTTTGCTTCCATACTGCAGCGAGAAATTGCACATTTACGGGAAGTCGTGCCTCTATTTTTATTAGGAATGCAAAGGTAAACCATGCCTGATAACGATCAAGAGCGAACCGAAAAAGCAACGCCTAAACGGCGCGAAGATGCGAGAAAGAAGGGACAAGTCCCGACCAGTCGAGATATCTCGTCGGCCGCTTTAATTCTCGCGGTGATTCTAATCTTTAAAGCAAGAGGCGGACATCTATTTTCGACATTAAAAGAGGTCATGGTGCAATCTCTTTCTTCGTCGGGAACGACAGTGATTACGGAATCTACCTTTCCGGGTCTGATTCAAAATGGATTGACCACAATCTTTTATATGCTCATCCCCATTGTCGGCCTTATGGCCTTGGTGAGTATTTTTTCAGTCGTTTTTCAGCATGGCGTTCTCTGGACGACCGAACCTATTCAACCGCAGTTCTCTCGAATCAGCCCGATCGCCGGATTTAAACGCATTTTTTCTATAGGGGCATTCGTCAATCTGGCCAAGACCCTTTTGAAGTTTTTGATTGTCGGTTCTATTTCTTACCTCATTATCCGAGGAGACTTGGCTGAGATCTTGGGCTTTAGTCAATCCGAAGGCGGTATTTTGGAAGGAATCGGAGAGAAGGTAAGTCACCTGATTCTTTGGATGGGCATGGTCATTACAGGCATTGGCGCGGTCGATTTTGGATATCAATTGTGGGAAAACGAACGAAAAATGCGAATGACCCGTCAGGAGATTAAAGACGAATTGAAGCAATCGGAAGGCACCCCCTTGGTTCGATCCCGAATCCGGAGCTTACAACGCGATATTGCGCGAAAAAGAATGATGTCAGATGTCCCGAAGGCCGATGTTGTTGTGACGAACCCAACTCGCTTGGCCGTGGCTTTGCGCTACCAACCCACCGAAATGGGTGCGCCCAGGGTTGTGGCAAAGGGCGCCGGTTTCGTTGCGGAAAAGATCAGAGAAATTGCGCGGGAACATGGCATTCCCATTGTTGAAGACAAGCCGGTCGCGCAAATGCTTTTTAAAACCGTTGAGGTTGGCCGGGAAATTCCGGCGGGTATCTACCGTGCTGTCGCCGAAATTTTGGCCTATGTCTACAAATTGCGAGGAAAAGGTCGGCAGGGTGGATAAATCCCCACGACGCAGCATAGACGCTCGCACGAATCCTATTGTCCACCGACGCTTTAATAGAAGGACCTCATCATTTAAAAAACATGGCTGATTCGATAACACAAGCAGAACCGATTGTAAGAGTGAGTCGTAACGGCGATGCCCTCATGGGGATTGGTGTCGTGGGCATTTTGCTCTTAATGATTTTGCCTATTCCCAATCTGCTACTCGACTTGCTGTTGGCCTTTAGTATCAGTTCGGCCTTGGTTATCCTCTTTGTGGCCATGCATACCGTACGGCCTGTCGAATTTTCAGCTTTTCCATCCATCCTGTTAATTATCACCCTCTACCGGCTTTCTCTGAATATCGCAACAACACGCTCGATTCTATTGAACGGAAATACGGGTGCTGCTGCGGCTGGGGATGTAATTAAAACCTTCGGCAACTTAGTGATCGGGTCAAATTATGCCGTCGGTTTGGTCGTGTTTTTAATCTTAGTAGTCATTAATTTCGTGGTGATTACGAAGGGTGCGGGACGTATTGCCGAAGTCTCGGCCCGTTTTATGTTGGATGCGATGCCGGGAAAACAAATGAGCATCGATGCCGATCTTAATGCCGGGATGATTGATGAGAAAGAGGCCCGAAAACGGCGCGAGTCCATTTCACGAGAGGCTGATTTTTACGGCGCCATGGACGGGGCGAGCAAGTTTGTTCGGGGGGATGCCATTGCGGCCATTCTGATTATCGTGGTGAATATCGTGGGGGGCTTGGTCATTGGCGTGCTTCAACAGGGCATGGATGTGGCTGCTGCCGCCCAAAACTACACGCTTTTGAGTATTGGAGATGGACTGGTCGGACAAATTCCGGGGCTCATTATTTCCACCGCCGCGGGTATTGTTGTTTCGCGCGCGGCATCGGAGTCGAACCTCGGCACCGATGTCACTCGGCAAATGGTTGTTCATCCTCGAGCCCTTATTGGCGCCGCCCTTGTCGTTTTCGTCTTCAGTTTAATTCCAGGAATGCCGCATCTCGCCTTTCTTTTTTTAGCGGCGGGAATCGGTTTTATCGGTTATTCGGCTTTGCAAAAAGAAACGCAGGCGGCCCTTGTGTCTCTTGAGCCCAAGGTCGAAGAGACCAAGGTGCCGGAAGACGATGAGTGGCTGACTCCGCTTGATCTGATGGAATTAAACGTAGGCTACGGTTTGATTCCGCTCGTGGATCAGGGGCAGGGTGGAGAACTGCTTAAACGTATTTCGGCCATCCGGAAGCAATTGGCCCTTGAACTGGGCTTTGTTGTCCCACCGATACATATCCGAGACAACTTACAGATTAAACCCAACGAGTACATCATTGTCGTTAAAGGGATCGAGATCAGCAGGGGAGAAGTCCTTCCGAATCATTTCCTCGCGATGGATCCCAGTGGAAGCAATAAAAACGGAATTGAAGGGATTCCCACACAAGAGCCCTGCTTTGGATTACAGGCTTTATGGATTACGGAAAAGGTGAAGGAACGCGCGCAAATTGAGGGCTATACCGTTGTCGATGTGCCTTCCGTCATTGCAACGCATTTGACGGAAACGGTTCGGAACCACGCCCATGAGTTGCTGGGGCGACAGGAAGCACAGCAAATACTCGATCAGTTCGGTAAGGGAAATCCAAAAGTGATCGAAGAGCTGATCCCGAATTTGCTGACTCTGGGTGGTGTGGTCAAGGTTCTGGGGAACCTTTTGAAAGAACGGGTGCCCATTCGAGATATCCGAACCATATTAGAGACGCTTGCCGATGTTGCCGCTTCGATCAAAGACAGCGATCAACTCACCGGCTATTGCCGGCAAGCACTGGCCCGTACCATTACAAAGCAATATCAAAGCACCGATGGCAATCTGATGGTGATCGGCATCGATCCGCAACTCGACCGGGCGATTTCAGAAGCCATTGATCGAGACGGCAAGGAAGAAAGGTTATCTCTTGATCCTTCCCTTTCGCAACAGATTATCATGCAAATCCGCCGCACTTCCGAAAGCGTGGCGACGAAGGGTCATCACCCTGTGATCCTGTGTTCTCCGGGGATTCGCATACATCTTCGTCGAATGGCGGAGCGTTTTATTCCAAACCTCGTCGTCCTTTCGTCGAACGAAATATCAAACCAGGTTAACTTGCAATCGCTTGAAACCGTGAGGCTGATGGATGCAAATCAGGAAGTTTAAAGGCGAAGAGATGTCTGGAATTCTTCGGACGATCCACCGGGAATTGGGTCCGGAAGCGGTCATTTTATTAACGCGAGAAACGCAAGCGAAAGATCAACGCGGTTTGTCCCGACGAATGATCGAGGTGACCGCAGCAACGGAGGGTCTTCAGACGCAAGAGAGGCCTGTAGAAAAACAAGTCGAAAAGGTAAACGTGACAGAAAAAAAAGAAGCGCCTTTCGAAACCCAGTTGGTTACCGCGATACAAGGCGATATCTATCAAGAGCTCCAGTCGATCAAAGGTCAACTCTCGAAGCTAAATGAACCCAAATCAGAACCGGAAGCCAAGCAGAACGGGAAAATGCACGAGACCTGGCTGGAAATGAAGACCGTTTTAAAAGTCCTTAGCGAAACGCGTTACGAAGACCCCTTCTTTAGTGATCATGAACGTCTCTTTGAGCTCTTCCAGAAACTCAGAGCCAATGGCATCGATTCAGAAATGGCAAAGAGCCTCTGTCAGGGTGTAAAGGCACACTTGACCTCCATGGATCTACAAGTGCCGGAAAAACTGAGTCAGGCTTTAAAAGAGGTCTTGTCGTCTACTGTGGAAGTTAAGGGTGGATTTGAAAGCCTTTCAGCCCTTTCCCTATCGGACAGGCCAAGAGCCTTGGCCTTGGTGGGACTCACCGGCGTTGGAAAAACAACGACCCTGGCAAAAATTGCGGCCCGACAAGTTCAAGAAAATCGAAAAGTAAGGCTTATTGCTTACGATCCCTTTGAAAGCGGGGACGAAGCACGCTTGATGCGCTTTGCCCAAGACTTCGGTATTCCGGCAGAGGGGGTGCGTTCCTTGAGCCAGCTCAAAGATATCGTGTCTAACTGTAGCGGCAGGGACTTGATCTTGATAGACACAGTGGGATGCAACCCGCTCGATCCAAATCAGCTTAAGAACCTGAACGGTTTGTCCAATGAGGAGATGCCCATTGAGACACACTTGGTGTTATCGGCGAATACCAAAGCGAGCGATATGAGCGATACGATTGATGGTTTCTCCATCCTTCCTATCGATTCGCTCCTCTTTACGAAAATAGATGAAACCCGGCGTTACGGCCCGCTTTTCTCCATCTTGGCGAGAAAGCGGAAACCCTTGTCTTTTCTTACGACGGGCCGGCGAGTGCCGCAAGACATTGAAGCGGCAACGCCCCAACTTTTCTCAGAATTGGTTTTACAGGAATAGAACGGCCTTGTTTAACAGGATACTGGGTATTGGAAGAATGAAAATCGAAGTGCTGCGAAATAAGAGGATTGATTAGATGGCGAATGTTGAACAATCGGAAGGCGTGATTTTGAATAAAAGGGAGGCAGTGCATCGTAATCCAAAAGTCATTGCGGTTACGAGTGGAAAGGGCGGTGTAGGCAAGACCAACGTGGTTGGGAATTTAGCGGTCTCTCTTGCAAAAATGGGAAAATCCGTGGTGATCCTCGATGCCGACTTAGGACTGGGTAACCTGGATGTTTTATTTGGCGTTGTGCCCAAATATACCCTTGAGCATGTCATCCTCGGTTTGAAGACCCTCCCTGAAATTATGATCCCAGGACCTTGTGGCATACAAATTCTCCCAACCAGTTCGGGATCGGAAGATTTTACGCACTTAACACCTGAACAAAAACTGGTGCTGCTGTCCGAACTTGACCGCCTGGAAAATGCGGTGGATGTTTTTCTTATAGATACGGCCGCCGGTATTTCTTCGAACGTTTTGTACTTTAACACGGTGGCCCAGGATATTGTCGTTGTGGTCTCTCCGGAGCCAACCTCGATCAGCGATGCGTATGCCATCATGAAAATCTTATCGCTTCGCCACGGTGAGAAACGATTTAAGTTATTGGTGAACATGGCACGCTCGACCCGGCAATCCCTCGATGTGTATCGAAAATTAAGCTTGGTCGCCGATCGTTTTCTCGACATCGGCATCGATTATGTCGGGTTTATCCCGCAAGACGACTATCTTCGCATGGCGGTGTTCGAACAGAAGGCCGTTGTCGAATTGTTTCCGGGCGCACGATCAAGTGTTGTCTTTACAGACTTGGCCGACAAAGTGATGCAATGGCCCAGTAATGATCTCCCCAAAGGGAATTGCCAATTTCTATGGAAACGGCTCTTAAACGGTTCGAATTCGATGGAGAAGTGTTGAAGACTCGACAAGAAAAGAAATCAAACAAGCTCGAAAAATCCGCGATCCAATCCGAAGACAACGGTTTGATGCCATTGGATAAATCGAAGATGTCCGAAATCTTGGAGGAGTTCGCGCCGATGATCCGTTTCATCGCTCAGCGCCTGGCCTTTCGACTTCCGCCTTCCTTAGATGTGGAAGATCTGACCCATGCCGGTGTGATTGGATTTATGGATGCCTTCGAGCGTTACGATCCGTCCATTAGCGCCCGTTTTAAAACCTATGCCGAATTTAGAATTCGTGGCGCGATGCTGGATGAAATCCGCGCGCTCAATTGGATCCCTCGGTCTGTCCATGATAAGGCGTCCAAATTGAGAAAGGCTTGCGAGGCCTTCATTAAAGAAAATGGGCAGCCGCCAACGGAAGAAGAACTGACCGAGGCCCTGGGGATGTCTCAAGAGGAATTTGACACCTTCTTATATCAAGCCAGTGGCGCAACCTTGCTGAGTCTCGACGATCTTGGGATAAAGGATGGTGCGGAGTGGCAGTTTATTGAGTCCATGGCCGACCCGAAAAGCGAAAATCCCTTACTTTCCTTGCTCACCCAGGACGATCGTGATCGCCTTCTTAAGGCCATCGACATCTTACCCAAAAAAGAACGTCTCGTGGTCTCCCTCTATTATGATGAAGAGCTGACCATGAAAGAAATCGGGCGAACATTAAAAGTGACGGAATCCAGGGTGTGCCAGATCCACGCCAAGGCCATTATGCGCTTAAAAAAGATGATGAGCACTAAGAATTAGTTCAAACTCGAAACAAAAAGACGGGTTTAATTGCCGGTTATTTTATCGTCTCTTTGTGGAATATCAATATAAGTAGTGGTCAATAAAGATTTTTAAGGTAAATGACGTTCTATTTCTGAATTAAAGGTTTTAGGTATTCTTATAAAACGCCGATAAAGATAAAGAAGAAGCCTAAAACCCCTGTCCTAGCCGATAAAATGAAACTTGATATAATGAAACTGAAGGATAAAAATTGAATCCAGAATATAAATATAGACTTGCACTTGATATAACCCAAAGTGTTAAGCGCCGAAAGAAAATGGAGGGTGGCCTTGGACGAAGACGATAGTATTCTAAGGGACTTTTTGATCGAATGTGGTGAAGGCGTCGGCCGGCTCGATCAAGAATTTGTCGAACTTGAAAATGATCCAACAAGCAAAGACTTGATCGGAAGTATTTTTCGCACCATTCATACGATCAAGGGTACCTGTGGTTTCCTCGGTTTGCCGAATCTCGAAATGGTGTCCCATGGTGCAGAGAACATTCTGTCCGGCATGCGCGCGGAAGAGATCCCCGTGACGGAGGAAGGGATTACCATTCTATTGGAGGCGGTCGATGCGATTAAGGAACTCTTGGAGTCCATCGAGGAGACCGGCGAAGAACCCGAAAAGAACTACACGGCGATGCGGGAAAGTCTGGATGCTTTCCTCGCACAGTCCGAGACTGCGGAACTTACAGTGAAGACCGATGAGACAAAGGCCTCTGCTGAAGAAATAAGCAAGATCCGAGAACTGGAGGAGGAAAACAATATAGACAAACCGGCCTTGGTCGAAAAAGTAGAGGAGGAAAAAGACAAGCCAGCGCAGCCTCCAAGCCTACCTCAAGAAAAATCTCCTGCTGAGGATATAAAGTCGAAAATAAAAATGCCGTCCTTAGCCGATGCGACCATCCGTGTCGATGTGGATTTATTAGACCGATTGATTAACATGGTCGGCGAATTGGTCTTGGCGAGAAACCAACTCCTCCAACAAATTAGGGGGGAAGGCGGTAATAAATTATCCGAAGGGAACAACGCAACACTTCAGCAGCTCAATCTCATTACAACTGAGCTCCAAGATAAAGTCATGAAGACACGGATGCAACCCATAAAAAACCTGTGGGACAAGTTTCCTCGAGTCGTCCGAGACCTAGCCCGGTCGAACCAAAAGGAAATTGACGTGGTTATGGAGGGCAAGGACACAGAATTGGATAAAACACTTCTGGAAGCCATTAAGGATCCGATGACGCACATCATCCGAAATGCTGCGGATCACGGAATTGAAGTACCGGAGGAAAGAGTACGTTTGGGAAAGTCCCCGAAAGGAACGCTTCATCTAAAGGCTTATCATGAGGGCGGGCAAATCAATATCGAAATTGAGGATGATGGTGCCGGTATCGATGTCGAACGTGTAAAACAAAAAGCATTCCAGAACGGCTTGATCTCAGAGGAAGCGCTTACACAGATGAATGATAGGGACAGTATTCGCCTTATTTTTCATCCCGGACTGTCAACGGCGAAGAAAGTCACCAATGTGTCGGGCCGCGGCGTCGGGATGGACGTTGTTAAAACCAATATTGAAAAAATCGGCGGAACGATCGATCTATCCAGCCAAGTGGGTCGGGGGACCTTTATGCGGATTAAAATTCCGCTAACGCTGGCCATTATTCCGGCCCTCATGGTCGTCTCGGGCGGAGAACCCTTTGCTATTCCGCAAGCCACTTTGGTGGAACTCGTTCATATCGATCGGAAAAGCGACCTTCAAATGGAAGAAATCAACGGCGTTGATTTTTACCGCTTGCGAGGCAAGCTTCTTCCACTTCTTAATTTAAACAAGGTTTTGCGCTTAAAGTCCGCGCTCCCGGTGAAACAGAACAATGATGAAGACGATCCGGGCGATATCGGATCAAACATTGTGATTTTAAAAGCAGGAGAACGGTCCTACGGTCTTCTTGTCGACAAGGTGAAAGACAGCGAAGAAATCGTGGTAAAGCCCTTAAGTAAACAATTGAAACACCTTTCCTATCTCGCCGGTGCCACAATTATGGGGGACGGCCGAGTGGCTTTAATTCTCGATGCCATGGGGATTGCGCAAGAAGGCGGTCTGCTCCAAGATGCGGGGGAAACGCGAAAAGCGATGCAAGAAGAAGAGGAAGAAGAAATTAAATTCAATAAAGAGCCGATGATTCTTTTTTCAGTGGGTGAACACGATCGTTGCGCAATTCCGCTTTCCGAAGTCGCGCGACTCGAAGAAATTAATCCGGAAAAAATAGAAAAGTCCGGGGGTTTTGATGTGATTCAGTATCGGGGCGATCTGCTCCCGCTTGTCGGTCTTGCAGACCTTCTTGGTCTCGCACCCCTGGAAAGTAAGGGGCAAAATCTCCCTGCCATAGTGTTTTCGAGAAACGAAAGGAATATTGCGCTCATGGTCGGTCGCATCATCGATATTGTGAATACGGATGCGGCGATTCATCCTTCTCCAACTAATAAGGCTGGCGTAAAAGGATCCTTGGTTATTGCGGGTATGACCACGGATGTACTGGATTCCGATCAGTTAATCGATATGGTTGTGCCGGGCTGGTTTGAAAACGAAGCCGCCTAAGATTTTTTAAAAACTAGAAAGGAATGCGAATGCCATTACTTCCATTGGATCATGTAGAAGATCATGAAAACCGAAAGAGTGACCGGCGTGTGGAAAAATCTGACCCGCCTGATGGAAAGGAACGGCGTGATGCGATTGCGGATCCTCGAGAAGCCTACAATCGCCAGTATGTCACCTTTTATCTTGGGGACCATTATTTGGGTATCGAAGTAGAGAAAGTCCAAGAGGTTTTTAAAAGCAAGGAAATGACAGGTGTCCCTTTAGCCTCTTCCGAAATCGCCGGATTGATCAATTTGCGCGGTCACATCATTATCACGCTCGATTTGAGAAAACGCTTGGGGTTTAAAGAAGGGTCTCCACAAGATGAAGAAATGAGTATCGTCGTTCGAACTGAGGATGGGCAAGTCAACCTCTTGGTCGATCGAATCGGAGGGGTGATAGAAGTTCGTCCTGACTTATTTGAAGAGACACCACCCACGTTGGATAAGCGTTTAGCAAAGGTGATTAAGGGTATCTATAAACTGAAGGATTGTCTGCTCCTTGCGTTGGATAGTGACTTGGTGACAAGGATTGAGGATGTCGCAGCTTGACCTACCTCGGTGTAGTTACGCATCACAAGTCAAATCTGTCTTTTAGGATTTATAGTACCTATGGATAATAAAATTGAGACGATAAAATGAAACCTTTATTACAAGAAATCCGAGACAAAAAGAAGGCGCTGATGGACCAAAAAGGGGATAGGCATGTCTGAGGCAATCCGTGTTTTGGTGGTTGACGATGCCGTTGTGGTGCGTAAAGCCGTTACCGAAGCACTCGAATCGGATTCCGAAATCAATGTTGTGGGGACGGCGTCCGATGGCCAAATTGCGCTCAAAAAAATAGCAGAGCTCAAGCCGGATGTCTTGGTGCTCGACATTGAAATGCCGGTGTGTGACGGCTTTGAGGTGCTTCGTGAACTCCGTCGAATTCAAAGCCGTGTCTGGACGATTATGTTCAGTAGCCTGACCCAAAGGGGTGCGACCCAAACCATTGAAGCCCTTTCCCTTGGCGCCCACGATTATATTGGTAAGCCAATGTCGAGTTCAGGCATTACGGGATTTCGGGATGGGATACAAGAAGTCGCTTTCGATCTCATTCCGAAAATTAAACAGTTTAAGAATAAACTTCCGGGTTTAGCCCTTACCAAAACACCGAGTCCTCCACCAAAAGCGCTATCGATTGGACCCAAGGTTGGTCGCCCGCCAGAGATTGTTGCAATAGGCATTTCCACAGGAGGCCCTGAAGCGCTCTCTAAATTACTGCCAGAACTTCCAGGAAATTTTCCGGTACCCATCCTTATTGTGCAGCATATGCCCCCACTTTTTACAAAATTACTGGCGAAACGGCTTGATACGGACTCGAAAATCGCAGTGAAAGAGGGTGAAGAAGGCATGGTCCTAGAACCTGGCGTTGCCTATATTGCTCCCGGAGGATATCACCTCTTTATTCGAAGTGTATCGGGTAAAGTGATGCTTGCGCTTAGCGAAGAAGCGCCTGAAAATTCGTGTCGCCCTTCGGTGGATGTCCTTTTTCGTTCGGTTGCGAAGGTCTATGGCGAACATGCATTGGGTCTGATTATGACGGGAATGGGACATGACGGTCTTAAAGGTTTGCGTATGATGAAGGAAAAAGGCGCCACCGCAATTGCGCAGGACGAGGCGACAAGTGTGGTTTGGGGCATGCCCTCCGGACCCGTGAAAGAAGGTTTGGTGGAATCCGTTCTTCCTTTGGATCAAATTTCAATGGCAATTCAGGGTTATTTTTCCCTTAAGGGATAAGGATTTATTTTTGAATTTGAAGAGCGTAAGCCCATGGCCTTAAAGCTGGAAATTCTAGACTATTTTTATAAACTTCTTCGTAAGGAAAGTGGATTGGTTCTCGATGCCTCTAAACAGTATCTAATTGAAACGCGTCTTGAGCCAATTGTCATGCACGAGGGCTTTACATCTATAGAAGCCCTTGGCCGGAAGTTAATGCATAACGATGATACACTTTTGCGGCAAAAAGTGGTCGATGCCATGACGACGAACGAGACGTCATTCTTTAGGGATCAGAAGCCTTTCGATATTCTAAAATCGGAGATCCTTCCGGAGATCTTAAAAGCAAAGGAGGATGAAAAGCGTATTCGGATTTGGTGCGCTGCCAGTTCAACGGGTCAAGAACCTTACTCCATCGGCATCCTGCTTAACGAAATGGCGAGGGCTTTAAGAGGCTGGGATATTGAAATCATCGCGACAGATATCTCGGAACCGGTTTTAAAAAAGGCCCGAATTGGCATGTATTCTCTCTATGAAGTTCAACGCGGGCTCCCGCCACATTATCTGGACAAATATTTTGAAAAAAGTAACGGCATGTGGTGCATTCATGATGCGGTTAGGAAATTAGTGTCCTTTAGGAAAATTAATCTTCTTTCGGATTTTGGTGCGCTCGGAACTATGGACATTATTTTCTGTCGAAATATCCTTATCTACTTCGATAAAGAAACGAAGGAGAGGGTACTCGATCGGATGCGGAATCTACTTTCTCCCTCCGGATATGTTCTTCTTGGGGCTTCTGAAACCCTTTTGGGGATGGAATCAAAGTTTGTCGGTGTGGGAAGCACGGGAAGACATTTTTATAAAAAAATAAATAACTGAAAGAAAGAAATTTAAGTTGGGACGCCCTTCCAGGAGGTGGATATGCCAGATACGAACATGAATATTCTTGTTGTGGACGATATGTCGACGATGAGACGGATAATTAGGAATGCTTTAAAACAATTGGGGTTTTTAAATGTTGAAGAAGCGGAAGATGGTCAGGATGCATTTGATAAGGTTCGTAAAAAACCAGTCGACTTGGTGATTACGGATTGGAACATGCCGAACATGGATGGCCTGGGACTTCTCAGATCCATTCGAGAAGATCCGAATTTAGGGAAGACACCTGTACTCATGGTCACAGCACAAGCGGAACAGAAATATGTGCTGGAAGCCATTCGTGCGGGTGCCACCAATTACATCGTAAAACCCTTTACTGCGGAAACACTTAAAACCAAAATTGATAAAATTTTCCCCTAAGTATAAGAAGTTAGATGGAGGATAGTGTATGGATTTAGATAAAGATCTTTCCGAAGAAGCTCAAGCGGAACAGCCACCTCAAGCCGATCCACAAAAGCCGATCCAGGAGAATGGAGATGGCCTTTACGAGGAAGTTGGTGATCTTACAAAATACATTAGTTTAATGTCACAGAAAGTCGGCGGTAACGCGACCCTCATCGACGACGTGTATATCGATCTCCCGCGAAGCTCCGACCAGATTCATGAAGTGACGCGTAAAACGGAAGAGGCGACACAGCTGATCTTAGACGATGCGGAAAAAATTATTGGCAATCATGAATTGATGTCAGGAAAGCTCGAGTCATTGAAAGCGACCCTCTTCGACGAGAGCCTTAAGAATACGATGACCGTGAAGGAAGACATTACCGCATTAAGCGCGCTACTTAGAAGCAATAAGGATGTCATGCTGAATCTTGTGGGGACACTTTCGTTCCAAGATCCCGCCGGACAAGACTTAAAGGAAGTGGAGACGATGTTGCAGAACCTCCAATCCCGCTTGCTTAAGCTGATTATCGCCTTTGGCAAGGATAAAGGGAAGACCGGTATTTCAGAAGTTCGTGAAAAGGAGATTATAAAGGAAGTGGAAGAGCGCTCCAAAAAGAAAAGCCTCAATCAGGCACTTGTGGATTCTGTGCTTAAAGCATATGGATTTTAGAGCCCAATTGATTTTGAGACGAGATGAGGTGCTGATCTATGGATAGCGGCTTAGAAGAAAGAGAGTTTGTGCGTATACCGGTTAAAGTCGATGCGCAAGTCACTGCGGTTTCGAATGGTGAACAGCGATCCGGAAAAACGGAAGACGTGAGCATGAAGGGGTTTTTTGTTGAATGCGCGGAGCCTTTTGTTACAGGCACACAGTGCCGCGTTGATCTATTGATCGGCGGACCTGAAAGCGATGCAAAAGTGTGTGTAAAGGTGAAGGTGGCCTACGCCAGCGAACTGGGTATGGGCGCACAGATACTCAGTCATCTTAGCCTTGAGAGTTATGGCCACCTCTATCGTCTTGTGCTCTACAACGCTGCGGATAAGGCCGATCTGGTTGAAGCAGAGATTGAAAAAAACCGTGAAAAAATGAGTATGGAGTGAATGGCTTCAGTAGGACAAACTAAGCCCCTTCGGGGACGCATGACATCGATTCGGAGAACGTAAATGGATTTGGCAACGCTCATAGGATTAGTCTCGGCATTCGGCCTTGTGCTCTATGGCATCTTAGCGGGTGGAAGTCTCCTTATTTTTTGGGACGCCGCTTCCGCAGCGATTGTCATCGGCGGCACGTTTGGCGTGACGCTCATTAACTACCCCCTTAAAGATGTGATGGGTGTCTTCCCAGTCGTCAAAAATATCTTCCTCCATAAATTGAAATCGGCAAAAGAGTTGATTGATTCTCTGGTTGAAATGGCGACCTTGACCCGAAAAGGCGGTATTTTATCGATTGAGCCAAAAATCAAAGAAATAGACGATGCCTTTTACTCGAAGGGCCTCCAAATGCTTGTCGACGGGATCGAAGCCAATGCCATTAAAGCGGTTCTTGAAAAAGAAATAGATTACGTGACGGAGCGACACCGTTTGGGTGCCGAACTCTTTACCACCTTGGGCACTTTTGCACCCGCGCTCGGTATGATCGGCACGCTGATTGGTTTGGTTCAAATGTTACAGAAGCTTGAAGATCCCAGTTCCATCGGCCCGGCCATGGCCATCGCCTTGATCACCACTTTTTACGGTGCCTTGATGGCCAACATGCTGTTTCTTCCCATGGCAGGAAAACTGAAGAAACGAAACCTGGAAGAAATGCTCGTTAAAGAGCTCATTATGGAAGGCGTTTTATCTATTGCAGCGGGCGAGAACCCGAGGATCATGGAACAGAAACTCAATGTGTTTTTATCTCCCAAAGAACGCGGCGGCCCTGCGGAGAAAGAAGAATAGGGGACTTCGGTCAGGGTCCTGGAATTTGATTCAGAGTGAATACATAAACCATGGCGAAGAGAGAGGCAGAGCCGGAGAAAGATCCTGGCGCGGGCTTGTTGGTGATGATGGTTTCCCTGAACCTCATCCTCGTTATTTTTTTTATTTTCCTAAACTCCATCGGGGCGAACGACGAAAAAAAAATAAAACGGGCCTTGGGCTCTCTTGTCGGAAAATTCGGACTCCTCCCTTCGGGCTTGCAGATAACAGATGGGCAAAAACTGCTTCTTCCCGGTCCTTCATTTATTACCCCTAAAGAACAGAAAGTGGATTTTGCGAAAGAATTTAGGAAGCTGATCTCCGATGGAGATGTTGTTCCCGAAGAAATGACATTAAAACAAGAGGGGAATAACTTGATCATTAATTTGGCGGAGAAGGTTCTATTTAGTTCCGGTCAGGCCGAAATCCTCCCCAGTGCCGAAAATCTATTAAATGGAATTGCCGATATTCTGAAAAGTCGCCACAAAGATATTTGGATTGAGGGCCATAGCGATAATCGACCCATTTCAAATTCCAAATACCCATCGAATTGGGAGCTTTCGGCCGCGCGCGCCATGGCCGTTATGCGTTATTTTTCAGAGAAAAAAGAGGTGGACCAAAATTGGATGACTGCCGTCGGGTATGGAGAATTTCAACCGCTCATGCCCAACGATGTGCCAAAAAACAGGGCGATCAATCGACGGGTTCGCATCGTCCTTGTTGGATTAGAATAAAATGGGACGTAAAAAACAAGCCCTGGATGAGGGGGATCCCAACGCGTGGATGGCCACTTTTTCCGATCTCCTCAGCCTGCTCCTCACTTTTTTTGTGTTGCTCTTTGCGATGAAGTCCCTCGACCAAGGAAAATTAGAACAGATGCTGGGTTATTTCAGACGAGGCGGGCTGGGCATTCTCCTTCCGGGCGGACGAATGCCCTTGACGAATCCGGATCCCATGGCCTTGCAGTCTCCAAGCGCCAAGGCCATCTCACCCCAAGATATTGAAAGGCTGCTTTTCAGTAAACCATTTAAAAATAAAATCGTCGTGAGCTCTGAAAACAGGGGCGTGGTGCTCACCGTATCAAGTGGTATTTTATTTCCTTTTGGCGCAGAATTATTACCCGAATCTGCAGCGGTTCTTGATGAAATTATTGACCTCATTCAAGGCGGAGACTTTTTAATTCAAATCACGGGGCATACGGGAAGCCAGCCGCCAAAGTCAGCCCTTTATTCGGACAATTGGGATTTATCTATCGCGAGAGCGGGCCGGGTCGCGCGTTATATCGAAAGCAAGGGCGTCATCGACCCCAAACGTCTCTCGGTCATTGGTCTTGCCGATACCCAACCACTTAAAGGCAAGGATACGAATGGAAATACGTCAAAGCATAATCGTGTTGAATTGGTCTTGTTAAATTAGCGAAAAAGAAAGCGTTGAATCCGAATAGGAGGACGAAAGCTTTTGGAAACTAAAATGAGTGGCGAGAAAATATATTTGGGTCGGCAACCGATCTTGGACAATACCAGCAACATTGTGGGATTCGAAATTTTAGTTCGCTCGAAGGATCGAGGTCAAACGAGCATCAAAGATATCACGCAATCGTCGGCAGGTGCGATAGTGAACACCTTGAGTGATTTCGGTTTAGGCGAAGTCGTCGGTAAGCGCCATAAGGCCTTTTTCAATGTCAATGCAGAAATTCTGATGAGTGATATGATCGAATTACTGCCGAAGGAACAGGTTGTCATCGAACTCCTCGAATCGATCGATATCGAAAGTACCCTTCTCCAACGCTGCAAAAGTTTAAAAGAAATGGGTTTTTCCCTTGCGCTTTGCGGTTCCGAATCGATATCCGCTCCTCTTCCGCTTCTTGAGTCCATCGATATTGTTAAGGTGAATATCGAAGGTGCATCGAATGGTGCTTTGACTCAGGCCCTCGCCCCTTTGCGAGGGCTTCCCTTGAAATTATTAGCCGCCAAAGTGGAAGACATTGCGCAACACGAATACACAAAAAAACTCGGCTTCGATTTCTTTCAAGGCTATTATTTTGCGAAACCGGTGATCTTATCTGGAAATCGATTAAATCTCGAAAACGTCGTTGTGATGAAATTGGTAAATCAAATGTTGCGGGGAGACGGTTTAAGCGAAATCGAAAAGACCTTTCGGGAGAGTCCAAGTTTAAGCTATAACCTGCTGACACTGGTTAACTCTGTCTCCATAGGCACTCGGGAAAAGATTAACTCCGTTCGGCACGCGATTGTTTTGCTAGGACGAGATCGCTTGAATCGCTGGGCGCAAGTGCTCATGTTTTCCAATGGCGACAAACTGGAGCATCGTAATCCCTTGCTTAATACTGCGGTGATGCGGGGACGGTTTATGGAATTACTTGTCGAGAGCGGAGCGATTGGGGGAGATAAACCAACAGCGGACCATGCCTTTATGACGGGCATCCTTTCGCTCATCGATTCACTCATGAAGAAGCCGATGGCGGAAATTGTGGAGCAAATGGGTTTGGCGGATGCCGTCACGGCGGCACTTCTAGACCGCGAAGGGGATCTCGGTCAGATTCTATCGCTCATTGAAGGCCTGGAAAAATCAGACACTGCTGTCGTCAGTGCCTTAAGCCAACAATGCAATATCGGGATGGAGCAGCTTTATGAAGCGGAACAAGAAGCCACGAAATGGACCAAAAACCTCACTGATTCTTTTTAGTTGTTTCCAATCTAAAAATTTTAATCCCCTACAGCGTTCTTCCACCCTTTGCTCGTTTTTCCACACGGAAGTCTTCAAGTTCCAGCAGCGTTTTTCCCAAAGGTCTTTCTCCCGGTAATTGTCTGAGTCTTTCCTCTTTCACGCCATAAGCCAAGATGGGTCTCTGGTATTGAAGCGCGAGATTCATTTCGCTCAAGGTCCCTCATCCACCGGGGAGTGCGATCAAAACATGAGAAGAAAGGACGATAATGTGATTTCGGGAAGGAGAATGTTTCCCATCCTTTCCCGAAAAAGGCAGATGAGTCGCAAGGGGAATTTCGACCCAATCGTTGGGGTAGTCGGCCTTGGTTTGGCAAAGGGGATCGTTCTCCCGTGAAGGAAGGAGGCCCAAAACCAGGCCTTTTCGAGGCTGGGTTTCACAAAAACTTTGACTCACTGCGGCCATAAGCCCTTGGCCGCCTCCCGTTAAAAGATGGCATCCCTATTTTGCGAGCCGCCGACACAGTCCAAGACTCAGATCCTCATGGCGAGACCGGCCCGATCCGATGAGCCCGATAATGGGGAGTCGGAAGGCTTTCCGCGGAAATGTGGCCTCAGCAACCGTTATTTTATGCCGACCGGTTCCGATTGAACAACTTCTTCTATAACTGGCCAGATGTGATCGAGGATAATCTGATAACCCTTTGCCGTGGGATGAAGGCCGTCGCGCTGATTGAGAAAGGGCTTGCTTGCCACGCCCTCTAGAAAAAAGGGAATCAAAGCGATGCCGTATTTTTCGGCGAGTTCGACATAGGTATTTTCGAATTCCTGTGTATAGGCCTTGCCGTAGTTTGGTGGAATCTTCATCCCCGCAAGGACCACCCGGACGCCTTCTTCTTGAAAGCGCGAAATCATCTTGGCTAGGTTTTTTTTCATTTCCCCTAAATCTAGCCCGCGCAAGCCGTCATTTGCGCCCAATTCTAAAATGACGATGTCGGGGCGATTTTTCAAAATCCAATCGAGCCGTCGGAGTCCGCCTGCTGTGGTTTCTCCACTGACACCCGCATTAATAACCCGGTAACGGTAACCCGCGGCATTCAGTTTTTTAGCCAAGAGGGCGGGGTAGGCCTCATCGGAGGAGATCCCGTAGCCCGCTGTAAGGCTGTCGCCAAAGGCGACAATCACCCCTTCTTCCCCCGGTAGGGCGGTGTTCTGGGACGTTAGAAAATAGATGGCAGATAAGATAAAGAGACTGCCGAGAACCAGACGGAGACGTGTGAACCTTAAGACCATGCAATACCCGATAGACCGTGAAAATATAGGGGAAGGGAAATTTTTACTAGTGTATCGCATGAACCTCCGGACTTCAATGGATTGTACGCTTGCCAAGAAGGGCGCTTTCCTTTAATATCGAGCCTAGTGCATCGAAAATTCGACCCTCAGCATGGCGATAAGGACTGACTATGGATGGCAAAACGGCAAGCTTGTTTCCGGAACTCGAAAGAGATCTCACCGCGTTCCACCACAAAGGGGTGCTTCCCGTACAAAAAATCAAGGAACTCATAACTGCGGGCTATTTATTTGCCTCCGAGGAGATCGAGGAGGGCCAGATTCAACCCGCGAGCTGCGATTTGCGACTCGGCTCTGTAGCCTACCGGGTGCGGGCCAGCTTTCTACCCGGCAAGCAAGCCTCGGTCACCCGGAAAATAGAAGACCTCCGGATGCACGAGATCGATCTCTCGCGTCCCGCCGTACTTGAACGGGGCTGCGTGTACATCGTGCCGCTTATGGAATCCCTCCGACTTCCACCCGAAATCTCAGGCCGAGCCAATCCGAAGAGCACCACCGGCCGCCTGGACATCTTCACCCGCCTGCTGACGGATTACGGGACTGAATTCGAGCGCATCGAAGCCGGTTACAAAGGGGGACTCTATGTCGAAATTGTGCCCCGGACCTTCAGTGTGGTCGTAGGCCAAGGCACAAAGTTAAACCAGCTTCGGTTTATTCGTGGCATCGATCACCCGCCCTCTGATATCCAGCTCAACAAACTCGATAAGAAAGAAACCCTGGTGTATCTGAAAGACGATCAAGCCAAAGATGCCTATATTTCCGAAGGCCTTCGTATTTCTATCGATCTTGAAGGGAGCCAAGGCTCGCAGGTTGTGGGTTATCGCGCTAAACGTCATTCGCCCTTGATCGACCTGAGTCTTATTGATCATTATGATCCCCTCGAATTTTGGGAGCCGATTCAAGCACCCAAGACAAAATCCATCGTCTTAAATCCGGACGATTTTTACATCCTGCTCTCGAAGGAGAAGCTTCGGATTCCGACAGATTATGCAGCGGAGATGGTGGCCTACGATCCTTCCGTGGGAGAATTCCGCATCCATTATGCCGGATTTTTCGATCCGGGTTTCGGCTACGGGAATAACGATATCAAAGGGACCCATGCTGTGCTGGAAATTCGCTCTCACGAAGTGCCTTTTCTGCTGGAAGATGGTCAAGTGGTCGGCCGCCTCATCTACGAACAGCTTTGGGGGCGCCCGGAAAAGATTTACGGGAGCGGCATCGGCTCTTCCTACCAAGGCCAAGGGCTTTCACTCAGCAAACAGTTTAAGCGTGTCTAAGCCTGCCTTCCCTGGTATCCTAAGTCTCAAGCCAAAGACAAGTATGCTGTTAATCTACTCCCTAGGTTTCTAAGGCTTTCGCGCTGTGCGTTGTCTTGGTTTAGGTGTCTCATTTTTTTGATTTTGGGAAGCGCTGATGATTGAAATGAACAATTTAAGTATGTCGCTGTCCAGCGCCGGACACGCGGTGCGTATTCTTTCCGGGATCGATTTGGTGATTCCCGATAAGCAGCTTTTAGCCATTGTGGGACCTTCGGGGAGCGGCAAGTCGACCCTCTTAGGTTTGATTGCCGGATTGGATCGGCCCAGTGGGGGATCGATCCGTCTCGACGGCATCGCCCTTGACGAGCTGAGCGAGGATCAGCTCGCCGTCCTTCGGCGCGAGAAGATCGGCATGGTGTTTCAGTCCTTCCATTTGATCCCGACTTTAACCGCCTTGGAAAACGTTCAAGTGCCACTTGAACTTCAAGGGGAGGCGAATCCCAGCGTTGAGGCATTGAAACTTCTGGATGCGGTTGGCCTTTCCGAACGGGCCCACCATTATCCGGTGCAGCTATCAGGCGGGGAGCAACAACGCATCGCCGTGGCGCGGGCCTATGCCGGTGCGCCGGCGCTCTTATTGGCCGACGAGCCGACCGGCAACCTGGATTCCGAAAACGGAAAACGCGTCATGGACCTGCTCTTTCGTTTGCATCGCGACCAAGGTAGTACCTTGGTCCTCGTTACCCACGATCCAGTGCTTGCGGCCCAGGCCGATCGGGTCATCACCCTGCGCGACGGGAAAATCGTCGACGATCGCTTGAAGGCCTGAGTTGTCTTTCTTTGTCCTTAAAATGGTTCGACGGGAGATGCGCGGGACGGCCAAGCGCTTTGTCTTTTTCCTCGCCTCCATCGCCATTGGCGTCGGGGCCATCGTCGGTGTCGGGAATATCGCCGCCAACTTCGAAGCCATGACCGAACACGAGGCCCGGAACCTGCTGGCGGGCGATGTCGAGATTCGTCTCAGCCGACTCCTTAGCGATGAGGGTGAAAAGGTCCTCGCCGAGCTCGAAAAAGTGGGTGTGGCCTTCATGCGCGTGAGCGAACTGGTCGGCATGGCGGCCAATGAAGAAAACGGAAGAACGCAATTGGTTGAACTCAAGGCGGTCGAACCCGACTATCCCTATTATGGCCGTCTCGACACCGACCCGAGCGCGGACGACCCCTTTGCCGATGCCCATTCGGTCTGGGTCCAAGAAGGCCTGCTCATTCGACTTCAACTCAAAGTGGGCGATCAGGTGTCAATCGGGGAAGGCCGTTTTAATATCCGGGGCGTGATTAGGCGGGAGCCGGATCGCGTGGCCGGTCCTTTCAGTCTGGGGCCGCGCGTCCTTCTTTCGCAAGAGGGTTTGAAGATTGCCGACCTGGTTCAAACGGGGAGCCGGATCCGCCGAAAAATTTTAGTTAAAGGCATGTCCGCCTGGCCGCCGGAGAAACTCAAGACCTCTTTGGAGGGAACGCTCTCTGAAGAACAGGCGGAAATTAAAACCTATCGCGAAGTCCGTCCGCGCCTGGCCCGGTTTTTGGGAAACTTCAGCACCTATCTTGGCCTCGTCGGATTGATTACCCTGATGATCGGCGGTATCGGTGTGGCGGGTAACATCAATGCCTATTTAAGTGAGCGTATCGAAACCATTGCCATCTTGAAATCCTTGGGAGGCAATGCCCAAAGTATTCTTTTGATCTATCTCCTTCTCGCTCTTGCCTTGGGCGGTCTTGGCAGCTTGATCGGCATCGGATTGGGCATGGGCATTTTTTTTGCCTTGGAGAACCTGCTTGCCGGTTTTCTTCCGCCGGGTTTTGCTTTTCAGATGACCTATTTACCCATGATTCAAGGCATGGCCATGGGTCTCTTGACGACCTTTCTTTTTTCCCTTTGGCCCCTGCGCGTTGTCGGCGAAATATCTCCTGCGCGGGTCTTCCGGCACAGCGTCGAAGTTGGACCGAATGCGCTGATCGCGCTGATCGGGCTGATTGGACGGAATTGGCGTAAACCCGTGTTGCTTGCTGCCGTTATGGGCCTGGGCTGGATCGTGCTTGCGGTTTGGCAAGCCGGTTCTTGGCGGCTTGGCGCGTCGCTGCTCGCTGCTCTTGGGGTTTCGATTGCCTTGCTCATGCTCTTCGGCAAAGTGATGCTTCGCCTGCTCAAAAAAATGCGGCCGCCGAAGCGTTTGGTCTTTCGCTACGGTTTGGGCAACCTCTTTCGGCCGGGCCGGCAGGTCACTACGATCTTCCTTTCGCTTGGCGTCGGAGTGATGATTCTCCTGACCCTGGCGCAAGTCGAGCGTCGTCTATTGTCCCAGCTTGAACAGAATATTCCCGCCAAGGCGCCGGGTCTATTTTTAATCGACATCCAAAGCGATCAGCGCGAAGCCCTCAAAACGGTCCTGTCGAAACAAAACTTGAATGGGCCGCCCGAATTAACACCCTTAATCCGTTCGCGTCTCCGGGCCATCGACGGCAAGAAGGTCAGCGAGATGGACTTGGATGACCGGCAAGACCGTTGGTATTTCACACGGGAATATGTTTTGACCTATCAAGAAAACTTGCCGGAGTACAACATCGTCAAAAAAGGCGCGTGGTGGGGCGAGGCATCCGCTGAGGGGCTGATTTCCGTGGAAGAGGAGGCGGCGCGACATCTGGGGATTGGACTGGGTTCCGAAGTGGAATTCGACATTCAAGGGGTGATGGTGAAAGGCAAGATCGGCAGCATCCGCGAGGTTGATTGGGGCAGCATGGCGGTGAACTTTTATTTTATCTTTCCTCCGGCGGCCTTGGCCGGCGCACCCGAAACCTATGTGGCCACAGTGAGTGCCGATCGCTCGGTGGATCTCCCGCTCCAAAATGCGGTGATCGGCGAATTTCCAAATATCACCGTCATCCCGATTCGCGAGGTCCTGGAAACCATCTCCAAAATTCTCCGGGAGATTTCCCGGACCGTGCATTTCATGGCCCTGCTTTGCCTCTCCGTCGGCCTGATCGTGGTCGCCGGCGCCATCGCCGCCACACGCGCAAGACGTGTTCACGAAATGGTGCTCTTTAAAACCCTCGGTGCGACGCGACCCGACCTCATGGCCATGATGGCCGTGGAATATGCCGCATTAGGCACACTGGCCGCGCTGGTCGGCGGCGGCCTATCGATTGCCGTGTCTTGGGGTATCGTCCATTTTTTTCTCGACATCCCTTGGCAAATGGAATGGGCCACCCTCGCTCTGGGCGGGCTGGCCACAATTGTGCTGACCCTGCTCACCGGGTTTTTGACGACCTATAAAGTTTTAGGTGAAAAGCCGCTCGCAGTCCTGCGGGCGGAATAAACCGCGCTTCAATCCCTTAGACAGTCCATTTCTCTCCTATTGCGCTCGGCCTTCCCCTTTGTTTGGGGTAGACGTTCGAAAAGAATCTGCTATCCTTTTATTGTCTTATCAAAGTATTCGGAGCCGGAAATGTCAAAATTGAACGGCCAGATCACGACGCTCTACGAAAATATTGAAAAGGTGATTGTCGGCAAGCGAAATGTGATTGAGCTGGCGACAGTGACGCTGCTTTCCAAAGGGCATCTCTTACTTGAAGACGTGCCGGGTTTAGGGAAGACGATGTTGGCGCGGTCGATCGCCAAATCTTTGGCCCTGCGTTATAAGCGGATTCAGTTTACACCCGATCTCCTGCCCTCCGATGTGACCGGGGTCTCGATCTACAATCAAAAAACCGGGGAGTTTGAATTTATGCCAGGGCCCGTTTTCACGCACATTCTCCTGGCCGACGAAATTAACCGGACGACCCCTCGAACGCAGTCGAGCCTTCTCGAAGCCATGGAAGAACGGCAAGTCACAGTGGATGGCAAGACCTATCGCTTGCCCGATATTTTTATGGTCATCGCCACGCAAAATCCCATCGAATTGGCGGGCACCTTTCCTTTGCCGGAGGCCCAGCTCGACCGTTTTTTTATGCGAATTAGCATGGGCTATCCTTCACCGGAGCAAGAAGTGGCGATCATGGAAATGCAGGCGAAGACTCATCCCATCACCGCCCTCGATAAAGTCATCTCCCAGGACGAGATTAAAGGCATGCAAGACGCCATTGTGACTGTGCACATCGATCCGACAATTAAACACTATATCGCAGCCCTCGTCGGCGCGACCCGGGAACATGCCCATCTCCAACTGGGGGCGAGCCCAAGGGGCTCTTTGGCCCTGATGCGCGCGGCGCAGGCCCTGGCCTACTTGCGCGGACTTTCTTTTGTGGAGCCACATTTGGTAAAGGAAGTCGCGGCGCCCGTGCTTTGCCATCGTCTCATTGTCAAACCGCAATCCCGCCTTCAAGGGCACAGTGCGGAGAAGCTTGTCGAAGAGATCCTCAACACCGTTCCCGCACCTGTCGCTGCCTAATGAAGAAACATCTTAGCAAACGCAACGTCCTCGTTCTCCTCATCCTTTTTACCTTTTTGGCCGCATGGAATCGTGGCATCAATCTGCTCTATATGATGTGGGCTTTGCTAGGCGCGACCTTGGTGCTGGCTTATCTGCTTCCACGGCATGCGCTGAGGGGATTGAAGGCATCACGGTCCGTCCAATCGGTCGCATTCGAAGGGGACGTGGTGGACCTTCGGATTCGTCTAAATAATAAGGGGTGGACAAGCCGCCACATGGTCGAGGTGGTCGATGCCCTGCCCTTTGCGGCGCCGGAAGCGCGGGAGGCCTTGAGCTTTGTGGGCGATCTTCCCGGTCGCAGCCAGCGCAGTTTTGATTTGAAGGTTGAATGTTGGAAGCGCGGGCGTTTTCGGGTCGGGCCGCTGCGGGTTCAATCGGCTTATCCGCTCGGGATTTTTACGGTAAACCGAAACATGCCAAATGAAGAAACAGAGATCTTGGTTTATCCGAAAGTGTTCGAGGTCGCGAATCTCCCCATCCTTTCGGCTTCTCATCTTCGGCACAGTGGTGTCGAGGCCTTAAGTAAGGTCGGGGGCGGCGATGTCTTTTTCGGCACGCGGGAGTATCGGCGGGGAGACAGTTTGAAACACATTCACTGGCCCTCAACGGCCCGGCATGGGCGATTGATTACTAAGGAATTCGAAACGCGCGGATCGACGGAAATGACCATTATTCTTGATCTCCATCGGGGTGCCAATGTCGGGAAGGAGAAGGAAAGCACCTTCGAATATGCGATTAAAATCGCCGCATCTATTGCAAAATACGCCTTGGCCCGAGGCCATCGCATACAGCTTATTGCCTACGGCCAAAAGATAAGCCATATTCCAAGCGCAAGTGGCCTGTCTCATTTTGCCGAGATCCTCGAAGCCTTGGCCGAGCTTCAATCGGATGGCCATCTCGACTATCCCGCGGCCATGACAGAGGCCGCAAATCGGATCGAAGACGGAACCACGGCTCTGCTTTTTTTCTCCGGACACCGAATCGATAAAGACGCTTATTTTCAGGCCCTGGATCTCTTTCAAGCCAAGCAGGTGCGGCCAATGGGTATCTTTTTGGATCGGGCCTCATTCTTAAATCATTCATGGGATGAAAATCGGGATGCCACGGTCTTGGCCGACCGCTTATTGAGCCAAGGTTTCGTTCCCCATTGGATTCGCAAAGGGCAGGACTTGAGCGCACAGTTTATCTAATGAAAACCATACACTACAAACCGGTTTATATTGCCACTTACTTCCTTTTGCTTTTTGCCACCTTTGCGGTGGTAACGCTTGATCAAAGCTTTTTGAGAAGCGTGCTGTCCTTCATCTTTTGGAGCACCTTTCTCGGCCTGGCCTTAATGGGCGGATGGCAGTATCGTCTGAGCAAGAGCAAGACCCTTTCGGTGACCTCGAATCTCTTCCTCTTTCTTGGGCTGCTTCTGCTTATCATGGAAATCAGATCCATTTCTCTCGATCGTGCCTTGGTGGGATTCTTGGTCTGGATACAAGCGGCACGCTGTTTTACGCTTTCGACACGTAGGGAGCTTTATTTTAGTTATGGGATGTCCGTGGTTTTGTTCATCTACGCGGCCAGCGCCTCGGAAGAAAGCGGATTTTTAATCCAGATCTTTTGTTATGTCTTGTCGGGCATCTTCGTCTTGCTCACAGACCATGTCGATCAAAAACTATCGATCGCGCAAGGAGGCGATCGGGATAAATTGCTGGCAGGCGGACATCTCCCAGTCAAAGGCTGGAATGTCACTTTTTCTATTGTCGCGCTTGCGATCCTCCTCTATTTCCTGGTTCCGAAGCCGGTCCCCGCTGGAATCGAGGCCTTTCCTTCCGGAGGGGCTTGGTATTATTCCAATACTGATTGGGATGAAGAGGAAAATAAAGAGAGTGACGATGGTTCCGGAAATGATGAAAACACTTCTGGAGAATTTCCCGTACCGGATGACAAGAAAAGCGATGATGGACCAAAGCCTGAGCCGGACTTCTTGGATGAAAGTCAGTATGGCGGTTTTCAAAGGAAGTTCGATATTAATCAGCCAGGAGAATCTTGTTTCCTCAACGACATCGTATTTACCGTGCGGTCGGCTTTTCCTTTTTATGCGCGGGGAAAGGTCTTTTCCACTTTCGATGGACGCGTTTGGGAAGATGGGCTTAAAGAGAAAGAAGATCTTTTCCCCGACGAAAACCGTTTTGATCTCACTCGAACCGCCTGGGACCTAACAAGCCTTAAGGTCATTGAGCTGGGCCAAACCTACCGGATTAAAGCCTTGCTTCCGCCGCTGCTCTTCGCCGCCTATCGTCCGGAGACACTTTGGTTTTCCGCAAAGCAAATCAAAATAGATGCGCACGACAGTGTGTATTCGCCGGCGGCCTTAAGAAAGGGAACGATCTATTCCGCGTTTTCGAAAATGCAGCTGGTCGATGGCCACCCTTCGGGCGGAAAAGTGCCCTTGCCGGACCCCGCGCCTTATCTTCAATTGCCGGACCTTCTCTCGTCAGAAATAAAAAAACTTGGGGAGACCCTGACGGAGGGGATATCCGATCCCTTTGCGCAGGCCAAGCAGATTGAAGTCCGTTTGAAAGCGGACTATCAATACACCCTCGATACAGTCTTGGAAGATCCGGATCAAAATACCCTCGATCGTTTTCTCTTCGAGACAAAACGGGGACATTGCGAATATTTCGCCTCTGCGATGGTGGTGCTCCTGCGCACCCTCGGCATTCCGGCCCGCTTGGTCACCGGCTATGTCGCAGACGATTACAGTCCGATCACCGGTTATTACGAGGTGCGGCGCCTCGATGCCCATGCCTGGGTGGAGGCCTATTTCCCGAACTATGGCTGGGTCGCTTTCGAACCCACGCCGGGTTCGGACCTGCCGCTTCCCAAGCACAATACCCTGGGTTTTACGGCGCTGACGAAGTATATCGGCGACCGGATTAAAACCGCCATTGAGACAAACCGAAACGCCTGGTGGGCGGGGATACTTCAGTCGATCTCAGACGGGTTCCAGCGCACGCAAACTTTCTTAAGTGAGGTTGTCGCTTTTTTAAAGTCGCTTGCTTCGAGATTTTGGCAGTGGTTCAAGGATGAAGGCCTCGAACACTTTCTAAGGGTACTTGGGTTTCTGTTGATCGTTTATCTGGTTTATGAAGTCTTCGTGCGATTTTTTTATACACGATTCCGGTGGTGGCAAATTCGCGCATGGCGGGAAAAAGATCCAAAACGCTTTGTTTGCCTCTGTTATTTAGAAATGGAACGGGTCTTCCAGAAGAAAGGCTGTCGGCGGCCTTCGGCCTTTACCCCAAGGGAATATGAGGCGCTCTTGAGCGGGCAATTTCAGGCTGCGGCAGAGGAAGTCCGCACCCTGACTGACTGCTTTCAGCAAGCGCGTTATGGGGCCCATCTCCCTGAGCATGCTACCCTAGAAGCCGTTTCTTCCGCCTATGATCGGATCCGCCGATGGGCCTATGCCCCTTAAATTGACAGGGAGAGATTATCCGATAGACTTGAAACATTGCATTTTTTATCCGTTTGAGAACTAAAACCCAATAATAAAAGGAAACGCTTATGGCTACGATCGGACTCTTTTCGTTATTCATGTTTGTTGGATATATTTGGCTTCTGGTCCGGGCTTTTAAAGTGAGCACCGGATGGGGCCTTGGCGTTATGTTTCTTTCGCCCATTGCCGCCATCGTCTTTGCGGTGAAGCATTGGGAATCCGCAAAGAAACCCTTCGCGCTTTATCTGGCCTCTCTTTTTCTTTCCGTCGGGCTGATGACTTATAAGCTGGTGTCGTCCGATCTTGTTCAAAGTACTGTTCAACTTTCGAAAGATGTCGAGAAAGGGAAGGTGAGCCAAGAGGAGGCCGGTCGCGTCCTTGGGGGAAAAATGGCCGATCAGACCTTTGACATTTTGGAGGAATTTGCGGAAACGGAAGGCGATAAGGCCACTTTGGTCTTATTTCGTCGTTACTTCGATTTTCAGACGAATGAAATGTCGGGACTTGAAGTCGCGACTTTAATCGAAGATACCGAGGCCCATCTCGGACGTGGAGACCTTAAACCCGAGCAAAGACAAGAATTAATTAAGATGTTAAATGATTTAAAAACGAAACAGGCCGTGGTGCTGAACACACCAACACCCTCTAAAAAGGACGATCTCCAAGGCGAAGCCGTTATTTTAGGGGAAAGCGGTCTTCCAAACCTGAATCCAGGACAGGAGGCCACGCCCGTGGCCCTGCCGAATGTCGATAATACACCGCCAGTCCCCGGTGCGATTAAAATAGAATCTTCCCCAGCACATCCTCCTCTTGAAGGGGTTATCCCTGATTTTGTTTTGCAGATGCAGAATCCGCATGTCGCGCGGGATCGAGACATTACCTTCGCCGAGGCGAAGCAGCATGTGGGTGCGCAAGTCATCTTAATGAATACAAACGGGAAAGATGTACGATGCTACCTCATTGGTGTCTCCCAGCAGGAGATTCAATGCGAGAAGCGTATGAGCGCGGGTACTTTCTCCAGCACCTATAAAAAGTCGGACATCAGTTCGCTCAAGCTGGTTTCACGCTAAAGGATTTCGGAGGGGAAAAGCGCTTGAAAATGGTCATGCGTTGTGGAGAGGTGTCGTCGGAGTTCCGCTTCCAGCAAACGGCTCCCTTTTTCCCAATCCCGCCCGCCCTTACCCATCCTTCTCGATAAAAAGACGAATTCCTCCGAATCTGTTTCCGGAATGAGGAGGTCCTTTGCATTGCCGCGCACAATGCGAAGGGCGTCGATGAGGGCGCGGAAAAATCGATAAGCCGCGTCCAAATCCTTCACTATATTCACATCAAGAATCTCGGCCGTTTCCAAGGCCGCCAATGCTTTCAGGGTATTTGGCGTCCGAATGGAAGCTTGGTCTTTTCCATGAATAATCTGGAGATACTGGCAGAGATATTCGATGTCGATGAGGCCTCCGGCACTGTATTTTACATTCACCTTGCCTTTTGGCACCAATTCGTCCATCTGCCTTTTCCGGAGTGCCAGCGCGTCTTCCCTATTCCAAGGTTGATTACCATATACAAAGTCATCTCGAAAGGCCTCACATTGCCTGCCCAAAGCGGGACTGCCCGCGACGACCCGGAGTTTAATGAGTGCCTGCCGTTCAAAAGGCGCGGCCTTGCCTTCCTCTGAGTAATAGAGTTGAAAGACGTCTAAAGAAGCCGCAGATGGACCGGACTGACCATAGGGACGGAGACGTGCGTCGATGGCAAAAATACCTTCCTGCCTGGCTTGAATAAAGTCGATGATCTTTTGGGAAAGTTTTTCAAAATAAATTTTATTTTCAATAGCTTGTGATCCAGATGTGCGTCCATCGCTTTCATAAATAAAGACCAACTCAATATCGGAGGCATAGCCCAATTCGCGCCCTCCAAATTTTCCCAAGGCGCAGATGGAAAAGGAAACAGTCGATCCGTCTCCGCTTTTGTGCAGTGGGTGACCGTGCCGGGCGACGAGGTCTTCGTCGCAGATTTTATAGGCCGTTTCGACCACCACTTCCGCCAAGTCGCTGAGGGCTCCCGAAAAGGGGAGGAGATCATAATGCGGTTCGTGGAGGTGACGCATGTCGATGCGAAACATCTCTTCGTCCTTGTAGTCGTTCAGGACTTTTTTCTTGGCCTCGAAATCTGAAACTGAAGCGAGGCGACGGCCGATTGCCCTCGCCATGGCATTTTTGCCGATGCGGACGGGCTTTCGTTTGAGGTCTTCCAGGATGGGAAAGAAATCGTCGAAGCGGAGTCTCAAGAAATCTTCCCAGAGAAAACCGCTGCTGCCAAAGAAGCGGGCAAGCAAGGCCATGGTTTCTTTTTTCTTCAAAAAGGCAATAAGCGGGCGGGAGTTTGCCATTTCGAGGATTTTATCCAAAAATTGATCAAAGTGTTGTATGGCCATCATCGGGTCGGGCGCGACGCTCAAATAATGAACAAACTGTTTGATTAGGACGACCGAAATCTTGAGGGCCTTTTGTTCGGCCTTGCCTGTAATTTGTCGTCCCCGCCGGTTGGAGATCGAGAGCCGGTTATGGATTGCTGACCCGTTTTGATCAATCTTAATTTTATGGATATAAATATTCCGCATGGCAAGAGCATTCGAAAAGGCATAGAGAAAGGCGGGGGTGTCTTGCCCCCGAATGCTGAGCGTCGTCCATTGATCGCTGTGACTGTTGTCGAAATGGATCTCGATGGGGCTTAAGAGTCCGCTTAAGGGGCCTGCGCCGGAGCCGGCTTCTCCGTGCATTCGAGAAAAATTTTCGACGAGACGATGGTTTACCGCTTTGCGGGCCTCCCTGAAATGACCTTTGTCTAGGAGACCGATGAGTCGTAAAAGCTCGGCCTCGAATAAGCCTCGGGCCCTAGAATCGAAGGCCGTCGAGCCGATTAAGCGGACGCGAAGGAGGTCGATGATCTTTTTTCGTCCCTCGCCGTCCGACAAAGTTTGAACCGATCCCGCTTCGATATTGAAACCGAAGGCGGAGATCAGCCCGCAGAGTATGGAAAACTCGGAAAAATAATCGTAGGCAATGACGACGATTGTGTAGGACTCGGCGGATTCTTGGCGAATGCGAAGCGTCAGCGGCGAATCGGGCCTCAGGGACTGCGATAAATGGAGATGCGCGGCCACTTCCTCAGGGGTGCAAAACTGAAAGTAATCCCTGCTAAAGTGTCGGAGGATTTCTTCCAAGGCTTTCGGATCGAAATCCTTGCAAAGCGCAGTAATGGTGGCCTTCTTTTTTTTTAACATGTTTTTATGGCCTGCTCCGGATTAAGAACGAGGCGCCAGAACGATACTAACTTCTGGGGGAAGAAAAGTCACTCTTCGACTCTAACGCAAATGACAGGGCCTTCGGACAAGTTTCAGCACCAGGTAAATTGCGCTCCTCATGAGCAGACTGTATAATGATGCGCCGCATGAAACCGACACCCCTTAACATAAAAGATTTATTGCTTGCCCCGAAACTCGATGACGAACAGGTGGCCGCACTGTTGACGCCTTTCGGTATTCGAGAATATAAAAAAGCAGATATGAACCTTCAATTAATCTCATGTGATCCGGTAGAAAGGCTCATTTTTTCAGAATTTCTCGAAGAGGCCTTAATGGCCTTTTCAGAATCGCCGAATCCGGACCAAGCCTTGAACAACTTCGAGCGTTTCTGCAAAACGACTTTCAGTAAAACACATTTTTTTTCGTATCTGCAAGCCTCGCCCCGCACTCTCCATCAGCTGGCCTTCGTTTTCGGAGCAAGCCCTTTTCTCTCAGATGTCCTTATTCGAAATCCAGAGTATTTTTATTGGATTTTTAGCCCCGAGGGTCTGCGTCTTCCAAAAGGAAAATCGGACTACAGAAAGGAGCTTCGGGCATCCTTAGGCTTGGTTAAATCCCAGTCGAGCCGATTGGACATGTTGCGCATTTTTAAGCGGAAGGAGATTCTTAGAATCGGCGTGCGGGATTTACTTCGCGAGGCGAGTGTTGAACGGACCCTTCGCGAACTGTCCAATCTTGCCGACGTTCTGATCGAACAGGCTTACGCGATTTGCGAACGCGCCCTTCGGCAGACCTTTGGCAAACCCGTAGACGAAAGCGATGCCTCGAAAGCGCGAGCTTCGGGTTTTACTGTAATCGCGTTGGGAAAACTGGGAAGCCGGGAGTTAAATTTTAGTTCCGATGTCGATCTGATTTACCTCTATGCCTCCGGTAAAGGGGAAACAAAAGGGCAAAAAGGAAAGGCGAGGATGGGTAGAACACGCTATTATGAACGTCTTGCCCAGGAGATTACCGCGGCCTTGAACGAGCGAACGGAGCAAGGTTATGTCTACCGGGTGGATCTTCGCTTACGGCCGGAAGGGGATGCCGGCGCGATCGCCTTACCTATGGAGGGCTATCGCCGCTATTATAAAAATCGGGGCGAGATCTGGGAACGTTTGGCCCTACTGCGCGCACGGCTTGTGGCCGGAGACCGATCTCTCGGCCGCGCATTTTTGGATTTGGCTGGCGATTTTGTCTACAGCCCTTTTGGTCCCGAAGGTTTTGCGGAGGTGCGCGATTGCAAAGTGAAAATCGATGAATCTATCGCGACAGACGATCTAGAATATCGAGATGTGAAGCGTGGCTACGGGGGGATTCGGGAGATCGAGTTTATTGCCCAATCTTTAGTACTTTCCTTTTGTTCAAGTGATTTAAGATTCCGAAAAGTAAATACAATTGATGCACTGCGATGGATGGCGAAAGAAGCACAGCTCGCCAAGGCCTCGGAAACGGATTTACGCAAAGCCTATCTTTTTTTGAGGGATGTTGAGAATAAACTTCAAATGGAAAATGACCGGCAGACCCACCTGATACCCGGCGATCCGAGCCAGCGGCAATCGCTTGCTAGAAGCCTTGGCTATCTAGATCAAGGTCAAAAAACAGCCGAGGCGCAATTGAAAGCGGATCTCAATTTTAATACCGAGCGTGTCCATCGTATTTTTCAGGCCATTTTTTATCCACAAAGCCCAGGCGCGAAATGAGCCGACGTTATATAGAATGCGTGCTTCCCGAAACGGATGGGCGGTATCACTACCACCTTCCCGATTCGCTTCAGAAGACGGTCTTGAGTGAGGGCACCCGCTTAATGGTGCCTTTTGCTCAGGGCTGGAAGCTTGCCTTTTTTGTCCAAAATGTCAATCAGCCGGAGGTGCCGACGACCAAGGCGGTGCTCGCCATTTTGGACGAAAATTCATTGCTTTCGTCCAAGCTTTTTAAGCTATTGCTTTGGATTTCTGTTTATTATCAGAGTCCGCTTGGCGCTTTGATTAAAACCGCATTGCCTCAAGGGATTCATGCTCTCCCGCGCAGACGATTCAGACTGAGCGACACGGTGGAGGCGAAGAAGAAGGGAATCCGGTCTTCTCTGCAGCTTGAAATTTTAGAACACTTAAAAAATAAAGATTCGCTCTGGGAAACGGAGATTCGGAAGGAACTTGGCGCGAAAGACTTGAAGCGATCGTTGTCTGCCTTGAAAAAAAGAGGATGTATCCTCGAAAGCTGGGTGCTTCTTGCTTCTCCCGTGAAACCCAAGATGCAGAAAAAGGCGATATTAAAAGCAATTCCCCAGGAGATCGAAAAGCTGATCGTCTCTCTAGAAAGGTCTGCGCCGAAACAAGCGGAAGTCTTGAATCTTCTGCGAAAGAATGGGGGCGAGATCTATATCAATACCCTTCCCTCCTCTTCCTTGCGCGCGGCGATGGCGCGTCTTCATGAAAAAGGGATCGTGATGCAGGTGGATGAAGGGGTGTCTCGGAATCCCGGTCAGGGAATCGCTTATCCTGCAAAAGGGGAGATTTCTCTCAATAAAGACCAGAAGGCCGCGATGGCGGTTATTGCCTCGGCGATCGATAAAGGGGCTTTTTCGCCCATGTTGCTCTATGGTGTTACCGGGAGCGGAAAGACCGAGATCTATCTTCGAACCATTGAAGCCGTCGCTTCCGGGGGTAAGCCTTCTATCTTGCTTCTACCAGAAATTGGTTTAACGGCCTCCATCGCCGCGCGATTTTACGAACGCTTTGGAGATCGCGTTGCTTTGCTCCACAGTGGGCTTTCGGCAGGGGAGCGCTACGACGAGTGGCGACGGATACGTGAAGGGAAAGTGGATGTGGCCATTGGCGCGCGATCGGCGATTTTTGCTCCCTTTCAATCGCTTGGGGCCATCATTGTCGATGAAGAACACGATGCGTCCTATCGGCAAGAGGAAGGCAGTCGATACCATGCCCGGGATGTGGCCTTGGTGCGGGGTAGAGACGAAGGGGCTGTTGTCATCCTGGGTTCGGCAACGCCTTCCTTCGAGTCTTATTACAACGCACAAAGCGGAAAATATGCTCTGCTACAGCTGCCCGAACGGATTGATGCCCGGCCTTTGCCCCTTGTTCATCTGATCGACTTGAAAGAAAAGGCCGCATGGCTACGCCCTTTTTTCACGAAAGCCCTGGTAGACGCCATCAAGAAACGACTTGATGCGGAGGAACAGGTGCTTCTCTTTGTGAATCGGCGAGGATTTTCTCCCTTTTTGCTCTGCCGCGATTGCGGATATGCGCCGCCTTGCCGCCATTGCAGCGTGTCCCTGACCTATCACAAAGAAATCAATCGCCTGACTTGCCATTATTGCGGATACCAAACCGCTTCTCCGAGTCTATGTCCCCAGTGTCAGGGAACTGAGATTCATGCCCTTGGGATTGGAACCGAGCAAGTGGAAGAGCATATTCGCGCACTTTTTCCGAAAGCAAAAGTCGCAAGGCTCGATCGCGATACCTCGCAGAAAAAAGGGGCCCAGGCCAAGATATTAGGGGCCATGGAGCGGGAGGAAACCGATATTCTGATCGGCACACAAATGATCACGAAGGGCCACGATTTCCAAAAAGTCACTCTTGTCGGTGTTTTGTCGGCCGACCAGTCGCTTCACATTCCGGATTTCCGTTCCTCCGAACGGACTTTTCAGCTTTTAACCCAGGTTGCCGGTCGCGCAGGACGGGGCGCGCTGCCCGGCGAAGTCTTCTTTCAGACCTTTCAGCCCGAAAATATTGCCATTGAGGCCGCCACACGACAAGATTATCCAAGTTTTTACAAGCAGAGCATCCACGCACGCAAGGAAAGCAACTATCCGCCCTATTGCCGACTGGCCTTGGTCCTCCTTAAACACCGTGTGGAGGATGTGCTTGTGAGAGAAGCCACCTCCCTGGCTGAATGCCTTAAAAAACTCAGTTCGGGGAAGGGGCTAAGCGTCTTGGGTCCCGCCCCCGCATCACGGCTTCGGATCAAGCAATACTACCGTTATCAAATTCTCATCAAAGGGAAGGACCAGCAACACATCGCCAAAGTCCTTAAGCCTGCAATGGACCAGTGGCGAAACATCACAAAAGGAAGGATTCAAATAGAAATCGAGATCGATCCCCAGCAGTTTGGATGAGGGGAATGATTCCTAAAAAGGCCTAGACATTTCAGGAACTTTCTGATTGAACGCAAGGCCTATATCTGGTATAAGCATAGCGCTGGATTCAAGTTCTGGTTGGAGTAATCGGCGGGGTTATATTCTAAATATATGTATGATATACAAGAGATCTAGCTTAGATTGCTGTTTGTGTTTAGACTTTTTTAAGTCACCTCAGTCACCCTGGTTAGACGATCCGAGAAAAGACCTCCAAGAATATTCTTTATTTCGAAAACAAGCTCTCCTGCTAACAGCTTTATTTCGTTATTAAAGAAGTATATATTTGTATTTGGAGCTAACGCTAAGAGAATTGGAAGTGAAAAAGGTGGGCAAAGATATGAAAAAGGCTTTTATTACCGGAGTTACGGGTCAGGATGGATCATACCTAGCTGAATTACTATTAAACAAAGGGTATGCAGTTTATGGAATGGTTCGAAGATCCAGTGTCGAAAACTATGAACGAGTTCACCACATACGTGACAAAATTGTATTCACACAAGGCGATCTTACGGATCAGTCCTCATTGGATGAAGCGATCAAGGAGATTATGCCGGATGAAGTCTATAACTTGGCGGCTCAATCCTTTGTTCCAACTTCATGGAATCAGCCGGTACTTACATCCGATGTAACGGGTCTAGGGGTAACACGAATCTTGGAAGCCATTAGAAAATACAAACCAGATGCAAAATTTTACCAGGCCTCGTCATCAGAGATGTTTGGCAAGGTACAACAAATACCTCAGACGGAAAAAACCTCTTTTTATCCAAGAAGCCCCTATGGTGTCGCAAAGGTTTATGGTCATTGGATTACAGTAAATTATCGTGAAAGTTATAATATTTTTGCCTGCTCTGGAATCCTTTTTAACCATGAATCTCCTCGAAGAGGATTGGAATTTGTCACACGCAAAGTTACCAATGCCGTTGCAAAAATAAAACTCGGCCTAGTCAAAGAACTTCGGATGGGTAATATGGATGCAAAACGCGATTGGGGTTTTGCTGGGGATTATGTTCAAGCGATGTGGCTAATGCTTCAGCAGGACCAACCGGATGATTATGTGATTGCTTCCGGTGAAATCCATTCCGTCAGAGAACTTGTTGAGTTAGCTTTTGACTTTGTCGGATTAAAAGCGAAAGATTATGTTATTACTGACCAGAAACTTTTTAGACCCGCAGAGGTGGACCAGCTCATAGGAAGCCCTGAGAAGGCAAGGAAGATTCTAGGTTGGGATTCTAAGGTTTCATTCAGCCAATTAATTCAAATGATGGTAGAAGAGGATCTTAGGTTGCTAGGGAGTTAATCTTTTTTGGGGTAATATTAATGGATAAGAAATTTATCATGGAGTTATTTTCGATAGGTCAGATCGTTATTTCATTACTTGTAAAATAATCCGTGGACAATTTTGTCAGCAATTAATCACCAAAAGTCTTTCCTTAAACTGAATAATTTCAAAATTAGTGGTCTTTAATATGCGGCCTCTCACCTATATTATTATTCACCGAAATAGTATCTTAACGACAAACAAATAAGACACCAAATAAATTACAAAATGAATCACAAAGGGATTCAGGATATTTCTTTTTTTCGGTTCGTATGGTCTTAGGTTGCAGTTATAATAGTTCATTAAATGGATTCATTTTTCATTGTATATAAAAGGAAATTGATGCTTAGTGTTTTTCGAAGTCTATTTAAATATCGCCACTTTGTTATTAGCTCCATCAGAAACGAACTTGCCAGTCGGTTTGCAAGGAGCACGCTGGGTGGATTGTGGATGATCATCAATCCTCTCGCCCAGGTTGCCATTTATGCACTTATTCTCTCGAATGTGCTCGCTGCTAGGCTGCCCAGTATCAATAATAAATATGGCTATGCCCTCTACTTGATGGCTGGTTTACTTGCCTGGAATCTTTTCAGTGAAATCATAAGTCGATGCCTTACGCTCTTCATCGAACAGGGCAACCTAATGAAGAAGATGACTTTTCCCCGTATTGCTCTTCCTACTATAGTTGTTGGGTCTTGTCTTCTAAACAATTTCCTCCTGTTCGTTTCTATGTTCGGTGTTTTTTTGATGCTTGGCCACTATCCAAATCTAGGAATGCTATGGCTCATACCTCTTACTCTACAGGTGATCACACTTGCGGTCGGCATCGGCCTTATTGTTGGAGTGATGAATGTTTTTTTGCGGGATATTGGGCAGGTCGTGCCCATCATTCTCCAAATATGGTTTTGGTTTACACCCATTGCATATCCAGAAAATATCATTCCGGAAAAATATCGCCATTTATTGAACGCTAACCCTATGTACCCTATAACAAAAGCTTATCACAACGTGCTTGTATACGGAGCTAAGCCTGAACTAGGAACCTTAGCAATCATTGCTGTCCTAGCATTAGTATTGATGCTGTTGAGCTTATTCCTTTTTCGCCGTGCGAACGCGGAAATGGTTGATGCTTTATGAGCCTGCTTATCGTAGAGGATATTGGAAAATCCTATAAGATCTACAAGCCTGATTGGCAACGAATTGGAGCTTTTTTCGGTCTCGCGTTTAAGCCATCAAAAGAACACTGGGTCCTCCGAAATGTAAGTTTACACTTAAACCATGGTGATGCGATAGGGATTCTAGGCCTTAATGGGGCCGGAAAGAGTAGCCTGTTGAAAATAGTGGCGGGAACATTACAAGCAACCGAGGGAACAATTAAAATAAACGGTTCTGTATCTGCTATTTTAGAACTTGGTATGGGGTTCAATCCAGAAGCAAGCGGACGAAAAAATGCTGAATATTCTCTGTTACTCATGGGTAATGATGTTGGCGAACTCACTTCTTTAATTGAGTATGTGTATGAATTCTCTGAATTGAGGTCTTTTTTCGACCAACCCCTTAGAACGTATTCAAGCGGGATGGCAATGCGCCTTGCTTTCTCTGTAGCCACCGCTAAACGTCCAGACTTATTGATTATCGATGAGGCTCTTTCTGTAGGAGATCTATATTTTCAGCACAAAAGCTTTAATCGTATTCGACAAATTAAAGAGGAAGGAACAGCGTTGTTATTTGTGTCTCATGATGCTGGATCTGTGAAAGCGTTGTGCGAAAATGCGATTATATTACATAATGGACAACTATTGTTTAGTGGTAATGCAGAATCAGCTTCTGAACGCTATACTGCTCTGGTGAATTCACAAAAAAGTGACACGCTAAAAATTTCGGAAAGCGATAATAAATTATCATATGAATATGGTTCGGATGAGGTTGAGTTACTAGATATTTATATATCAGATTGCAACAATCAAGCAATCGAATCTATTTTTACTGGAGAGAGCTATACTATAAACACAAAATGCAAAGTAAAGTCAGCTATCCCAGCACTTACCTTTGGCTTCATGATAAAAGATAGATTCGGGCAAGATATATTTGGAACAAACACCAATTATTCCAATCAAATTACCAGAGATCTCTTTAACGGAGATGAAGTGGCTTTTAAATGTACATTTGTCGCTCACCTTGGTCCTGGAAGTTATTCTGTCTCAATCGCATTGGTAGAAACCGATGGTATAACACTATTTTCCAATTACAAATGGATCGAAAGAGCACTGTTATTCAAAGTGACAAATACTAATAAAGACCATTTTTTAGGCACAACGTGGCTGCCAACAAATATTTGTATTGATGTGAAGCGGGGTGTTTCTTGATATCGTATTCTCAAAACTTCGAGGATGTAATTCTCTGGAGAGCATTAAACGGAATAAAAGGCGGCAGCTACATTGATGTTGGTGCACATCATTCCAGAAAAGGGTCTGTAACTAAAACATTTTATGATGCAGGCTGGACTGGTATAAATATTGAGCCTGAATTGTCAATGTTCAGACTACTTAGCAAAGATCGCCCTAATGATATTACGATGCGCTGTTGTTTAGGAAACACACCAGGAATGACAACTTTCTTCGAAGTCGAACCCTCTGGTCTTAGTACCTTAGATTCTAGCTTAGCAAAGTGGTACATCAAATCTGGTTATCTCGTCAAAGAAACTGACATCGAAATCCTAACCTTGGATGCTATATTCCAACTTATCAAGGGAAAGGATGTTCATTTTTTAAAGATTGATGCAGAAGGAGCCGAGTTAGATATATTGAAAAGTTGTAACTTTTTAATTCATCGGCCATGGATAGTTGTCATTGAGGCGATTGACCCTATTTACCGCAAAAGAATTGATACTAAATGCCAGGAGTTTTTGGCATCTAGTAAATATGAGTTACTCTATTTTGATGGTATTAATGAATTTTATTCAGCCTCCGAACACCTATATTTAAAACAACATTTCATTCTTCCACCAGGTTTTCTAGATGATATCGTAATAGATCGCACATGTTCCTTTAATAGCTCACTAAATAGTGATCTTGAAAGATATGAAAAGGAATCATCTCAATTACAAATAAAGTTCGATAGAACTAATAGCAAGTTAGATGTTGCAGAGGCACGGTTGAATAAAACCTATAAGGAACTAGAGGATACTAAAGCACGGTTGAATAAAACCTATAAGGAACTAGAGGATACTAAAGCACGGTTGAATAAAACCTATAGGGAACTAGAGGATACTAAAGCACGGTTGAATAAAACCTTACTACTAAAGACAAAGAAATACTTAGAAAAATTATTGACCCTAATGCGTCGCATTAGGCTATTATTTACTGACAAGAATATAGAAAATAACTAATGAAAAGGAACCGAATAATTGTTGTTGATGGACGAGTATTTAGTACAGAAGCCCATGATCGAGGTATGGGTAGGTACGTAAAATTTATTATACGGATGATCGCTTCTGAAAATGTTGATGTTACTTTAATAATGTACAAGAATAGTAAATTAAACAAGAATGATAAGTTGTACTCTTTTATAAAAAATACAGACACAATAGGTATTGCGCCAGAAAACCATGACGACAATGATGTTCATAAATCATCTTATGAAATTGAAAATATTTTACGTAAACAAAAAGCATTTGCCTATATTGATGCAACACCGTTTATTCCTCCAATGCGGTTAGATATAACGATATGCCCGGTTATTTCAATTGCGTATGACTTAATACCTCTCAGGTATCCAAGTGAATATCTTCCAGACGTGCATCCCATTTCTAAACAATACTACAGAAATGGTTTGAGAAGATTGTCTAAGGCAAACTACATCATATCAATATCTGAGTTCACTAAAGATCTGATTTTTGAGTATCTTGGCATAAGTAAGAATCAAGTTGATGTGATTTATCCATGCCTTGATAAGGAATATATCCAATACGAGCTTGGGGAGAACGTAAAAACAAAAGATATTTTTTCAATTATTGGACATCATCACTCAAAAAATCCTCTATTTGCCCTTAAATTATTTAACAGTATTCTAAAGGTGGATAAACTACGATATTCGTTGTGTGTACCAACAAGTGGTCAACTTTTTTCCTTAATGTCTCAATTTCCAGACGAGACAAATCAATTGAAATTTAACCACTCAATTAGTGAAATAGAAAAGATTGCAAATCAGAGGGATGCCAAAACCGTTTTCCATTTATCTAAAGAAGAAGGTTTCGGTATTCCCTTACTCGAAGCCATCTTTCTGGGCTCGCGAGTTGTATGTAGTGACATTAAAGTGAACAGAGAAATTACCGCTCCATTAAAAGAAAATGAGGGAGACATTGTCTTATTTTTACCCGTCAATTCAGAAATTCAAGATTTATCGTCAATTATTAAATTTATTAATACCGAAGAATCATCTAATACGATTCGTTCGTTTGAAGATCTCCGTAGTTTTTATTTAAACCATTGGTCTAAAGAAGCTCCAAAAATTATAACACAAGTCATAGATAAAGCGGCTCAAAATTTTATGGAGTTTCACAATCAAATTATTTCAAAAATGGCATGTAATATGCCTGGAGAATTTTGCGGTGTCGCCGATTACGCAGGAAGCATTCCACTTGGAACAGATAAGAATATAATTATGTATACTTCGGATGTTAATATCAATAAGCTTAATTCATGCGCCAACATTCGTATAAAAAGCCACTTGAATTTCGCCCAAGACTTGGATGAAAAAATACCTACAATATTCCATCTTGCAATATCCAATAAATTGTGGTTTGGAGTCGAACTCTTAAAAAACCATGGCTTACCACATGATGTTGTTATTATCCATGATCATACTTATTTATATGGAATTTATCATTTATATTTTAACTATAAAAATATAACTCAATTCATCGATAGATTTTTTGTGGGAGATGATCAACCTCTTAAGTCTGAAATATCTAAATCGCATTACATGAACTATTTTGAATTTGAGCAGAGCATTGTTGGGTATAATCATGCCTGGCTAAAAGAACGCGGTGTTAAATGTGTCAGCCATTTGACACCTGAGGCTGAAAAATCTAAAAAACTCTTAAGTAAAAATGAACTAGTCATTAAAAAATCCTATGTCGACATTGGTATTCATGATAGAGGGAGCATTTCAGGGATTAAAATCGCCCGATTATGGAGGAGACGGAGAAAAATTTCCAGTAATGACCTAGTCATTGGAATATTTGGGTCCATAACTGATAACAAATATATTGATAAAATTGCCGAAGCGGTATCCAATGCATGTCATTATCATCGGATCTCTAGCAAAATATCAAACATATTATTTTTGGTATGTGGCGTAATTCATGATCAAAATATACTACAAGCTATTCAAACATCTTTTTCAAATTTGGCGATCTTGGACTGTCTTTATTTTGAAAATCCTGAAGAGGAAGATGTTTTTGACGCTCTAATGATAGCCTCGGATATTGTCGTCGCTTGTCGCAGGCAAGATCGTGGTCAGCTTAGTCATATAATACCTCGTGCTTTATCTCTTGGGCGTCCATTATTAACTAACAGGGGAAGTGGTTATCTAATGGTCCAAGATAAATGTGTTATTGACGATAATAATTTCATTGAAGATCTGAAGAATAAAATCTTAAACTTTTATTCCAATCGGAGTAGTCTTAATTTCATATCTACATACAACAGAAAGTTATTTGAAAATAAATACAATATTCAACGAATGTTTCGAAATATTCTTGATGTATGAACAATAGAGAAAAATAGGGATTAAACATGAAATTTAGTAAAGCAATAGATTTAGAAGATTTTTTTAATAACGCTTTATCGCCTTACCTACAAAAGATCGCTAAAATTGAAATGGGCATATTGGGTATCGATGAACCTCAAGTTATTCCTGATTCAAAGAACTGGGAAACGGCTATGGCGTTATATTCTTTTGAAAGCTTCAATTTGTTAAAACCAGGGAAAGTTTTTGCAGGAATCGGTGCCGGAACAGAGTTGCTTACCGAACTACTTGCCGATTATGAGACGATTGTTTTTCCAGTAGATAGATATTTAGAGGACACACCTTGGTCGGATGTTGCACCCGGTGGATATATGGTCGATCCCTTGATTTACACTCAATTTTATAAGCAGGCAGGGCATATTATCCCTGTTCATTCAGATGCTAGAGCACTTAATCTTCCATCTAATTTCTTTGATGGTGTCTATTCGTCTGGATCAATCGAACATTTTGGTGGCTTAGAATCAGTCGAAGCAGCTGCTGCAGAAATTGGTCGAATACTGAAACCTGGTGGTTTTGCCTCGATCTCGACGGAGTTCTGGTTGAATGGGCCTGAAGGGAAAGGCTGGTTTGATGATAATTGTATTCTATTTACTCCAAATATGATAGAAAAACATATTGTTCGTCCTTCGGGCCTTTCATTAATAGATGTCCCAGATAATCTCCCATCCGAAAAAACCTTTGAGACTAGAAAAGTTTTGGTAGATTTTTTGAAATCTGCCAAAAACATTAAAACTTTAGATGACAAACTATCAGCTTATCCAAACCTTGTACTATTTCACGAAGGTTTCTTATTTTGCTCTGTGCATATTTTGTTAAAAAAACCTCTAGATATTGAGGCTTCAGGCCACAAACCTGCTAAGGCCATCTCATTCAATGACAAAATCAGATCGAATAATTTGCTTTCAATTAAGAGACTTGAGGATCGAATTAAATCTTCGATAGATACAGCCCATAATGATATGGATAACCCAGAAATCACTAGAGATAAGACGAAAGAGCGAGGGAGCAGATCTTCGAAAATCCTGAAGTTTTGTAGATCGTTAGTAGAAAAATCACCAACGCTAAAAGGTTTTCTGTTACGAGTCCTAATAAAATTACCTAACCTGTCTGCGTGGCTTCGACGTAGATCTTAATCTTAGCAATAAAAGTTCTCTTTCTGTAGGAAGGACCACATATGAATTCTTATAAACAGATAACAAATTGTCGAGTAAGTGGGAAAAAAAACTTAATCTCCGTTCTAAATCTTGGACATCAAGCATTGACTGGTGTTTTTCCAAAGGATCCACATGATAATATCACGGTTGGTCCTCTCGAATTAGTGTGGTCTCCTGATAGTGGGTTGCTACAGTTAAATCATTCTTACGATCCTTCGGAACTCTATGGCGATAACTATGGATATCGCTCTGGACTGAATCAAACGATGGTCACTCATTTAACTGACAAAATTGCTTATCTAGAAAAACTTAAACCCTTATCGACCGGTGATGTAGTACTCGATATAGGAAGTAATGATGCGACAACATTAAAAGCCTACAGATCTAAAGGCATTCGGCGCATTGGGATTGATCCCACTGGAACAAAGTTTTTTGAGCATTACCCCTCAGAAATTGTTCTCGTTCCGGAATTTTTTTCAATCGAGGCGTATCATTCCAAAGAGAAAAAACCTGCTAGCATAATTACTTCTATCGCGATGCTTTACGACCTTGACTCTCCAATTAAGTTTGCGAAACAAATAGAATCTACCCTTGCTGATGATGGCATTTGGCATTTCGAACAAAGTTATATGCCATCTATGTTACGTCTGAATTCTTACGACACGATATGTCATGAGCACTTAGAGTATTATTCACTAGGAGTGATCAAGTTGATTCTTGAGGCCGCTGAACTTCGGCTTATAGATGTTTTTATGAATTCTGTAAACGGGGGGAGTTTTGCAATCACTGCTACAAAACGATCGAATACCTCATTAAAGGCCAATAATGCTGTCATTGAATGGTTATTAGATCAAGAAGATCGAATGGGATTGAGTACCCCGCGTCCATATCGAGAATTTGAAGAACGCGTATTTAGACATCGTGACGATTTAACTCGACTCATTCGCACTCTCAACTCGGATGGGAAAAAAATCCTGGGCTATGGTGCATCAACTAAGGGAAATGTGGTTCTGCAATTTTGTGGTTTCACGTCATCTGATATCTCTGCGATCGCAGAAGTAAACGAAGAGAAATTTGGTCGTGTAACTCCTGGCACACATATACCTATTATTTCCGAAAAGGAAGCACGTGCGATACAGCCTGACTATTTTTTAGTATTACCATGGCATTTCAAGGATGGTATACTCCGCAGAGAAAAAGATTTTTTAGCGAGTGGCGGAAAATTCATTTTCCCATTTCCCGAGATTGAAATAATATAATTCACTTAATAATCTTATGTCGTTACTTGGTAGTTTCGATGATTTATATATCTGACACACACATATTCAAGATGTCTATTATTTTATAAAAGGGGTATCTTAGCCTAATTAGTTAGTATGATATGCATGTAATCATAAATGGGATTCCCCTTCTAGCCCCCAAAAGTGGGGTTGGAAACTATGTTTATCAAACTTCTAAGGCCTTACTAGACATAAATATTAATTTGGACCTCTCTTTTTATTATGGAATTGAGTGGAGTGATCATCTCAAAGAACAACCCATAGAACCATATGTAAGTGCTAGGAAATTTATCCAACAATACAGGTTGATCTATCCTGTATATCGCCGAACACTTGACCTCTTGTTTTATTGGGGCCAATTTAGGAAAAAATACAATCTCTACCATGAAACCAATTACGTGCCGATGCGCTTCGATGGGCCTACAGTTGTAACGATCTTTGATCTGTCCTTCTATTTCTATCCTGAGACTCATCCTAAAGAGCGAATCCGATACATGGAACGATATTTCTATCCACGATTAGATCGTGCAAATCATTTCATAACCATCTCTGAAGCAACGAAGAGAGATTTAGTCAAGCAATTAAATCTTCCGGAAGAGAAGATTACAGTAACGCCATTAGGCGTGGACGATAGTTTCAAACCCTTTTCGCCTAACACAGAAAATTTGATACTGTCAAAATATGGTCTAAAACATGGGTCTTACGTCTTATCTGTTGGAACTTTAGAGCCTCGTAAAAATATAGTCACATTGCTCAATGCCTATGCCGAACTCCCGAGTGTTTTGCGAAATAGATTTCCCTTGGTACTAGCGGGTGGCGTCGGGTGGTTGATGGAAGACCTAGAGAAAAAAATTCAGGGATTGGGAATAAAGTCTACGACTTATATCACAGGATACATTCCAAAAAGTGATCTCCCGTCGCTGTATGGCGGCGCCACCGTGTTCGTTTATCCTTCAATATACGAGGGGTTTGGTCTTCCGGTTCTTGAAGCAATGGCCTGTGGAACACCAGTAATTACTTCCAATACTTCTTCACTTCCCGAAGTTCTCGGAAGTGCGGGCATTCTTATTGATCCACATAATGTAAGTCAGTTAACGCGAGAAATGGAGAATCTTCTCACGAACCCTGTCCAGAGAGACCTTTTGACTCAGGCGGGGATAAAACGAGCAAAGATCTTTACCTGGGAAAAATGTGCATCTAAAACCCTGGATGTTTATAATCATGTCGTTAAAAACTAGCAGAGATAGTATCCTTTACTAAAAAGAATTTCCGCGTTCAGGAATATGGTTATATCATGAAAGTCGCCATCGTCCACGATTATCTTAATCAGTACGGTGGTGCCGAAAAAGTGGTCGAAGCGCTTCATGAGATTTTCCCGGATGCGCCAATATATACTTCAATTTTCCAACCGAAAAACCTTCCCGCTGGTTTTTCTACTTTTGACGTTAGGCCCTCCTTCATGCAACACCTGCCTTTCATCAAACGGCATTTTAAGAAATATCTTCTGTGCTTCCCTTCCGCCATTGAAAGCTTTGACCTAAGCGGCTTTGATCTCGTATTAAGCAGTAGTAGCGCATTTGCTAAAGGAGTACGGGTTCCAGAAAATGTTTGCCATATCTGTTATTGCTATTCGCCCATGCGCTTTGTCTGGGATTCGGAGGCTTATTTATCACGCGAAAACATCAATCCATTTTTTAAACTCATCCTCCCCTGGGTCCTTGCTCGATTAAAACGCTGGGATATTAATACGGTAAAACGTGTTCATTATTTTATCGGCATTTCCGATCACATTCGGAATAGGATTAAATTGGTCTATCACCGCAATGCAGATGTGATATTTCCTCCCGTCGAAATTTCTTCATTTTATATTTCCGATGTACATGAAGATTATTTCTTAGTACTCTCTAGATTAAATGCCTACAAAAGAGTTGACCTTGTTATAGAAGCCTTTAATCAGCTCGGACTTCCGCTTATCATTATTGGGGCGGGACCTTATATGGACACACTTAAAAAGATGGCGAATAGCAACATTCGATTTTTAGGGAAGGTCTCTCAAGATGAAGTGGCACATTATCTGAGCAAATCGCGCGGATTGATCTTTTCAGGCCTCGAAGATTTTGGCATTGCACCGGTGGAGGCGATGGCATCGGGGAAACCCATCATTGCTTATGCAGGAGGAGGTGCCCTAGAAACGGTGGTGGATGGGACCACAGGGCTTTTCTTTAAAGAACAGACGCCTGAATCTCTTATTGAAGCTATCGAAAAATTTACGACAATGGAATTCGATCCTAAAATAATACGGCGGCATGCAGAGAAGTTTGACAAGGAGATCTTTAAAAGTAAGATCTCGGCTTATGTGTCTGAAAAGTTCACTGAATTTAAGGAGATGCGCTCTACGCGCGTTTCAACTCAATGTTGAACGATAAGGGATAGAAAGAGGGTGGACAGGGGATCTTTAGATTCGACGGAAGAAAAATGGTGCCGAGAGGCAGAATCGAACTGCCGACACGAGGATTTTCAGTCCTCTGCTCTACCGACTGAGCTATCTCGGCAACGGCGGTGAAAGTAACAAACAGGGCTTATAATGTCAAGGTTTTCTGGCCTACTGCTAAAAATAAAACGCGTCGATCGGTCTTGTACATTTCTTCCTATTTCGATGAGAGCGTCCCGAGCTTATTTTTGATCAATCCCGCCCCTTTTTTTCCCGAAAGCAGCATCGCCCCGAAAGACGGACCCATTCTCGGGCTGCCATAAACGGCGGCGACTGCAAGTCCGACCACAAACAGGTTTGGATAAGGCTCACCCGTTTTTTTCATGACCATCTCTTCAGACCGTTCAACCCACATCGCGCCGTTTCCCGGCACGGCTTCGTAGAGCCCTCTTTTTGCGAGCAGGTCGAGCGTTACCGCATCGTGGCCGGTTGCATCGACAACGATTTTCGATTCCAGGGCGATGGGATCGACGTGGGCGGCGTCGTGACCCATGACCTCCAAGGGGTACCAATTGACGACCAGGCCTTCCAAGCGGTGGTCTTCGCCGCGGATCACCAGATCCACGACCTTGGTCATATTGAGGATTTTGGCCCCGGAATCATAGGCATGGCGGATGAGGTTGGCCGTGGCATGGGGCGGGTCGACGATGTACATCTCTTTTGTGATTTCCTTGCAAGGGACACCAATTTTGAGCAGAATCTCTTGGGCTGGGTGCGCGATGGCAGCCTTGTTCATCAAGTACCCGCCGTTCCAAAATCCGCCCCCCATGTGATTCAATTGCTCGATGATGACCACGTTGTAGCCCGCAGAAGCTAACTCAGCACCGCAGATCAGGCCGGATGGCCCAGACCCGACGATCAACACATCCGACGAGATGACTTGGTCGAAGGCCTTAAAGGATTCTTGTGCAATGGTGCGGGTGATCTCAGCTTCTTTTAAAGGGGCGATCTCTCTTTCTTCCATGATGAGGAACTCCTTGCTCAATGATCGTGTTCGGTTCAAGGGACGCTATAAATAGACCTGCGCGCCTTTTTCCTTAAACTCCTTTGATTTCTCAATCATGCCGAGTTCAAGAGCAGCGGCTTCATCCACGGCCTTTTCGGCGGCGTATTTTCGAACGTCTTCTGTAATCTTCATCGAACAAAAATGCGGTCCGCACATTGAACAAAAGTGGGCGACTTTGGCCGCATCCGCTGGTAAGGTTTCGTCGTGATAGGATTTGGCCGTTTCCGGATCGAGGGAGAGATTAAATTGATCTTCCCAGCGAAATTCAAAGCGGGCCTTCGATAGGGCATTGTCCCGCGCTTGGGCACCGGGGTGTCCTTTCGCCAAGTCGGCGGCATGTGCGGCGATTTTATAGGTAATTACGCCGGTCTTTACGTCTTCTTTATTCGGAAGGCCAAGATGCTCTTTCGGTGTGACGTAGCAAAGCATGGCACAGCCGTACCAGCCGATCATGGCCGCCCCGATGCCGGAGGTGATGTGGTCGTAGCCAGGGGCGATGTCGGTGACCAGGGGGCCCAAGGTGTAGAAGGGGGCCTCGTCGCATTCTTCAAGCTGCTTTGTCATGTTGACGTGGATCATCTGCATGGGCACGTGGCCGGGACCTTCGATCATGGTTTGCACATCGTGCTTCCAGGCAATTTTGGTCAACTCGCCGAGGGTTTCCAACTCACCAAATTGCGCGGCATCGTTGGCGTCGGCCACCGCACCCGGACGCAGGCCATCTCCCAAACTAAAGGACACGTCGTAGGCCTTCATGATTTCGCAAATTTCTTCGAAATGGGTATAAAGGAAATTTTCCTTGTGATGGGCCAGGCACCACTTTGCCAGAATCGATCCGCCGCGCGAAACAATACCGGCGACACGTTTCGCCGTGAGGGGCACGTACCGCAGGAGGACGCCCGCATGAATGGTAAAGTAATCGACCCCTTGCTCGGCCTGTTCAATGAGGGTATCCCGATACATCTCCCAGGTCAGTTCCTCTGCTTTGCCGTTCACTTTTTCGAGTGCTTGATAGATGGGAACGGTGCCAATGGGAACGGGGGAATTTCGGATAATCCATTCGCGGGTTTCGTGAATGTTCGCACCGGTTGAGAGATCCATCACCGTATCGGCGCCCCAGCGGGTGGACCAGATCATCTTTTCGACTTCTTCGTCAATGGAGGAAGCCACGGCCGAGTTGCCAATGTTGGAATTAATTTTGACCAAAAAATTCCGGCCGATAATCATGGGCTCGAGTTCGGGGTGATTGATATTGGCGGGGATAATGGCGCGTCCGCGGGCGACTTCATCCCGCACGAACTCGGGCGTGATGACCTTCGGGATGCTTGCGCCCCAGGCATTGCCGGGGTGTTGTACGGATCGGCTTTCATCCAAAAGGGCGTCGGCGAGCATCTGGTTTTCGCGGATGGCGATGTATTCCATCTCTGGCGTCACGATCCCTTTGCGGGCATAGTGAATTTGGCTCACATTGTGGCCAGCTTTGGCTCGGAGCGGCGGCCGCGTTTGTTTGAAACGGATGGCATCCAGTTTGGGGTCAGTGGCGCGCTTCTGGCCATATTCCGATGAAATACCCGACAGTTTTTCGACATCGCCCCGTCCCTCGATCCATACCGAACGAAGCGGGGAGAGGCCTTTATGAATATCAATGGTTAGATCAGGGTCGGTATAAGGTCCGGAAGGATCGTAAACACGCAGAGGGGCGTTTTCTTCGCTTGTGCCATTATCGCCGATCCTCGTGGGGCTAAGCGCAATCTCCCGCATGGCCACGCGCACACCCGCCTGTTTTCCTTCCACATAAACCTTACGCGATGCCGGCAGTGGCTTCATCGTCAGTATGTCATCGCCCGAACCGTTTTTGGCCGATTCTTGACCCTTGCCGTTGGTTTGAGATGCTTTCATCGTCATTCCCCTCCATTTGGATAGAAACAAAAAGCCGCACTCAAAGGTGCGGCTTTAACAAAGATAACGAACGCTATTTCCTTCGCTGGCATTACCCAGAGCAGGTTCGAAGAGTTGCTCCGTTTCTCCGGAACTCTCAGCCTTTGTGGCACCCCTGAAATTAGGAGGGAGTATGACATAGGCCCTCAAACGGAGTCAAATCCTGATTGTCATCAAATAAGATATGCCCGGTTTCCTCAAGCAGGGGAGGGGGCTTTCTTTTTAAGGGTTTGTAGTAGGACATATCCTCTTTCTTTTAAGGAGAGGCGAATTTGTTTATCCAACACATCGTAGGGCTTGGCTTCAATTCGGTCGATTAAGGCGAGGTAGACGTTACGCATCAAGGCAATGGCCACTTGGGCGTCGGCATCGATTAAGGGAATGAGCTGAGCGGCTTCATCGAAGTAAGTACGAATACGTTTGCATTGAAAAGCCATTAGTTTTAAGAAAGCCTTGTTCTTTATCCGTTTAAGGAGTTGCGATTCTGAATAACCGGCGCTTTCAATTTCATCGAGGGGCAAGTAAATACGGTTTCGGTCAAGGTCCTCGCCGACGTCCCGGACGATATTCGTGAGTTGAAGTGCAGTCGAAAGTGCGCGACCGAGTTTCTGTCCCTCGTCTCCTTTGTAGCCAAAGATGGGAAGGGAGAGATCTCGAATCGTTGTCGCAACCAGATCGCAATACACCATCAGATCTTCAAAAGTAGGGTAGCGATTGCAGCGAAGATCCATGCGGCACCCTTCAATCAAACCCTGAAATCCTGCCTTCGGAATGGGATAGGAGCGGATGGCCTCGGAAAGGGCGATGGTGATGGGGTGGCTCGGTTTATGGTCATAACATCGATCCAATTCCGCTTCCCAGGATGCCAGGAGTTCTTCGATCGGCTGTTCTTGTTTTTCGTCGACAATATCATCTGCATAACGGCAAAAGGCATAAACAGCATAGATGGCCTTGCGCTTTTTCGCTGGGAGAAATCGGAAGCCTACGGAAAAATGCGGGCCTGCGCGTTGGGTTAAAGTTGCGCAGTATTTTTGGGCTTCGGCAAGAGAAGTGCTCATGATTCGATCGGGTCCATTGGGCCCTGACGATCGCTTGGAGATTGTGTTGGGCCGAGTTGGGTTTTAATCGTGGAGGTCGGTTTGCTGCGGCACCAATGCTTTGAAATATGGTGCTGGCAGTTATTTTTTTCACCCAAAGCCCATTTTACAAAAGGGTAGAGGAGTTTTTTGATGGAATTGGGGCGGTGCCATTTATTTAAGTAAGTCTTTAAGTCTTGTCGCCCAGCTTGTGCGATAAACATTCTCAGGCCGGCATTGCCTCCTTTTTCATAAAGGAAGCGGTTGACTAAGCTGGTTTCTTGCGCCTGACCGATCTCTTTATTCCAAAGCAGATCATAGTCTTCTTTTTGGATGATGCTTTCCGCCGCAGCAAAACCCGTTGTCAGGGCGTAGCGAATCCCCAAGCCAAAAAGATAATCCTGAAAGCCAGCCACTTCACCGGCATAGAGCCGGTGATTTTCTTGGGCGCTCGATTTAATACAGAAATTCATAAATGAGTAGCCTGTTTTTTCATTGGCCGTGGAAAAGGGATGGATTTCTTGAAAGCGATTGAAACTCGCATTGAAATAATTGTTAATATGGTCAAAATCGCGCGTGATGGCGCAGCCGAAAGTGGCTTGGCCATCCAGCACGAAGAGATAGCTGTATCCCCCGGGCGAAAGGCGATGGTCGAAGAGCACCGAAACCGTTTCGCCTAAATCACATGAAAAAGTCATCTCTTTTGCCAGTCCATCCGGAACCGTCGGTCCCGTTGCGACAATATCCACGGCATCGGGTGCGACACGTTGATTGTAGGCGATATTTGCACCGGCCTCGAGGGCCTGGGCCAATAGACCAGCATCCAGTGCCCCTTTTTCCGAACCTCTCCGAATAAAGTAAGCGAAGGGTTTCCGACTTTTTACCGGTGTGGGTTTTAGCTTGTGGTCATAAAAAATAGATTGGTGGACGGGCTTGAAAAAGAATTCGGTCGAGATGCCAATCCGTTTTAAGAGCTCGCAAATATCTTCGTCGCGGCTTGAATTTTCGATCACTTGGAAGTCACCGATAAAACGTCCACCGACACAGTCTCTTGCCTCGAAAATTTCGACTGGATATCCTTTTTTTGCCAAACAGATCGCAGCGCTGAGTCCTGCAGGGCCCGCGCCGGCGATTTTTATTTTTGTATTCATCTCGACTGAGTTCTAGTTAATCGGCCTGGATCAAAGCATTGGGAAGGGGCGCGTGTTGTTCACTGGCGCGAGTTTATCGTATAGGCTCTGGCCTGTCAAACCTGGGCAGAGGATAACTTTGGTCTTCTAATTCTTTTGCTTAGCCTTACTGTCTTAACGCATTTTGTCATGCGTGAAGGAGACTGAGACACCAAAGCCGGGGGACCTTCCGCTACCGATTCGTGCCATTTTTCAGGAAAAGATTTCTTTTTATGGGTTATTTTTAAGGTGATGAGCAATGTGGATTGATGATTTAAGTTTATTAGGAATGCCGAGGATTTTGATGGAGGGCTTGAATACAAGTTATTGTATAATGCCAATTTTTGGTTTATACTTCGTTGAGGTTTATAAGTAAAGTACCGCTCATTCAGCTCTATGGTAAAGGAGGGATCATGCTGAAGCGAATCATCTTAATCATTTCCTTAATCTTCTTGATTCCGGGAATGGTTGCAGAGTCTCATGCGAAGTCGGACCTGGAAGAAGGCATTAAGCTCATCGAGCAATTCCAGTCGACATTTATCGCCATTGCCGAAAAAGTAAAACCATCCGTCGTCAATATCTCCCCATCTACATCTGGACCTCCTGAACCGAATCCACGCAGACCGCAGGGATCACCTCGCGAAGCGCCGCCCGGATCGGGCTCGGGTGTGATTATCGATAAGGCGGGGTACATTGTCACGAATAACCACGTGGTTGGCGACGCTTCCGTCGTCGAAGTCCGGCTCTCCGATAAAACGAAATTTAAGGGCACCGTAATCGGAAAAGATCCGGATACGGATTTGGCCTTGGTCAAAATCGAAGCCGAAAAAGATTTGTTTTCCGTGAGCCTTGCCGACTCTTCGAAAATTAAAGTTGGGCAGTGGGTGATTGCCGTTGGAAACCCCTTTGGTTTGGACCGTACGGTTACGGTTGGGGTGATCAGCGCGCTCGGACGGGAAAATGTCAACCTCAGCCGCTATGAGGATTTTATACAAACCGATGCCTCAATCAACCCTGGAAATTCAGGGGGCCCGCTTTTTAACATCCGTGGAGAAGTCGTCGGCATTAATACGGCGATCATCAATTTTGCGCAAGGGATTGGTTTTGCCATCCCCTCCAATATGGTGAAATCGGTTACGACGCAGCTCAGGGAACGTGGACGGGTGAGTCGGGGGTGGCTGGGCGTCGGGATTCAGCCTTTAACGACTGAACTGGCGCAAAAATTTAATGTGAAAGAAGGCTCCGGGGTACTGATTAATGAAGTTTTCGAAGGCGATCCGGCGGATAAAGGTGGGATTTCCCCCGGAGATATCATCTTGTCGGTTAACAAAAAGAAGGTTGATACGCCAAATACCCTGGCGCGTGTCATCGCAGGTTATTTTCCCGGAGAGACAATCAAGATTGAAGTTTTGCGCGATGGGAAAAATATGACCTTAGATGTTCACCTGGTCGAACGTAAAGACGAAGCCGTAACCGCCTCGATCCCAAGTGAGCCGGATAAATTTCTTGGCCTCTCGGTTCAAACTATCAGTGCCGAAATCGCCAAAAAATATAACCTGGCTGAAGACGAAGAAGGTGTTGTGATTACGAAGGTCGATGAAGAGTCCGTTTCCGCAACGGAAGGTCTGAAAGAAGGCGATCTCATTAAAGAGGTGAATCGAAAAAAGGTCAAAAATGCAAAAGAATTCACCGAAATGATGAAAGAGACCAAGGCCGCTGAAACCGTCCTGATGCGCGTGACGCGGGAAGGCCGGGCCTTCTTCATCGTCTTGAAACCGAGAGCGGAAGAATAGACCGAGAAGCACATCAACATCGAAAAAAGGCCCTCCCGAATGGGAGGGCCTTTTTTTATGTACGCAGGCGATCTTTATCATCGCTTCGTATTTTAAGGCCTATGTTTTTTGTGCGCGACTAGGGTGCAGGCAGTACGTGAATGGCAGATGCTTTAATAACGGCGACGATATCCATTCCAGCCTTGAGTGAAAGATCCAAAGCCGACTGTTGGGTAATTGAGGCCGTGAGTGGAAATCCGCAATCGATCTTCACTTTCGCATGAGGTCCGTGCGAGATAATTTCTAAAATAACACCGTTTATCCGGTTGCGTGCGCTACTCTGAGCTGCCTTTCCGATTTCCAATACGATTTCCTCTGCGCGTATAGCGGCAAAGCAGGGTTGCTGAGGCTGTCCCAATCCACTCGCAACTAGATGTGCTTTTCCGACCGCCAGCGTCAGCATGTCCCCCTCTGTCGAAAAGATTTTTCCAGGGAGCACGTTTTCAATGCCGACGATTTTTGCGACTGAAGGTAGCGCTGGACGGCTAAAGATATCCATCGGACTTCCTTCCTGCAAGATTTTCCCTTCCGATAAAATAATAAAACGATCGGCGAAGGCCAGGGCTTCGGACAGGTCGTGTGTAACCATGATCACAGTCCCTTTCTGTTCGTGGATCCAGGTTCGAAGTTTTTCATGTAAGTTGTTACGGGCGTGAAGGTCAAGCGCTGAAAAGGGTTCGTCCAATAAGAGAAGACGGGGCTGCGACGCTAAAATTTGAGCCAGGGCCGCCCGTTGCCGTTCTCCACCTGAAAGTTCATCCGGATACCTGTTTTCTTTGCCTCGTAAACCAAATAAATCCATCCAGGATTGAACCCTTTCTTTGCGTTCTTGCTTCGATAGTCCGTGTAGTCCATAGGCTGTATTTTTAAATATATTCAGGTGAGGAAAGAGGGGATAGTCTTGAAAAAGCAGGCCGACGGAACGATCCTGAGGGCGGAGGTTCTGATTTTTAGATTTATTGAACCAATCGAGATCACCCAATCGGATATTGCCGGTATCGGGTGTTTCGATCCCGGCGAGGCAATGCAGCAAGGTGCTTTTTCCGCTCCCGGAGGGACCGAAAATGACGGTTGTGGATGGCATATCTAAAGCAATGGAAAAGGAAACTTTGAGCTGGCCTCCCTTTGAAAAGCGATAATCCAAGTCAACAAAGAGGGCAGAATCCATCATAAATTCAACATTAATATGTACGATTAAAACCGGGGAAGTAAGGTCCTTTTTTTCGGTCGATAAAGTAGATCAAAGACAAAAAGAAGAAGGAAAGCATGAGTAGAAAAAGTGCCGTCTCAGACGCGGCTTGGTCGTTCATGGCCTGGACCTGGTCGTATAAATCGATGGAGATGGTTCGTGTGGCACCAGGGATATTGCCTCCAACCATGAGCACAAGGCCGAACTCACCAATGGTATGCGCAAAGCTTAGGACAAAGGCCATCAAAACACCGTTCAGCGAGAGCGGGAGAATAATTTTCATAAAAGTCTTTAAGGGAGATGCACCTAAGAGCGATGAAATTTGAATCAGCCGAGTATTAACGCCTGAAAAAGCCATGGAAAGGGGCTGCACCGCAAAAGGAAGCGAGTATAGAATTGATGCGATGACCAGACCTTTAAATGTAAATATCAAAGTCGAGTCGAAAATGCGCTGATAGATACGACCGACTGGGCTTTGTGATCCAAGTGCAATTAAGAGGTAGAATCCTAGGACTGTTGGCGGAAGGACGATGGGCAGGGCCACGAGTGCCTCGACCAAAAATTTCCATTTCCATTTCGAAAAAGCAAGCCAATAGGCCAGAGGTATTCCGATGATGAGGAGCAATAGGGCTGTTACGGAGGCGAGTTTTATCGATAACCAGAGGGCCTCCCAACTCATGGCGCAAGCCTTTGATCTAAGAGGCCGTATTTGGCGAAAATGGCGCGGCCGTCTTCCTCTTGAATAAATTTTACGAAGGATTGTGCTTCTCGTATATTCTGGCTTCGCCGCAAAATCACTGCGGCTTGATTGAATTTCGGATAAAGGTTTAGTGGAACAGGCCAATGTCGTCCTGAGGCTTCAAGCGGTGGCGCGCTGGCGAGGGAATATGAAAGAATACCGATTTCGGCACCTCCCTTACGGACGAATTCAGCCGTGTGGAAGATATTTTCGCCGAAGACCAGTTTTGATTTTAAGTCTTCATAGAAACCCATCGATTTCAAAGCGGCGATTGAGGCCATCCCGTAGGGTGCATATCTGGGGTTAGCAATCGCAATTTTTTTAACGGTGGGGTGAAGCAAGGCCTTCATGCCTTCCTCATTAAGATCAATCGGCGATTGATTTAGAACCCAAAGGACAATCTGTCCGCTTCCATAAATAAAATAGGAATCGGCTAAGACAAGCTTTGCCTCACTCAGTCTTATAGGCATCTCTTCATCAGCGGAAAAAAAAAGATCATAAGGTGCCCCGGCGATAATTTGTGCGGCAAGGCTTCCCGATGCGCCATAGGAGACCGTGATCTGGGTTGACCGTTGTTTTTTATATTCCGCAATGACTTCATTCATCGGAAAGCGTAAATTCGATGCCGCGGCCAACATGAGTCTGTTTTCTCTGCCTTGGCTCCATCCATCGATCGGAGAATAAAGGACACCCAACTGGATGATTAAGAGTAGGACAAAGGAAAATCCCTTCGGACCATTGGGTCTAAGGCGACTTCTCATGGGCTGACTTCTTTTCGAAAATGCGCAAGTTGGATAAACCAGGAGAGTAGTTTTTCGTTTGTATAGCGGGCATTTCGGGCACTGGTTGAAGGAATTGCAAAGAGACGGCTGGTGTGGATTTTTGTTTCGGATGGGCCGGGGAGGCAAGTTGGCCCGAATAGACTTCGGTATGAAACGAGACCAATGAAGCAGACGACCCGAGGTTGATAATAGCGGATCTTGTTCCTAAGCATTGTCCCGCCTTTTTTTAATTCGACGGCGGATAAATCTGCTGATCCGGATGTGACCCGTTTGACAAGGTCGGTCATGCCGATGCGGAAGCGGAGCAGCTTCCAATCGTCTTCAGGTCCTAAGGGAAGCGGAAGTAAGCCGCTTTGATGGAGCATGGGCCAAAAGCGATTGGCTTTATGCGCATAATAATGGCCTGCTTTAGAAGAGGCCAGTCCCGGATTGATTCCGACGAAGACGATGTCGAGATCCGCCTCCAAGATGTCCGGGAGAGAAGCCCTCATTCCGTCTGGCCGGGACGAAGGTGCTCATGGCAGATCTCGCAATAAGTCTCATCGGGATCGTTTTCGTGCCGACACTCAGGGCAAACGAGAGAAGTATGTTTATTGCTTGGGAAGGGTGTTAAACAGTTTGTGCACCATGGGAGATCCGGCGCATTCTTATGACCACATTTTAAGCAGAGCATGGTCGGATATTCTTAATATGAAGGATCGATCCAAGTACAAGCGGCCCAATAGCGCGATCTATTCCGGTTTACTTTCAACCAAAGTCGTTTTAAACCCGACCTTGCTAATTTCAAAACCGTCCACGATTTCGTTAATTCCGAGCATCTTAATGGCATGGTGTTTGGCCAGATCGTCGCAGATGCCGACACAAATTTCGCAACCTTTGCAACGATCAACGGCGACATAGGCCGTACCGCGGACTTCATCGTAGAGAATGGTGTTCCCTTCAGGGCAAAACTGCGTGCAAAGTCTGCATTTTGTCGCGCCACAAATTTCTTCATCAATATCGGCTACTACGTACATTCAATACTCCTCCTCAAGACTAATTGACTAAGTGGCAAGGGTGATTTTTGAGGCCTCAGTAATGTAGCCCAACCATTCTCCCCATCCTCTTTCCATGGCATAGGCATGGGCTGCTTTGGCAACATCTTGGTTTTTCGACACCAGTTCCGCCTTCTTTGCAAATTTTTTCTCGATGACACTATCAAGAGATGCCGTGCCGCCCGAGGTCACAATGCCTTTTCCGACAAAACGCTCTTTAATCGATTGTGAAATCGCCTCTAAACTCGGCATGCCGATTAAGGCCGTCACGGCGCCAACCATGGCCATGTTCGTCGCAAGCTCCGTTTGACCCACTTCCAAAGCCATCTTAGACGCGGGAATATTGTAGACATGGGCGTCGAGGTCATCCAGTTCTTTCTGTTCTTCCGGGATGAGTTTGATGGGTTCTTCAGTGTTAATCAACACAGCACCATGACGTTTCAAGCCCGTATAAAAAGGCATGGTATACGATTTTCCATGGGTAATCACCTGAGAATGGAAAATGACAATCATGTTCGGGTAGATGATCTCACCAATTTCGTAGATCGACGTGCCGGAGATCCTGACATAGCTTTCCACGGGTGCCATACGTTTCTCGGAACCAAAGAAGGGGACCATGGTGCTTTCTCCCTTTCCAAGAATAACGCCGTTACTCAGAATATGAGAGGCCGTAACCACCCCTTGCCCTCCGATTCCTGCCATTCGAACATTAAAGCGCATTGTCGACATGTCTGTCATAATCTCTCCTCTATCGAATCCGTTTGTGCCTTTATTTTACTTGGGCTTTTCGGGCCTTTTTCCTATCGGCCTCGCTTTTGTCCCAATATTCCTTGGCTTCATCGCTAAAATACTCTAAGTAGCCATAGCGATCTTTTTCCACCTCTCTGGCATCGTCCATCACCTTGGGCGTTGGGATGGCATATTCAATATTGCAAGAGGTATAGGCCTGGATATAGGTCGGACCCACTTCACGGGCAATCAAAACGGCCTTACGAATGGTATTGACGACCTTGGTGGGATTGGTCGGGGAGATTCTTGCCGTATAGGCAACCCCGGAGGTCTTTGCCAATCCGAGCATGTCCATCTTCTCGAATTTCTTGCCATTTGGCGCCATTTTCAAGACCATGCCTTTCTGCGTCATGCCACTTTCTTGGCCCCCAGTGTTTCCATACACTTCGTTATCCAGCATAATTGTGGTGAATTTTTCTTTCCTGAACCAGGAATGCATCACGGCATGGAAACCGATGTCGGCAAGCCCGCCATCACCCGCCATGACAATGACGTCTTTGGGCGTGTCTTTAAAACGGATATCCAGCCCTCTTTTTAGGCCGGAGGCAACGCAATTGGTATCGCCGTAGTTACCGTAAATAAAAGGCACCGCACCTTGGGTAATCGCAAGGCGTCCACACCCCGCCGTACCCACAATGACGCTGTGCTCAAGGCTTGGAAGCCCCAAATAGACGAGACGAATAAAGAGGGTCATGGCGCAACCGGCACACATCGGATGTTCTTCGATGGCCTCTTTAAATGAACCCAGTTCAGAGACTTTCCGTTTCTGATGAAACGGCCCGTCTTCGATAAGATCTTGATATTCTTTTGGTAAGTAGTTGTGAAAACCAGGTGACGGCTTAATGGTTTCTAATGACATATGCTAATCTCCCTCTCTAGGTTATTTTAGAACCTACAATGGTTTCCATAATCAATTCCGTCGGCATGGACATCCCGCCGAAAACCCTCGGGCCTGCGATCACACGCTCGTTGCGGCCAATGGTCGACTTCACTTCTTTCGCAAGCCATCCTACATAATTAAATTCGGGAACAATAATTCGTTCCGCATGATCGGTTGCTTCAATTAATTCTTGTGCAGGGAAAGGCCGAATCGATTTAATTTTAATGAGGCCCACATCCAAACCCAACTCTTCTGCCTGCCGGACGGCCTCGCGTGACTGAGATACTGCGGCCCCGGAGGCGACAATCATGGTCTTTGCCTTTGGGTTGACCACTTCGATGATACCGCCCAACCACCGGTTAATCCATTTTTTCGCCCGTTCTTGGGCGGCAAAAACCTCCTGTTGCCAAGAAGCATGCATTTGATAAGAAATGAAATTCGATTTTTGAATCGGGGCGTCGCGTGAAATTCGGATCGGCGGATTTTCATTGTCCATCATCGGAACTGACTCATGATAGCAGTCGCGTGGTGGTAATTTCAAGTCTTCCGCTGGCATGTTCACCCATCCTCGGGCATGGGTGACAAAGAAACCGTCCACGGCCACGGCAACAGGCAGGGTCACCTCCGGTTTCTCGCCAATCATAAAGGCAGCAACGGAGTAGTCGTAAAAATCTTGTTGGTTTTCACCATGTAGCACAATACCGCCACAATTGAGTAAATAGGAAATCTCAACATTATCCGGCTGGATCGCGAGAGGGCAATTCACCACTCGGCACATGACCAGCAAAACGGAAGGGAGTCGTCCCCCAGGCCAAGATGCAATCTGTTCGATCCCCCGAACCAGCCCCGGACCCGCTGTTGCTGTCAATGCCCGGACGCCTGCACGGGAGGCACCTGCGATGGCACCCATAACGCCGATTTCTTCTTCCGCCCGGTAGTAATCCTTAATGTAACCCTCTGCATAAAGGTAGCCAACCTGTTGCATCGTCTCACTTTGTGGGGTAATCGGATAGGCAATGGCGATGTCGACATTTGCGCGGCGAATGGCTTCTTTGGCCGCTTCACTGCCGGTAATAAACTCTCTTTCCCGTGGTGCGTCGATCATGAGATAATCCGGATCGACGATGCGTTGCGCGGCCGCTCCCTTTTTTTTCTCTTCAATTTTTTCGGGTGTCGGTGCTGGGGGAGATGCAACACGATCCCGGGGGTCATCCTCCCTAACTTGATGTGTCGCTTTATCTTCTACTTTGGCGCCATCTTTCATGACATAACCTCCATCGTTGTTGCTTACTCTGCCGTTTCGTCAAGACCGGTAACAAGTTCATGAGAAAAAGCACCGCGCGCTTCACCATCAATCGATGCTTCTCTTGGTTTAATCGGAATCTCTCCTTTTAACTTTGCGATTTGCGCCCAACCGGAGGGAATAATGCCTGTTCCTTCGTAGAGTGGTTTTATTCCATTTTTCTTAACCTTTATCAAGGCATCGCGAAAGCGAACCACCTTTTCTGCATCGAAATTGGGGACGGAGGCCATGGCATCTTCATGCCCGGCTTCTGCGCAAAGCGCGATGGTGTAGCAGTTCGTTCCCGCACGGATCATTTTCAAGGTGATATTCGCATAGTGACAATGGACACCGATGAGCACACAGGCCTCAATCTTGTTGTGCCAAATCGTTAGATTTGGATGACAAGGGTTGATCACAGCCTCGGGATCGATCTTCGGGTAGATTGGGCGATAATCGGGCATGGGAATAATCCGAACACCCGGTATTTCATTCGCCACCTCAAAAAAAGGTTGTGCTTTTTCCCGCGTGTGCTCATTCCAGCCCCAAATAATCATGGGTCCGGGGAAAAGTGTGGGATTCTTTCGTGTGAGCATGGCGGTTGCAGCGGCTTCAAGCGCTTCTTCTTCTGTTGTGATGCGTCCTTCAACGAGCCCCTCGCCTTCTTCAGGAAGCGGCACACCCATTATGGTCGCGGCAGGGGGCAGCAGACCTTCGGGGCCTGGGACAACTCGGTAGGGCGTTGCATTTACATTTCCCATTAAAACTCCTTCTACTTTAATGAAAATCCAAAGAAAACAATGTTTAAAATAAGTATATCCTGAGGAAGAACCTTGTCAATTTGTCCCATCATATGACAGGCGCCAAAGCCTTGTCAAATTAAAAAATAGTCTCAATGAATATAAATTCAACTGAAAAAGAGTCATGAATCCAAGGTTTTATCAATGATCGCCGAAAAGAAAAGCCTGCCGGGCTATTTTTCAATGAGTCGGTCGATCAGCCCGCTTAGAAAGGCGAAGCGGTAGTTCGATGAGGACGCCAGACAAGGACCTATTCTATTAGAGTGCCAAAGGCATCAAAGCATCGGTCGTAATATCATTCGTAATCTCTTGTTTCTACTTATCGGATTTATTCTGAAAAAGATGAATCGGATACTTTTTTCTTGACCTCGCTAATTGCACCATTGTTTAATATTTTTAGTTTTTGACCGCTTCTTAATCATTATCGTAGGATGTAGAACAGCGGGTCAGCCGGCAAAACGCTCAAGATTTGGTTTACTGCTGAATGCCGGCTTTTTTGTGCCTGTTTCAAGAAAGGACAAAACGGTCTGATTCACACGATCATACTGAATACAGCCTTCTTGATCCCATTGTTGCCTTTGCTGGCGGGACTCGCCATTTTCCTTATGAGAACACGTCTCGGTGAGGGCGTAAGTAAGATCGGCCTTATCTCTCAAAGCTTCGTTTTTATTCTAAGTCTTCTAAGCCTCTACGCCGTTAGCGTCGGCCCTCCGATTCACATTTCGTTATTTCCCCATATGTTTGCCGACAGCATGCTGCTTCGTTTTGGGCTGTATATCGATCGCTTGACCGCAATTATGATGGTTTTAATCGCGGGGGTGAGCGTGGTTATTCATGTCTTTTCTGCACGATATTTGCAGCAAGATCCCGGCTATGTGCGTTTTTTCTCACTCCTGTCATTTATCACAAGCGTCCTATTTTATATGGTCGCGAGCCCTAATCTGCTGATGCTGTTTATCTTCTGGCAACTGCTGGGTTGGATCCTATATTTACTTTTGGCACACAACCAGAGTCATCTACCCAGTTGTCGCGCTGCATTTAAATCCTTGATCGTCTTCCGTTTCGGCGACCTCGTTTTTCTAGGCGGAGTCATTCTGGCTTACATGCTATATGGCACGCTTGAGTTTCCAGCGTTATTTGAGCGGGCGGCAGCCTACCAAATCAGTTTTTCCCTGCTCCCAGGCGGCGGATTGGCTTTTGATGGCGTGACTGCGGTGGCTTTGCTTATTTTTGTCGGCGCCATGAGTAAATCGGCCCAGTTCCCATTGCACATCTGGCTGCCGGATACAATGTTTGGTCCGACACCTGTTTCGGCCTTGATGCATGCCGGCATCGTTAATTCGGGTGGGTTTTTACTTAATCGCCTGGCGCCGCTTTATGGATTGTCTCCGACCAGCCTCAATTTTATTTTTCTTGTCGGCGCTCTTACCACCTTTATTGGTGCAAGCATCATGTTGACACAAAATGATGTGAAAAAGATGTTGGGCTACTCAACAATCGCCCAAATGGGATACATGATCATGGAGTGCGGCCTAGGTGCCTTCGCACTCGCGATCTTTCATTTTATTGCCCACGGCTTATTTAAAGCCTCCCTTTTTTTAAGTGCCGGTTCGGTTATTCATTCAACCCGAAATGAGCCCAAAATACCGAGGCCATCAAAGACGGTCCGAATTCTATCGACACCCGAATCTCCAAAAACCTTTTCCTTTCTAACCTGGGTATCCGGACTCACCCTGACTTTAATTCTCCCGTTGCTGCTTCTTTTTGCAGCGCACGATGTATTCCATATCCCTTTGTCCGATCAAGCCCACGGCGCAATCATTTTCCTCTTTTTTGGTTGGGTCACTTCTTCTCAAGCGATTATTAGCTTATACCGGATGAATGCCGTCGCGTCTTGGAAGGTCGTCGGCGCAATGTCTGCAGCCTTGGTTTTGATTATTTTCACCTATCTTTTCGCTGGCGAACTTTTTTCCTTATACCTATACCCGGCTCCGGGAGAAGCGGCGCACTATTTTAAGGTTGCCGCATTGCCGACCGGCCTTTTCGATTTTTTTGTGATCCTGGCTTCAATCGCCATTGTCTCGGTGTGGATTTTTCTTTATGCGGATGCCCGTGGGAAACATATTCTTATGCCGCCTTGGGTCGATCGTTTTAAGATTCGACTCTATGTCCTGTTTATCAACGGACTCTATGTAAATACCCTCTATCGACACAGCGCAAAAAAGATCATTGCTTTTATCCAGATTTTGGACAAAAAAGTGTTGGCGAGGTTGCCCTAAATGGTGAAGGTATGATCACTTCCGTACATGTTCTAGTCGGGCTGCCTATCCTCGGCGCGATGATTGGCCTCTTCCTTGGATCGAAACCGAAAGGAATGCGAGGATGGTTTTTATTCATTACGACCGTGGAACTTTTTCTTCTGCTCCGTTTTCCACCTCATATAATGAATGCCCTCACGGCACCGCTGCTTCTTTTAATTGCGCTTTCTGCTTGCGTGTTGGTGCTCGGATATCCGCAAAGAGGCAGCGCTTCCGAACTTTTTAATCTGCTCTTTTTTTCCGGTCTCGGTTTTGGTTATTTATTGAGTCCGGACCAAGGCGGCTTGATCTATTTGGTCGGCATTCTTGCTTTAATTATTGTAATCCAGTTGCGGACAGGCCGTTTCTCCGATCCCCATGCCCCCTGGCTTTTTGGCCTTTATGGTCTCAGTATTCTTTGTCTCATAACTTCGCCCTTTTTGGAGGATACATATCGACAAATCGCATTGTTCGTGGTCTATATAACTTTACTGCCGCTTTTTCCTTTTCATGGCGCATACCTCAGTCTGCTAAGAAATTTTCATGGGATACTGCCGGCGTTCCTTTCTCTGTTTCTCCCGATTTTGGGGTTTTTCGGACTCGCGCAGATTTACTCTGAACTCCCAGAAGCCTTGAATCCTATTCTGCTTGTGTGCGCCTTGCTGGGCCTCATGGTTGGTGCACTCAGAAGTTTCAAACAAAATAGCCTTTCCCAGCTCTTATCGCAGGTCGCGCTTGTGTTCTGGTCAATTCTGTGGTGGTACATTCTTGGACCTGAGGCGAAACTGCCTCCTGCTGTCATATTTTTATGCGCGTCTTCTCTTACACTGAGTGGGCTCTTTCTAAGTTGGCTGGGTCTAAAATCGCGATATGGCGATCTGACCCTTGAGCAATTCGGTGGGCTTGCTTCGGCCATGCCTCGATTTGGCATCTTGTTTTCACTGCTGATTGCTTCGGCCATGGGTCTTCCATTTTTTGGTGTATTTTCCGGATTTATCGAGATGGCGTTTTCGCATTCGAATAATTTCTCAGTGGGTTTAGTGATCATATTGCTGGCTTGGTTTTTGGTTTCCTGGACCCTCCCGGTCTTGATGCAAAAAATTCTTTTTGGACCTGTAAAAACCGACTGGATTCATCGTGATTTCGGACGGGGTGAAATAATATCCTTATCGCTCATTATCATTGTCTTAATCCTTATTGGGATTGCCCCTTATCGTCTTTTTGGGCTGACCCAAGTTCCTAATCTTTTCACGCCAATCATGGATGTCGCACTATGGCAGAAGTAAGTTCCAAAACCTATAGCAGATCATCTCGAATGAGCCTTCGAGGCTTGGTAAAACTGGCGAGTGAAGGCCTGGCGCATACTTGGCCGATGCATAATTTCATTTCGAATAATCCACTGCATGATTTAGAATATTTGGCGTTCGAAGACGCGGTCGATCGCGGTAAACAGCTATTTGGTGGAAAAGGCTACCTTTCGAATGAGACCTACAGAAAATATTATTCCTCCGGGCGCATTCAGCAAAACGATCTCGACGCCGCGCTTCAAAAAATCGCCTTAGATGAAGATGTCGTATTGGGCGGATGCAGTATAAGTCAACTTGCAGTGCTTCGGGCTCACTTTTTGCGCGGTTTATCCGCGCCGGCACCGGAGACCATTGCGGCCGCAGTCGATCATCGTCCAGACCGAATCATTCTTCAGGATCTTGCCAGAAAACTGGAATCGATTTTAAAACCCGCTGACCTGGAAACCGAATTAAATGTTTCTGTCGATGCCCTCCGTACAGGGCTGGGACGGAAGTTCGATCTTGCCGATGGCTTGGACGCCATTGCTGGCACAGATGTTACATCATTAATTAACAGTGAGATGATTAAATGGTGCCGCATTTTTTTGGATGAAGGTCATGCGCCTTGGGAAATTCCGGGACGAGAAAAGGGGCTTTATTTAAGCTGGAAGGAACTTGCTGTAAACGCATCGGACCTCGGAGGGATCCCCAAGATTGGTCTTAAAATAGCACAATTGTCTCATTCATCGGAAGACTGTCTATTGGAAAGCTTGGACGCGATGGAGATTCCGGAAAACCTGCGTCAAGATTACCTCATGCTTCATTTGGCGGCCATGCCTGGATGGACTGCCTTTATCAAATGGCGGGCCGAACATCACGATTATGCTTGGCAGGATGCCTACCCGGTTGATTTGGTCCAATACCTTGCAGTTCGACTTTGGTATGCGCGTGAATATTTAGAGGTCGCCTGTCGGCAAACGATTCAAACTGCCGCGACCTACACGGCCTTTTCAAATTTTATTACGAGCCATCCCGAGCAAGTTTTTCTTAGGCGAGAAAGGCGCGGGCGGGGGCTTCCACCTGGGTATGCGGATCAAGTTGACCGCCTTTCCAGCCGAGGGCCGGCGAGTGACCAGGGTCCATGGCAGACTCTCTTTGCGGAATACGCGCACGCAATTGAACCGCAACAACTAAAAATAAAATCATTGTCAGCGGCCTGGCGTCTTTTGGTTTTAGGAAGCATTCTCGATGTCGATACGAAAACCTGGCTCGAAAGCCCTGTTGATGATCTGATGAAAGTCATTTATTGGATCGACTCAAACCCGGAATCGACTCACGGCACAAGCTGGCTCGTGGCCTTAGAATCGGCATATCAAAGCGAGTTACTCAATAAATTGCAGGACAGGGTCGGTCAGATTGATCGGATTGATCAAGCTGCTTCGGACAAGGAAAGCCAACGGCCTCGGGCGCAAGCCGTATTCTGTATTGATGTCCGTTCGGAGCCCTTCCGTCGAAATCTCGAAAAACTTGGGAATTACGAATGCTTTGGCATGGCGGGTTTCTTCACCGTTTTTATTCGCTATTGTGGATTCGGTCGGCACCACGAAAACGATCTTTTTCCGCCGATAGTCAGCGCAAAAAACGTGGTGAATGAAAACCCGCATCCTTCTCAGAAGCAAGAGGTTTCAAGGCATCAGATGGGCTTGGTCTTTATTCATGCAGCGCATACGCTCCTTCATGATTTAAAGGAGAATGTAATTACACCTTATGTCATGGTTGAATCGATCGGTTGGTTTTTCGGAATTCCCTTGTTCGGTAAAACATTCTTTCCCGCAAGCTATAAAAGACAGGTGGGGAAGCTTCTAAAGCGCTTGGCCCCACCCATTGGTACGGAGTTAACCCTCGATAAGTTCTCGCGAGAGGCGGTCGAAAAGACGATCGCGTCCGAACAGCAACTCAAGGTGAAAAACGCCTTTTTAGAAAAGTTCCCTAGGCATCGAAAATCCATTACGACCGATGTCATAGAAGCCCTACGTGTCTTGGCGATGAAAGGAGATCTCCTTGAGATCGATCCAGCAGAAGTGGGAAGCCTCGTCACAGGTACGCCGTTTCAATCGTCCGAAGACCTACTGGCTTTTGTGCAAATACTCCGCGAGGAGTACATGATTACAACGTCCTGGGCTTCCGCCAGGATGGAGCGCATTACGCGTACAGGCTTTACCTTAAACGAGCAGGCCTTTACCGTTCGGACTGCATTAAGCCTGATGGGCTTGACCCGGAATTTTGCCCGACTTGTCCTTTTTTGTGCACATGGCAGCAGTTCGGATAATAATCCCTATGAAGCCGCCCTGGATTGCGGGGCCTGTGGTGGAAACCCAGGCAATCCTAATGCGCGGGTTTTGGTCGCCTTGGCAAATAAAAGACATGTACGTGAAGTGCTGAAGAAGGAGGGGATGATTATTCCTGAAGACACCGTCTTTATTGCCGGACAACACGATACCACAACAGATGAGGTTGAGCTCTACGATCTTAATGATCTTCCATCAAGCCATCTGGACGATATCGAGGTTTTAAAAGCGGATCTTAAAAAGGCAGGTCAACACAACAGCCAGGAACGCTGTCGATCTTTTCCTGGAATCGTGGGCGAGCTCTCTCTTCAAAAAGCGGATGACGAGGTTCATGCGCGGAGCGCAACGTGGAGCCAAGTGCGTCCGGAATGGGGTCTTTCCGGAAATGCGGCAATGATCATTTCAAGAGGTCAACTGATCAAAGGAATCGATCTTGGCGGACGGACGTTTCTTCATTCTTACGATTACCGGATCGATCCGAGAGGTCAATTGTTAGAAATTATTATGACGGGTCCTCAGGTGGTTGCGCAATGGATTAATATGGCCTATTACTTTTCGACGACCGACAATGAAATTTATGGCAGCGGTAACAAGATTTATCACAATGTGGTCGGTCGTCTCGGTATCATGTATGGTGCCGAAAGCGATCTCCGTATCGGTCTCCCACTTCAGTCTGTTTGGGATGGCCCCTTACCCTATCATGAACCCATGCGACTGTTTACGATTATTGAAGCACCCAGAGAACGCATTGAAAAGATTATTAAGCGTCATCGTGTATTGGAAAACCACTTTCACAAGGGTTGGGTTCATCTTGTCGCCCTCGATGAAAACATCTTCTATCGTTATACGAAAAATAGGACCTGGCAGGAAGAGACATTGGACTTAAAGAAAATGAAACAAGAACTTTAGAGGGGCTTTTTAAATTCAGAAAGGAAAATAGAAAAATGACCGAATTAATACTCTATCCCATGAAAGAAATCCGCATCATCATTCAAGGCGAACATATTGACTATGTCACAGATTTACTCGATAGTATCGAGGCGGGAGGCTACACCATTATCAGCAATATCTCGGGGAAAGGGGAGCATGGTTACCACTCCGCGCATCCGATGTTTAACGAAATGGACAGTTTGCAGATGGTGATGACGGTCATTCCCGAAGAAAAAGTCGAATCTGTTTTGGCAGGCTTAAATCCGATCTTTCACCGTTACATGGGCATTATGCTTGTATCGGATGTATCGGTCAGTCGTCCGGAACATTTTGCAGGAAAGCCGAAAAACAAATCCTAAACCTTCGTCCCTGATGACCGGAACACGAGGGTTATCGGACAATGCCTCTAACCCGTTTTCGCCATCCGTTTTCTGTCATTCTCATTCAGGAGTTTTTTTCGGAATCGAATCGATTTGGGTGTAACCTCAAGCAACTCGTCATCCGCCAGGAAGGCGATACCTTCTTCGAGGGACATCTTTCGAGGGGGTGTGAGAACTAAGGCATCGTCAGCACCCGATGAACGCATATTGGTTAAGTGCTTCTTCTTGCAGGCATTCACGACCAAGTCACTGGCGCGGCTGTGGGCCCCGATAACCATGCCTTCGTAGACCTTTTCGCCTGAAGCAATAAAGAGCTGGCCTCTTTCTTGGATATTGTGAAGAGAGAAGGTGATGGCGTCTCCCGCGCCTAATGAAATTAATGCCCCTTTGGTTCGGGCTGGAATTTCCCCTTTGTAAGGCTGGTAGCCCGAAAAAACGTAATTCATGATGCCGGTGCCGCGGGTCGTCGTCAAAAATTCGGACCGGTAACCGATGAGGCCTCGCGAGGGTACATCAAATTCCAAGCGCGTATGGCCCCCGTGGGAATTGCCCATCTGTTGAAGTTCGCCCCGCCGCCGTCCAAGGCTTTCCATGACTGCTCCAATGTAGGTGTCATCCACGTCTAAGGTCAGAGACTCGACCGGTTCCTGCTTTTCGTTATTCACAGTTTTGAAAATCACGTTCGGACGGGAGACGGCAAACTCATAGCCCTCGCGTCGCATGGTTTCGATGAGAATCGATAGATGCAGTTCGCCGCGTCCGGACACTTTGAACGATTCGGTCGTCTCGGTTTCCTCGACTTTGAGGGCGACGTTCGATCGCAGTTCCTGGAAGAGGCGGTCTCGAATTTGTCGGCTGGTGACGTAGTCGCCTTCCGTGCCCGCAAAGGGGGAGGTGTTCACCATAAAGTTCATCGAGATGGTGGGTTCACCGATGGAAATTGACGGAAGGGCAAGCGGGTTTTCCGGGTCGGCGAGGGTTTCGCCGATTTGGACGGATTCGAGTCCGGCAATTCCCACAATTTCGCCCGCGGCAGCCTCTTTCAATTCCACCTTTTTCAATCCTTCATACCCAATAAGTCGGGTGACTTTCCCCTTTACAATCTCCCCACTTTTCTGGATGAGGGCGACCTGGGCGCCGAGCGAAATTTTCCCATGGTTTATTCTGCCTAGCGATACACGGCCGATGAAGTTGTCGTATTCGAGGGAAGACACCAACATCTGAAAGGGGGCTTCGTCGTCACCGGTCGGGGGATTCACTTTATCCAAAATCATGTCGAAGAGGGGCGCGAGGTCCGAGGCCTCATCTTCCATTTTTAGTTTGGCGATGCCTGCTTTTGCCGAGGTATAAACGATGGGAAAGTCGAGTTGGTTTCCTTCTTCATCGAGTTCGAGAAAAAGGTCTGTTACCTGATCGGCCACTTCCAAGGGCCGTGCGCCCGGCCGATCGATTTTATTGATGACCACAATCGGATTTAGATTGAGTTCCAGTGCCTTCTTTAACACGAACTTGGTCTGCGGCATTGCCCCTTCGAAGGCGTCAACGAGCAGAAGGACGCCATCGACCATCTTGAGTGTGCGTTCGACTTCGCCCGAAAAATCGGCATGACCCGGAGTATCGACAATATTGATCTTATAGTCCCGGTAATGAATCGAGGTATTTTTGGCAAGAATGGTGATCCCGCGTTCCCGTTCGAGATCGTTGGAGTCCATGACGCGTTCAACGATGCCTTCACGCGCATGAAACGCTCCCCCTTGCTGGAGCATTTTATCGACGAGGGTGGTTTTCCCGTGGTCGACATGGGCGATGATTGCAATGTTTCGAATATCTTCTCTAAGTTTCATCTTTGCCTCTGTCTTCATACATCATACCTCGATCGGTGCATTTGTACACACGCCAAGCCTATTTGGCGTGGTGTTCTTCCTCAAAAGTCAATCTTGTCTAGGGAGTATTGAAAAGAATGAACATGTGAAGGGCTTGAACTGAGCCAATTATACCGCTGGTCTCTTCCCGAAGCAATGGGAATTTTAATGGGGGCTATATCCGGCCGGAAGTTATCAAAGAGGGCTTAAAAAGGAAAAGCGTATTATTCGGGAAAAAGTTCGACCGGATCGTTTCTTAGCCTGGTGACTTTATCGCTGTGGATGGTGACTAAAAGGATGGCTGGGGTAATATAGCCTTGTTTAGAAATCCGGAGGACATGGGTGCCGATACTGAGCGATAGAAAGAACTCGCCGTTAATATCAGTCTCTGTGCCTTTGACGATATCGCCGGTGGTGCCATTTTCGGTGGTGATGACATTATTTAAGGCTTCTACGGCAACACCTGAAAGCACTTTTAAGGTGGCCTTATCGCTTACGCTTCCTCGTACCGCCCCAATGTTGCTTGGGATTTCTTGTGCACCCAAATTCAGTTCCAGATCGCTTGTATGAAACAAGCCCGCTTTGACCTCAACATTTAATTCCGAGGTGCCATTCACTGACTCAAAACCGAGGGCATAAGCGGCCAGTTGATAAATGCCGGGTTCTAAATTACAAAAGCGGTAAGTGCCGTGTTCATCGGTTGAGGTATGCTGGGGGGATGTTCCTTCGCGCGTCAGCGTGACGCCTGCGCCGAAAACGACGAAATCCAGGAAGGGATCTTTAACGGATCCTTGGATGACGCCTGTGGTCGCAGTGGGTTCGCAGAGCGGGCTGGGCGGAAATTCTTCAGAAATCGCCGTGCCGGCGTTTAAGACACGGGCACTCGTCGTGGCCGGCGAGCCGGCTTCCTCGCTGGGATTACTGCTCCCGCAGCCTGTAATAAAGGTCAGTATAAAAACGAAGGAGAAGGATGATGGGCTTGTTTTGTTCATTCGCATCTTGCTCCGAATGGAAGGTCCCAATCGCTTAGGCCTGATCGAACGGGGATAAGTGGCTTAAGGCTATCTTGTTTCGCTTTAACTTGTCAAGCCTAAGCGCCCTAAAGTAAAGCGATAATGGAACAAATGATAAGCCGGAGGCCCTCTTTCGTTTTAGCGTCCGATTTCACGCAAGGGATCGTCCGTTTCAATGAGCGCCCCACGGGGATTGGGTTCTAAACGATTGGACTGGGCGATGGATTCGAGTGGCGGTGAGGGTTTACAGTCGGGCGTGATGACCATGCCCCAATCTTCATTCTCGAAGCAGCGGTTTTCGAGCATCATCGCTTCGGCGAAATGAAAAAGGAGGATGCCGCTGAGCATGTTGTTCCGGCAGGTGTTGCGAACCAAATCGGGACAAGTGTCTGCATCCCGCACGGCGATGCCAAAGTGGTGGTTGTCGAAACAGTCGTTTTCGCGAATATAGGGCCGCGCGCCGGCAAAGATAAAGATGCCGGATTCGCGATTGTGGCAGATTTCACTGTTCACGACAGAGGCGCGCGACTCCGGCCCGTAGATAACAATCCCAGATTGGATGCCATCCTTAATCCGGCAGCCGGTGATAATGCAGGTGCTATCCAGCAGATTCATGGCCGAGTGCTGATCGCTGCCCACATATCGGAACGTGATGCCGCCAATGAGCCCTTCCGGCACCTTTTGCAAATAGATGGGCCCGCCACGACGGTTGAAAATTTCGACCTGGTCTTTCCCTGCACCCACCAATTGAATGGGTCGATCCACGGCGAAAATCTTGTCTTCATAGCGACCGGGGAGCACAAAGACTTGGTCGTCCGGACCCGCATTTTTTAAAGCCTCGCTGGGCAGGAGGAAATCGCTTTCGCCTTCCGGACCCACAATCAAGGTTTTCCCGCCTTTAGGGTTGTCCGGGGGATCGAGCCCAAACGCCATCGTCAATTTGCAGTCCTCCTTTATGCCTATGATTGCGTAGAAAATAACCGATTTGGCGATTTAAATCCAATCGCTTTAATGGTCGATGGGAGATCTCTCTATGCAGCGCTCGAAGCCTGTAGTCCATTGAAGAGGGCCACGCAGCCGCGTTTGATATTGCGAATGTTGTATCCACCTTCTTGTACAAGGAGTAGGGGAATACGTGTCGCCATCAAGCCTTCTCCGATGTTGCGGAAGATGGCGGGTGGCAGCAGGAAGGTACCGGTGGGATCTCCTTTTAAAATGTCGAATCCCACAGAGACGACGAGGACTTCCGGTTTAAAATCCATAATCGTTTCCAGTGCCGTTTTGAAGGTGCTCAGATATTTTTTTTCGTCGGTCTGCGGCGGCAAAGGAAAATTTCGATTGAAGCCGAGGCCAGGGCCTTCACCAGATTCGTCCGCATAACCGCTGAAATAAGGGTAGGCATAGTCGGGGTGGCCGTGTATCGACACAAACAATACGTCAGCGCGTTCGTAGAAGATGTCTTGCGTGCCGTTGCCGTGATGAAAATCGATATCCAAAATAGCGATTCGGCTTTGGGTCTGTGAGGCCAAATATTGCGCCGCGATAGCCGCATTGTTAAAGTAGCAAAATCCGCCGTAAAATCGTTTCCCGGCATGATGGCCCGGCGGGCGGCACACCGCATAGGCCATGCGTTTGCCCATTAGGATTTCGTCAGCGGCGGTGAGGACGGTATCGACCGTCGCACGGGCGGCAATGTAGGCGTTGGGATAGAGCGGTGTCCCCGTATCGATGCAATAATATCCGGCTTGCACGGCCAAAACTTTTGGACGACTGACCTTTCGGCGCAATGGAAAGGTGTTGGGGTAGACCGGTCGCTTTTCCTTGAGCTTTGTGCAGATGGTCCTTAAATAGGTCACAAAGTCGGCGTCGTGTACGGCTAAGAGATGTTTGTCGCTGTATTTTTTTGGCGTAACGGGCGAAAAGAGATGGACCGCATTTAAGATTTGATTGATTGCATTCAGACGGACCGGCCGTTCAAAATAACCCCGTTCCTTGACATGGTGGAGTTCGTGTTTCGGGCTATGCACCACGGCGAACCACTTGGAAAGGCGTTGCGTGAGAATTAAGCCGTCTTCTTCTTGAATCTTTTTAGAACGAAAGGGGAGAAAGGAAACCGGATCGTTCGGAAAACCTTGAAGAACCGCTTGAAGATAGGCCGGATCGGCAAGGTGCCCAAAGCGTTGCGTCAGTATCTTTTCAACGGCTGTTTGCGCTTCCTTACGTTTTAAAGTCGGCGTCTTACCTAAGCAATCATAAAGTAGGAAGGCCGATGTCGAAGGATCGCCCACGGGCACCGAGTAGGCCGGATTGTCGATAATTCGAACGCCGTAGTGCTCATAGAAACGAATCCGTTTTTCCGCATTTTTCATCAAGAGCGTATCGGCGCTTGCTGCATCTCGATCCGGTTGGACTTCAATGTAGAGCCCTTTCACCTGCATATCCTGGCAAAGTTCTCGAACGCCTTCATAGAGCGCACTCCCAACACCGGTTCCACGGACGACGCCTCTCGATGCAATATAATCCAGGAAGGCGCACCCAATAGTGGGAAAATGGACAAGGAGGGCAAAGGCTTCCACTTGACCCAGTACCCGCTCGGCAATCAGGAGCATCGATCGGTACCCATGTTCAATGGGGTCTTGCAAGCGGGAGGGGAGGGCATCCGCATAGTCGGCCAGATCGGGAAAGCTTTGGCGGAAAATCTCCTGCACCTGTGCCATCCTGTTTCCGGCAAGCGGGAAATGCGAATCGTTTAATATAGAGATCTTTATCATGGTCTCCGCTTCAGTCGAATAAAGCGACGCTTAGAAAATAGAAACGCCGGTCTTCGTTGTAAACAACTCCAGCGCCTTCATGCCCACCAAGGAGTTGCCCTTTGGATTGAGTTCGGGTGACCAGACGCAGATGGAAAGCATCTTGGGAATCACGGCGACGATGCCACCACCGACGCCGCTTTTTCCGGGCAAGCCGACAGAAAATGCAAACTCGCCCGACTCGTCGTAAAAGCCGCAAGTCTGCATCACCGCGTTGACCCGCTTGCACTGGCTCAGGGAAATAACCTGCTCTTGAGTGATCGGATGTCTGCCGCCATTCGCAAAATATAAAAAGGCTTGCGCCAGATCGATGCAGCTCATCATGAGCGCGCATTGGTGAAAATAAATATTCAATACGGCATCGACATCGTTTTCGATGTTTCCGAAACTCTTCATGAAGTTAACGAGGGCGGCATTGCGATAGCCGGTTTCCCGTTCCGAGTTCGCAATCAAACTGTCGTAATTCACCTGCGGATTGTCCGAATTTTTGCGTACAAATTCGAGAAGGCGATGCAGTGGATTCTCGGTGATCGAGCTTAAGCAATCGGTCACCACCAGGGCCCCAGCATTGATCAGGGGATTCCGCGGAATGCCGTTTTCCCGCTCCAATTGAACAAGAGAATTAAAGGCCCCGCCAGAGGGTTCGCGTCCGACGCGGGTCCACAGTTTTTCGCCCAAGACCTTTAGCACCATTGATAAGGCAAAGACCTTCGAAATGCTTTGAATTGAAAAAGGGACAGCCGCATCGCCCACATGGAAGCATCCGCCTTCCAGGGTTTCAATTGCAATGCCGTATTTTTTTGGATCGACGTGTGCCAAGGCGGGGATATAATCCGCCACGCGGCCTTGCCCCAGCAGAGGCCTTGTCTCTTCATAAATTTCATCCAGAATTTTTTGGTAATCCATTTTCACCTGTGCGCTTTCGCCCGATTTAAAGGAAGGCTTTTCGCTTTCGCAGCGCAAGATTCAATGCTGAAAAACCGCTGCGCTCCCAAAAGACCCTTCTCATTTTTTAAGGCCATAGTATACGCTCAGGGCCTGTCCAATGGGAGTAAAAAATGAGCGTGAAAATTGATTTTTGGGGAATGGCCTTGCGCGGCTTTTCGCCCCATTAAGATTGGGTGAGGGTCAACAAGATGTCGGCATACCAGGCACAGTTTAAGCCGAGGGCCTCGTCCAATTTCCGGTCGCGCGTGCCGACATCGAGCCGTGCGGAGTGGACACCAAGGAGCTTCCAAGGTAAATCGCCCTGCAGGCTTTGGTTTTCGGGCACGCGCATGACCACCGGCGCGCCGCTGGTGCCTCGGTGTGTGCGGGCATCGGTAAGAAAGTACCCTTCACCCTGAAAGCGCAGTCCAAAGGAAGAGGCGATCACGGCCTGCCGCACAACAGGCATGTGGTGAAGGGTGTCGTGGAAGCCGAGCGGGAATCCCACCACCAAAAGCGAGGTGCCCACATCGACGGTTTCCTTCGGAGCAATGAGGTGCTCTATCGTAAAGGCCCGGTAAACGGTTGTTTCGGGCAGGGCGGCGCGTTCAATTTCGATCACCGCCACATCAATTGCCCCGGCTGTGTCCAGGCCTTGGCGCCAGAAGCGTTGACCTTCGCGGTAGAGTGGAATGGAAAAACCGGTAGAAAGGGCCATGTTGTTCGGGTCGATATGCAACTCAATTTCGATGCGGTCGGGGAAGTGCGTGCTCGGTTCGTCGATGAGCACGTGCCGGCTGGTAACCAGAAACAAGCGCCCCTCACGTTCAAAGAAAAAACCGCTGGCATTTGTGAGGCCCTGCTGCCCCTGGAAAGTGAAGATGTGCACAGCTGTGAGCAGAATCGATTCAATTGTCGGCACCATCTTCTGAGCCTTTGTCCTGTTTAATAATAGAGCGAGAGTTTTATGATATCGCGATTGGAAAATACCCGAATCGTTCTTATTTGTCTATTAGCCTATTGAACGGCGACTGTCGAGTACCTATCCCTTAAATAGACCTTTTTATTATAATTGGGTAGAATTTCTTCAACCTACGGCGCTTGGAGAATAAACGAAATGAAAAATAGAGTTAGATGGCGCTTATTTATAGCCACCGCTTGGCTCCTTGTTTCACTTGGCAGCGCGAATGCGTCCGATCCAGGCCCTCCATCTGGTTTCATCGCATCTACTCCAACAGGTGAAAATTCTTCAAATGAACTCAGCATAAATCTTTCAAACGATCTTTCCATCCAAATCACCAAAGAAGATCTAGTGAAATATGGAATGCGTATCATCTTTGGAACGGAAGATCCTCTCGAAGCTTTGAAGAGGGGAGAAGGACCGATTGGTAAGGGGCAATGCGCACTCTGCCATAAAATGATCGCGGAGCAGCAGGCAGACCGGGCACCTCCTTTAATCGGGCTTGAAAGCTTCGACCCAAGCGAGTTAGATCTAGCATTAGATATTTCAATTGAAGCACGTTCTCATGTTCGAATTCGAGAAGAACGATATCGGATGTACAAGGAAAAGTATGCTTCGAAAGGCGAACCATATAGTGGCTTCCGTCCACATGCCGAATCCCCCGGCGAATACTTGATCGAATCGCTCTATTGTCCGGGCTGCTATGTTGTCTATGGTTATGGACTTAAGGGAAGCGACGATAAAGAGAGTTCCATTCCAGGCGATAAATCTCCCACGATGCCGAGGATTAACAAACCACCTATTTCTTTGAATGATTTTGAGATTGTGGCTGTAGTGGCGGCATTACAATCAATGCACACACCAGGGGATTATTCTAAAATAACAGTGCTAGAAGATTGGGAACATTATTTTGGCAAAAAATTTTCTATCACCCAACTCCTTGAAGAAATATTCAATGAAGCATCGAGACTTCAAGACAATTCAGAATCTACATCTCCACCAATAGCCCAAGCAAGCGACACTCCAGAACAAATCGTCAAAATGATGGTCTGTTTTGCCTGCCACAAAATCCCAGGTGTTTCCATTGCCGGAACCGGCTTGATTGGTCCTTTGCTCATTATGAAAACCAATGCCGAAAATCGTATTCGATCTCCCGAATACCAAAAGGCTGTTCAGGCGGGAAAGGCCCATGCCACAAGCCCGAAGGAATATGTCATCGAATCCATCATCGATCCTGCGGCCTTCATCGTCCCCGGTTTTGCCGACGACATGATCAAAGGTTTCGGCCATAAATTTACCGTAAATGCCTTGGACCGTTTTGTCGATTTTCTTTTGACGATAGGAGAAAAAGAGGCCAGGGAGGCGGGTATGGATCGGCTGCCTAACGAGAAAGAGGGAAGTCTTTTACAGTAATTGATGTTCCTTGAATAGAAAAATGAGATGTCGCATCAGCTGACCTTGCACCGCCTCGAAAGGCGGTGCAAGGCGCTTACTCACCACAATATTATGTGGGCCAGGTTCGCTCTTTAACCGCTTTTTGGACGGCGGCAAGCAAAACCTCTTTTTCGACAGGCTTAACCAGATAATCTTTGATCCCCTTTTTTAAAAGATCGATTGCGGTCTCAGTCTTTGGATAGCCGGTCATAATAATGATGGGAAGGTGAGGGAATTGTTCATGGAAATAAGAGGTGGCCTCTATTCCATTAATTTTGGGCATCCGGATGTCGCAGATCGCCACGTCGACATCTACTGGGTTGCTCCCCTCGTTAATTTTTCGGATCGCTTCCTCCCCATCTCCCGCCTCTATCACCTCGTACTTTGCGTTGATTAGTTGATGTTTGACTGTTTCTCGAATCTCTTTCTCGTCTTCAATGAGTAAAACTCTTGTTGGCATAGCGTCCTCCTCTTTGTTGTGGGTTATTTTAATGCCACACGCACTTGCATGTGTATTTTAAGACCTTGATATCCGGGTCTCCATTTTTTCTTTCTCTGACATTTCGAATTTCTCAATGCCGTTGATCCTTCCTTTCTTCGCGGTGTCTTCGGTTGAAGGAAATCTCACAATAAAAGTTGCACCCTGTCCTTCTTCGCTTTCCACACTAATGTTTCCGCCATGGTTTGTGATGATATTGTGAACGACATTTAATCCCAGCCCTGTACCTTCTCCAGGGTCTTTTGTGGTGAAAAAAGGCGTAAAGAGTTCCTTGAGGTGTTCCTTTTTCATCCCGGAACCTGTGTCCTGAAATGTCACCACCGCTGAATCGCCTTCCTGTCGCGTTTTCACGAGCAAGCGGCCCTTTCCCTTCATGGCTTGGACTGCGTTGTTAATTAAGTTAACGAAGACTTGTTCTATTTCGCCAATGTTTCCGAGAATCGGGGAGATGTGCTCAAAATCTTTTACGACTTCAACATGGGTAAAAGGGTTCGAGTAACCCGAAAGCTTTATTGCGTCTTCGAGTTGATCGTTAAGAAATATTTGAGTCTTGTTTTCGGAGGGCGTGTTAGAGCGTGAGTATAAGGTGATTCCCTTCACAATTTCTGAGGCTTTTTTAGCGAACCTGATAATTTCCTGGGCATATTTTTTTATGTGTTTCGGGTCTGTTTCATCTATAATCATTTCGGCTTTGCCAAGCATGACGGCGAGCGGGTTATTGACTTCATGAGCGATGCCCGCAGCCATGACCCCGATCCCCACTAATTTTTCCGATTGAATCTGTTGTTCCTGTTGGGTATGGATCGTGATGGCCGCGCGTCGTACAATCCAAAACAGGGAGGCGTACAAGAAAAGTCCACCCAAAATAGCCATGACCCAAACGATTCGCTCTCCTTTTTGTATGGCATTAAATAAGGTCAATGGCTCTTTATAGGTTTCAAAGGCGCCCAGAACCTTGTCGTGATTTTTGCTCCATATCGGAATATAGATCTCAACGAAAAAAGGGACCTCTTTGTCGAAGACATGTTCTCCTTTTGCGGGTCTCCCCGATGTCCCGCTTGAGATCGCAATGGTTCCATCGAGGGCGCGGATTAATTCTCGGTTTGGCATAAAGTTATGGTCTATGAAGCGTTCATCGTCTGACCAGAGGACCGTGCCTTCGACGTCGTAGATGTTGACTCGAACGACTTCAGGCATTAAGGCGATCTGCTTGAAAAGGTCTTCAACTCTTTTCTTGGCGCTCTCCGTTTGAGAACCTTGAAAATAGATACTCGCATCCTGAGCTCCAATCAGGCGATGAACAAAGGCTTCTGTGATGACGGCATCGCGATAAAGCATGTTATCGGATATATATCGAGAGAGGAGCAACGACGAGGTGATGGTAATAATGAGAATGGATAGGCTGCTCGATATTGCAAACCAACGGACCAGATTAAACGGCTTGTCTTTTTGGGTTTGTTTATCTGTCATGCCGTCCTATTGCTCATCAACTACTATAATCGCGCGTTTAAGCCATCCTTTGTCAATCCCGTAATAAAGTATTCGCTCGTTTAAGCGATTGCTAGATCCGGCTTTTGTTCTTGCTCCCTATCATGTTAAGCAGATGATGTGCCTAACATTGATATAAAGATTAAAAAACTCGATCTTATTGATATCAATATATTTTATAGTGAACTAAAAAAAGGCTTATTTGCGCCTCAAGTGTTTTGGACTTTTTTCACCCAATTCTCTGGGGTTAACTGCCCCATGCTAAGGTCTAAATGCCTCACATTCCCATCGAGATGGTATTAGGGTCTGCGAATTTGTCGGAGCACTAAGTTAGTATCATTCTTCCACGCCAATTCTCCCTTGACATTCTTCTCAGAAATCTGAATAATAGCTTTAGTTCCTTTAAACTGGTTCCGTGAGACCGGAAAGGTAAGAAGATGGGTTTTATCAAGAAGCAAAAGACCATAAACCTAAGCCGGATAAAGTACCGGGCTTAGGTTTTTTTTTGTACGATTTTTTGAGCGGACGCGGATGGCTGTGGAACATGTCATACTCAATTCCAATGAAATTTCAAGGGCTTTAACGCGTATTGCGCATGAAGTACTTGAACGGAATAAGGGCGCGAAGGATATCGTGTTGGTTGGCATTCGTACGGGCGGGGTCTATCTGGCGCAGCGTTTATCGCGCCGGATCGAAAAAATCGAAGGCGATGCACCGCCTGTCGGCGTACTCGACATCACCCTCTACCGCGACGACTTGGATACCCGAAGCGCCACGCCGGCCTTGGAGACCACCGACATTCCCTTCGACATGACCGACCGCAGAGTGGTCTTGGTCGACGACGTTCTATATACCGGCCGCACGATTCGGGCCGCGCTTGATTCGCTGATCGACCTGGGCCGCCCGAAAGAAATTCAACTGGCTGTTTTAATCGATCGCGGGCATCGGGAGTTGCCGATTCGCGCCGACTATGTCGGCAAAAACCTGCCGACGGCCTTCGACGAAAAAGTGTTGGTGCTCCTCGAAGAAGCGGGCGAGGAAGATCGCGTGATTTTAAAAAGGGCTGTGCGTGACGCTTAAACGAAAAGACATCCTGTCGATTGCAGACTTAGAACGGGAGGAGATGGACCTCATCCTTCATACCGCCGAGTCCTTCAAAGAGGTCTCCATGCGGGACATCAAAAAGGTCCCGGCGCTGCGTGGAAAAACGGTCATCAATCTCTTTTTCGAGCCCAGCACACGGACGCGCACTTCTTTTGAGCTCGCTGCCAAACGCCTCTCCGCCGATGTGATCAATATTTCCGCCGGTGCCAGCAGCACGACAAAACACGAGACCCTTTTAGATACCTCCAAAAATATTCAGGCCTTGCAATCCGATTATATCGTCGTGCGCCATCATTCATCGGGCGCGGCACATTTCCTGGCCTCGGCCCTGCACTGTTCGGTGATCAACGCCGGAGACGGCACCCACGAACACCCCAGCCAGGGCCTCTTAGATTTGTTGACAATTAAAGAAAAGCGGGGCGATTTTAAAGGCTTGAAGGTCGTGATTGTGGGCGACATCCTCCATAGCCGGGTAGCGAACTCTGATATCCATGGTCTGCTGAAATACGGTGCCGATGTCCACCTGGTCGGCCCGCCGACCCTCATCCCGCGCGGCATCGAAAAGTGGGGCGTTACCGTACATTATCATCTCGATGAGGCCCTGGCTTCGGCGGATGTGATCATCCTCCTTCGGCTTCAGTTGGAGCGCCAGGGCAAAAGCTTTTTCCCGACGATTCGCGAATACTCCAAACTCTACGGCCTCAACCGACGCCGCTTGTCTTTGGCCGATCCCAAGTGTTTGGTCATGCATCCCGGCCCTATCAATCGGGGCATTGAGGTGACTTCGGAGGTGGCCGACGGCCTTTCCTCCGTCATCCTCGAACAAGTCACGAACGGCCTGGCCGTCCGCATGGCGCTTTTCTTTCTTTTATCCGGAGGCAGTCGTGAGTGATCCCTTAGAAAAAATATTGATCAAAGGCGGGCGCATCCTCGATCCCGCCAGCAATCGGGACGAAGTCGGGGATTTGCTCGTCGAAGACGGCCTCATCCGCGAACTGGGCCCATCGATCAAAGCACCGAATGATTGCAAAACGATAGACGCAAAGGGCAAGCTCGTCGTGCCCGGCCTCATCGACCTGCACACCCATCTTCGCGAGCCGGGTTTCGAATACAAAGAAACCGTGGCGACCGCCACTGCCGCTGCAGCCTGGGGCGGTTTTACGACCGTCTGCTGCATGCCCAACACCGAACCTGTAAACGACAACCAAGCCGTCACGGAATTTATTCTCGAAAAGGCGAAAGAAGAAGGCATCGTTCATGTGCTGCCCGTCGGGGCGATTACGAAGGGTTCGAAAGGGGAGGAACTGGCGGAGATGGCCGAGCTGGTCGCCGCCGGTTGCGTCGCGGTTTCGGACGACGGCCTGCCCGTGATGAACAGCCAAGTCATGCGCCAGGCCATGAACTACGCGAAGATTTTCGACGTGCCCGTCATCGACCATTGCGAGGATTTGAATCTGACGGCCGACGGGGTGATGTTCGAAGGCGAAGTCTCGACGGCTTTAGGACTGCGCGGCATTCCGGCCTCCTCGGAGACGGTGATGGTCGCCCGCGATATCGAACTGGCGGAACTCACGGGGGCCCGCGTTCATCTGGCCCACATCAGCACCGCCGGTTCCGTCGCGCTCATCCGCGATGCAAAACGCCGGGGCGTTCGTGTGACGGCGGAAACCTGTCCCCATTATTTTACGCTCACAGATGAGGCCGTCCGAGGATATAACAGCAATGCGAAGATGAAACCGCCGCTCGGCGCCCAGAGCGATCAAGCGGCTGTCCGTGCCGGGCTGGCGGACGGCACCCTAGAAGTCATCGCCACCGATCACGCGCCCCACGCCGCCGACGAAAAAGAACAAGAGTTAGATTGCGCGCCCTTCGGTATTGTCGGTCTGGAAACGGCCTTGCCGCTTTCGCTCCGTTTGGTGGATGAAGGCGTGTTGAGTTTAATGGAAGCGATACGGAAACTCACCGCCGGGCCCGCCGCCGTATTAGGCAAAAAAACGGGGCGGCTCGAAATCGGCGATCGCGCCGACATCAGCATTATCGATCCGAATGCGGAATGGACGGTGAAGGCGCAAAGCTTTAAATCCCTCGGAAAGAATTCGCCCTTTATCGGCTGGACGATGAAAGGCCGCGCCACGGCGGTGATCGTGGCGGGGAAGTTGATAGAGAATGCGCTTAGCAGTACAGGATAATGGATAACAACCGTTATGTGTCATTAACCGAAGAGGTAGGAATCCAGGATGAAAACGAAATTTACAGCAGTACTTAAGAAAGATGCGGGTTGGTGGATCGGTTGGATTGAAGAAGTGCCTGGGGTAAATTGCCAAGAAGCGACGCGTGAAGAATTGATTGAATCGCTTGAGGTCACACTTCGGGAAGCCCTGGAGTTGAACCGTTCGGAAGCAATCGATGCCGCAGGCGACGAATACGAGGAACTTGATATCGCCGTATGAAGCGGCGCGACCTGATAAAGCAACTTGAATCGTTCGGATGCGCGTTACTGAGGGAAGGGGGCCGTCACTCGTGGTGGCACAATCCGGTGCTCAATAAACGCTCAGCAATTCCACGCCACCGGGAGATTAACGCGCATCTCGCACGCAAAATATGTCGGGATCTCGGTGTAGAAGAACCCAAATGATACATAAAAACGCCATGAACACGGGCACGGGGGACACGCTGGGCGGCTCGAAATCGGCGACCGTGCCGATATTAGTATCATCGATCCCGAAGCCGAGTGGATGGTGAAGGCGCAAAGTTTTAAATCGCTTGGAAAGAATTCCCCCTTTATTGGTTGGACGATGAAAGGTCGGGCGACTGCGGTGATTGTCGCGGGGAAGTTGATTGAGAATGAGTTGAATGGGGCGGGGTGATGGACAATAACTGTTAGGTTTTTATTGGATATACAGACTAAATGACAGTGATATTTAAGTTATATTCCAATGTTTTATTTCTGGTTGTATTATTTTCTGTGATAACAATCTCTGCGGTTAGTAGTGAAACTAACTACAAGGGTCGATCAATGATTCCTCTTAATCGCGAAAAAGTTACTATCCAGCAAGGCGTAGCGGGAATTGTTAGGTTTTGGGAAGGTAATTTTATGCCCGGAGCAAAACTTGGACAGATCACTCCTGTGATACGTAATCTATATATTTATGAGAAAACATCATCGGATGACGTAGAAGAGGTCGATCGTGGAGGTTTCTATTCAAATATTTCCACCAATCTGGTCGCTGAACTAAAATCGGATAATAGCGGATTCTATCAACAAGAATTGCCACCTGGGAAATACAGTATTTTTGTGAAAGAAAATGATCTGTTTTACGGTAACTTAATTGGTGTCGATAGTATTATGCCATTAGAAATAGATGAGAACAGCGTAGCAACAATGAACATTGATATTACGTATAAGTCCGTTTCTTAATTGTGTCGCAACGAACATAAACATATGCTCAACCAACCGCGAACGACCGTTTTGATTCTAGGCTGAACCGTCGGCTCGTGGGTTAACTCAACGGATATGAATAAACCAGCGATATTAGTCTTAGAAGACGGCACAAGCTTTACCGGCCAGTCCTTCGGCGCGGAGGGGGAGGCGGCCGGGGAGGTGGTGTTCAATACGAGCATGACGGGTTATCAGGAGGTCTTGACCGATCCTTCTTACAAGGGCCAGATGGTGACGATGACCTATCCGCTCATCGGCAACTATGGGGTGAATGCGGAGGACGAGGAGAGCGAACGGATTTGGCTCGAAGGATTCATCGTCAAGGAATACTCCAGCTTTCCCAGCAACTGGCGCTCGGAAGAAGCGCTCGATGTGCTCTTGAAGCGGCGGGGAGTGATCGCAATAGACGGCATCGACACCCGTGCCCTCACGCGCAAAATCCGCGTGCACGGCGCGATGCAGGGCATTCTCTCCACCGAAACGCAGGACACAGCCCTGCTTTTAGAACGGCTTAAAAAAGTCCCCTCGCTCGTCGGCCAAGATCTGGTGACTCAAGTCACCTGCGCCAAGCCTTACGAATGGAAAGGGGAGACGGGGAGCACTACTCGTTTTCACGTGGTGGTTTACGACTTCGGCGTTAAACGAAACATCCTGCGTAGCCTGGCTGAATTAGGATGCCGCGTGTCGGTGGTGCCCGCACAGACCCCCGCCGATGTGGTGCTGGGAATGTCGCCCGATGGCATCCTGCTTTCCAACGGTCCCGGCGATCCGGAGGCGCTGCCTTATGCAATCGCAGCGGTGAAGTCACTCCTCGGAAAAAAACCGATCTTTGGGATCTGTCTGGGACATCAGATTTTAGGGCTCGCCTTGGGCGGCAAATGTTTTAAGATGAAGTTCGGCCACCACGGCGGCAATCAACCGGTGATGGAGATGGCGACAAAAAAAGTACAGATCACCGCGCAGAATCACGGCTTCGCCATCGACTTCTCCGCCGTCGAAAAGGACATTGAAGTCACGCACATCAACCTCAATGACCAAACCGTCGAGGGCATGCGCCACCGTAATTTACAGGCCTCTTCGGTTCAATATCACCCCGAGGCCGCGCCCGGCCCACACGACGCCGCCTTCTTTTTTAAGAATTTTGTTGATTCGTGTTCGAAATAGGAAATAAGCCCGTGCCGCCTTTAAATAAAAAAGCGATCCGAGTGATTAAGCTGGAAGATCTAAAGTCCGACTACGCCTATTGGTCCCGCCAATCGCCCGAAGCCCGGCTGGCGGCACTGGAAGAGATTCGGGACGAATATAACAATTGGAAATATCATGATCGGCAAGGCAAGCAGCGAATTTTTCGCGTTGTTAAACAAGATGGCTCTGAATAATCTTCAGCAAAAGGTATCTTATGCTTCCCCCTTTGAAAAAGGGGGATTGAGGGGGATTTTATCCTTATTTGTATTGTTGACCTGTTTAAATCCCCCCTTGCCCCCCTTTTTCAAAGGGGGGATTACTCTTACCATGCTTAAAATCATTCAGATGCAAGAAAAAATAAGAAGGCAGTTGGAAGACACCAAGACTTGGCTGATTTGGAACAACTCGAATAAGCCTTTATCGGCGGCACAGGCCCTGTCTTGCTTCGTATGGATTGAACCGGTCTATATCCTTAGGGGAGATTTAAAAATTGAGAAATAAGATAAAAAGCTTTGCGTTCCTTGTGGCCTTGATGGTGTCCATGACAGGCTGTATCTACAACATATCGCTCTTACCGGAATCGAAGCCGCTGCAAGAAAAGGTGGTCGGCGGCGAAGGGGCGTTCAAGATCGCCTTGATCGAGATTTCCGGCTTTATCTCGGAACAAAAGGATTCTGGTTTCTTCGAAAAACCGGACATGGTGTCGCGCGTAAAAGAAGAATTAAAGCGCGCGGCGCAGGACCCGGCGGTGAAGGGGATTGTCTTGCGTGTGAACAGTCCGGGGGGCACGATTACCGCCTCCGATTTGATTTATCACGAGGTTCGCCAATTTAAAAAGCAAAGCGGCAAGCCCGTGGTGGTGTCGATTTTGGACGTGGGGGCCTCGGGCGCTTATTATATTGCGATGGCGGCCGACCGGGTTCTGGCGCATCCGACCTCTGTGGTGGGCAGCATCGGCGTGATTATGACGCATGTAAACTTGGAAGGGCTCATGGACAAGGTCGGGGTCAAGGCCGAATCGATCAAGTCAGGCGAAAACAAGGATTTGGGCTCGCCGACCAAGGCGCTTTCGCCGGAAGGCCGGGAGATTATGCAAGGCATCATCGACGATATGTATGGGCGGTTTTTAAAGGTGATCGAAACGGGAAGGCCCGAACTCACCCCGGCCCGAATTAAGGCACTGGCGGACGGGCGGGTATATACGGCATCGGATGCGAAGGCTAGGGGCTTAATCGACGAAATCGCCTATCTCGATCAGGCCATTGATCGGGTTAAAATCATGGCGGGCGTAGAGGAGGCGAAAGTGATTTTATACTCCAGCCCCGGCGAATACAGCGACAACATCTATTCGCAAAGCTTCGCAAAACCGGCCGATCCTTTTGCGGCTTGGGGACTCGATCCGAGGCAGCTCTTACGCGGCGCCTCGCCGCAATTTCTCTACCTTTGGATGCCCTAAAGTTGCGAGGCTATGCTTTTTAAAAAATTGAATGCTTAGTTAAAGGACAGCACTTGCCAAAACGGACTGACATACAAAAAATCTTAATCATCGGCGCGGGGCCCATCGTCATCGGGCAGGCCTGCGAGTTCGATTATTCTGGCACCCAGGCCTGCAAGGCCCTTCGTGAAGAAGGCTATCAAGTGGTGCTGGTGAACAGCAATCCCGCGACGATTATGACCGATCCGGACGTGGCGGACCGCACCTATGTGGAACCCATTACGCTTGAGGTGCTCAATGCGATTATTGAGGAGGAACGACCCCAAGCCCTGCTGCCGACAATGGGCGGACAAACCGCTCTAAATATGGCGGTGGCTTTGTACGATGCGGGCATTCTTAAACGCTACCAGGTGGAATTGATTGGCGCGAATTACGACTCGATCAAAAAAGCAGAAGACAGAGAGGCCTTTAAAAAGGTGATCAGCGATGCGGGCCTGGCGTTTATTCAAAGCGGCATTGCGAGTACCCTAGAAGCAGCGAAAGCACTTGTAAGGCAGACGGGTTTCCCTTCTATCATACGTCCTTCTTTTACGATGGGAGGCCTTGGGGGCGACATTGCCTATGACATGGAAAATTTCGAGCGCGCCGTCGAAGCGGGACTTGCAAGTAGTCCGATGCATGAGGTTTTAATTGAAGAATCGGCCATCGGCTGGAAGGAATTCGAACTGGAGGTGATGCGCGATAAGAACGACAACGTCGTGATCGTCTGCTCCATCGAAAACCTGGACCCCATGGGCGTGCACACGGGCGATTCCATCACGGTAGCGCCGGTGCAAACGCTGACGGACAAGGAATATCAGCGGATGCGGGACGCGGCGATTAAGATCATCCGGGGCGTGGGAGTCGATACCGGCGGCTCGAATATCCAATTCGCTTTGAACCCCGCCAACGCCGAGATGCGCGTGATCGAGATGAATCCGCGCGTGTCTCGCAGTTCCGCCTTGGCCTCGAAGGCCACGGGTTTTCCCATTGCTAAGATCGCCGCGAAATTGGCCGTCGGCCTGACGCTCGACGAAATCAGAAACGACATCACCGCCGTCACACCGGCTTCCTTTGAGCCCACGATCGACTACGTGGTTGTAAAGATACCGCGCTTTGCCTTTGAAAAATTTCCCGATGTGGATCGAACCTTGAGCCTACAAATGAAGTCGGTCGGAGAGGTCATGGCCATTGGCCGCAACTTCCGCGAGGCATTTTTAAAGGCCCTGCGCTCGCTGGAAGTTAACCGAGAAGGCATGGAACCGAGTTTTCAAAAAAACCTCGGCGTCGAGGCCCTGAAAAAGATGCTCTCGCGGCCAACCTTTAATCAAATTTCGCAAATCACCGACGCCATCCGCCTTGGGGTATCGATTGATGAATTGTATGGCCTGACGAAGATCGACCCCTGGTTTTTGAATCAACTACAACAGATCGTTCAAATCGAAGCGGACTTGGTGGGCTTGGATCAAGATGCCGTGCTACTCCGCCGCGCAAAGGCATCGGGCTATTCGGACCGCCAAATTGGCCGTATTACGCATCGGCCCGAATCGGAGATCACAGCGTGGCGAAAGCGGGAGGGGATTGTGCCGGTCTACAAGCGGGTCGATACCTGCGGCGCCGAATTCGAGGCCCACACGCCCTATCTCTATTCCACTTACGAACAGGAATGCGAAGCGGCACCCAGTGACCGAAAGAAGGTGATCATTTTGGGGAGCGGGCCGAATCGAATTGGGCAGGGAATTGAATTCGATTATTGTTGCGTGCATGCGGTGCTGGCCTTAAGCGAAATGGGTTACGAAAGCATTATGGTGAATTGTAACCCCGAAACGGTAAGCACGGATTACGACAGCTCGGACCGGCTCTATTTCGAACCCTTGACCCTGGAAGATGTGATGCACATTGTCGAAGTGGAAAAGCCCCTGGGTGTGGTTGTGCAGTTCGGCGGACAAACGCCACTGAAGTTAGCCGTTCCACTGCAGAAGGCCGGCGTGCAAATATTGGGGACCTCACCGGATGCGATTGACCGCGCGGAAGACCGGGAGCGTTTTAAAAAACTACTCGACAAGGTGGGATTGAAACAGCCGACAAACGGCTTTGCACGCTCGATTGAAGAAGCCGAAAAGACGGCGGGGGAGATCGGTTATCCTGTGATTGTTCGCCCCTCTTACGTGCTCGGCGGTCGTGCAATGGAGATTATCTACGATCCACAAAGCCTCAGGGACTATATGGTTCATGCTGTTACTATTTCTCCCGAACACCCGGTCTTGGTGGACGATTATATAGAGGACGCCATCGAAATTGACGTCGATGCGGTTTGTGACGGCGAGGATGTTTTTGTCGGTGGCATCATGGAGCATATTGAGCAGGCGGGGGTGCATTCGGGCGATTCGGCCTGTTCCCTGCCGCCTTTTTCAATTGGACCCTCGGTTCTCAAAATTATCGCCGATCAAACCACCGTCATCGCGAAAGAACTGAAAGTCATTGGCTTGATCAATATACAATTCGCGGTGAAGGACGGGGAGGTTTATATCTTGGAAGTGAATCCTCGCGGTTCACGGACGGTGCCCTTTGTAAGTAAAACCATCGGACAGGCCCTTGCAAAAATCGCCATGAAAGTGATTATGGGCATCCGTTTAAAGGAACAAGGGATAATGAAAAAAACGCTTCATCACGTTGCGGTGAAGGAGGCCGTGTTTCCATTTAAACGCTTTAAAACCGATGCGATTCTGGGTCCGGAGATGAAATCGACCGGGGAGGTGATGGGGATTGATCAGGATTTCGGTAATGCCTTTGCCAAGGCGGAGACTGCGGCGGACAATCCGCTTCCGACAAGCGGTACGGTTTTTATTAGCGTGAAAGACGGGGACAAGGCGGCGGTGACCCCGATTGCTCAAAAACTAAACGCCTTAGGCTTTCAACTGATCGCGACGAAGGGCACTGCGGATTATCTCAATCGATTCGAATTGAAGGTCGAAGGTCTAAAAAAAGTGCAAGAGGGGAGCCCGAATATTCTCGATCGTTTAAAGAACCATCAGGTGCACTTGGTCGTTAATACGGTGGGGGATAAGCGGTCGAAAGAAGATTCTCAAGTGATTCGAAAACGGGTGTTACAAGACGGGACCCCTTACTTTACAACAATTGCGGGTGCAAAGGCGGCGATCCATGGTATTGAAGCACTTTTAAAGAATAAATTGAGGGTCAGGCCGCTGCAAGTTTATCACCAACATTAGTCTGGAGGTCATTTTGAAAATACCCATGACACCGAAAGGTCATGCGCAACTTAAAGACGAACTCGACCGGCTGAAGAAAATAGAGCGGCCCAAAAATATCGCCGACATTGCCGAAGCGCGGGCCCATGGCGATCTTTCCGAAAATGCGGAATATCACGCAGCAAAAGAACGGCAAGGTTTTATCGAGGGCCGGATTCGGGAAATCGGATCAAAGCTGGTCGACGCACAGGTGATCGATACATCGAACCTCTCCGCAGAGAAAGTGGTGTTCGGCGTGACGGTCGAATTGCTCGACATCGAAAGTGACGAAAAGAAAGTCTATACGATTGTCGGCCAAGACGAGGCGGATTTGAAAAACGGAACCATATCCGTTCACTCGCCCGTAGCGAGATCACTCATTAGCCGTCAGGTGGGTGACTTTGTCGAAGTGAAAGCGCCGAACAAGACCGTCGAATATGAAGTCCTCAAAATCAGTTTTAAACGTTAAACAGTCCTTACAATCTGCAGGAAGGGAGAAGCCTAGTCCTGGCGCGTCTATCATTACACTGACGAGCGATTTTGGACTGAAGGATTATTTTGTCGCATCCTTAAAAGGCGTGTTGCTCCAAAAAGCACCCGGCGCTCAGATTGTGGATGTCACGCACCAAATCGACCGACACGATATCGTTAGCGGCGCTTTTATCCTAAAGGAAAGCTTCAACTATTTTCCCAGAGGCACAGTCCACCTTGTTGTTATCGATCCCGGCGTCGGCACAAATCGAAAGGTGCTCTTGTTGAACTATCGGGACCATTATTTCGTGGGACCGGACAATGGCGTTTTTACATACCTCCTCAAGGATAAAAAATGTCGCGTTTATGAAGTCGTCGACGATGGGCTTTTGCTTTCGAAAAAGAGTCCGACCTTTGCCGGAAGAGATCATTTTGCTCCACTGGCGGCTGCCTTGGCCAATGGGAAATTACCCTCGGAATTGGGGCGTGAAATGAAAGGCGCGAAGATATTGGGAGACCTGTTTTATCGAAATACCGGAGGAAGGCTTAGAGGAAGGATCGTCTACTTCGACACATATGGCAATGCCATTACGAATTTAATGACACCGTCTTTGCAAGCCAAACGCGATCATTTAAAAGTGACTATTCAGGATAAAGCTGAAATTTCCGGACTCAAGTCTTCATATTCTGAGGGTAACAAGGGAGAGGGAAACCTGATTATTAATAGTTCTGGGCATCTGGAGATCTTTTCGCCTTATGATAGTGCGGAACAATTATTGAAATTGAAGCTATTAGATAAGGTTCTCCTTTGAATAAATTAAATGCCTTAAACGGCTTAATTTAAATTATGGGTATATTATTCTTATTTTTAGGAGGAATCGTCGCTATTATCATTGTTGCGAAGCTTGCTTCCAAAGTGAGGCCCGAGGAAGAGCGCATGGTGGAAGAAAAAAAAGCACCCAAAAAAACGGATGTAAGGCATTTAGAAGAAGATCTTGAACGATTCGAAAAGAAATTGGATGCGGTGGTTGGCTTGTTGCTAAAAAAGAAGATTCTTTCAGAAGAAGAAATGCATATGGAGATCAAGGAGGCTGAAAATAAAGAAGCTTAGCTTTAAGTTACTTCCATAACTCAATGTATTTATTTGTATTTTCTTTTGAGCAAAGAAAAGTGATTTCATCTTTTGTTTCGATGATGACCTTGCCGTCCGCGATTTCAATTTGATCGCTCTTTTTAATAAAAAAGATCAGCATTTGGGTTGGGAGATTCAATTCTTGAATCGTTTTACCGATGCCGTGGAATCCGTCCAAGATGATGACATGTTGGATGATGAAGTCGGAGCGAATCAGTAGGCGCTCAAAATCATGTAATGCCTCATAGGGCGATATAATGCCCTCCAATGCATCCAGTTGTTTCTTGGACATTTCTATATTTAGGACTAATTCTTCGACGCCTTTTGATTTAAATAAGTCTTCGAAATCAAGTTCTTGCCGTTGATAAATGGCCTCACCCAGTTTGACCTGATCTTTTCTTATCTGATTTTCTAGCGCCTCAGCTTGTAGATTTATCTTCACTTTCTGGACATGTTGGTTGGCGTGGTCGGCGATAGCAATCAAGGCCTCCTGAAACCCAATAAAGGCCAGTATGGAATTCCGCCGAAATTGCTCCAAGCGTTTAATCATATTAATGTCTGATAATGTATATTATGTAAACTATTGTGGGTTTATTGAATTGAGTAGGAAGCTGTCATCGCCTACTGGCGAAGGCTGATAAGACCAATTCTTGAAATGTGGTTTTATCCCAGTATTGGGTCCTAAGTAGCCCTCTTCGACCAAGGCATGTAGTGTATCAGGATATCGATTATGCTTCAAATGATAAAGATCTAGGGCGAATCGAATAAAGTAACGCTCGTTTTTAATGGACAGCTCCTTAAATTCTTCAAGGGGTGTGAGAGACATGAGGGTTGTCAGTCGAATGGAAGGATAGGATGCAATAAAAAGGAAGATTGCGATGCAAAGAACGACAGTCCCCGCAACCCATTTGAACACTGTTTCTTTTTTCAGCAGAGGATTGCTGCTTTCCTTGGGGACTTCAGGACCCTTTATTTCTTGAACCTTTTTTTCTTTTAGAAGTTCGACAATGCCTTGATGCACCGCAAAGGCGCCCATTTGCGCCCGGTCAATGACCTGCTGAACATTTTGTTGTCCATCCAAGTTCTGGAGAAGCCATGTCGTATCGCTTTCTTCTTCATTTTCACCCTCTTCTTCTAAACCCTCAATCGATCCGAAAGGATCATCATCCTCAAGCTTACCGGCGTCGTCCGATTCCGAACGGAGATCCTCGAGCTCCGGTATTTTCTCGAAGACCATTTCTCTAGAGGGAATTTTCTTTAGTAATGCCGGCCATTCGTCAATTTGACGCACGGCCTCCATTAAAAGGAATTGCGTTTCTAAGGGCGAGACCAGGTTGGCATTGTAGTTAATGGTCTTTTGTTGAAATTCATAGTCGCCTTTTTCCCAATTAAAAAGAAGATATAAAGTTTCTTCGGTAAAAAGCCGCGTTAGCCGCATCAGTTCGGATTCGGAAAGAAACTTTAATTCGGCAAGCAATGCATCCAAAGTTGTCTTTTGATTTTGAAGGCGATATCGGGCGATGCCGAGTTGATCGTTCGAAAGTAATCCCGCCCGAATTAAGTTCTGGCCGAAAACCTCTTGGAATTCGCCTTCGTAAGCACGAATGATTTTTCCCTCCTTAAATAGCACGGAAACTTTGGTATCTTCGCGCGTTAAGGTCAGGAGTCCTTCTTTATTTTGATGAAAGATCAGTTGAAAGATTTCGGTGAGCGCAAACTCTTTTATCGATCCTTTTAAAGCCATATCCGCCTTTTCCTCATTTGAAACAAATGATAGCCTGCAAAAAAGAAAAGTGCGACAAGAAGAATAAGCTGTATAAACGAGCCAGAACGATGTAAATACCATTCAGTAGGCGGAATGACCACACCCGATTCAAAGACGGAAGCGACGATCAGATAAAAGGGCACGAGAAAGAAAAAGGCGAGCGTTGTATTTCTTGTTGCGAGATGTCCCCCACCTGGGAGTAAAAAAAACGGATAAAGTTTTGACGGCACTTTTCTGACCGCGTCTTCGATAATTTTAAAGTCGGCCTTTGTTTGAATGAACTTGTATTCCATTTGGCATCGATCACACACCTGATAGCTAAAGAGCCGTTTGACACACTTGATACAAACGGCACGTTTACAAAATGAACAAGGCTTCGCCGTAAAAATAAGCCCTAAACAATAACTTGAGACACCCAAGAGAATCACAAACAATAAAGCAATCAAAGGCGACAAACTCAGTGGGATCTCCCCGACCCAGCTCTGCCAAAGCTGTTCACTTAAATGGACGGTTTCTTTATTTTCGGCAAAGATCAGTTTTATCAGGTTTGCTGAAGACAAGCGCTCTTCGATCACCGGGTATTTTGAGAATCGGGCGGACTTCATAGAATACACTTCGACGGTTTTTTCGCTGATCTTCTTGGCTTTCGCGTAGGCCGCCTCCCCTTCTCCGAACAAAAGCATCTCACGATAGGTTTGGCTTAAATTATAATGGGCGGACATCAGTTCTGGTGCTGCTGAGATGGCGCCTTGGTAATAGTCGATTGCCTTATTGTAATCCTTTAGGTAAAAGGCAATATTGCCTAGATTATTTAAGATTTTTGGGGAATTTGGGTTTTGTTCAAGGGCTGTTTTATAAGCCTTTTCGGCATCCTGGTATTCTCCCCGTGTCATATTGAAGGAGGCCTGAATGAATGCATCTTCCCAACTGGGATTATCTGTATTTGCAATGGGAGAAACCCAAGGATATTCGGCCCGTGCATTTCGGGAGATTTCATCAAATTGGAAGGACCCTTTGACCGTAAACAAGGTGACAATCATTGGAAGGAGCCAGGCGGCACTGCCGAGGCCCAAAAGAAAAGTGAAAATAATTCCTTTTTCGCCGCGGCTGTAAAATCGCCAAAATATAATAAAAGTGAAAAGAAAGAACCACAACATGGGTAGACCGAGTAAGAGTGGTGTCAATAAGATTAAGAAGAATAAGAAGGTCGCAGCAATGGGATGCAGAATGCCATTCGAACTTTCCGATATTTCATGGATCCAAATGGATGTATATGAAACGAGCGAATAGAGCATGAAGGTAACCAAAGTGAGAATGATTGAAAGAAGAAAGAAGAATAGGTAAGGGCTGATCAGCGTGAAGAGCAGGGAGAAATCCTGTAACGTAAGAATGACACCTCGTAAATCGTGAAGAATGGGGCTTAAAGGACTAAAAGGGTTAAGTTGCCAATAGGCATCGGCTAAGAAAAAATAGGGTAAAGGCGAGAAAGGAGATACTTTTTTCGCCAGTTCCCCCAAGCGAATAGCCTCTGCTCCCCGGCCTTGGTTAAGGGCATCTTCAGCTTTAAAGAGGAAGTAGCTTGCCGCCCGATCTGAACGCTCGATACCAAGTTCAAGAATGAATTGATCGAATGTATCGGACTCCACGGCCGATACAAAAGGAGAAAGTGCGATTGTCTCTGAAGACTTTTTATTTTCCAATGTGAACGGTTCGGTAGTTTCTTCAGGGTGTGCGTTCGTATTTTCTTCCACGGTTTCTGCTTTGGAAACAGCAGCCATCAAAAATAGCGTTATGGCAAACCCGAGAAGAAGTGACTTTATCGCAGCCATTGTTCTCATTTCTCCTGATTGACTTACAAGGCCTGTTCTTTTCCTTTAAGGAGTCGGCGAATATTTTCTCGATGGCGAACCAGGACCAGCAAAGAAATCGTCGTGACTAATAACAGGAAATGACGGTCCATTTGTAAAAAATATGCCAAAATTGGAAGGAGGCTAAAGGCGGTCAGCGCCCCAACAGAAGAGATTTTGCTTAGAAAAACACTTACCGCCCAAAATAAAGATGCGACCAATACCAGCTTTGGGGAGAGCATGAGCAATACGCCCAAACTCGTCGCAACCCCCTTCCCTCCTTTAAAATTTAAAAAAATAGAAAAGATATGACCAAAAACTGCCGCTAGTGCGACAAGATAAACGATCTTACTGTCCATCTCTATGGTTTTGGCGAGCAAGAGGAGTGGCATCCCTTTTAGGAGATCGCAAAGTACGGTAATCACGCCTTCTTTCTTGCCGACGACCCTCCAAACATTGGTCGCTCCAATATTACCACTTCCTTGCGTTCTTGGGTCGATGCCGCGCAGGGTTTTTGATAATATCAGTCCAAAGGGTAGAGATCCGATAAGATAACTGGCGATGATGATCGCAACTGCGTTAAAAATGTCAGCCCTCATCCTTTAAATAAGATTATACATGATCTAAAAAAGTTGGTGGTCTCTAGCAAGAAAATATCTAGATTTAAAGTATGATTCAATGTTGGTTGAACATCGGATACTGAAAATTTATATATTAGCCAACTTATCTTGTGCTTTTATAATGAATATAATGCGTTAATAACAATTTTATTTATTTTTCAGGACATTATAACTGCATATCCAGAAAATGTAATTATTGAGACCCCAAAAGAAAGGCGGTCTTTTTAAGGGCTTGGTTTTTATTATTTTTCTTTGAGCAAGTTTAGACTGCCGCCGAATTTTAAAAAGTATTGGACAGCGGAGAAGACAGCAAGGAACATTGAAACAAATAAGAAGGTTAATCCGATTTGATGAAAGACCACATTCGGGAAATCGAGGGTTAAGAAAATAACCGAGATCGTTTGCAAGATCATCTTGTATTTTCCCGTCCGTTCTGCGGCAATCACGACACCGTCCGAGGCTGCGATGGCGCGAAAGCCAGTGACTGCAAACTCCCGTCCAATGATGACAATAACGAGCCAAGCGGGTACACGTTGTTGGTCCACCAATAGAATCAAGGCCGATACGACCAAGAGTTTATCGGCGATGGGATCCAAGAACTTACCAAATTTCGTAACTTCCGATCTTGCGCGGGCAAGATAACCATCAAGGATGTCGGTGAGCGAGGCGACAAGAAAAATAACGGCGGCGATGATTGAGCCTTCAAAAGTATGTCGGTAAAAAAAAAGAATATAAAATGGAATGAGAACGATCCTAAACAGGGTTAGAATATTCGGAAGATTCATGGTCGGCTCGGAGTGTGATCTCGAAATATCGTTTAAAAAAAGAAAGTGGTGTACTACTAGGGTTTCTCTGCCCGTCCTTGAGTTCTCCACCTACGATGCATCCAAACCCACTGGTCGGGATATTGCTTTATATGTTCTTCAATACGCGCCGTAAACAGGGCGGTATTCACTTCTATATCGTGATCCCGGTCGTCACTTTCAAGCAAATCTATCGGTTTTTCGATTGTAATGCGATGGCGGTCTCCTGGAAGTCGGGTCACGAAACACATCATGGTCGTCGCGCCGCTTCGCAAGGCGAGTTGTGCCGCACCGGAAGGCGTGTAAGCCTTTTTGTTAAAAAAATTCACAAAAACGCCTTCCACACGCGTATCTTGGTCTATTAATAGTCCGAGCACCTCCTTTTTCCGGAGGACCCCAAGGATTTTTTTTGAAGAAGAAGGACTGCCACGGCTAATTGTCTCAACTTTAAATTTCCGTCTGAGGCGAATAATCCATTCGTCAATTCGTGGGTCATAAAGTGGTGCGGCAATCACGTTTAGTCGATAGCCCCGTATGGACAGCACAGCAGCCATCAATTCCCAATTGCCGATGTGGCCAGTAATCAAAATCGTGCCTTTACCGGCGGCCTCCGCCTTTTTTAGATATTCCTCCCCTTCGATCGAAATAATTTTATCGAGTTGACCCGGATTGAGGTACTGCAGATTTAAGACCTCAATCAACCCTTTTCCGAGATTAGCGAAATTCCGTTTCGCAATCATACGAAGCTTCTGGATCGAGGCATCTGGGCCAAAGGCGATGCGAAGGCTCTCATAAGAACGTCTGCGTTCTCGTCCTAAGAGATAAAAGGAGAGCAGGCCTAAGACGCCCCCGATGCGAACGCCAAGTCGCCAAGGTAGGAAACGAAAGACAAAGGCAATCGATCGCAATGCAAAAAAAAGCAAGGCATGGACGATTTTTTTAGACCACTTCATATTTCTCATCATGCTTCTGCGATTTTAAGATAAAGTCGATGACCTCTCTGACGGCGCCATCCCCGCCTTTTCGTTCGGTAATCCAATCCACATGCGCTTTCACAGTATCGACAGCGTTGGCGACGGCAACGGCAAGGCCGACCTTATCTAGGACAGGGAGATCAATGAGGTCGTCTCCAATAAAAGCGACTGAATCGTCGATCAGCGCTCTTTTGCTTTTAATTTCACTGTAGGGCCCAAGTTTATCGCTGCAGCCTTGAAAGACATCGACAATTTGAAGTTCGGCAGCCCGTCGCGCCACAACCGGAGAATTTCGGCCCGAAATGATACCCACCCCAATTCCCGCCTGGTGTAATAGGTTAATTCCCAGTCCGTCGTATATCGAAAAAGATTTGATCTCCCGACCTGCTTCATCGAAAGTTAAGAGGCCGTTGGTCAGTACGCCGTCGACATCCAAAAGGAGATAGCGAATCTGGCGTGCCTTTGCTTTGAGGGCGTCTTTGACTTTCATCTTGATTTCAGTGTTCGCTTGAAAAACTTATTAAGCGATCCTTTTTTTTAATAGATCGTGAAGATGAATTATGCCATTAAGTTTGTTTTTATAATCAACTGTAATTAAAGAGGTAACTGAATGTGTTTCCATTGTTTGAATGGCCTTGGCCGCCAAGGCATCCGATGCAATCGTCTTCGGATCTGGGTTCATCAGCTCAGAGGCCGGGCGGGAAAAAAGGGTGCCATCGTCTTGTTCCAAACTTCGAATCAGGCGGCGTAAGTCGCCATCCGTAATCACGCCAACCAAGTCCCCTTTTTTGTTTAAGACGGTTGTCATACCCAATTTTTTTGCCGTCATCTCGAGAACAACTTCTTTCATCGGGCTGTCCTCCAAGACCTTTGGGATGTCTTCCCCTTGATGCATTAGATCCGATACTTTCAGGAGAAGGTTACGTCCTAAAGCGCCACCCGGATGAAAAGATGCGAAATCTTCCTTTCGGAATCCACGCTTCTGGAGCAGGGCGACGGCCAAAGCATCACCCATGGCCAGTGTGGCCGTGGTACTGGCCGTGGGTGCCAGGCCCAGGGGACAGGCTTCTTCAGTGACGGACACATCCAGCATGACATCGCTTTGTTTGGCCAGCGTCGATTGCAAGTTTCCGGTTAAGGTTATCATTTTTAAGTTAAGCCGTTTAAGCGAAGGTAAAATCCGCAAAATTTCTTCGGTTTCACCACTATTTGAAATGGCCATCACGAGGTCGTCCTTTGAAATCATTCCGAGATCGCCATGAATGCCTTCGGAGGGGTGAAGAAAAAAGGCCGGGCTTCCGGTGCTGGAAAAGGTCGCACTCATTTTCCGTCCGATTAAGCCCGATTTACCCATACCGGTCACCACAATGCGGCCTGTACAGGCGTAGCAGTACTCCACGGCCGCGACAAATTTCGCATCGATTTTTTTAACCAGGTTGAGAATCGCCGCCGCTTCAATTTGAAGAACGCGAATCCCCTCCTCTAAAATTCCCAAGGTCATCGTGAATTTGTACCTATGATAGAAAAAGAAATAATCTCAGTGCTCCAGGACAGGCCATAATTTTTCGATTTGTGAAAGGAGGCGGTCGAGATCTTGAAAATTGATCATATTGGGTCCATCGGAAGGCGCTTGATCCGGGTTGGGATGGACTTCTAAAAAGAGGCCATCACACCCGACGGCGACTGCACCGCGGGAAAGCGGTAGGACAAATTCGCGTTGGCCGGAAGAAACCTTGCCGCCGCCCCCAGGCAATTGCACGCTGTGCGTCGCATCGAAAATAACCGGATAGCCCCATTTTCGCATAATGGTTAAGGCCCGCATATCGCTCACCAGGTTATTATAGCCGAAGCTTGCCCCGCGCTCGGTAAGGAGGATATTCTCGTTTCCGGTCGATTTTACTTTTTCCACCGCATGAATCATATCGCCCGGGGCCAAGAACTGACCCTTTTTAATATTAACGGTCTTTCCCGTTTTTCCTGCGGCGACCAAGAGGTCGGTCTGTCGGCAAAGGAAGGCCGGGATTTGCAAAACGTCCAATACCCCGGCTGCTTCCGATACTTCTTGTTCGCTGTGGACATCGGATAAAACCGGCAGGCCAATCTCCGATTGAACCGCTTGTAAAATCTTAAGGCCCTCATCAATACCGACTCCGCGATACGATGTCGTGGAGGTTCGATTTGCTTTATCGTAGGACGATTTAAAGATGAGTGGAATATGATGGGCACGTGCAATTTTGGCGATTGTGTCTGCCGTTTTAATTACCATGTCCCTGCTTTCAATGACGCAGGGTCCGGCGATTAAAAAAAACTGACCTTTTTCTACTCGGAGAGGACCAATGGAAATGCCTTGAAACATAGACTTACCTTAATAAAAGCGATCCGGCTAGGTATCCTTTTTAGAAGACAGGCTGGATGTCGAGACGGCTTTGATAAACGATTTAAAAAGTGGATGCGGATTCTGAGGACGCGATTTAAATTCGGGATGGAACTGAACCGCAACAAACCAGGGATGCGTTGGGAGTTCGACCATTTCCACCAGGGTCCCGTCCGGAGAAAGCCCGCCAAAAACCAGGCCGGATTTTTCGAGACGCGCTCGGTAGGCATTGTTGACCTCATATCGATGCCGATGGCGTTCCAGTAGCTCTCCGCTTCCATAAATTTCTTGCGCCTTTGTGCCTTTTTCGACACGGCAGGGGTAGGCGCCCAAACGCATGGTGCCGCCCATGTCATCGATATCGCGTTGATCATGCAAGAGGTCGATGACGGGGTGGGGTGTTTCCGCATTAAACTCGGAACTATTTGCATTGGACAAGCCGGCGACATTGCGCGCAAACTCAATGACTGCACACTGCATCCCCAGGCAGATCCCTAAAAAGGGAATTTTATTTTCACGTGCATATTGAATAGCCGATATTTTTCCCTCGATTCCGCGTTGTCCAAACCCGCTGGCAACAAGAATGCCATCTGAGGCGTCCAACAAGGTTTCGACCTTCACTTCCTCAAGGTGCTCGCTATTGACCCAATCGACTTCCACCTTCAGATTATTCCCAATGCCACCATGGATCAAGGCCTCGTATAGGCTCTTATAAGAGTCTTTTAGATCGACATATTTTCCGATGAGGGCGATTCGAACTTCCCCTTCGGGTTTTTCGATCGTATGGACAATCCGTTTCCAACCATCGAGATTGGGTTGCGGGGTCTCGAGCCCTAACTTTCTGACAATAATTTCATCCAGTTTTTGCCGATGAAAAACGAGAGGGACTTCATAAATGGAGGCGACATCTTTGGCTGTGATCACCGCCTCTTGCTCTACGCTACAAAAAAGAGCGATCTTTTGTTTTAAGCTATCGGAAATAAAACGGTCTGTCCGACAAAGCAGGATGTCGGGTTGAATGCCGATTTCGCGCATTTTGTTGACACTGTGCTGGGTCGGCTTGGTTTTTAATTCATCGGCCGCACTGATGTAAGGCATGAGTGTGAGATGAATGTAGAGGACATTTTCTTTGCCGACATCGAATGGAAATTGGCGAATGGCTTCGAGGAAAGGGAGGCTTTCGATATCGCCGACCGTGCCGCCGATTTCGACGATGACCACATCGACCTGAGCCCCGGAGGGGCCCAATTTAGAAACGGCGAAGATGGATTGTTTTATCTCATCCGTGATGTGCGGGACGACTTGAACCGTTCCGCCCAAATAATCGCCCCGTCTTTCTTTTGTAATGACATTGTAATAAATCTTTCCAGTCGTGTAGTTATTTTCCTTTGTCATGTAGACGGAGGTATACCGTTCATAATGACCCAAATCGAGGTCGGTCTCGGCCCCGTCTTCGGTCACGAAGACCTCACCGTGTTGATAGGGGTTCATCGTTCCGGGATCGACATTAATATAAGGATCTAATTTTAAAAAGGTGATCGTCAGTCCTCTGGCTTCCATCAGGTTCCCGATGGCCGCAGCAGAGAGGCCTTTTCCCAAGGAAGACACAACGCCACCCGTAACAAAAATATATTTGGTTTTGCGCTCTTTCACCCGATAATCCTCACTTTTCGAACCATTATAGATGAGCCGATGAGACGGCCCAATTTATCACAACTGGCCTCAAATCGACAATCCCTTCGTATAAAATTGAAAAGGTCGTGAAGAATCTAAACGCAGCAATTGATCCGGTAAATTTAGGGAACCCCTGCACTATACAGCAGTCGTTTCGTCCCGTAAACCCGAGAATGCATTGGAGGTGACCCTGGCCACGCCTCGGCGCTATTTTTTCTGGATCGATGGAAAACCAAGAAGGAAATGAATCTTGCGAGCGCCCCTACTTTGCTGTATAACACCAAGCGAAAATGATATGCTCTGAAAAATGAATTAAGAAATAACGAGATGCCTACGATGCCCGATACACAGGCCACGATACGCTATGTCATCACTTGTATAGGCCCCAATCTCCGCCCAACTGTCCTCTCAGAGATCAAGACCAAGCTCGCCAAAGCGAAGGTCGATTTCGAAGATTCGAAAATGCTTGCTCAAAAGGGCCTTTCCGCGATGGAATTGAGGGTCTCTGCGGCAGGATACTCGTCTGAATATTTGACTGGAAAACTTCTTTTTCTCAATGAACAATACGGCATCGATTTCGCCGTCCAAGAAGAAGCGCTTTATCATCTTCCAAAAAAACTCATGGTTATGGACATGGATTCAACCCTGACCGAGATCGAAGTCATCGATGAACTCGCAAAAGAAGCTGGTGTGGGAGATAAGGTGGTTGGCATCACCCGCCGTGCAATGAATGGTGAGTTGTCCTTTCCAGAGGCCCTTCGTGAACGGGTCGGCCTCCTCGAAGGTCTCCCGATTTCGGCATTGGATCGGGTCTATCACCGCATGCCCTTTAGTCCCGGCGCCGAAAAACTCATCGGAGTCTTAAAGCGTTTAGGTACAAAAATCGCCGTGCTCTCCGGCGGCTTCGACTATTTTACATCCCGAGTAAAAGAAGTCCTTCAACTCGACTATTCTTATTCGAATCGCTTGGAGACAAAAGACGGTGCATTAACAGGGGAAGTGCTCGGAGAGATTGTCGATGGAAACCGAAAAGTCGCGCTGATGGAAGAGATTGCCGCGAAAGAAAAGATTCCCTTAAACCAAGTCATCGCGGTTGGGGATGGGGCGAATGATTTGCCCATGATCCAGCGGGCCGGATTGGGGATCGCCTTCGATGCAAAACCGGCCGTTCGCGCAAAGGCCCTGATCAACCTGAGGCAAAGAGATCTTTCGTTGATCTTATATTTCTTAGGGAAAACGGAAGACGAAATTGATCATCTCGCCCATGAGGCTTTATTAAAAGAGGCTAATTAAAGGCCTGCTTATTAAAGGCAATCGCTCTGTTTTTCCCCTGGAGTTTGGCTTGATAAAGGGCGCGGTCTGCATTTCGGATTAGGTCTTCCATGCTGGCCGCGTCGTCCGGAAAAGTCGCCAATCCGACGCTCACGGCGAGGTGTCCACCCTCTCCACTTTGTTTGATCTGCTGTCCCTTTTCTTTGATACCCTTGCAAAGCCGGTCGGCAATAATCCACGCGTCTTCCTTTCGGGTTTGAGGCAGGATAATCGTGAACTCTTCCCCCCCATAGCGCGAGGGCACGTCAATCGAGCGAATGTATTGGCGAATGACATTACTGAGGACCTTGAGTAATTCGTCTCCTTTTTGATGCCCGTAGGTGTCGTTCGTCATCTTAAAATCGTCTAAATCCAAGATTATTAATGACACCGGCACTTGATGACGGCGGGTCCGCTCGATTTCTTCTAGCAGGCGATCATGAAAGGTTCGGCGGTTGAGCAAACCGGTAAGTGGATCGGTGATGGAAATTCGCTTCAGTTCCTTCGTAATTTTATACAAGGCAGAGCGTTCCAGGGCCATGGCAATGTAACCGCCAATGGCTTCGAGTACGGCCAGGTCTTCTTCGGAAAAAGGGACGCCGTTGAGTCGGTCGGCCACATTAATCAATCCGATGGTTTGGTCTTTCTGTTTAATCGGCGTACTGATAAAAGATGCGGTCCGATAAGAGGTTTTGGGCTTTTGTTTCAACCACCGGCTTTGATTTAAGTTTTCGACCAAAATACCTTTTCCTTCTTGAAACACTTTTCCAGCAATCCCCTCCCCCATTTTGATATTCAAAGGACTGATTAAGGAAGGATCGCAGCCTTCGATTGCCTTAATCGATAATTCTTTTTTGTCCTTGTCCATCATCATTAAAGAACCCCGTTCGGCTTGAAGCGTTTTGATCGCGAGTTCCAAGGCCTTTTCGTAAAAGGCTTCAAAATTTCGAGGCGACTCGATTATTTTTTTGAAATTGGAAAAGGATTGAATGGTTTTCTTGTACTGTAGTAACTGACTTTTGAGTTTAATATTTTCATGCAGGGTACCGGCTTTTTTGCACAACGACACGATACGCTGAATGTCGTTATCGCTGAGTTCACTATTGAAGATGGCAAGTGTCAATATCGTCCCTTCGCCTTCGTAGATCCCAAAAATGCTGCACGAATTAAACACGCGAGGTAGACCCGATTCAGTAAGTTCGTAGGGCGCATTGACGGTGACATAGGCTTGGTCTGATTTGTAGGGCCGATATAAAAAATCGAGTTCGACCTTAATGTCTCTCAGTTTCTCCTTTTTTTCTCCAAAAACCGCGATAGCCCGATGCGGGGTGCCTTGCTGGCTCTGATAAAAAACGGCGGCCGTATCCACGTCAAAACGCGTGACAAGGGCTTCGAAGAGAATAGATACGTTTCGCTTAATTGCGGCTTGATCGAGTTCAAAGAGATCGGAGAGATTATTCGAAATGGGAAAGACCTCAGCATCATCGCTCTGCCGATTTCTGGAAAAAGCGTCAACCAATAAGATTCGCCCTGCGGCCCGTAGTTTAGAAGCGGTGTCCCATTTTGGCGGTAGATCTTCAGAGTCGCCCGTCTTTCCGGCAACGATCATCAATAGTTTATCTTTACTCACTTCGATAGGAATCACAAAGTAATGGAGATGGTCCGGGCAAGAGGAAAAGTTGATTTCTCTTGATGAGGCAGCGCGATCAAGGGCATTCCGAAATTCTTCCTTACAAGGATCGTCTTCTTTTTCAGGGAGTAGATGGTTTAAAATGCCCGAGCGGGATTTTGATGTGCATATTTTACTTTCGACTGGATCGAAAATAATGACAGAATAAGATGATAGGGAGGAAAGGCAGCTCTGAAGGTCATTCCACACAGTTTCAGATACCAAATGATCTCGTGCAGTCTCCAAGTCTTGCATTGGATCTCCTTAGATTCTGTATATTAGTAAGGTTTTGGCGTTGGTTTAGTCAATAAATCTTTCCACTTAGGGCCCCAAGTGGAAAGATTTCGCACTTTGGAACGAATATTTAGGAAGGATGAGGCATTTTAGAAGGCATACATTTTTATGTCAAGCTTTTATAGGAGAAAAATTGCATAAAACTTCCAGATGTTTTTCAATCGATCGGCTTAAGGCCTCCATGTTGTATCCGCCTTCCAGAGAAGACACAATTCGTCCATGGCAATGCATGGCGGCCAGTGCGCTTACAATCCTTGTCATCTCTTGAAAACCGCTTTCTGTGACTTCGAGTCCCGCAAGGGGATCATCACGATGGGCGTCAAATCCGGCGGAAATAAGGATAAAATTCGGTCGAAATGAGGAACACGCTTCTTCCAGTTCCTTTTCGAACTTGGAAAGGATATGTCTATCCCCCGAGCCACTCGGTAGAGGGCAATTCAAGGTAAAGCCTTCTCCCTCGCCGCTGCCTCTTTCCTGGTTTCTCCCAGTGCCGGGATAGCAGGGAAATTGGTGCGTACTAAAATAGAACACACTCGGATCGCTGTAAAAACTATTTTGCGTGCCATTGCCGTGATGGACGTCCCAATCGATAATCAAAACGCGCTCAAGGCCATATTTTATTTGGATGTATTTTGCCGCAATGGCCACATTGTTGAAGAGGCAAAATCCCATGGCGTGGTCTTTTTCAGCATGATGGCCGGGGGGGCGTATGGCACAAAAGGCATTTTTCAGCCGCTTTTCCATAACCCAATCGACCGCCGTTAAAATACCCGAGACGGCCCATTCCGCGGCCTTGAGTGATCCAGGGCCAAGCGGCGTATCCGGATCGAGGTAAATTCGCCCTTTTTGGGGACTCCGTTGTTTTAAATCATCAATATAGGGGGTTTGGTGAACCTTGGAGACCCACTGATAGAGATCGGGTTGCGCAATGGGCTGAATCAGCTCTAGGGGCAGGCCCTGATCGGAACCTTCTTTCGGTCGGGCGATTTTCGTTACCCGCTCTTGTATCACCGATTGCCGACGGGATGACTCCGGATGTCCAAGACCCGTATCGTGTTTAAGCGTATCGGGATGGGAGATGAATCCGGTGGTCATTGGAGAAAAGGGTTCCTTTCTTTCTCCACCGCGATTGCGGTCGGCCCGCCATGCCCAGGATAAACGCACGTTTCTCCCGGAAAGGAAAGCAGTTTTTTGTGGATCGAATCGATTAAAGTCGGATGCGATCCACCCCAGAGATCGGTGCGCCCAACGCTCCCGGCAAAGAGGGTATCTCCCGTCCATAGCCCGCTCCCGGGAATGAAAAAGCTCAGGCTACCCGGCGTGTGTCCCGGTGTGTGCAAGACTTCAATCGTTTCTTTCCCAAATTGAAGCCGATCCCCGTTTATTAAAAAGCGATCAATCGTGGGTGTCGTGGGTTCAGGCAGCCCGAACAATTCTGCCTGTATACCCAGGATATTACACAGAGGCATGTCGTCTTCATGTAAACAGTTTTCGCCGCCGGCAGTTTTTTGGACAGCGTCACTTGCGCCGACATGGTCTAAATGCGCATGGGTATGTAAAAGGAAAACTGGTTTAAAGTTTTGATCCGAAAGCAGGGCAAGGATTCGATCGGCGTCTTCCCCGGGATCGATCACCACGGCAGAGCGGGTTTCCTCACAAGCCAAGACGGAGCAATTGCATTGAAAAGGCCCAACCGGGAAGGTTTCTAAAAACATGGCTTGGTGGTATTTCCTTATTGAATAACGGGAAGTTCTTCTTTAGATAAAGGATTAGAAGTATATGGAAAATTTATGTTAATAATGAATGTGCTTTTACCGCATACCACCTCGACTTCCTTTTGAGAAACCAAGGATTTGTTTGAATATTTTGCGATTAAATGGCTTACCTCATTGCTGATCTCAGAGCAGGTCTTTCCGGATAATACGGCATCTGGTCCCGAAAAATCTGCTCGGAAGAAGGTCATTTCCCCCTCCAAGACCGTTTTGCGAGAGATCTCCCAGAGCTCTTCGCTTTCTTCTGCATTCCTTCCGAGTATCAGATGGGCGCCATTGGATAAATTAAAATGGCGGCCCAGACGGAGTAGACGAACCTCTGTCATCGTCGGTGCGGATGTCCGATCAAAAAATTCCGAAAGCCGTGCTGAAAAATTAGCATCGGTTAATAAGCAACCCCCGGCGGGCGCGGCATAGCCCTTTAGCTTCAATCGTTCCGCCCACTTCAATTGCTCCGATCGGCTTCGTCCCGTAAGGTTCAAAAGCTTGTCGCGATCAACCCAGCCTTCGCGTTCCATGAGCGTGGGCGGGAAAAACTGTGCGGAGAGTGGGCGCAGGATTCTTTCATCCGATTGGCTGTCACGGTCGATAATGGCCATGGCCTCCTTGCGTTGTGACATTGGACGTTGCCCCAGAACTTCGCCCGTAATGATGAAATCGGCACCTTCCGCATCCATGACTTGTTGTGCAATTTTAAACATATAGATCCTACAATCAATGCAGGGGTTCATGTTTTTTCCGTAGCCGTATTTCGGATTTCGCACCAAATCGACATAATCCATCCCTTTTTGTACTGTGATAAGGCGAATGCCAAGATGCTCGGCAATGAGACTGACGTCGTCTTTACAACCAAAAGGGCTTTCCAAAAATAGACCGATCACTTCGATGCCCTGATCGAGTATCAATTTTGTCGCTAAGGTGCTGTCCAGTCCGCCGGATAAGAGAGAAATTGCTTTCTTTTTTGCCATGGATATCTCCTCGGAGAGGCATCTTATCAATGCCCCTCGACGCTGTCAACTTTCATAAATTCTGTGGTGGGTCTTAAAGCCCAAAACAGGGAACACGGTATTTTGGATGTGGATTATCATGCCGCATTTTGATGGAATAATTTAACTTCATTTCCAAGATTTTTAATCCTTCGATATTGGAATTTCCCTATAACAATAAAGGACCTGTGGGCTTATCTGCTTGACAAAAATAAGGTCCACATGCTACCTACATAAGGTTTTTTTTAAGATAAATCGTTCTGAATAAGGAAGTATGACGTGTGATGAAAACACCAAGGAAACCCTTAAGAAACCCTAGCTTCAGGCCCATCATTCCTCCCAAACAAGGACTTTACGATCCTGCTTTTGAACATGATGGTTGTGGAATCGGCTTCGTCGTTAATATTAAAGGCCTCCGTTCGCACGACATCGTTCAAAAGGGCTTCGAAATCCTAGAAAATTTGGCCCATCGCGGGGCAGTGGGTAGTGATCCCGATACGGGCGATGGCGCTGGGATTCTCATTCAAATTCCCCATCCCCTCTTCGCGCGGGTGGCCGAAGATACCGGTCTTCACCTCCCCAGTGCAAAGGCCTACGGTGTGGGCATGGTCTTTCTACCTCCGATTTCGAATGATCGGCAATCCTGTGCGCAGATCTTCGAAAAGATCCTTGAAGAAGAAGATCAGCGTTTGATTGGCTGGCGGGATGTGCCGATTAAAGAAGATCAGATCGGTTCAGTCGCCCGATCAACCCTACCCTGTATTCGCCAAATTTTTATCGCCCGGGGTATTTTAAATGAAAGCGAATTCGAACGAAAACTGTATATTATCCGAAAACGGGTTGAAAATGCGGTCCGTGATTCCGCCATTGAAGACAAAACCTCATTTTATATCTGCAGCCTCTCATCCAGCACCATTATTTACAAAGGGCTCATGCTCCCTGAACAGCTTCCGCGCTTTTATCCGGATCTTGAGGATCCGATGACCGTCAGCGCGATGGCCCTCGTGCATTCCCGGTTCTCGACGAACACCTTTCCTGCTTGGCCGCTGGCTCACCCCTATCGCTATACCTGCCACAATGGCGAGATAAATGCCCTCAAGGGAAATATTAATTGGATGCGGGCGCGGCAAGGGCGACTTTCGTCAAATGTATTTGGAGAAAAAATCGAGGATCTCTTCCCCATTATTAGCGAAGAACAAAGCGATTCTGCTTGTTTCGACAACGCCCTCGAATTTTTGGTCATGGGCGGACGATCGCTCCCTCACGCCATGATGATGCTGATTCCAGAGGCCTGGGCCGGCAATCCCCACATGAATCTCGACCTACGAGGCTTTTACGAATATCACGCCGCGATGATGGAACCTTGGGATGGACCGGCGGCAATCGCCTTTACAGACGGCAAAGTGATCGGGGCGACGCTTGATCGAAACGGCCTTCGCCCCGCGCGTTATCTTGTCACACAAGATGACCTGGTGGTTTTGGCTTCCGAAACGGGCGTCCTCCCCTTTCGACCCGAAGAAATCCGCAGCAAAGGTCGCCTTCAGCCGGGTAAAATGTTTTTGATCGACACCGTTCAAGGCCGCATTATCGATGACGAAGACATTAAGGCGACGATGGCTTCCCAAAAGCCCTATCGCGCCTGGGTTTTGGAAAACCGCATCAGCATCGACGATCTTCCCGAGCCACTCAACCTGCTTCAGCCCGACCATGCCTCGCTACGTCAACGGCAGCAGACCTTCGGTTATACCATTGAAGATATGAAACTGCTCCTTGCGCCCATGGCGCTCTCTGGGGAAGAGGCAATCAGCTCCATGGGCAACGATACGCCCTTGGCCGTCTTATCGGATCAGCCTCAACTCTTGTTTAAATATTTCAAGCAACTCTTTGCCCAAGTGACCAATCCGCCGATTGATCCCATTCGGGAACACCTTGTGATGTCGCTCATTACGACCATCGGCCCGAAGGCGAATCTTTTGGGGGAAACCCCGGAGCATGCGCGGCGCATTAAGGTTCAACAACCCATCTTAACCAATGCCGATCTCGAAAAAATACGCCAGATCTCGGACGGTGACTTTAAAGCCATTACGCTCAATACCCTTTTCCGCGCCGCAAACGGTCCAAAAGAGATGGCGACGGCCATCGATAAACTTTGCCGCGAGGTCAGCACCGCGATCGAAGACGGATGTAAATTTATCATCTTAAGCGATCGAGGGATCGATGGTGAATGGGCGCCCATCCCCTCCCTACTCGCCATCTCGGCCGTTCATCATCATCTTATTCGCGAAGCCTTACGCACGGAAGTCGGTCTGATTGTCGAAACCGGCGAAGCACGGGAGGTGCCTCATTTCGCCCTCCTTATTGGCTATGGCGCGGGTGCCATCAATCCCTATCTTGCCTTCGAAACACTGACCGATATTTCACGCGAAGGCTATTTCCCTGAGACAATTGACGAGACGACGGCGGCCACAAAATATATCAAAGCAATTAATAAAGGCCTTTTAAAAGTTTTTTCCAAGATGGGCATCTCGACGGTACAGAGCTATTGCGGCGCTCAGATTTATGAGGCCATCGGACTGAGCCAGGAATTGATTGACCGTTACTTCACCGGCACCGCCTCTCGAATTGGCGGCATTGGGATCGAAGTGATTGCCGAGGAATCCCTTCGTCGTCATCAAACGGCCTATCACACCGAACAGCCCATTCCCCAACTCGACTTCGGCGGAGAGTACCACTACCGAATTCAGGGGGAACATCACAACTGGAATCCGGAAACCATCGCGACCCTACAGCATGCCTGTAGGCAGAACAACTACGATACCTTTAAGAAATTCACTCAGATTGTGAATGATGAATCGAAACGCCATTCGTCCTTAAGAGGCCTTTTAAGCTTCAGAGAAACGGATTCGATTCCGATCGAAGAAGTCGAGCCGGTCTCGGAAATTCTGAAGCGATTTACAACGGGAGCTATGTCATATGGTGCGATTAGTCGAGAATCGCACGAAACGCTGGCCATCGCAATGAACCAAATCGGCGGACGCAGCAACACCGGCGAAGGGGGCGAAGATCCGGAGCGCTATCACGACGAACGCAACAGCGCCATCAAGCAGGTTGCTTCCGGCCGGTTCGGGGTGACGACGGATTACATGGTCAACGCCAGTGAGCTGCAAATTAAAATCGCCCAGGGCGCTAAACCGGGTGAAGGCGGTCAGCTCCCCGGTCACAAGGTCGATGAAATCATCGCCAAATTGCGTTTTTCAACTCCGGGGGTCTCACTGATTTCGCCTCCGCCCCATCACGACATTTATTCGATTGAAGACTTGGCGCAACTGATTTTCGATCTGAAAAATGTCAATCCCACGGCAGCGGTTTCCGTAAAACTTGTTTCCGAAGTCGGCGTTGGCACTGTGGCGGCAGGTGTCGCAAAGGCCCATGCCGACTTGATCTTAATCTCAGGGGATTCGGGAGGAACAGGCGCCGCCGCCGCGTCTTCTATTAAGTATGCAGGACTTCCATGGGAATTGGGATTGGCGGAAACGCATCAAACACTTGTGCTAAACGATCTTCGTGGGCGAACACGCATTCAAACCGATGGGCAATTTAAAACCGGTCGTGATGTTATTGTCGCCGCTTTTCTGGGTGCGGAAGAATTCGGTTTTTCCACGGCGCCCCTGATCGTGGAAGGGTGTATTATGATGCGCAAGTGTCATCTAAATACCTGTCCGGTTGGCATCGCCACCCAAGACCCGGAGCTACGTAAACATTATCGCGGTCGTCCGGAAGACGTTGTCACCTTTTTTAAATTTATTGCAGAGGAAGTTCGGGAACTCATGGCTCATCTTGGCTTCCGGCGCATTGAAGATGTGATCGGCCGCTCGGACATGTTACGCGCGCCAAAGACCCTAGATCATTGGAAAGCCCGTGGCTTGGACCTTTCCGGAATGCTCTATCAGCCCAAAGTGGATTCGAAAGTCGCCGTTTCTTGCGTGCAGGCACAAGATCATGGCCTGGATAAGGCCCTCGATCATAAATTAATAGAATTGGCCAAACCGGCGCTCGAAGAGAAGACCCCGATCGAGATCGATCTCCCTATTCGTAATGTCCATCGAACAGTGGGAGCAATGCTTTCGGGCAAGATCGCGAAACAGTATGGAGCGGATGGCCTTCCTGACGATATGATCCGCTTTAATTTTAAAGGCACTGCGGGACAAAGCTTTGGTGCATTTTGCGTTAAAGGTGTCACCTTGACCCTAGAAGGCGATGCCAACGATTACACAGGAAAAGGCCTCTCCGGTGGACGCTTGATCGTTTATCCACCCAAGGCCTCGCTTTTTAAACCAGAAGAAACCATTCTGATTGGAAATACTTCGCTCTATGGGGCGACCGGCGGTGAGGGTTATTTTTACGGCCTGGCTGGAGAACGATTCGCCGTGCGAAACAGCGGCGCAGTGGCTGTAGTTGAAGGCGTCGGCGACCATGGTTGCGAATACATGACGGGCGGCACTGTTGTCGTCCTGGGAAAAACGGGCCGAAACTTTGCGGCAGGAATGAGCGGCGGTCTGGCTTTCGTTTTTAATGAAGACAATACCTTCGAACGACAATGCAACTTAAGCCTCGTCGAATTAGAACCCGTTCGAGTTGCTGAAGATATAGAGTCACTCAAGGCCTTAATCGAAAAACATGTCCGTTATACACAAAGTGCTAAAGCAGAAATGATTCTGAGCCAATGGGACACGATGTTGCCGCATTTCGTTAAGGTGATTTCCGTAGAATATAAAAAGGTACTTGAGGATAGAAAGGCGAAGGAGGCGACGATCCGTGGGTGATCCTAGAGGTTTTATGAAATTACAAAGAAAGGGGCCACGGAAACGTTCTGTCGAAGAACGGGTGTTGGACTGGCGTGAAATCTACAAGCCAATCCCGGACGAGACCCTCAAGCAGCAAGGCGCCAGGTGCATGGACTGCGGCGTGCCTTTTTGCCAAGGCTATTCCGGTTGTCCGGTTCAAAATATTATCCCTGAGTGGAACACCTTGGTTGCCCAAGACCGCTGGAAAGATGCCTTAAAAGCCCTGCATGTCACCAATAACTTTCCGGAATTTACCGGTCGGCTTTGCCCGGCCCCCTGCGAGTCTGCTTGTGTTCTTGGCCTCATTGAAAAACCCGTTTCAATCCGCGTGCTGGAGTGGAATATTATCGAAAAAGGTTTTTCCGAAGGCTGGGTGGCGCCGGTAATGCCTAAACGCGATACCGGTAAAAAGGTGGCCGTGGTGGGTTCGGGCCCGGCAGGGCTTGCCGCGGCACAACAGCTCCGCCGCAATGGACACCAGGTGACCGTTTTTGAAAAGTCGGACCGAATTGGTGGCCTGCTCCGTTATGGCATTCCGGATTTTAAAATGGAAAAAACCTATATTGATCGACGTCTGAAACAATTACGGACTGAAGGCGTCATTTTTAAGACGCAAGTGACGGTTGGAAAAGATCTATCCATTGAGACCCTTAATACGGAATTTGATGCCGTCTGCCTTTCAATGGGGGCCGAAGCCGCTCGGGATCTTCCTGTCCCCGGCCGAGAACTCAATGGGGTTCACCTTGCGATGGATTTTTTAACTCAACAAAATAAAATAGGCGCCGGAGACACAATCGATCCCGCTGAGCTCATTTCGGCACATAACAAGCATGTCGTGATTCTCGGAGGCGGAGACACGGGTGCGGATTGTCTAGGCACTTGTCATCGACAGGGCGCGCGCGAGGTGCGACAAGTCGAACTCCTACCCGAACCACCCCCGAAACGCGCGGAATCGACGCCGTGGCCCTTATGGCCGATGCAACTGAGAACTTCTCCGGCACATGAGGAAGGGGGTTTGCGGGAATGGTCTTTTTTGACAAAACGTTTTTCTGGATCGAGTGGCCATGTGGAGAAACTTCATGCCGTCCGTGTTGAGATGATTATCAACGATTCAGGAGGAAGCAAGATTATCGAGATTCCCGGTAGTGATTTTGAGATTAAGGCCGACCTTGTGTTATTGGCGATGGGCTTTACGGGGCCGAAAAAGGAAGGCCTCCTTAATGACCTCGGTGTAAAGACGAACGCGCGCGGTAGTGTGATTGTCGACGAAAATCATATGACCAATATCGACGGTGTCTTTGCTGCTGGTGACGTCAAGCTCGGAGCTTCCTTAATTGTTTGGGCCATTCGAGAAGGTCGAGATGCCGCTCAAGGAATTGAGGCCTATCTCACGAAAAAGTAAAACGAAGCGCTTCGTCCTCTCCGAATGGCAAAATATAAAATAAACGAATTCCCATCAACTAAATCCCATCTCTCCTCATGAGTTCCTAGCCGAAATTTAATTCGTTCCATTCATCCCATCGTATATTTAGCGTATCCAGCTGTGAGTATCGACGTCTTATTCGCGCACCACTTATTTTCAAATTAAGGAAACTCAAGCGAATTCGTCGAATTTTATCTCATTGCGTTAGCCTTGATAATCCATTTATTATTAACAACTTAGAGGAATAATGAGCGCCTAGCCCCCTCGTTTGAGGGGATTGATCAATACCGGGATGAGGATTAGCCTTAAGTTTGAAGGTAGAGAATGAAGATGAAAACGACAAAGAAAATAAAAGCGTTGGTACAGAAAACAATCAAGACAAGAAATACATTCCTTGGCGCGGCTTTTCTATTGATCTTTCTTTCGTTAAACGCCAAAGTTTCAGCCATGGAATTGAGCGATTTTGTCCAAGGGGGCGCGGCATTTTTAACACAGATTGCCGCGCATGAGTCTGGACACCATATCGCTGCGACGATGGTTGAGGGAGAGAATCCAAGAATGGATTTTTTCAAAAACCAGGACGGGAATTTCTTTCTTGGCGTTTCCTCGGTAAAATCGATTGAACCTGAATCGGTTCTCCCTTTTCGTGCGGCTGGCGTTGTGGCTTCAAACCATCTTTTTAATCTGGCGCTTAGCGATTACCGAAGGTTCCCGACCACTTATAATAAAACACTGATGTTCTTTTCAGGAACAGATTTTCTTTGGTATAGCATCTGGTCTTTCTATATTCAAGACAGCAAAGATCCGAGTTACGATCCCGTTGGTATCTCTCAGGAAACGGGGATCTCCCCTCATGCCATCGCTGGCGCAGCCCTCTTGCAAAGCGCGATTAACTACTACCGCATGAGTTCCCAGGACGATAGCTTCATCCCCTACTTTAAACTAGACGAAGATCGTGCCGACTTTGGCGTGACCTTTCATTTCTAAGAAGAAGATTCCCTTCATTTCAAAGGTTCACCGCTCTCCTCTCGAAAGAAATTAGATCAGATCAAAGATACGTTCTGGTGGACGGCCGATAATCGCCTTGCCTGATGTGATGAGGATCGGGCGTTCGATTAAAATGGGGTAGTCGCACATGAGTTTGATCCATTCTTTGTCTGATCGAGCGTCGGAGAAAGATAAACCTAAGGTCATTGCTTGAGCTTCTTTAAAGCGAAGGAGTTCTTTGGGGGAGAGATTCAATTTGGCTACAATGTCTTTTAACTCGCTTTCTGATGGCGGGGTTTTAAGATAGAGGATGATTTCCGGGTCGATGCCTTTGTCTTTAAGCAGTTGGAGTGCTTCCCGACTCTTGCTGCATTTTGGGTTGTGAAAGAGGCTTAATTTCATCAGTGCACCTTTAATGTTTTGTTTATTCAATGGTATCGTTCGGTCGATCTCTTGGCTATGTATTTTCTAAAAGTTATGCCCCTTTGATGAGTTCAGTGAGTCGGTCTTTTGCGCCATTAAAAACCGGCCAGCCGTCACCTGGTAATATGGAATCTAGTTTGGGAAAATCCAATAAACGCTTAACGGAGGCCAACGCGCTTTCTTTGTCGCTTAGCTTTGCATCGGGCAATAAACAAAGCGCTCCGCCGATGTGACATCGAATTAAATCCCCGGTAATCAAAGTCGTATCGCCCAGCAATAAGGCTAATTCTCCGGGTGTCTTTGATCCGGCCATTTCCAAAACACGGAGACCCGGAAAGACCTCATCGCCTTCCTTTAGCCATCTTGTGCAATCGATTGGAAAGGTGCTTTGCTCTGCCGCCGGTCCCATAACCTTAGCACCTGAAATCTCTGCGATCCGTAGAGTCGCACGAACATGATCCGAATTGGTACAAATGATGGCTGCAACAGGTCCAAATTCATGCAGATGCGCTTCATCATGCGGAGTGATGGGAAGCGGATCGATCAACACATTGCCACCCTCCCTTACCCACAGAAAACCATGAAAATCGATATTGTTCGTCTCGTTAAATTCCGACCAGCAAAATAAGTCTTTTCGGTGAAGGCGTTTCACTTGTCTTTTTCCATGGCCTGGGCGAGCCCATCAGTTTTGGCTGCCATGATAAAATCGTTCACATGGAGTCCTTTAATCTTATGCGTCCACCAAGAAACCTTCACCTTGCCCCACTCGGTGAGAATTGCAGGGTGATGTCCCTCCGCTTCGGCAAGTGCACCGATTTGATTCGTAAAGGAGAGCGCTTTTGCAAAACCCTGAAATTCATAATCACGGACCAGACGATTCACGCCTTCGACTTCCAATATTTCCCATTTGGGAATTTGAGGCATAAAGGATTGTATTTCAGCTTTAGTGGCCAAAGGGGCTCCCGGACGGCAGGCCGTACAGGTTTTGTTCGCCAATTCAGACAATTTCGACCTCCTTTTATATTATTGGCAAGAAAATCCTACGCTTAGCCCATCGATTGTAAATCAAGACCTACGGCATAAACAAGGTGCGAGGATTAGTTAGGTGCAAAAGCCAGCTGCCGATGGCCGATTATAGAAAAGGAGAATATGGAATTAGAGATCAGTAATAATACGTTTGAGTTTTCCTTGAACCTGTCCTGCAATCTCTTTTAATTGTGAATTGTCTACGGCCTGCATGGAAGACGCCGGATCGATCGCCGCGACTTCAACCTCACCCTCCGCTAATTCTTGAACGATGACATTACAAGGGAGCAGGGTCCCGATTTTATCTTCGGCCTGAAGCGCCTTGTAGGCAAATTGAGGATTGCATGCACCTAATATGCGATAGCGTTTAAAATCGACATCCAGCTTTTTTTTGAGCGTCGCTTTCACATCAATATCACTGAGAATGCCGAAACCCTCCTTTTGCAACGCTTCTGTAAGCTTAGCAATCGCTTCATCAAATGGCATCGACACTATTTTATTAAAGTAATAACCCATTTTCCTCCTCCTTATCCTTTCGCATCATTTATATTGGATTTCTTAAAATAGACGGACATAAAAATCGTGATACGTCTCCATTCCGTCAATAAAAATAGTCGATGTAAGTATGACCTTAGCATTATCCTAATCCTTTCGTTAAACCATTATCAAATATCGCTTAATGACCGATAAAAAATGATGCAGAAAATACGTCTTTTCATTTGAGCGTGATTTTTATAGAATTATGATAAGAAATTTGCGTGTGTTTTATCCCATTCCGATCATCCTAGAGCACTGTGGTGACTTTGAAATATCGCATAACCCTACTTTTTTTGTTTAGCGTATTTCTTCTTTTCAGCAGTAAACATGAGGTGCAAGCCGAGAGGCCACCGATCCTCGTAAGTATTTCTCTGGGTGGCTCAGAAGTGCGACAATCCGCATTCAAAGTCGCGCCCAGTGCCAACTTTACTTTGGGTATCGATTTAGATTTTATGAATATTGACCTTGGATATTTAAATCTCGGTCGATTTTCTACAAAGAAAGCCCAGGATACCGATATTAAAGTCGAGGGATTTACCCTAGCCGCGATAAAAGGATTTCCGCTCTTCGATATTCTCCATTTTGATTTTAAGGCGGGTCTATACCATTGGCGTGCGGACGCCCGATTCCTAGGGAATCCCCTTGGAAAGGATAAGGGAACGGATGCTTGGGTAAGTGGCGGCTTAGGCCTTCAGTATAGTCCCAAGGTCGGCGTTTTCCTGAATATGGAAATGTATTTTGGTATTAGTGGCAGCACAATAGATCGTATCGCGATTGGAGGAAGCTATCGCTTTTAATCTGAGCATTTTTCTAAGTCGAGGCCTCGTTGTCATTCTCGTCCTTCCCCTTTGGGCTTGTGGCGACTCGAATTCAAAAGTCGGGTCGCAAGGCGTATTTACAAAAGACATTTTTGCAGAAATCCATGTGACAAACGATAACGGCAAAACCATTGCAGTTGAAGCGCAACTGAAAGTAGGCGGAAACACGACCAGCTTTTTGGATCTAGAAGAGGGCGATCATTTAATAGCCTCTGTGTTGGGGCATCCCGATGAAATTCATCTTTCAGAAAATCTTTTCAATCGTATCAATCAATTATCCGATGGTCAAAAAAGAATGACAGCAAGCGAAGACCTCACATTTGATTTCTTGGGTCATCGCCAGTTGGGTCCAAAAGGGGTTTGGTATCATACGGTCTTTGACGTTGCGGACCCGGAGACCGAGTTTATCGTCTCCTTAATACGAAGAAATAAGACCAGCGCGCCCGATTCAAAAATCGTTCTCCCCGCCAGTTTCGAAATTACGTCGCCCTTAAGTGCCTCAGATATTGTCTATTCGAGGCGTCAGGAAATACCCATACGTTGGAGCCCTTCTGGATCTGTCAATGGCGTTGTAAAAAGGAGCCAGCGTGGCGCCGCAAAAGTGGGCCACCTAGGTTAAAGATCTTTACTTAATCATTCCCTTTTTTTACCTGTTACTTCCCTTTGTTTTTTCTTTTATTGCTCTGGTTGAGCCGGTA
>JAJDBW010000007.1 GCA_029261155.1 Nitrospirota bacterium | reverse complement strand
TTTACAAGAGTATCTCAATGAATTCTGTTACCGGTTTAATCGAAGACAATGGGAGCCCCAACTTCCCAATCGACTTTTAAGCCTGTGTGTGCAACATACACCCGTTCTGAAGCAAGCTGTGAATTGTTAAGAGGCAAGTTAAATAAAGAGGTTTTTAGTAAAACTTTTTCTATAATCATGCCGGATCCGAAACGATTGCTCGACAGAAAATTGGGAGAAATCGAGGAGGTCATCGAAACGTCCCCTTCAAAGGCCTACGAGCGCTTGTCCTCCCTCCTCGGTCAATACCCATCGCATCCGAGGGTTCTAACGCTCATGTCTCATGCGAATGTCCTCATGGAAGACTACGGAACCGCCAAGGCCTATGCGAAACGGGCCGTTTTGATGGAGCCTTCAAACATAACGGCAAAATACATCATGGGAATCTGCCACCAACGGCTCGGGGAATTTCAAGACGCAGTCAGAGTATACACTCAGATTGCCGAGGCAACGCCGACAAGCCCCGTGGCCTTTCTCTTTCTGGGCGAATCGCTTTTAAACTGTGACGATGAAGAGAATGCCGAAGAGGCCTACCGAAAGGCGGCCGAACTCGACAAGGGAGGGGATGTGGAGGAGCTAGCAAAGGAGGCGTTATGGAAGCTGTGGGGAATACAATGAAGAACATAGTGAGTCTAAGGCCCGGTTCGACATGTCACCTTCTTATAGATGGGAGACTCATACCGCTGCCACGAGGGAAGGCCTTGCAGATTGTAAAGTTCTAAACATACATAGAGAATGTTGCCGTGTTGGCAGACGATAAAAGAAAAGACAAAACACCTCTCACCGGTTTCGAAACGAGAGGGAACGCATAGTGCACTATTTCGTGCAAGGAAAAGGCATAATTCAATGAGGGGGCTGGGATTCCTATCTCTATAAAATTGAACGATAAAGCCATGACCGACGCGGCGTTTTTGATACGAAGACCCCACACAAAAGACGGCAGGGGGATATTTAACCTGGTGCGTTCATGTGGACCTCCCTTGGATCTAAATTCGAAGTACCTATATTTTCTTGTCGGGGCGCACTTCTCCGAGACAAGCGCGGTCGTGGAGAGCAGCGATAGAATGGTCGGCTTTGCATCCGCCTATCGACTCCCGGATGAAAAAGACCGCCTTTTCATCTGGCAGCTCGCAGTTCGCCAAGAAGCGCGCGGCAAAGGGATCGGGCAATCCATGATCGATGACATCCTCTCCCGGCCGGTTTGTCGAAGTGTAAGGTATCTTGAGGCCACGGTGACGCCTTCTAACGCAGCATCGAAACATCTTTTCAAAAAGCTTGCAAAACGCCTCGGCGTTGTTTGCCGCGAGGATACATTTCTGGAATCGCAACATTTCGGAGAGACGGTCCATGAGCAGGAAATCCGCCTCACGATAGGTCCGTTTCTACAATAAATCTTTATCTGAGGGGGAGAAAACTGATGCGTATTTTCGAACGACGTGAATCCGAGGTAAGAGGGTATATAAGGTCCTTTCCCGCTATTTTCGACACCGCAAAAGGCGCCCTCCTCTACGACGAGCAGGGCAAGCGCTACGTGGATTTCTTTTCCGGGGCCGGGACACTCAACTATGGCCACAACAACCCGGATATTACCGGAGCGCTGATCGCATATCTGGAGGGTCATGGCGTTATCCACGGCTTAGACAAGGCGACTGTGGCCAAAAGGAATTTTCTTCAGAAACTCGAGGACACCATCTTATTACCCAGACATCTCGATTACAAAGTGCAATTTACCGGTCCCACGGGGACCAACGCCGTTGAAACGGCTTTAAAGCTTGCGCGATTGGTCAAGCAACGTTCCAGCATTTTGGCTTTTACAAATGCCTACCACGGCCTCACAATGGGCGCCCTTGCCGTTACAGGCAACTCTTTTTACCGGGACGAATCCTACGGCATTCGGGCCAATACGGCCTTCATGCCCTACGACGGCTACCTGGGACCGGAGGTGGATACTATCGATTACCTCAGGCGTTATCTTGAGGACGGCAGCAGCGGGCTGGACTTGCCGGCGGCGGCCATCGTCGAAACCGTTCAGGCCGAAGGCGGGGTCAACGTGGCACGGGACGAATGGCTTCAAGACCTTGAGCATCTCTGCCGCGAATTCGACATTCTCCTGATCGTCGACGACATCCAGGCGGGAAACGGACGGACCGGACCCTTTTTCAGCTTCGAGCGGGCCGGGATCACGCCGGATATGGTGACGATGTCGAAGTCCATCGGCGGCGGCCTTCCGCTGGCCTTGCTTTTGATGCGGCCCGAACTCGATCAATGGCAGCCGGGTGAGCACACAGGGACATTCCGCGGCAACAACCTTGCGTTTGTCGCGGCAACGGAGGCGCTTAGATACTGGGACAACGACAAGCTGTCCGATGCGGTTCTGTTCAAGGGCGCCATCATGAAAGAAGCGCTGGAAAGTATGCTGGAAAAATCTCCCGGTTGCGAACTACGGGGCTGCGGCATGATCTGGGGCCTGGATTTAAAGAAAAACGGGGCGGCCAAAGAGGTGTCTAAAGCCGCGTTCGAGAAAGGCATGCTCATTGAGACCTCGGGTTGCGATTCCCAAGTCTTAAAGCTGCTGCCGCCCCTAACGATTGAAGAGCCGCTGCTAAAAGAAGGATTGAACATCATAGACGAAGCGCTCGAGGAAACCGTTCGATCAAAGACCGTGTTTGCCGTAGGAAGCGCCCTATGATTGTTCGGCGCCTGAAAGACATCATCGGGACCGAACGGGACATCAAGGCCAAAAACGGGAACTGGGTCAGTCGCCGTTTTGTCCTGAGAAACGATGGCATGGGCTTCTCTTTTCACGAGACAATGGTCTTTGCCGAAACGGAGACCTATTTGTATTACAAGCATCATTTGGAGGCCGTCTATTGTGTCGGAGGCGAAGGGGAGATCGAGGATTTGGAGACGGGTAAAACCCATGCAATTTCGGACGGCACCCTGTACGCACTCAACCGGCATGAACGCCACCTGCTTAAAGCCAAAACGGACATGCGGTTGATCTGTGCTTTCACCCCGGCGCTGACCGGCCGGGAAAACCACGATGACGAGGGCGCATATCCTTTAATCGTAGAAGGGTGATTCGGGCTACTGGGAAAAAGCATATGCTCCGCAATGGATAAACCAAGGATAAAAAGGAGGACCAATGACAACAAATAATAAACAAGAGACTCAAGAAATGTCCGGCAGCACCAAGGGAAGCAATGTAAAAATCAACGAAACCCACACAGAAACAGTCGGCAAGGAAAATCTGGCAGAAGAGGATAAGCTGACTCACGCATCCGAGTGGGAAGACATTGCCGGCGCCGCCACAGATAAAACGAAGGAGACCCTCAAAGAGGGAGCCGAAAAGGGCGGTGAAGCCTTGAAGACAGGAACGGATCAAACGAAGGAGACCCTCAAAGAGGGGGCCGAAAAATTAGGCGAATTCGTCAAAGAAGGGGCCGAAAAATTAGGTGAGTTAACCACCCAAGCCGTTCAGGCAACCAAAATGAAGATAGAAGAACATCACTTAAAATCCGAACGCGACAAGCAGTTTCAGTCCGTCGGGGAAAAACTCTGGCAACACTATCAAGCGCAAAAATTACAACAATTAAGTGATGTTGATAAATTACTTGCAGAGGACTTTAGAAAGATCACAGAAATTGAAAAAGCGTTGAAAGAGGAAAGGACGGGCAAGGAAGCGTCTCCCGCAAAGTGAGCGTTACCGGGAATGCATCCCCGGTAATACATATTTAAGGTGCCATCGTAAAGCAAACGATCCTTCCCTGCAATTGGCGATTCCATAGAAAAGATCGCGTCGCGGAAGATAAAGCGGATTCCCTTACGCCAAACCGGCCTGCAAATAAGCTAAGTGTTCCGTGAATGTCTTCGCCTATTGTTTCTTGTGGAATTTTCTGGGCCGGCGGGTGAGGCGAAATCTGTCATGCGGAAACAACAGGAGAATGAAAATGCCGGAAATAGCGGAAGTACAGGAAATCAAGGACGACTATCCCACCCGCCGTGAAAAGGAAAAAATATTCGATCGTTGCGATCCCGTTGTCTATGAAGGCTTCCAGGGCGAAATCAAACACGGCCTGAACAAGGAAGCGCTTGGATCGTATGAAGAAAACGGATTCATGCTTTTCCCCTCCCTCTTTTCCAAAGAAGAAGTCGCGGTTTTTCTCGAAGCCTTCAAAGACCTCATCCAATCCGAATCCCTTCAAACAAGGGATGAATACGTTACCGAGCCGGAAAGCGGTGCGTTGCGGACCATTTTCAGCCCGCATCGCTTCAGCGCGGTGTTCGACAGGCTTTCAAGAGACCGCCGGATTCTGGACAAGGTGAGGCAGATACTTGGTGGGGATGTTTACATCCATCATTCGAGAATCAACATCAAAAGGGGGCTCGAAGGGAAATCCTTTCCCTGGCACTCGGACTTTGAAACCTGGCATGCCGAGGACGGCTTTCCACGGCCACGCTGTCTTTCGGCATGCATCATGCTGACGGAGAACACCGAATTCAACGGCCCCCTCTACCTGATCCGGGGCTCGCACAAACGCTTCGTGAGTTGTGCGGGACAAACCCCGCAGAACCATTTCAAGGAATCGCTCAAAAAGCAGGCCTACGGCTCACCGAGCAGAGCGGCCATTGCGCGGCTTGTAGACGAGGGGGATCTGGTGGGCGTTTACGGGCCGCCGGGGACACTCGTTTTGACCGAGGGAAACATCATGCACGGATCGCCCGATAATATATCCCCCAGGGCAAGGACGAATACCTTCTTTGTCTTCAACAGCGTTCATAATCTCCCCGCCCCCAAGCCCTTTGGCGCCGGGCGCTTTCGGCCGCCTTTTCTGAGTAACAGGGACTACAGCCCTTTGGAGGCGGTCGCATCTGAACGGATATAAACAAAGACGCATCGGCCCTGCTTTGCGCCTTCAAATCTTGCCGGTCCTTGTCCTCTGTCTTTTGGCGGCAAACGCCTGCCAGGACAAAGGGCTGGATCAGACCCCGGCCCTGGAGCGGATCCGCCGTGACGGCGTCCTCAAGATCGGCTATGCCAATGAGGCCCCTTTTGCCTATCACGACCCCAAAGCGGATCGCCTGACCGGCGAGGCCCCGGAGATTGCCCGGAAACTTGCAAAGCGGATGGGCATTAAGCAAGTCGAGGGCGTGCTGACCGAGTTCGGCGCCCTCATCCCGGGGCTCAAGGCAAAGCGCTTCGACATGATCGCGGCGGGCATGTACATCCTGCCCGAACGCTGCAAGGAGATCGCCTTTACGCATCCCACCTACAAAGTGGGTGAGGCCTTTCTCGTTAAAAAGGGGAATCCTTTCAAGCTCCACAGCTACGAAGATCTTGCCAAAACGCCCGATGCGCGCCTCGGCGTTGTTGCCGGCGCGGTGGAACTCGGATACGCGCGCGCCGTCGGCGTGCCGGATGACCGCATCGCGATCCTTCCGGATGCGCCGAGCGCGGTCGCCGCGGTTCAGTCGGGCCGGATCGATGCCTATGCAGGAACAAGTCTCACCATCAACGACATGATGAACAAGGTGGATGAAAAAGAGCTCGAGAAAGCCACGCCCTTTACCGATCCCGTCATCGAAGGAAAACGGGTGATCGGCTACGGCGCATTCGGCGTCCGGAAGGAGGACGAGACGCTTCTCAAGGGACTCAACATGCACTTAGAAGATTTTATCGGCTCCGAGGCGCATCGAAAAATGGTTGCCCCTTTCGGATTGACGGAATCCGAGCTTCCGGGGGATGTCAGGGCTGAAACGCTGTGCAAGGGACCGAATGGATCAGCAGGTTAGCAAAACGGACAGGGGGATGATAAGACGTGGACACACTCGAACTGATGAAAAACCTGCTTCCCGGATTGAAGATCACCCTCGTCATCACCCTTTCGAGCGCCCTTTTGGCCTTTGTTGCGGCCTTTGCAGCCGGCTTGGCGCGGCTTTCGAAGGTGCGGTTGCTTCGGGCCTTGGCCCTCGTGTACATCGACTTTTTCAGGGGAACCTCGGCCTTGGTTCAGCTCTTCTGGGCCTACTTCGCCCTGCCTCTGCTTGGTATAGAATTGAATGCGATGACGGTGGGCATTGTCGTGCTGGGGCTGAACATCGGCGCCTACGGCGCGGAAGTGGTCCGCGGCGCCGTCCAGGCCGTTCCAAGGAATCAGTGGGATGCCGCAGCAGCCCTCAACTTCACACACGCCACGGCCATGCGGCGAATCATCCTGCCCCAGGCACTGGTCGCCATGCTGCCGCCCTTTGGAAACCTCTTGATCGAACTGCTCAAATCCACGGCCTTGGTTTCACTCATCACCCTCAGCGATCTAACCTTCGAGGCGCAGGTGCTCCGCGCATCCACGCTCCGCTCCGCAGAAATTTTTATAATCGTTCTGGTGATTTATTTTCTGATCGCGCAGGCCCTGAATCAAGGGGTGAAGATGATTGAGAAACGCTTCACACTGGGACGGGATTACGGAGTGATTGAATGATATTCGACTGGCGTTTCACACTTGAGATCACGCCGATGCTTCTGCGGGCCTTCCTGGTCACGGTCGAGGCCACCCTCGTGGGGATGGCCATTGCCCTTGTCGCCGGACTCGTATGGGCCATCCTTCGGCGCTCACGGCGACGGCTCCTCACCGGGGCGGCTTCGACTTTGATCGAGTTTGTCCGGAGTACGCCCTTGCTGATACAGATCTATTTTATATTTTTCGTGCTGCCGGAATTCGGCCTCCAGTTTGCTCCGCTGACCACGGGATTTATCGCCTTGGGCCTGCACTACAGCGCCTATACGGCAGAGGTCTACCGCGCCGGCATTGAAGGCGTTCCAAAGGGACAATGGGAGGCCGCTGTCGCGCTCAACATGGGGCGCTACCGCATGTGGCGGTCCGTCATCCTCCCCCAAGCCCTCCCGCCCGCCATACCGGCGCTTGGAAACTATCTGGTGGCCATGTTTAAAGACACGCCCATGCTGGCCGCCATTACGGTCATGGAGCTGTTGCAAACGGCGAAGCTGATCGGAGCCCAGTCCTTCCGCTATCTCGAACCGCTGACGATGACGGGCGTCCTTTTCCTCTTGGTCAGCTTGTTGTCTTCGCAGTTTATCCGGCGGCTGGAGCTGCGTTTCGCAGTGAGACCTTAAAGCATGGAAGAAGCGCCCATTGTCAGCATGCAGGATGTCCGGAAGCGTTTCGGCGGTCTTGACGTCCTTTGCGGTCTTGACCTCGAAGTGTCCCGCGGCCAAAAACGCGTCCTCATCGGTCCGAGTGGCGCCGGAAAGTCCACCGTGCTGAGGATACTCATGACGCTCGAGGATATCGAATCAGGCGCGATTCGGATCGACGGAGAATATCTATGGATGCCGGATGGGGAAGGAAAAACAACAAAGGCCAAGGGAGAAGCCTTGAGGCGGATACGCGGGAAGGTCGGCATGGTCTTCCAGCACTTTAACCTCTTTCCGCATATGAACGTCTTACGGAACGTATGCGAAGCGCCGATTCACGTCCTGGGCCTTTCCCGGAAATCGGTGGAAGAAAGGGCGCTCGACCTTCTGGACCGGGTCGGACTCGGAGATAAGGCCTCCGCCTATCCGGCTCATCTCTCGGGCGGACAGAAACAGCGCGTGGCCATCGCCAGAGCCTTGGTCATGCAACCCAAGGTCATGCTCTTCGACGAGATCACCTCGGCACTGGATCCGGAACTCGTTGGAGAGGTTCTCGGGGTTTTAAAAGATGTCGCATTGAAAACCGATATCACCATGTTGATTGTGACCCACGAAATCGGTTTCGCAAAAGAAATCGCCGATCGGGTGGCCTATGTGGATGCGGGGCGAATACTGGAGGATGAAACGCCGGAGCGCCTTCTCCGTAATCCGCAACACGAACGAACAAAAAAATTTCTTAAAACCGTATTAACCACTTAGAAAAGGGGTTTGAGCCCAAGGAGAGAAAAATGTCGAAAGAAGTTTTGGATACACACTACAAACGTCTCGCGGACCGTTATGACGATTTTCTTTATTATTCGCCCGAATTTGTCAGGACCCTCACCTCGAAAATGATCGAGATGCTCGAACTCCATGAAACGGACACGCTTGTCGATCTGGGTTGCGGCACGGCCATGTATTCGATTGATATGATCAAACAGGCTCCGCTTAAAGAGGAGATCATCGCAGTCGATCCCTATCCGGAAATGTTGGCGCAGATCCCCCAAGATGCGAAGGTGCGCGCCGTCGAGGCAGACGCGCTTGATTTCTCGAAACGACCAGGGTCTTATGACAAAATCTTGATTAAAGAGGCGGTCCATCATATTCCTGAAAGGGAGGTACTCTTCAAAAATCTTTTTGAACGGCTGAACAAAGGCGGCATTTTACTTCTCGTCCATGTTCCTCCCAAAGTCGAATACCCTATTTTTGAAAAGGCGCTTGAGCGTTGTAGAAATTGGCATGCCGATCCAGATGAGCTCGTCGAACAACTAAAGAAAGCCAATTTTCGGGTCGAGAGAGATGCGCTGCGATTCCCTCACGCCATCCCAAAACACAGGTATTTCGAAATGGTCCGAAGCTGTTACATGTCCGCCCTCACCTCCCTTGACGAAAACGAGATGGAAGCGGGCTTGAAGGAAATGGAGGAAAAGTACCATGATAACTCGGTGCTTCGCTTTATCGACCATTTCGATTATCTTAAAGGGATCAAATAGCATGTGATCAACGACAATTATTCTTCCCGGTCAACGACAATTATAATTCCCGATTCCGTCCGCCTGTTTTTTTCTCCTTTTTGGACTGCTCCAAGCGGTAGCTTGGCAGGTTCAATTCCAAAATAATGCTGTGATGAACCAGGTGGTCAATGGCCGCAGCGGTGGTCATGGGGTCTTTGAAAATCTGTTCCCACTTGGAAAAGGGTAAATTGCTTGTTAACATGACGCTGCCCCGTTCGTATCGATTCGCCAGCAGGGTAAAGAGGACCTCCATCTCTTCTCGGCTCTGCTGAACATATCCGATATCGTCAATGATCAGGGCACGATATCGGGAGAATTTTTTCAGCACCTTCGCAAGCTTTAGATCCCTTTTGGCAATGAGTAGTTCTTGCACCAGCAGGTTGCAGAGGGTAAATAGAATACGATGACCTTGCTGGATTAAGATCTGCCCAATAGCGCAGAGCAAATGCGTCTTGCCGCTGCCGGGGTTGCCGAAAGCCAAGACATTTTCATTCCGGTCCATAAAGGACCCGTCAAGAAGATGATCAACCAGGCCGTTAACCTTGTCCGGGAGACGTTTTCGTTCAAAGGTCTCCATGTTTTTTTCAAGGGGCAGCTTTGATTCACGCAGATAGCGGGCAATCCGCTTATGCGCTCTTTCCTCGCATTCTCTTTTGACCAACTCCAGGAGATACTGTTCATGGGACAATGACTCCTGGCGAGCCAAATCCGCTTCGCTCCGATAACATTCCCGGAAAGCTGGGAGATGCAGCTCTTTCAGGTGCCGGGTCAATTCGCCATGTATTTCAATCATGCCCGCACCTCCACGCTCTCTAAAAGGGAGTCATAGGCATGCAGAGGAACCGCAGAAATGGTCACGTCCGTTGCCGCCGCGGGCTTCTGGCCTGCGAGGACAAGACGCTTCACAGACGCTACGGATATGGGCCAACTCCGATCGAACAGGAAGCGAAGGGCATCATCCACGGCCGCTTCATTCTCCTTGGCCGCCCACTCCAGAATCAGAAGATATTCCTTGCCCGCTTTTGAAAGGGCATGATCTTGTTTCAGGGCATCGTAGGCCATTCTAAAACGGCTCGTCGGAAAAAGATCGCTGCGGTAACGGTAGTTCTCAAAGGCGCCGGGCTTTCTGACCAGCCAGTCGATAATGTGCCGATATTGAATTTTGTGCTTGCCTGAACCTAAGAGCCGAGGGATGTTTTCGATATGGCTCTGGCCCTGCCAGATCTCCAGGCGCTCTGCGTAAAGCCGAACACATATCTTCTCCCGGATCAGTCGGCTGTGCACCGAATAGACATTACGGTTGATCCGAATCGTACTGCTTGGCCCCACGGAAATCGTGAACGGGGTGCAGGCGGATAAGCGCTTATTCGGCAATGCCCGCAATAAGGCCAGCTCTTCCTTGAAACGGTCTTGCCGGTTCGCGTTGAGTTGCGAAAAAAGTCCTTCCAGAAACGCCTCATATTCTTTCCGAGTGGCAAACTCACGACGGCCACGGAGCATGAGCGCCTGATCCAAAGCCCGCTTGAAGCGATGATGCCGCTGCTCTATGTCCCCATTCTCGTTGGGATGTGCCGGCTGGGTCTTCCGTCCGACCAATCGGTAATGAGACAAGAGTCCCTGATAGCGTCGGGTAAATTCTTCCGGACTCTCTGGTTTACTCACTGCGGCGGACAGACTGTCCGTCTGATGAAACTGGGGAGTGCCACCCAGTTTCCATAAGGCTTGCTGTAAACCCTCACTCAGGCTCTCAAAACTTTCAGAAAAACAGATCGTGCCGTATTCCCAGTTCGAATAGGTGAGGACAAAAATGATAGATCAGGTGATCAAAGGGCGCGCCGCCGATCGTGACGCCTAATTTCTCCATGTGGGTGAAATCAGACTGGCTTAATTTTCCAGGTGGGTGGACTTGTGGGAAGGGGAGTGTTCAGTATTCTGTGTCAGGTTTTTTTGGTTTTTGAAGCTTAACAAATTGATAGTTCCTTATCCAGCCGGCCTTCAAAAAAGATCGCCAGTTGGGAAAGCGTGAGCGACCAATTTTGGATCGGCATCGTCCATTTCTTTTCAGCGTTCAGGATACCTAAATACAAGAGCTTCAAAAGGCTGTCCGCATTGGGAAACGCGCCCTTGGTCTTGGTTAATTTTCTAAATTGCCGATGCACGGCTTCTATGGTATTGGTCGTGTAGATGATCCGGCGAATGGCTTCCGGATACTTGAAATATTGAGAGAGCCGCTCCCAGTTATTTTTCCACGACCGAATGACGATGGGATATTTCTCTCCCCATTTTTCCTCCAGCCGATCCAATTCGGAAAACGCCAGCTCCTTGTTGGCCGCTCTGTAAACCTTCTTGAGGTCCATCATAAAGGCCTTCTGGTCTTTCCAGCCGATATATTTTAGGGAATTGCGGATTTGATGCACGATGCATAGTTGAACCTCGGTCTTCGGAAAGATGCTTTCGATGGCCTCGGGAAAGCCTTTCAGTCCATCAATACAGGCGATCAGGATATCGCTCACGCCGCGATTTGAAAGATCCGTCAGCACGGGAAAGCCAGAAATGAGATCCTTCGTTCTCGGAGAGATACAGGCCCAGCACATCCTTTTTCCCCTGAAGATCGACACCCAAGACGGTGTAGACTGCCTTATTTCTTACCTTGCCCTCTTCCCGAATTTTGTAATGGATGGCATCCAGCCAGAGGATCGGATAGATAGATTCTAAGGGACGCGCCTGCCATGCTTTGACCGTATGGATAATTTTGTCGGTCACGGCCGCCAACGTTCCCGTTGAGATTTCCAGGCCGTACATTTCCTCGATATGGCGGGCAATGTCCTGGTAGCTCATCCCCAAGCCATAAAGACCAATGATTTTCTTCTCAATCTCGTCCGTGAGGGTGGTTTGGTGTTTCTTGACCAGTTTTGGCGAGAAGGTCCCGGTCCGATCCCGCGGCGTGGACAATTCAAAATTCCCATTGAGGGACTTGATGGTTTTCTTACTTTTGCCATTGCGCCGGTTCGCCGCAACTTCTTGCCCAAGGTGAGAATCGATTTCCCCCTCAAGCGCCGCTTCGGTGAGGTTCTTGATCAGGGGGTTTAAGATGCCTTCTTTTCCAAGAAGGGGTTGTCCGTCTTGGATGGCTTTCAGGGCCTTTTGAAAATCAAAACCGCTCTCTTCTTTTTTCATGTCAGTCCTCCTTATTAAAAGCTGAATTTATCAGCTTCGGTTAACTGACACAAAATTTTGAACACCCTCGTGGGAAGAAGACTTCCCTGGCAGGACCTTCTGTTGCCCGCCAGTGTTTCACCCTTCTCTGAAAGGTTCGAATCTGACCATCTTAAAAACGACCGGGGTCCTGTCTCTGAAAATGCTCAAACAAGGTCTTGGCTTCAAGGCCCGAATTACTTTTCAAAAACGATTGAGCCCGCGCCCATATTGCTTCGAATCGATCTTCACGCGTTCGCCATGTTCGTGTTCGCTCCGCCTTCAACTCACTGGGAAGCTTGTCAAGATCACGATATTTCCGGGCCGTCTTTTCATCCATCCCGGACTTCGAGGCTGAGAGCCCCAAGGTCCTTTTCTCCTGTAAATACTTCATCAATTTCCTCGCTTGATTGTCTGTGATCATTCAAGTCCTCCATTCGTCGGACTTGAATAACCGAGTTCGTAATCAATCGGGAGAAATAATTGTCGTCAGGGGGGAATTATAATTGACTCTGGTCAAGCATGCTTTCCACATGAAACGTCCTTTCAAGTAGAAATCGTTGTTTTTGGTACGGCTATAAAACTGAAGAGTTCTAAGATGTACTTATTTCCAATTAGTCCAATTATTCTCCGAACCTGACGGCATTGGATCTGCCCATTAAAAAAATAGATCCTGCCTCCCAAATCAAACCTTCACTGTCTTTTATCTCCCCTCAAGAACATTCCCAAAAACTAGCCCCGTAGGAATGATTCATAAAGCAGCCAGTTGAATGCGGATTGGTCTATCCGATACACTTCTTATCCGTTTTCTTGTTTGAGGAAAGGACATTGCCATGGAAGAAACTGCGTTCTCCTTTGTTTCCATTGAAGGCCTATTGGGCTATGGGGAAACCCTATCGAAGCAAAGGCAGCCGGATGGGGTACTCTTTCCGCCGGCGCCTCCGGACACGGAAAATCGCCTTAAACAAACGAAGGATGCCATTCCGGAGATGAGCGCCTTCGTGGGGCGCGCTGCTTCCGGCTTTCCCGATGCCGACCAATATCATCGTTCGCGTTGTGCGCTCATCGACGAGATCTGCGGTGGGGATGAATTGGTGTTCTTTGCGGCCTGGAATTTCCTTCTGGCCAAGGGCGCACTGACGGCGCTCTATCGCGCGCCTATCGGTAGGGTGCAGAAACCCATGAGTCAACGCCCAGTCGCGATTGTACCCAGGAAAGAGCTCACACCGCTTTTGGCGGAAGGGCGAATTGTGATCGATCTCGGCGACGACCGTTTTTGGCTTTTACCAAAAGATCTGAGTGAAAGAACCCTCCTCTTTACAATGCGGCACGGCCTTTCTCATATCGACAGCAAGATCTATAAAGTCGGTCGTCGCATGTCCAACACCCTCGATGAGAACGTCGGTGTGGCTAAGGCAGATGCCGTCGGGGCCGCCTTGGCCAAAATGGTCGGTGTTGTGGGCCGGCAACTCGATTTTCTCAATCTAGAAAATTATCTCGATCCCCAAACCATTATCCATCGAATTAGTAGCAGCCCAAATACCCAGCAACTTTTCGAGCGCGTTATTACAGCACTGATGCCAACAGACAAAGAAGGCCCCCGAGCCGCGATCGAACCCATATTGGAATCGCAAGATTTCGGCTGGGCCACCGGCATGAAAAAATCGCAGGAAGTCGAACTCGCTTCTGAGGCTTTTGGGGTGGATGCCGAGACAGCACATCAATTCTTAAAGCATCCCTTGTACTGCCCGCCCGGCGGGCATAGTTTCTTTGATTTTTATGTTGGTGTCGTCGACGGTCTACAAGAATTTTCGAAATCGCATCAAGGTCATGTGGCCTGTCTTTATACGCATAGCTCCACCCTGAGGGCAGTGATAACCTACTTGGATCCGCGTCCTTTTCAGGAAGCCTACGGCGAATTCGGATCTTATAAAGAAGGGCAGGACAATGTCGTTCTTCTCACCTACGAAAAAGGGCGTTTATCCGGATATTCGACCGCCGTCGGCCTTTCTGCGCATGAGCGGGCCGCAAGAGAAACGGCGCAAACGATGGAAGACCAAAGGCTGAAGCGCGTAAGCCTAAGGCCGGGACAGATCAAACAAGTCGTCGCCCTCGTTTCTGGGGGTGACTTTTCCGGGGCCGGTGCGGCCTTAAAGGAATTACGTTCGACAGGTGAGCGCATGGGCTTGAAGGTGCACTTTGTTCGACACGGCTTTCTCGGCCTCGCGAACAACTGGATCGAATTTTTTAGTGAACAACAGATGCGCGGCATGGCCAAGCAAGCAAGTAGCCCCATTGGCAGCAGCCGCTTTGAGGATTTTAAAGACGAAGCCATTCAGCGTGTTGCCATCCGCCACCTCCAACCCTATTTAGAAAATGGCGCCCTGGTTGTGATTGGCGGCGATGGCAGCCTGCGGGGTGCGCGCGCACTCTTCGAAAATTTCGGTGTTCAGGTCGTCGGCCTCCCCGGCACCATCGACAACAATCTTGCGGGAACAACTGCCTTGGGTTTCCACTCTGCCGTTGCCTTGGCCAACCATTCGCTCGAATCGCTAAAGGCCACCAGTGCCGCAATGGGAAGTGTATTTTTAGTGGAATTGATGGGCGCAGGCTCCGGGCATTTAGCCTTAACTTGTGCCTACCAGGCCCGGGCCGAAGGGATCTTGGTCAACGAACATCCGGACCCCGACGCATATATCGAAGACGTGATTTTGGGAACTTTAAAGCAATCTCTCGGTGTTCCGAATAAAAGTCATCTTTTTATTGTTGCCGAGAAAACACCCCACCGACATCACCCACTTGGGGGTGTTCATGGCCTAGTAGAGTATATCTCCGATACCCTTTCAAAATGGCATCGACCGAAAGGGAAATTTTATCCCTTGGCCGTGGCCACCAAGGCGACGATTTTAGGTCACACCCTCCGAGGCGCGCCCCCCATGCCGGAGGATAAAATCCTTGCCCAAGATCTGGCCTACGAAACCATTCGGCGTTTGATCGATGAACCGCAGACCGCCGTCGGTTGCCTCCTCAAACGTCAATCGGAAGGGAAATTCATGGCAACGCCCTTGCACGATGTTCAGTCCAGACCCTTCGATTGGGACGTTTTCTCAAGGATGCACGGCGGAGAGAAACAAGCTTCTTGATCGAAGTTGAAAGATAAAATACATATCAGGTTCGGGGGAAAAGTGTTCCTTAAAAAAACAGAGTTAAAGGCGAGTTTAAACCGCACTTATTCTAAAGAAAAAACCTCATTGATCTTACTTCGTGATCCGCCGGGTTTCCTTCCACCCGAGATCACGTAAATCTTATTCTTCACAGTTACCGCACCCAAACCGTGACGTGCCGTCGACATTGGGAGGGAGGCTTCCCATTGATTTGTCTCCGGGTGGTAGGCGTCATTGTCCTTAAAGGTCCCCGCCGGCGATTCGCCACCAAAGACATAGATTTTACCTTTTAGAACGGCGGCGGCGATCCCGCTGCGCGGTTTTGGGAGTGGTGTGGCGGTGAGCCATTGATCGGATTTGGGATCGTAGATATCGTGCCGGTCGAGATTCTTTGAAAAAGCGCTGTCGAGTCTCCCGCCAATCGCATGAATTTTGCCATTTAATTCTGCGGCAGCAAGGTGATCTCGTGCGAAGGGCAGTGGGGCCTTAGATTCCCAAGTGTCGGAGGAAGGATCGTAGGCCTCGTTCGCATCGACATTCATTTTCCCACTCGATGTCTCAGCCAAACCGCCAATGGCATAGAGTTTTCCCTGCCAAACGGCCAAACCCAAAGCGCCTCGGGCGGTCGGCATGGCTTTTTTTTCGATCCAGCGGTCTCCTTGTTCGTCATAAGCCCAGACCCTATTGCTGGGTTTCCATGAAAAAAGGCCTCCGAAGCCTCCGACGACATAGAGGACCTCATCAACGACGGCCGCACCCGCATGATGGACGGCCTCCGGTAAATCTGCTCTATCCTCCCAACGATCCGTTACAGGATCGTAGCGCTCGACACCAGCGCTCACCCCCGTCAACTTAAACCCACCGAGGATATAGATCTTCCCCTTCAATGCAGCCGCTGCGATCTCCGTTCTGGCGCTGGGTGCAGAACGGGCCGTTTCCCAACCCAAGGCCAAAGCCGGATTGGATTGAAAAACAATGAAAAGTAGGCCAAGTCCCCTTGCGAGGATCCTAAAGCAAATTTGCCGCATAAAGGCGATTGTAGCGCGCTTTTAAAAAAGAGGTCAAGCGCCAAGTCTATGATTTCAATTTGCTTATCTGCGGGGTGATGGTGTATCCTTTTTGTTAATTATTCGCATGATTAGAGGTTTCAAATATGAAACAAAACGGCACAGATATACAAGAAAGTTTCGGCAAGGAGATCCAAAAATTCGAGGAACAGGTCTCCTTATATCTGAACAAGGAAATCCCTGAGGAGAAGTTTAAGCGCTACCGGCTACAAAATGGCATTTACGGACAGCGACAACCGGGAAGCCAGATGGTCCGCGTGAAAATCCCCACCGGACACCTGACAGCCAAGCAATTGCGCGGCCTGGCCGACATCGCCGAACACTACGCCACGGGAATCGGCCACGTCACCACGCGGCAAGATATTCAGTTCCACTATGTGAAGCTGGAAAAAGTAACCGAAGTGATGACCGCTCTCTCCAAAGTCGGCCTGACCACACGCGAAGCTTGCGGAAACACCGTACGGAACGTAACCTCCTGCCACTTGGCCGGGATGTGTCCGACCGAGTTGTTCGATGTTTCCGAAATCGCCGAAAAGGTCGCCTATCACCTACTTTGGAACCCCATTAACCAGGATCTTCCGCGAAAATTCAAGATCTCTTTTTCCGGCTGCACCAGCGAATGCGGACTGGCCGCCATTCACGACATCGGTTTTGTCGCCGGAAGCCGTGAAGCAGCAGGTCAGACAGAACTTGGATTTAAGGTTTTTGTCGGAGGTGGATTAGGATCGCACCCCAAACTGGCACAGCTATACACGGAATTTCTCCCAATGGATGAAGTCCTTCCTTTTTGCGAAGCCATTCTTAAACTCTTCGACACCCACGGAAATCGACGCAACAAGAGCAAGGCGCGGATGAAGTTTGTACTCGAAAACTGGGGGATGGACAAGTTCAAAGAAGAAATGACAAAAATACTGGCGGAAATTAAGGATATCGGCCAACAGTTTCCAACGCTTCCGCTTCCGGGATTAAAAACGAAAACGCCGACAATGCCGCTTGTGCAAGAAAGCAAAGGGACAGAGCCAAATGCGCAACGCTTTGAACAATGGCGCAAGACGAACATTATCCCGCAAGTGGACGAAAGCTGCGCCGTTCAAATCAAACTACGCCTCGGTGATATTACTGTCGCACAATTCCGCGGTTTGGCGGATGTCGTCGATCAATTTGAAACCAAAACGGTTCGAACCACCCATCAGCAAAATATCATTCTACAAGGAATCACCGCGACACAAATTCCTGGGCTTTATGAAGCCTTAAACGCCATTGGTTTAGCCGATGCGGGTGCCGAGCGCGTGGTGGATGTGATCGCCTGCCCCGGAGCCGATACCTGTCAGCTGGCCTTGACCAATTCCATGGGTGTCGGAGGCGCCATCGTCGATAAATTCTCAAGCGAGCTCGATAACTATGACGATTTGGCTGGTGTTCGCGTGCGCATTTCGGGTTGTCCCAATTCCTGTGGGCATCATCATATTGCGGGCATCGGTTTGCATGGCGTGGCCAAAAAAGTAAACGGCACACTGGTCCCCCACTATCAGATGCATCTCGGTGGCGGCGTCAATGCCGATAAAGCCGTGATCGGCAAATCTAAAATCAAACTCCCAGCCAAGAACATCCCATCGGCCATTATGGCATTGATCAAGCTGTTTCGCGAAAATCGTGAAGGAGAAGAAGGCTTTAATGCGTTTATTGATCGCTATGGTCGTGAGGCCATCGGCGAAAAGCTTTCTGAATTTACCGACCTGCCCCCCATCGATGGGGCCCTTTCGATGTATCGGGATTGGAAGGAAGAAGATAAAGTTTTTTCGCTCGATGAAATCGGTCCCGGAGAATGTTCGGGTACTGTGGTCGACATGATCGAACACAACTTACGACGCGCCGAGGAATCAATCACAAAAGCCGCGCGCGCCTTCGATCGGAATAAATACGAAGAAGCGGGCGATCTCATCAAAGAAGCCATCCTCTTCGATGCACGATCGCTTTTGTATACTTTTGGGACAGACTCGCCACACGATGATCAAATCCTCAAAGAATTCCAACAGAAATTTGTCGAACAAGGCCTCCTCTCTGAGCGATTCGAAATCTTTACTGAAGAACTTGGAAAGTGGGCTGTTTTCGGAGGCACCGCAGAAAGCCTAAAACCGATGCTCGATGAAGGACTCGCTTTCGTTAAGGAATGCCGAGAGGCCTACGACCGAATTGATTCAAAAATGAAATTCAAGAAAACGGAGAAGGTTCAAACTCGAACTGGGTGAGATAACAAATGGAAGCAGATAAAAAACCAGACAGTTTCTTAGATTTATCGGGCGTGATGTGCCCGATGAACTTCGTAAAAACAAAACTTCAGCTCGAAGAGATGGCGCCGGGACAAATTCTAGAGGTGATTCTCGATGACGGTGATCCCGTTAAAAACGTACCCAGAAGCGTGAAGGCCGAAGGGCACAAAATACTCGAACTGGAAGAAACCGAAGACGGTCACCACAGACTGGTGATCGAGAACGCTGGATAAACTCCCCATTATATTTTTATTACAGCCCAGGAATACCATTCTTGGGCTGTTTTTTGTCTCCATGAAGACTTCTGTGTTCCGTACTGATGATATTACAAAATATGGGACAAGCCAGACAAGCTGTTTCGGTATATGGATACCGATTGATTTTTAGGCTATAGATTCAAAATGATTTCTCTCATCAATGTCACAAAGCGTATCGGTGGACGTACCCTCTTCGAAAAAGGGACCCTTCAATTTACAGCCAAAGACCGCATTGCCCTCATCGGAAACAACGGCGCGGGTAAAACGACTTTTTTAGATATCGTTGCTCGCGAAACTCAGCCGGATGAAGGCGAAGTCGTCGTTTCGAAATCCATCGCCGTCGGTTACCTCCGACAAGAACTTTCTGATATGAAGGGCCGAACAATCTTGGACGAAGTCCTTTCCGGTTGTGCCGAAATCTATCGCCACGAAAAACAAATGGTCCAAATCGAAAAGGAGATGAACCAAACAACAAAGGAGGGCGATAAAAGTCGTTTAGGGCTGCGTTATGCCGAGATTCAAGCCAATTTCGAGGCCAAGGGCGGCTACCAGATTGAATCGGAGGCCCTGACCATTTTAGCGGGTCTTGGCTTCCTCGAAGCGGATATCCTTGGCACACCCGGACATCTGAGTGGCGGTTGGCGGATGCGCGTGTCCTTAGCCAAACTGCTTTTATCACAACCCGATATCCTATTATTAGACGAGCCTTCGAACCACTTGGATCTGGCCTCGGTGATCTGGCTGGAAGAATTTTTAAAGGCCTACAAGGGCGGCATTCTTTTTATTTCGCACGATCGATCCTTTATCAATGGTTTGGCAAATCGCATCGTTGAAATTGAACATGGCAAGCTGAACAATTACCCAGGAAATTATGATCGCTTCCTGACGGCGAAAGCAGAATCGGCAGACATTGTACAAGCAACTTTCGAAAACCAACAGAAAAAAATCGATCAAACCCAACGCTTCATTGATCGCTTCCGCGCCAAGGCCACGAAAGCGAAACAGGTACAAAGCCGCGTGCGGCAACTCGAAAAGATTGAACGGGTTGCACCGACTCAAGAGGACAAAAAAGTACGATTCACCTTTCCTCAACCTGAAAAAGGAAATAAAGAAGTCATTCTGCTGCAAGGAATTTCGAAAGCCTACGGACCCAAAACGGTCTTTAAGGATTTTGATTTAACCCTGGAACGCGGAGACAGAGTGGCCTTGGTTGGACCAAACGGCGCGGGAAAATCGACCCTCATTAAGATCCTGGCCGGAAGATTGAAAATAGACCAGGGAAAACGTCTCTTGGGAAGTAAGATCACCCTGTCCTACTATAGCCAGCACCAGTTGGACAACTTAAATCCGAACAATACCCCTTTGCAGGAAATTCAGGCGATGGCCCCAGAGAGCGCGCCGGCAAATCTGCGCGGCATCTTGGGTGCTTTTCTATTCCGTGGAGATGATGTCTTTAAGAAGGTTTCCGTACTCAGCGGTGGAGAAAAGAGCCGTCTGGCGCTGGCGAAAATGCTGGTACGGCCGGCGAATTTTATTTTATTGGATGAGCCGACCAATCACCTCGATATTCCCTCTAGAAACGCGCTGGAAGCTGCACTGAGCGACTATGGTGGCACGCTCTGCTTTATTACTCATGATCGATATTTAATTCGGCAAGCGGCCAATACGATTATAGAAATCGATCAAGGAAAGGCCACTTTGTATCGTGGCGATTACGATCATTATCTCTATAAAAAAGAACAACAGTCCAGCACTCTAATCAGGGCATCCAAAGCCGTCGCACCCAAAAAAAAGGGTCTGGCCGAATCGCCACAAGGCAAGCGAAAACAGAAAACCAAAGAACAGAGACGTCAAGAAGCGGAATCGCGCAATCAAAATCATCGGGCGCTTCAAACTTTAAAGAAAAAAATAAAGACCTTGGAAACAAGGCTGGATAAAAACACCAAAGAATACGAAAGCTGTGTTGCTCAACTGTCAGAACAAGGCATCTACGAGGAAAAAGACCGTTTTTACAAGGTCATGGAACGGCACAATAACCTTAAGGGAGAAATTGAGCGAGATACTTCAGCCTGGGAATCGCTCTCTCTTGAGGCTGAAGACCTGTCTCCCTAATTCTCAATCTCTAAGAAAACTCGACCTTTATTGTTCGGCTTTGTGACGAAAGTGCGAGTGCCGCAAAGGATGGACGATCGGCCAATACGCGCCCCGATAACAATAAGGATCGGGATAAAAGTCGTAGGGAAAAGCCCGGTAGCCATACCAGCAAGGGGAGGGATAAAACAGGGTGTCATTTCTGGCATAGCTCGGCCGCTTTTGCCAGAGATGAATATGAGAAGCAACGATATAAGGGTAGCGATACTCCAACTCGCCGATAATCTCTTTTCGCTCTTCAGTAATCTCACCGACAATCGTGACCTCCCGGCCTTTTTCGTAAACAGCCGGATCAAGAAATAAACCTTTACGTTCAACAAAAAAACGCCCCTGACTCTCGTCACCCTCTAGAGGACGATCTTGGTAGCCCATCGGTTTTTGAAGAATTTCTAATCGTGTCCCCTCACTGTGAGGGATTGTATTGATGATGGTCCCGCCCCAAAGCACCGTTTTACCGATCGCGGCACTGGGATTTTGACTGACTTCGCTGAAGCTCAATCCGGGTGTAATGCCCTCCCTAAGGTTTTCAGGGACGACGGTCCCCCAAGCGGCACATCCAGCCATTATCAATAGGAAGAGCATCCCCGATAATATTTTTATTCTATTATTCATCGTGTGGCTTCTCCGAGATTCCCTTTTAACAGACTTGGGAACTTAGCTTTTAAACAGGCCATAAACTTAGACTCGGACTTGATCAATGTTTTTAAAAGCGCTTAATCTATCAGTGTTATTTTACATCAACCCAAATTAAAATAACAGGATATAAATAATGAGGTGAATAGAGCGCATTATAGGCTTTGGGCACTAGACCCCCAAAGCCCGGAATTAATATATGGATAATAAAAATAGCGACAGGAGAGAAAACCCGTCGCTATTTTTAGAAATAAACAAGATATAGAATGATGAGTGCCTAGGCAGATTTAATTTCTTTTTCCCGTTCGTATAGAAGAACCGGCTCAGCTGAACCGTTGATGACCTCTTCGGTGATGACACATTCTTTCACCTGTGGAAGCGAGGGGATTTCATACATCAACTCAAGCATCACTTTTTCGAGGATGGATCGCAGACCTCGGGCGCCCGTCTTTTGAACAAAGGATTTCTTGGCCACGGCGGCCAAGGCCCCTTCTGTAAATTTGAGCTTTACCTTTTCGAGTGAAAACAGCTTTTCATACTGCTTCACGAGCGCATTTTTCGGCTCCGTCAAGATTCGGACCAGGGCCTCTTCATCGAGATCGTCGAAAGTGGCGATCACGGGAAGCCTTCCGACAAATTCTGGGATCAGACCATGGCGAACCAAATCTTTCCCCTGTACCTTTGATAAGATATCGCCAATTTTCTGTTCGTCTTTGCTTTTAATTTCGGCCCCAAAACCCATGGATTTTTTGCGGATGCGCTCACCAATATAGTTCTCCAGGCCGATAAAAGTCCCACCACAGATAAAGAGAATATTGGTGGTATCGACTTGAATAAACTCTTGGTGGGGATGCTTTCGTCCACCTTGAGGTGGAATATTGGCAACGGTTCCTTCAATTAATTTAAGCAAAGCTTGTTGTACGCCTTCCCCGGAGACATCACGGGTAATGGAAGGCGAATCACTTTTTCGGCAGACCTTGTCGATTTCATCGATATACACAATGCCTTTTTCGGCCTTTTCGACATCGTAGTCCGAGGACTGCAGAAGCTTAAGGACAATATTCTCGACGTCTTCACCTACATAGCCGGCCTCGGTTAAGGTGGTGGCATCGGCAATGGTAAAAGGAACATCAAGTATCCGCGCCAAGGTTTGGGCCAGCAGTGTTTTGCCTGTACCCGTGGGACCAACCATCAAGATATTGCCTTTTTGAAGCTCTACATCGTCTTTCTGCATATTGGATGCGACGCGTTTGTAATGATTATGCACGGCAACGGAAAGCACTTTTTTCGCGCGATCTTGTCCGATGACGTACTGGTCCAATATTTTTTTAATCTCGATCGGTTTCAGAAGGGCCGAGGCGGCTGCGCCCTTTTCTTCTTCCCATTCTTCGGCGATAATGTCGTTGCAAAGGTCGACACATTCGTCGCAGATATAGACGGTGGGTCCGGCGATTAATTTTTTAACTTCGTCACGATTTTTTCCGCAAAAGGAGCAACGAAGATTGATATCGGTTTTTTCTTGTTTTGGCATGTAATTCTCCTCAGCCCCTTCTTGGTCTTAAGCCCTTAATCAATTCCTATTTATTATCGTGACTCGGCGCCCGCTCGATAACCTCATCGACGATACGATAGTCCTTTGCTTCTTCACCCGACATAAAATAGTCTCTTTCTGTATCCTTCTGAATCTTTTCAAGGGGCTGTTGGGTATGCTTAACGAAGATCTCGTTCAAGCGTTCTCTAATTTTCAAAATCTCACGGGCATGAATATCGATATCGCTGGCCTGCCCCTGAAAACCGCCCATCGGCTGATGAATCATCACACGTGCGTTTGGGAGTGCAAAACGCTTTCCATCTGCCCCTGCGGCAAGAAGCAGGGCGCCCATGCTTGCGGCCTGACCAATACAGATGGTCGAAACCGGCGATTTAATATATTGGATCGTGTCGTAAATGGCCATACCCGAAGTGACCATTCCTCCTGGAGAGTTGATATAGAGGCTGATGTCTTTATCGGGATCCTCTGCTTCCAAAAATAAGAGCTGCGCGATAATAAGGTTTGCAACATTGTCATCAATGCCTGTCCCCAAAAAAATAATCCGATCTTTCAGGAGCCGGGAGTAGATATCGTAGGCTCGTTCACCTCGATTTGACTGTTCAATTACCATCGGTACCAACATCAGGATTTTTCTCCTTTCTCAACAACATCCTCAAATCGGGCTTTGGAAAACACAAGATCGAGTGCCTTGGATTCTTTGATCTGTGATTTCAAGCCATTTACTGCCCCTTCTTTTTGATAAAATTTCTGCTTCATTTCCTGGACAGGAAAACCTCTTCGTTTGGCCATGGCCACGATCTCATCTTCGACCTCAGCATCGCTAACCTCAATTTTTTCCTGTTTTGCAATTTCATTTAAGATCAAGGCTTCCTTTACCCGTCTTGCTGCGAGTGGCTCCAACTCTTTCATCAAGGTTTGGGTGTCTTCGGGTTTGGACTCGGGGTTTTGAAAATAATCCATCATGGTTTGAAGTTCGTGGGAAACAAGAGAAGAAGGCACTTCAAAAGGATGTGTCGTAATTAACTGGTCAACCAAAACCTTCTTTTGCTCCTGCTCTTGCTGGTTTTCTTTTTGCTTCAAAAGGAGCTCCTTAAGATGCACTTTATAGGCATCCAAGCTGGCATGGCCAAGGTCCTTGGCGAACTCGTCATCGCGGGCAGGCAAAACCTTCTTTTTCACTTCAACTACTTCAATATCAAAATGAATCGTCTGGCCCGCAATGGTTTTATTTTGAAAATCTTCCGGGTAGGAAACCTCACAATTGAAGCGATCTCCCTTTTTTTTGCCCAAGAGTGAAGACTCGAAAGGCTCTGGAAAGGTCTTAGAGCCAAGCTGTATCGTGTAGCCTTCGTTTTTCCCGCCCTCGACGGTTTTACCTTCTATCGTTCCATCGAAATTTATTATAGCATAATCATTTGAAACAATTGGGTAATCCTCTGCACATGCCTCCAGCTGCCCTTGAGATTCTCGCTCGTGTTCAAGGGTCTTTTCAACCTCTTCATCCGCAACCTTGAGGGGTTTTCTCGGGACGGGGATATCGCCATAGCCAGAAAGTACGATTTTGGGTCGAACTTCAACTGTCGCGGTAAACGACATCGGGGCGTCTTTTTTCGCTTCAATGTTTTCGAAGGAAGGCATATCAACCGGAAAAATACCGGCCTCTTCAACGGCCTTTTGATAGTAATCGGGAACTAACTTTCGAATTATGTCGTCGGTTACAGAAGGACCATATTTTTTCTCGAGTAAGGATACCGGCACCTTTCCCAAGCGAAACCCAGGGACCTTCACCTTCTTGCTTAAATCGGCGTAGGCATGGATATAAGCCTCGGAAACGATTTCCTGTGGGATCACCACTTTCAGCGATTTTTTAACGGATGTAATTTCGTCGATTTCGACCTTCATGAAGTCCTTCTATATTTTTGAAATGTCGTAATTATTTCTAAGGCCTTAAAAGCGCCGTATTCTATCGATGACCCCGTTTATTGTCAACTGTCGTGTCACCGAAACACGGCCTGTCTTTAAAACGACGTACGAGAGGGGGGACTTGAACCCCCACGGGAATCCCCACCAGATCCTAAATCTGGCGCGTCTACCATTCCGCCACTCTCGCGCTGGATCGCGATTGGTCTGAGAGCGCCTCAGCCCGAATCGCGTTTTGGATTATAACATGCACCGCACTTGAAAGAAAGGAATTCCAGCCTAGATTACCTGTGTTTTTGAGGGCCTTTCTAATCACAAGGGCTCACCTGCTTCTGAGGCAAAGAACTATAAAAGCCCCTTATTTAAAGATGGCTTTTGGGAGCGCCGGTTTTTTGAGGCAGGTCCCAATCGAGCAGAACATTACCCCATGTAATCCCTCCACCGAAGGCCGATAAGAGAACAGTATCCCCCTTTTTTAATCGGCCCTCTTCATGGGCCACATCCAAGGCAATCGGAAGGGAGGAAGAAGAGGTATTGCCATATCGGGGTAAGGTTAACTGCGCCTTCTCGACTGGAATCCCGCATCGCCTGAAAAGGACTTCCAATATTCTTAAATTGGCTTGATGAAATATAAAGTGATCGATTTCACTTAAAGAGAAGGACGCCTCCTTCATAAAATCAAGCAGCGCACGCTCCATGGTTTTAACCGCCGTGCGAAACAGGTCTTGACCCGCCATTTTCATAAAGTGCCTGTCCATCTTAAGGCTGTCGAGACTCAAGGCTTCACGGGAGCCACCGGCCGGAAGCCGAATTAGCCGATGTCGCGTACCATCTGCACCGATTTTTATTTTTCGGACTCCCCGATCTCCTTCGGAAAGCACCACAGCAGCGGCACCATCGCCGAATAAAATCGCGGTAGATCGATCACTCGGGTCGATTGAACGAGATTTAACCTCGGCCGAAATCACCAAAATATGTCTCGCCGATGCGTTTCGAATATATTGGTCCGCAATCGAGAGGCCATAAATAAAACCTGTGCAGGAACCGTTGAAATCAAAAGCCGGCACGGGCCGTGCTGAAAGTCCTTTTTGAACCAAACAGGCCGTCGCGGGAAAAAACATATCGGGTGATGAGGTACTCAGTAGGATTAGATCAATGTCTTCAGGACCAATACCGGATGAAGCCAAGGCTTTTTTTGAGGCGGCAAGGGCAAGGCTTGAGGTGGTCTCCTCTGCATCGGCCCAATAACGAAGCGCGATTCCTGTTTTTTTCAGGATCTCTTCTTCACTAATACCAATGGCTTGCGAAAGCATTTCATTGCTAATCGCGCGCTTTGGAAGTGCTCGGCCTGTTCCGATAATGGTTGAGGGCATGGGGACCGAATTATAAAAGCCTCAAGACAGGCCTGTCAATCGGGTGGAAGGGGCACAGAACGCGCGTGGAGAACGATCCTTGCGATTTAAATAAATATCTGTTATCTATAGTTTTATTTGAAAGCCCTGAGAGAAATCACCATGTTTTCTATGAAGCACGCTCATATGAGATTACTCCTTTTTTTGGGCATAGCCTCAATCGTATTAATCAGCTGTGCGGGAAAAGAAGAGAAATCAGAACTCTTATCCTTGTTGGGCGTCGATGAAAAAATCGTCGACGCCAGCGACCAAAATACCGATAATACCTACGACGCCATTACGCTCCTCAAGCGCGGTGAAGCTTATTTCGTTAAAGCCGAATACATCGAATCCGTTGCAGAATTCGAACGTTTTCTATCGCTCTATCCCTTCCACCGTATGGCGGCTTTTTCGCAATACAAAGTGGCAATGAGTTATTATCACCAAATTAATTCCATCGATCGAGATCCCGCACCCATGGAAAAGGCCATGTCATCCTTTCAGAAGGTTGTCTCCCAATTTCCGCAATCACTCTACATTGATGAGGCCCAAGAAAAAATAAGCGAACTCAAGCAAAGGGACATCCAACACCAGTTTCATATCGGTAGATTTTATTTTAGGACCAAGGCCTATCCGGCAGCCATTGTGCGCTTCGAAAATATATTGTCCAAGTCGGAAGAAGAACCGATGAACGAGGATGTCCTTTATTTTCTCGGACTGTCTTACTTTCACAGCGGAGACAAAGATCGCTCCATGAAAACTTTTCAAGATTTCCTAGAAAAATATCCGAACTCCGCGTATCAGTCCAAGATTCTAAAGCGCCATCCCCAACTTAAGAACGCCATATCTCGTTCGTGAAAAACCCAAAAGTCCAAACCCTCTTAAGTCTCCAAAAAAAGGTTAAAGCCCTTCAGCGCCAGGGCAAGCGTTGTGTTTTTACAAACGGTTGCTTCGATTTAATTCATGTCGGCCACGTGCGTTACCTTAGCGCAGCCCGAGCACTCGGCGATAGATTAATTGTCGCAGTTAACGCCGATCAATCGGTCCGGCGACTAAAGGGCACCTCACGCCCTGTTGTGCCCCAGCGAGAACGTCTTGAAATTCTTTCCGCTTTTTGGTTCATCGATTACCTCGTTTTGTTCAGCGGGAAAACGCCCTTACGCTTGATCACCGCGCTGAAGCCGGATATCCTTGTAAAAGGCGGCGATTGGCCGCTTAAAGATATTGTGGGTCGTGAAGTGGTCGAAGCACAAGGCGGTAAAGTCGTTCGAATTAAAACGGTACCCGGCGCTTCAACCAGCACGCTTATCGAACGGATCAGAAAGAATATCAAATCGAGTCAATGAATATCGATCAACAGAAGCAAACCCCTTTTACGCCCATATTAAAAGCCCTCGAAGCGGGTGCGCGAAAAATTAAAATCAATGGCCTTTCTGGATCTTCCCGCGCCTTCTTTCTTGCACAGCTCGCAAAGGCAGGCGCGTCCTACTGCCTTGTCGTCCCTTCTTATGAGACGGCAGAATCCCTTTTTCAAGAAATTCAGTTCTTCATGGATCTCGATGGCCGAGAGACTGAGGATCCCCAATCGCTTTTATTCTTCCCCCCCTGGGACATTCTCCCCTACGAGCCCTCAAATCCCCGACCCGACTGGATTGCCACGCGCATGACCACGCTGCACCGCATGGCCTCATCCGAAGCGCATTGCGTCGTAACCACGATCGACGCGTTCCTACAACGCGTGGTCTCCAAAACGTTTCTCCAGGAACGCACGATTGTCTTAAAACGTGGAGAAACGCGTTCGAGGGAGGATCTTGTCGAACGGCTCTACCAATGTGGCTACGAAGTTTGTAATGCGGTCGCTTACCCAGGAGAAATCGCGGTGCGCGGTGGGATCATAGATCTCTTTCCGCCAAGCTCCGAACGGCCGATCCGTATTGAATATTTTGGGGATACACTCGAATCGATTCGAACCTTCGATCTGGAAACCCAACGATCTTTGGAAGCACGCGAGGAGGTTGAAATCATCCTCGGTCGTGAAAATATTTTTGATCCGAATTATCATCGCGTCCCCTTTTCGGATTACCTTTCGAATACAGCCCTTCTCGTTGTAGACGAACCCGAAGATTTAGCCCGAAAGGGTAAACGCGACTTGGAGGAAATTAAGGAAGCCTCTTTTTTTGCCCAACGCAGAAACCCGAGTTACCCTAAGGCCGAGGACCTTTACTTGCCCATCGCTCACCTCATCGATGCCGGTACGGCGCGAAGCACGATCGATCTGGAATCACTCTACCTCAAAGCAGACAAAGGCGCACTGAGATTTTTATTCGAAAGTCGATCCGCTGCAGCATTGGGTTTTAATCGCTTGGGGCAAGGTTTTGAGGAAGCCAGCCAAAGTTTGGACGCAATTCGACAAGAACAACGCGTCATCCTTTCTGTCAAAAATCAAGCCCAACTGGCACGATTTGGACGACTCCTTTCGGATCACGACATCCCTTGGGCCTATGCACGCGACAGTAAGGGCACCACCCTCCAGCCCCCCGCTCCCGTGCTCTTGCAGGTCGGCGCGCTTTCGGAAGGATTTTTTCTTGCGCAATCCGGCATTGTCTTCCTTACAGAAGAAGAACTTTTGGGTGTAAAAAAAGGGTCGCACCACCGACATATAAAGCGTTCAAGCGGCAGTTCAAATGACGAGAAGCAAGCCGGATTCTTAACGACATTTGAAGACCTCAAACCCGCTGACACGGTAATCCATATCGACCACGGCATTGGTCGTTTCCTTGGCTTGAAAAGGCTTCGAATCCGTGAACAGGAACGCGATCAGGGCTATGAAACCGATTTCATGGTATTGGAGTACGCCGCAGGAGACAAGGTCTACGTGCCGCTGGAGTCTTTCAATCTCGTTCAGCGCTACGTGGGTTTAGAAGGCGCGGCGCCAAAACTAGACCGCTTAGGTGGAAACCGATGGGCAAAAACAAAAGAAAAAGTTCGAGGTGAAATCAAAAAGATGACAGGCGAACTGCTCGAACTATATGCCCAACGTGAAGTCGTGGAAGGACATGCTTTCGAGATGCCCATTGCCGATGCCGAAGAATTCGCCGCCGCCTTTGAATATGACGAAACGCCAGACCAAATGAGAACAATAGAGGAAGTCACAGCGGACATGAAAAAACCCAAGCCCATGGACCGCTTGGTTTGCGGAGATGTGGGCTATGGTAAGACCGAGGTCGCCATGCGTGCGGCCTTTCAAGCGGTGATGAACAACAGGCAAGTGGCTGTGATTGTCCCGACGACCCTCTTGGCGCATCAACACCATCAAACCTTTTTAGACCGCTTTGCGCCCTTCCCCGTCCGTGTGGCCGTTATCAGCCGTTTTCTCAGCAAAGCCGAACAACGCGTCGTACTGGCCGATCTCAAAAAAGGCACGGTCGATATCCTCATTGGAACACACCGCCTGCTTCAAAAAGATGTCATTTTCGCTGAACTCGGCCTGATTGTGATTGATGAAGAACACCGCTTCGGTGTTCGGCACAAGGAGCGCTTAAAGCAAATTAGAAAAGAGGTCGATGTCTTAACCTTGACCGCGACCCCGATCCCTCGTACCTTGCAGATGGCCTTCGCCAAAGTCCGCAACCTTTCGATTATTGAGACACCGCCCTCCGATCGGCTCGCGATCCGGACAATCATGGCGCCCTTCGATCCGGCCATTATTCGAGAAGCCGTCTTTCGCGAATTGGTACGCGGTGGGCAGGTTTTCTTTTTACACAATCGCGTTCACAATATCGAACAAATTGGAAAATTTCTTGCTGAACTTATACCCGAGGCGAAGATCGGGATCGCCCACGGTCAAATGCCCGAAAAATTACTCGAAGCGGTCATGTTAAAATTTCTCAATAAAGACTATAATCTACTCTTGACGACAACCATTATCGAATCGGGAATCGACATTCCAACTGCAAACACCATCTTGATCAATAATGCCGAACGCTTCGGTCTTTCGGAACTGTATCAGCTTAGAGGCCGGGTCGGACGTTCGGGAGAACAGGCCTACGCCTATTTACTCGTTCAGGAAGAGCGGATCCTCACCACCGAAGCGCGCCAGCGTCTGCACGCGATTCAAGAATTCACAGAGCTCGGTTCCGGCTTTCGGGTCGCGGCGCGCGATCTCGAGATTCGCGGCGCGGGAAACTTATTAGGACGGGAACAATCCGGCCAAATCGCCGCAATTGGCTTCGAACTCTATCTGGAAATGATTAATGAGCTGGTCGCCGAACTTAAAGGTTCGCCCATTGAAAAAGAGATCGAACCCGCCCTTCATTTTCGAATATCGGCTTTTATTCCTGAAGATTACATCTCCGACGCCGATCAGCGCCTCGCCTTGTACAAACGCCTCTCCCGCTGTCAATTGTTAAGTGAAATTGAAGCCATCCGAAGCGAATTGGAAGATCGCTATGGCGAAGTGCCCCTTCCGGTACGCCAACTTATACAAATTATCCAATTAAAAGGACTGGCAAAAACACTCAAGATCGATAAGTTAGAAGAACGTGGAACACGTGTCCATTTTTCTTTCGATCCTGCATATCCCCCGCCCGAAGCCGGAATGCAAAGGCTTCTCGATAGATTTGAGGCTAAGGTGCATTTCGATACGCCTTTTTCTTTTGAACTCACACTGCGAAGCACAGCCTGGGAAGATATTTATCTAGATACCGCCTTATGTCTCAAGCTAATGCAAACCGAAGCCCTATGAATGCCCTTAGCGTCGGCCTATTGCTCCTGACCGTCTTATGTTCAGGCTGTTCGAAAACAGAGTCGGTTTCGATGCAGGCAAGCCTGGCCCGTGTTAATGACGAAACGATTACGGTGGCCGAACTCATGGCCCTTTCTCCCGAGGAGGATCGAAAGCACCCGCTTAACGCCGGTACAAGCGAGGAAGAACGCTTCGCATTGCAGCATGCCCTTCTAGAACATCTCATCGAAAGAAAGATGCTCCTCCAAGAAGCAAAGCGTTTAAATATCCAACTCACTCAGAAAGAATTCGATGCAAAAATATCCGAGATGAAAGCGGCCATGGATGAACAGGCCTTGTCTCAGCTCATGCGCAAAGAAGAAACAGAGGCGCGGGAGGCTTTTGAGGCTGCGACAAAATCTGATTTGTTAATCGAAAAGCTACTTAAACACCTTCCTGAGCAGAGTTCCTCAAAACCCCGAGTTGTTTCGGAGCAAGAAATTCAAGACTATTACGAAAGCCATCCGGAAGAATGGGAGGTCGGAGAAGAACTTAAGTTGTGGCAGATTGTCACCCAGACAAAAGAAGAAGCGGAAACCCTCTACCTGTCTATTTTAGACGGGGCCGACTTTGAAGAAACGGCCAAAGCAAACTCAAAACAAAGTGTTGGAGATGGCGTTGAATTAGGCTATTTACAAAAACAGGCGACCCCAATCGAATTTGATTCGCTCTTTCGCGCTGAAATCGGCGAAATCAGCCCCGTCATTAAAACCGAGTTCGGGTATCATATCGTCAGAGTCGAAGATCGAAGACCCGCCCGGACGCGCGCTTTGAAAGAAGTTCGAGATCGTATCGCCCGAACCCTGAAAGACAAAAAAAGAGAGGAAGTTTTCACGGAATGGATGTCAAAACTAAGACAGAGAACGGAGGTGAGCATCGATGAAGCCTTGCTCAAAAAGCACTCTTAAAACCTGGCTTTTAAAAAGAGTGCCCTTCTTCATGACAATGTTGGCCCTCCTACTTTCTCTGCCCACTCGTGCATTCAGCGGTCCTGTCATTGACCGGGTTGTTGCGATTGTCGGAGAGGAGGTCATTACCCAAAGTGATCTTGACCGACTCAAACGTTCAAAACAAGGCCCATCAGCAAAGGATCATCCTCAAAGCCATTGGGAACTCACTCGGCAACTCATTGAAGAGCGTTTGATCCTTCAAGAGGTTAAAAGAAAAAACATCTCCGTGAGCGAAGCGGAGCTCGAATTTGCCTTAAACGATATCGAAACGCGAAACCGTTTTCCAAGCCGGGAGGCCTTCCGACAAGCCGTGGCTTTGGAATCGCCATCTTGGGAGGCTTATGTGGCGTCTTTAAAGAGCCAGTTGCTGGTTTTAAAGTTGTTAAACCGGGAAATCGACATGAATATTTCAATCGAACCCGAAGCGACACTAGACTATTACGAGACACACCCCGAGGCCTTCACGCTTCCAGATCGTGTCCGACTTAAGCAGATTCTGCTTCAACTCCCTTCTGGAGCAGGGGAAGCGCAAATCGAAACCCTCAAACAAGAAGCAGATGCCCTCTATGAAGATGCCATAAAAGGTCGGCCCTTCGATCAACTTGTTCACCTGTACAGCGAGGGGCCAGAAAAGGCGGAGGCTGGAGATTTAGGATTTTTCAATCAAGGAGATCTTGCGCCTGAAATCGATCGTGCGGTATTTGGAAGAAAAAAAGGCGACATCGTATCACCCATTCAAAGTCCGCTTGGCTTTCACCTCTTTAAAATCGAAGATGTAGAACGAGGCAGGCGCGAGCCCTTGGATAAGGTTCAAAAAGAAATCGAAGAGAAGCTGCTCTCAAAATTGCGCTCGGCGCGACAATCGAAATGGATTGAAGGACTATTCGAACGTGCGTATATAGATATCAAACCCGAATTTCTCTCCGCAATCGATCCTTAACACTTAGTCTGTTCTAGTAGAAATCAGCGTTTTTACTCCTCGCCAAACGTCCATCCGTCCTTCTTTTTTTAATACGGATGTCACGACTAATTCCGGCATGCCAAATTCTGCTTTAATTGAATCGATCTGCGCCTTTCTTTTTCCTCTTGAAATCTTGTCAGCCTTCGTGGCGATAAAGAGGGTCGAAATACGGTTCTGGTAAAGCCACTGAGACATTTCGCTGTCAAGCGGACTGTCGGGTCGGCGGATATCGATGAGAAGGCCTACAGCGGAAAGCGTAGGTCGCTTAAGCAGATAGCTCGTCATCATCGGTCCCCACGATTCCCGCAACGTACGCGCGGTTTGGGCGTAGCCATAACCCGGCAGGTCTACCAGATAGAAAGATCGATTAATTAAAAAAAAGTGGATCAATTGCGTCTTTCCCGGTGTCTTGGAAACATAGGCGGCTTTTTTTCTGCCTAACAAGAAATTGATCAGAGACGATTTTCCTACATTGGATCGTCCCAGCATCGCAAACTCAGGCAAACCGTCCCGAGGTCCATCATCCCACTTCGGAACGCCTTTGATATATTCAACCGATGTAATTTTCATTTCAAGCGAAGTGCTTTTCCCTGTAAATTTATAATAGGTTACGCCGACTTTATTGCTTCATCTCTTGACAGGCTGGCTTCAAAAAAATATAATGCTTGAGCTTGCCGAAGTGGTGGAATCTGGTAGACACGCACGTTTGAGGGGCGTGTGGGGTAACCCGTGGGGGTTCAAATCCCCCCTTCGGCACCAAAAAACATCCTCCAATACGCCTCTCCTTTTTTATGGTTTTCTGACCCCAGCCACCCTGATGGCTGGGTCAATATTCATTGTGAGTTAAAACAATGGAAATGACACTCCTGCTCAATTCGACTTATGAACCGATGCGGGTCATCTCCTGGAAAAAAGCCATCTTGCTCTTGGTGCAAGACAAGGTGGAAGTCTTGCAAGTCCACGATCGCGAGATCCGATCGGTCTCTATTTCTTTTAAACTACCTTCCGTGTTGCGTCTCATTTCTTTTGTCCATATTAAAGCCAATCAACGCGTTGTTAAGTTTTCAAGAAGTAATATCTTTACCCGAGATAAGCACAGTTGCCAATATTGCGGACGGCATTTCAAAGCCAGTGCCTTGACCTTCGATCATGTTATACCTATTGCCAAAGGCGGCAAAAAAACGTGGACGAACATCGTCACCGCCTGTCTACCTTGCAACAACAGAAAGAGCGGTCGAACACCCCTAGAAGCGCACATGCACCTGATTAAAAAACCCATCAAACCACGTTGGCATCCCACCTTAAGCATTACAATCGGGCTTAAACGAATGCCTAAAAACTGGCGAGACTATCTGTATTGGCACCTCGCCCTCGACGAGGATAAGATGCTCGAAAGCAATGAAGTGGTTTGATCGTACATTGTTTTCAATCATAGAAAAAATAGCTTGCCTTAAGTTCGGAATGCCCTTTTAATTAAGTGCCAAAATTTAACAATCCGGTTCATCCTTTTCGCGTGTATTCCGCAGAAGACCATCGCGTTCGCTAGAAAGCCCAACTGCCTTTTACGATATTACGGGTCCTTGGAACTCAAGATCCACTCTACTCATCTCGATGGACATGGTCAGGAGAAAAAGCGGGAAGGCAAATCGCCACATATTCCGCACCCTCAGGACTCGGTGAACTGTATCGTACCCATTCTCCCCGTTTGGCGATCACGGCCTGCCCGGCCTCAATATCCAATGATTCAGCTCGGGTCTCCACTCTAAGTATCCCCTTAAGCACCAAGGTATATTCGTCGAAGTCTGGGGTTTGACCGGGCTCCGTCCAGCCACTCGGACTTTTCATCTTTGCAACGCTCAGCTCCGTCTGACTGGAATTGACCCGGCCGATGTATTCTTCGATCACCTTCGGCATATTACCAACGGATTTAATAATTGTCGGAAATGAGATGCGTTTCGCCATGGGCCCTTTCTGCTTTGGAAAGATGTCAATAAACGCGTTCGAACGTTATTGATGTATTTACACAAGGTTAAGACGGACTGCCCTGATTTGGAGATAAAATAAATAAAGCAATAGCCGATCTTTATAAATAACTTCTCAAAGATACGGGCTAGGAATACATTAAGGTTGATCAGAATGGGCGATGTGTTATCACGATTAGAAGCATAAAAGGGAGTGGATCATCGATCCACTCCCTTTTAATAACCAACTCAAGAACTGATGGTATGACGCCTTTTAACTTTATCCTTAACTGAAGCGATTTTGCTCAAATTAAGAAAAAGTAGGACATCTTAGCACTTCGCGCCGCCGAGGCTGGCTTCGTAGTGAACAATCTTCCAAAGCTCCTCGTCGTTGACGGTTGGGGTGCCTTCAAGTTCCAATTCGGATTCATGTCCCTGGAGGTAAGGGACCATTCCTGTTCCACCTTCATGGCTTGGATCTTCTCCGGAATGATCGCCCAAACTTCCGTTTGCCGCCACCCAGAAAATTTCTCCACAAGATTTCGCCTTATGGAAAGCCTTATTGGTGAAGTTACGCGGCCCGACCGATGTGCCCGCAGCTCCGGGACCATCGCCTTTGCCTTCCATGCCATGGCATACGAAGCAGGTGGCTTTGCCGGCAAAAAGCGCCTTGCCTTCCGCGATGACTCCGGGAGACGAGGGCATGGGGGGTTTCATGGCCTTGGCCTTTGCAAGGGCATCCGGCGGAACCCGGGGTTTAAGCGGTTCGTGCTCAGGTTTGGCTTGTGCATAGGCATTTGCAGTCACGGCAACCAGAATAGCCATGAGTAACCACTTCCACTTGGTCATATTTTCCTCCTATTAAGTTGTTTTGAAAAGAAACACTGTTGAGAATGTAGTGAGTTTTACCGCAAACAAATTAATAATGTCAACACAAATCTTATGCTCCGACATTAATTAAACGAAGGGGAAAAGAGAAAAGATGAATTTGAGATACAAACCTTTAATCGGCGTATTTCTGCGTGTTCGACTTAAGAACGATATTCGAGCACTCTTTCCTTTTATTGTCCCTTCGATCGATTGCCATTTCATTATATCCTAAAAACACTCAAAATCGACATATTTTTTATTGATTTATTTCCGGCACGGTAAATAGATAGTTTGCCTCTTGCAATGCGTATAAAATTTCTTCTCGGTGGGTCCGTCCGAGTGTCTCAATAATAAACTCCACTTCTACAGAACGAAGTGGAAGACTTGTGAACATTCTCTGATGATTAATTTCGATGACATTGGCATTCATTTTTTTTAGAATTGCCGTGACATCGGCCAGGCCGCCCGGAACATCCGGAACACCAATACGAAGACGGATAATCCGGCCGGATCGAACAAGACCGCGTTGAATAATCGAGGATAGCGCCAGCATATCGATATTCCCACCTGAAAGAATCAAGGCAATCTTCTTTCCCTTAAAGCGCGCCGGATGATTAAGCAATGCCGCAAGGCCGACCGCGCCGGCGCCTTCCACGACAGTCTTCTCGACCTCCAGGAACAGTAGCACGGCGGCTTCAATTTCCTTTTCCTCGACAAGGAAAATTTCATCCACATGCTCACGAATTATCGGCAATGTCCGTCGCCCCGGCTCTTGCACCGCAATCCCTTCCGCAACACTCATCTCCTCGCAGTGGATTGGCAAGCCGTTAAGTGCCTGGCACATTGCCGGGAAGCGTGCAGATTGTACTCCGATCACCTCAATCTCCGGTCGAATCGCTTTCGATGCAATTGCGTTACCCGCAATCAAACCACCCCCGCCCACCGGAATCACCAAAACCTCCAAGTCAGGCTCGGCATTTATCATCTCAAGCGCAAGTGTCCCCTGTCCCGCGATGACCTTTTCGTCGTCATAGGGATGGATCAAACAGAGCTTCCGTTCTTCCATTAGATTTTCCGTAAATTGGCGCGCTTCGTCCAATCCTTTACCATGAAGGATAACCTCCGCACCCAATGCACGCGTTCTTTCGACCTTCACATTCGGGGTCAATCGCGGCATTACAATTGTCGTCGAAATGCCAAGCCGTTTCGCATGGTAGGCCACCGCTTGGGCATGGTTTCCTGCCGACATGGCAATCACGCCTCGCCTTCGCTCCGAGGCCGAGAGGCTTACGAGCTTATTCAGCGCCCCACGTTCTTTAAACGATGCCGTAAACTGATGATTTTCAAATTTAAGAAAGACCTCTGCGCCCGTAATCTTCGAGAGGATTTGTGAGTGGCTGAAAGGGGTGAGGACAATTTTACCAGAAAGAATTGCAGCGGCTGACTGGACATCCTTGAGTGAGATCGACATGATCTTTTTATCCTAAATCGGTTTTCGCATCGGCCCTAGACGCGACGAAGAGACCCCACGCAATATCTTTTATGGGATGAAGTCCAGTATTGATTATCGTTTTACAAGTCCTAGCGTCTTCTTCACGAGATAAGGCCTTTGGATCATGCTATGCCAAGGATATAATGTCGAGGAAACTGCGGAGATAGCCTAAAAAATGTGATCGGCTTGCATCAATACCTTACGAATCGTGTGATGCTAATTTCCAGTGTAATTGGCCCCCAAGTAATGGCCTGACAAACTGAGGAAGACATACAATGTCTGTTTATTTTGATCAACAATTTTATCGTTATTAAAAATAATCACCCATTCCGGTTCTTTTTTGAATGTTTTTTGGATGATCTTCGTCGGTTTCACATTCTCCCAGGATTGATCCAGTTTCCCCTTTTTTACATTCGTCACGACAACATCCCCTGCCGTTTTGAGTGCTTTTTCCTCTGAAATGGGCGCAGAGGGTTCATGGCTGTGGTCGCTACCGGGGCCGGCAAAAACCACTGCACTTGAAAACAGAAATAAGACGAGTAAAGCCGCTGATATTTTTTTCATGTCATTCTCCTAAAAAATTGAGTCGTGTTTTTGTTCTTCGATAATTTTTTCTTCCATTTGTTTATGTTCATGAAAATGATTGTCCGTACTAAATCCAAAACTGTCCGGGTCGGTCGTGTGGGTGTATCCATGCATTTGCATCAAAAACAGAAAGGCGCCGGCTGCAATCAGTCCGGCATTTGAAACCGTGCTAAATTGCTTGAATGAATTAGACCTGCGCCATCCTACTATCAAGACCAGCATAATGCTTAAGGCCGTAACCTGTCCCAATTCGACCCCCACATTAAAAGAAAGAATACGTAAAATCAAACCGCTGTCACCCAGAGGCAGTTGTTGAAGGCGAGTCGAAAGCCCAAAACCATGAATCAACCCAAATCCAAAAATCACCCACAAGAGATTGGGCGAGGGCATGTTCAAATATTTCCGAAAGCCATCCAGGTTATCAAAACCCTTGTAACACACACTCAGTGCAATCACGGCATCAACCAGAAAATAATTCGCCGAGATGCCCAAAACCGTCGCAAAGATCAGGGTCAGACTGTGCCCGAGGGTAAAGATCGTGATGAACTTCACAATGTCCCGAAAGCCGGTTAAAAAAAAGATGACTCCGAAAATAAAAAGCAGGTGGTCGTAGCCCGTCAGCATGTGGCTTGCCCCGAGCCAGACATATTGTAAATAACCGCCGTCGATCATCGCCTGCTTGTCCGATTCGGAAATGCCGTGCGCCAGCGCCAATACAGGAATCAAACTCAGTATCAATGCCACAGCGCAGATCTTGTATCTCTTAAGATTCATTCATATCTCCTTATTCAAACGTCGCTCTTTTTGAGAAAGACCGCGCCCCATCAAATGCCAATAAACATTCTCTCCATTTTTATTTCTAGATCATAAGCATTCCCTAGCGCCAGTCAGACCTTCAATAAGAGTAGAACAGGACCGTAATTTGGATTGTCCCACTCTATCACGAAAACCTATTTCGCTTAACTTCTAACAATCTCGGCCTCGGCCACAAACCACTTGTAAAGCGAAGGCACCACGAGCAAGGTGAGAATGGTTGAAGTCACCAATCCCCCGATCACCACGGTTGCCAAGGGTCGCTGCACTTCACTGCCCGTGCCTGAAGAAAAGAGTAATGGGAACAATCCCAAAGCGGTCGTGATCGCCGTCATTAATACAGGCCGGAGTCTTCGGCAAGCCCCTTGAATCGAGGCCTTGTCGATGTCGATGCCTTCCTGCAAGAGCTCGTTTAGATAGGTCACCAACACCATGCCGTTTTCCAGGGCAATCCCGAAAAGAGCGATAAAACCCACTGAAGCAGGAACGGAAAGGTTTTGTCCTGTCAGCCAAAGACCCATGACACCGCCGACCAGCGCGAGCGGAATATTCAGAATAATCAGCACTGCATTTTTCAGAGAATTAAAACTCATAAAAAGCAGAAGAAAAACAATACCCAAAGTCACTGGAACCACAAGAGCGAGGCGTTTATTAGCCTCTTGCTGCAACTCAAATTGGCCACCCCAGGTCACAAAATATCCCGGAGGCATCTGAACTTCTTGGTCGATGGCGGCCTGCGCTTCGGCCACGAAGGATCCCATGTCCCGTCCGCGCACATTGGTTTGCACGGTAATAAAACGCTGATTATTTTCACGGGTGATCTGTCTGGGCCCAACGATTTCATCGATGGTCGCAAGATCGGACAAAGGCACCATGACCCCTTCGGGTGAAGGAATCAAAATTTGGCGAATGGCTTCGGCCCGGTCTCGGCTTTTGGCATCGTAACGGACAAGAATGTCAAAACGTGGAGTACCTTCAAAAATCTGTCCTGCCTTTTCACCGCCGACCGCAGTTCTGATAACCGTTTGCACATCTCCGACATTGATTCCAAACCGGGCGATCGCTTCTCGATCGACAATGATCCGAAGCTGCGGCGTGCCCGTCACCTGATCCTTTTGCACATCAGCAGAGCCCGGCACCGCACGAATGACGGACTCAATCTCCGCTGATTTTTCTTTTAAAACCGCCATATCCGGGCCGAAAATTTTAATCGCCAATTCCGCCTTCGTGCCGGTGAGCAATTCATCCACGGCTGCTGCAATCGGCTGTGTAAAGTTAAAACGCACTCCCGGAAAATTTTCGAAGGCTTCACTCATCTTGGCATACAGTGCATCCGGTGTCTTTGCACTCGTCCATTCTGCCTGAGGTTTCAGACCCACAAAGGCTTCCGCATTGTTCACCGGATCGGCATGTGCTCCGACCTCTCCCCGCCCGACACGCGAGACTACACGAATGACTTCCGGAAACTGCTCTTTTAGTCGACGCTCAAAACGTGTGATTGTCTTGGCCGCTTCATCCAGAGAAATCGAGGGAGCCATTGTGGCGCGAACCAGTAAATCCCCTTCGTTTAAACGCGGGACAAATTCAGATCCGAGTTGTTTAAAAATTGCCACACCGCTCACCAGCATGAGTATCGACAAAACCACGGCGAGAATGCGGTATTGCACAAACATCATCACGAGTGGACGATAGGGAATCAAAAGCATCCGAACCACAATACTTTCTTTGGCCTCCCCCTCTCCCTTTGGCCGTCGCATCAAAAAACTTGAGAGAACCGGCGACAACAAAATCGCAAAAATAAGCGAGCCAGCCATCGCCAGTGACACCGTATAGGCCAGAGGCTTGAATGTTTTTCCCTCAACCCCCTGAAGCGTGAAAAGAGGGAGAAACACGATAATGATAATGGCGATGGCAAAAAAAATCGGACGCGCGACTTCTGCGCAAGCCCGTGAGATCACATGCATACGGGATTCTGAACTTTTCGATGCGCGCAAACGCTGATCTACATTTTCAACCATCACGATGGTGCCATCCACCATCATCCCGATGGCGATGGCCAAGCCGCCGAGTGACATAAGGTTGGCGGAAATGTCGTACAGATTCATCATGATGAACGCAAAAAAGATGGAAAATGGAATCGACAGTGCCACAACAATACTGGGCCGGATGCCGCCCATAAACACAAGCAATACCAGAGCAACCAGCACGATGCCTTGCAACAGGGCTTCCGTGACGGTCTGTACACACTTTGCAACGAGCGTGGCCTGATCGTAATAGGGTACGACTTTGATCCCCGGCGGGAGAATTTTATTAATCTCTTCCATCCGGATTTTAGCATCACGGATAACGTCGGAGGTATTGGTTCCAATGAGTTTCAGTACCATGCCCACAACAGTTTCACCCTGTCCATCCCGAGTGGCCAGCCCCTGCCTCATTTCTCCGCCAATTTCGATATCCGCAATCTGTTCCAGAAATATCGGCGTGCCGTCTACCGACTTCACAATAATTCGCTTCAAATCGACAATCGAAGTCGCCAGCCCCACGGAACGAATCAGAAACTGCTCGGCGTCTTTCACAATGTATTGCGCACCAACATTGGCATTATTTGCCTTCACGGCTTCGACCACTTCACTCAGGGACAGTTTGTAACGTAACAAATCGGAAGGGCGAACAAGTACCTGAAATTGCTTCACTTCCCCGCCTAAGGACAATACTTCGGTAATCCCCGGCACCGTTTGAAGGTTGAATTTAATCACCCAATCGGCAATTCCCCGCATTTCTTCGGCACTGCGTTTTTGGGTTTCATCTTCAACAAAAAAGAACAGAATCTGGCCCAGCCCTGTTGAAATCGGCCCCATTTCCGGTTCGCCAAAACCAGGTGGAATGGACTCTCGTGCAAGCTGAAGACGCTCATTCACCAATTGACGTGCGAAGTTAATGTCCGTCCCGTCCTCAAAGTAGATATTCACCACAGAAAGACCAAAGTTTGAAACGGAACGGATTTGCTTCAGATTCGGCAAACCGTTCATCGCCACTTCAACGGGATAGGTCACGTAACGTTCCACTTCTTCAGGCGCAAGGCCTTCCGTTTCGGTAAACACCTGCACCAGGGCCGGAGTGACATCCGGGAAGGCATCGACCGGAAGTTTTAAATAACTGGCCATCCCTCCGGCCAAAACGAGACAGCCAAAAACCAGCATCAGCAGGCGGTTTTTTAATGTAAAATCAATCAGTTTCTGCATCATGATCGTCCTTTATTTTGAATGGGCATTTATCGTATGCAGAGGCGGGTTTCAAACCTTCCCTTGCAAAAAGATTAATGATTATGGCCATCGCCCAAATTCCCTTTTTCGAGTTGCGCACGCAATGTAAAAGCCCCTTCGACAACGACTTCCTCTCCCCAATGAATACCCCCCGTAATTTCGGCCTGGTTTTCATCGTGTCGCCCCAGGGTCACAGGCCTCGGTTTTAGTTCGCCGTCCGAAAGGACAAAAACCACCGTGCCCTCTGCAAACTTTTGCAGCGCAGACCGAGGAACGGCAAGCTTCACTTCAAATGCATCTACTGCAATCTTTGCATTCACAAAAAGACCCGGACGCCACTCACCGTCTTTGTTTGGAAGAACGATCCGTGCCAAAGCCGTGCGTGTGGCTTCCCCAATGACAGGCCCAAGATAGGCAAGCGCTGCTGTTGTTTTAAGGTTCCCTTGCGTGGCTTCCACCACAACGGATTGCCCTTTAGCTACCCAGGGCAGATCTTTTTGATAAACGGAGAGATCCACCCAGACACTGGAAAGATCGGCGATGATAAAAGCATCCGCCTCATCTTTTAAAAACTCGCCAAGCGTGATGTGTTTTTCGATGATGGTTCCTGAAAAAGGCGCAATAATTTGATATTGTGTAAACGACTCCTCAGGATGATTGGGCAACTCATCCAGGTAACGATTGGAAAACCCGAGTGCATGCAGTTTTTGCTCGGCAGAACGGCGATCGATACGGGCCTCGGCCAGTACTTGTTTGGCCTCAAGGTATTCCTGTTCGGAAGAAATTTTCTTTTGAAATAAAGCCTCTTCACGCTCAAAGTTGGATTTTGCCAGCGATACGCGTTCGCTTGCGGCCAAAAAAGCGGCTTTCGTATCGGAAAGTTCCCGGCTGTCCAAAATGGCCATCACTTCCCCTTTTTTCACGTGATTGCCAAAACCTTTTAAAACTTTACGCACAACACCGGAAACACGGGGCACAAGATGTGCCAGGCGATCTCCGTTGGGCCGAACTTCCCCTGGCAAGCTGACATAACGGTAAAGTTTTCCCGCATCGGCCGGAGCGAGTTTGATGCCAAATTCGTCCATTTCAGCTTTGGATAGTTTAATACCTTCAGTTTCATCACCATGATCACCATGCTCCTCATGCTCTGCTTCGCCTCCGTGAGCACCTTCCTCTCCGTGATCCACATGATCATCATCGGCGCCTTCTTTATGCCCCGATTCATCGTTGTGCTTTTCCATATTTTCACTTGCAATAAGGCCCGTATTGCCTGTTTTTATTCCAAACTGAAACCAGAGTATTCCTCCAGCCACCAGTACGAGGATGGAGATCATCACAAGCAACATTCGTCCTTTGGTTTCTTTGGTGTCCGGTTTTTTAATATCCATTATTACTCTCCTTCATGAGGCACTTTCCCCACATTGAGTTTTTCCGCGATGAGACGCTCCACATCCACGACCGCTTTGTGGTAATCGATTTGCGCCTGTAGAAATTGTGAACGCGCTTGAGACAAGGTACGCTGCGCATCAAGTACATCCAGCAAATCAAATTTTCCAAGACGATACCCTTCATTCACGGCATCAAAGGCTTTGACCGCACCCGGCAGCAGTTCATTTTTTAAACCTTCAACTTCCGAATAACGACTCGATAAACGGGTGTAAGCCTCTACTAGTGCTGTTTTTAGACGCAATTTTGTCGCATGATTTTGCGCGAGGGCCTTTGAAACCTTCGCTCTGGCGGAACGAATGCCGCCCTGATTACGATCAAAGACCGGCAATTCAAAAGTAAGTCCGGCCAGAAAGGCATTGTCGTCTGTTTCATTAAATTGTCTAACACCCCCTGCAAAAGTAATATCTGGCACGGCCTTCGCTTTTTCCAAATCGAGGGCGGCTTGACCTTGCGAAAGCGTACTTTCTTCTCGCGCCACTTCCGGGTTTTGAGAGAGACGATCCAGAATTTGCTCAAAATCCGGCAGCCTTGACGCGGGAGCAAGCGGCCCCGCAACTTGATCAAATTTTGGATGTGGACTGCCCCACATCGCAGCGAGCGTCTTGCGGGAGGCATCTAGGGCCTGCGTGGCACGCGTCAATTCAATCTTCGCAGACGAAAGTGCAATGCGGGCTTTGACCGCTTCAACAGGAGAGACCTTCCCTGCATCCACCCGACGGGTGACGGTTTCGGCAACCTGCGTGGCAAGACTTAACAAGGCTTCAGAAAGTGCAAGCTTTTCCTGGTTGCCCAACACATCGATGAATCGTTGAGAAAGCTCTGTGAAAAGGTCAAGCCGTTTGGACTCGTAACCCCATCCGGCCAGGTCCCGGTTCAATGCGGCCAGGTTTTCACGTTTTGTCCGCTTTCCGGCTGTTTCGATGCGCTGAGTCAGTGAAAGTGTCGTTTCTGCTTGATCTGTCCGGCGAAGACCGTTCGACCCGAAGATATTCTCCATTTCCAAATGAAGTTCCGGGTTAGGAAACAATCCGGCTTGAAAGACAGCGGCATCCTGCGCCCGCAATTCCCAGGAAAAAGTGGCCAATTCTGGGTTATTCATGAGGGTGAGGGAAAGGACATCGTCCAAAGTGATCTTGCCGGTCGGCTCCTTATAAAATGGGGGCACGTGCTTATTCGGTAAATCATTAGACTGAATACTTCGTATTGATTTACCCAGGGGACGCGACCCAGGCAATGCCGACTCGGCAAAACAAGGCGCGAGACCCTTAATGGGCGCTAAAATAAAAAGAACAAGTGAAAGTAGTGTGATGGCAATCGACATGCGATCCTCCAAAAAAAGGGTCCTATCCCGTAATCAATCAGATAACGAGAAAAGTAAACACCAATTTTATAGAGGAATCAGATGATGAGAACGGTGCGACGAATGAAACCCGGCAAGGAAGGGGCCCTGGGGGGAGAAGGGCTCGAAATTCCAAAGGCAGTCACCTTGACCGAAAGCGGCAAGGCCTGGGGAAGGGCAACACGCTTTGCCTTAATGACTCCATTTTTAGGTGTGGTCGAATCTTGGGCCTCGAAAGAGGTTAATTCGATAACATGATCGCGGTGCGAGGTCTTCCCATTTCTAGAAAAAGAAAGGGCTTGGTCGAAGAAATCGTGCCGATGACGAAGCCTTGGCCTCAAAGCATTTTCATGGCTGTCGTGATTCCCTGGATGATGAAAAGTCAGACGAAGTTTTTGATCCACTTCCGCGACAAAAACGGGATGCGCATGGGCAAGGGTTGCATAGAAGAGTGGAAGGCTGGTCAGCGTGCCTGCTCCGGAAAAAAAGAGCGAGAGGATGAGCCCAAAAATAATCCACCTCAGTCTCAGTCTTTGAAGATTAAGTGAAAAAAATTTCATATTGTTGTTATTGAATCCCTAACTTAGCGCGACTGTCTTCGCAGAAGATAACACGGCAACACCAGCTTGGCAAGCCCGTCTGATTCTCGGCTTTTTATAAATGCCGGTCTTGACAAAAAAGCAAACGAGTGCTACTTTATATTTTATTGTGTTATTAACTGATTCCATATTTATATTACGTGGCACCACCATTAACGGACAATTTACAAAATGTAGGAGGCCCTAGATTGAAGAAGTTTCTTCCTGTGCGACAAAAAACGACACTGATTTATATCGCATTAATCACCACTATGCTGTGTTTGATCCGCCTAGAAATTACCCATGCGGAAGACGGTCAGCACGAAATCCTACTCACACAGGAAATCAATCCATCCCAAAAAAAGAAAAAACAAAAGCTCCAAGAAGAAGGAAAACAAAAGCGAGATCCAAGCAAAAAAACACTTCCCGCAAAACCGCATATTCATGAAGAACTACAGCAAATTAAGGCTTGGTTAGAATCGATTGAACGCGATAGCGAGCGGCGACCGATAGTCAGCGAAGAAGGAATCGTCGATGACCTGGCCTATCCGCTTCAAACCTCAACCAAAACTCATTTGAGCGGCGGCCTAACTTTCATTGCACAAGGCATTCAAAACAATCGTCCCCAATTCGGCGGCGATGGGGGTGACGGCAGTTTGTCTATCGACCTCATTTTTGAGAGTGAAATTCGCGAAAATGGCCTATTAATCGTACGGGGCGATTTCATGCGTGGCGAGGGGCTCACTCGCCTGCCACCGCTTGCGGCGGGTGTGAATGCGGATATAGAAACATTCATAGGCGGCCCCGACAGCTTTCATCTTATTGAAGCCTTATACGAACAAACCTGGGGCAAGGAGCGTTATCGTTTCGCCTTCGGGCAGATAGACACAACCTCTTATTTCGATCTCAACGAATTCGCAAACAGCGAAACCTTCCAATTCATCTCACCCCTTTTTGGGAACAATCCTGCGATCAACTGGGGTGGAGATCAAAACGGCTACGGGCCGGGCTTTGCTTTTCATATACATCCTATCGAAGCTATCGAATTTAATCTCGGCGTTTTTGAAGGCGATGGAAACTACATCGATCTATTCGACCAGCCCTTTATCATCGCCGAAATCGAACTAGAATACCATGGAGAAAATCTGGAGGGTCATTATCGATTTATTTTTTGGTCAAACGAAACCAATCGTGCTGAAATAATAAACCCTACCGTCAGTGCCTCTCATAATCGCGGATTCGCCATCAGTTTCGACCATGAGCTGACCAAGGCGCTCGGCCTTTGGACCCGCTTCGGCATGCAGGATGGAAAAGTCTCTGAATTCGACCGACATGCTTCAGTCGGTCTGCAGATCAAAAACCCCTTTAAACGCTCAGATGATTTTATCGGGATCGCCTTGGGAAAAACCTGGGTCAGCGATGAAAATAAGCGTGAGAATGGCCTCGATAAAAACGAGATCACAGCAGAAATATATTATAATTTTAAGGTCGCCCAAGGTATTCACCTTTCACCCGATATTCAACATATTATCAACCCCGGTGGAAACGGCCTTATCGATCCCATCACCGTTTACGGTATACGGACACAACTGGTTTTTTAGTCATCATTTCGCTAAGAAACGTGAAACCACAATCAAAGAAAGGACCTATCGGAATCGTTATGAAAAGCCCAACAACCCGAACCATTCAACTCTTCGTTATTTATCTAATGATTATTTCTTTGCCGGATGCCGCTTTGGCCAAACTGAATGTCGTGACCACGGTCTCCCCGATCACCAACCTCGTTAAAAATGTCGCAGGAGATAAAATCGAAATTGAAGGCATCGTCCCAGAGGGCACCAACTCTCACACCTTTGAACCTTCGCCCTCGGATATTAAATTTCTCGTGGCTGCTGATCTATTGATTTACAACGGTCTCCACCTTGAGATCCCGACCGAAAAATTGGCAAAAGCCAATCAAAAAGCGGGGTCGACCTTTCTCAAACTGGGCGATGCGACAATCAGCAAAGAAGAATGGCAATTCGATTTTAGTTTTCCCAAATCGGGAGGCCATCCCAACCCCCACCTTTGGCTCAACGTTGCCCACGCAATGAAATATGTCGAATTAATCCGCGATGCCTTGGTGAGTGCCGATCCCTTGAACAAAGCCCATTATGAAGAACGCGCGATGCGTTTCAACACCAGGCTCGATGCCCTCGACCAAGCGATTATGAAAACCATTGCGACCATTCCGGAGAAAAATCGGAAGCTCATCACCTATCACGATTCTTGGGCCTACTTTTGTCCACGCTACGGCTGCAAGATCATCGGCGCCATTCAACCTGCCGATTTTTCTTCTCCCTCTCCAAGAGAAATGGCCCGTCTTATTGACCAGCTTAAGGCCGCCGATGTTCCCGCCGTTTTTGGTTCCGAGGTCTTTCCCAGCAAAATATTAAATCAAATTGGGAAAGAGGCTGGGGTAAAATTTATTTCTACCCTGCGCGACGACGACCTTCCCGGAGAAGAGGGCTCAGCCGAAAACAGCTATATCGGAATGATGCTGGAAAATGTGAGAACCATGGCCGATGTTTTGGGCGGCAATGCCGAATCCTTAAATGGAATCGATCCTAAAAACCAATAATATTAAGCTATACTTAAACGACAGGAGTGAATATCAATGTCAAAACTGATCCGTTTCGGGGTGTCGATAGACGAAAGCCTACTGAAAGACTTCGACAGCTATATCGAGCGGAAACGCTATACCAATCGCTCAGAGGCCTTGCGCGACCTCATTCGAGAACACCTCGTTGAAGAAGAATGGGATGATAACAAGGAGACGGTCGGCACCATTACCATCGTGTACGATCATCACGTCCCCGAATTGATGGAGCGACTCACCGACTTGCAACATCAATACAGCAAACTCATCCAATCGACCCTGCATATCCATCTCGATGCCCACCGATGTCTGGAAGTACTTGTTGTGCGCGGCAAAAGCGCTAACATCAGAAAAGTCGCAGACGGTCTCATCGCCACCAAAGGCGTTAAGCATGGCAAACTGACGGCAACCACCACAGGCAAAGATCTGCATTAACCATGGCGAAACCCCACGATACCTCGTCCTCAATACCCCTCGTTTCTTTTTCTAAAGTCGCTTGTGGTTATCAAAAAAAAGTGGTCTTCCAAGACCTCAGTTTCCAGCTCTATCCACGTCAATTTGCCGGCTTGGTTGGACCCAGTGGGGCAGGAAAATCGACTTTATTAAAAGCGATTCTTGGCGTTACCCCTCCGCTTGCTGGAACAATTTCTGTCTCCGGACAAGAAGTCAAAGGAAAGATCCCATCAGACATCGGCTATGTCCCTCAAATCGAAACAGTCGACTGGGATTTCCCCGTGACGGTCGAACAGGTCGTTGCCATGGGGCTGTACAGAAAATCGAAACGCTTACCCTGGATTACCCACGACGAACGCGAACAAATCCATCGCTTGCTAAATCAACTCGACATTGGCCGTTATGCACAACGTCAAATCAAATTACTTTCCGGTGGAGAACAACAGCGCGTCTTTCTTGCACGCGCCTTAATCGGAGATCCCAAGCTCTTGATTCTCGATGAGCCCACCTCGGGTGTGGATCTAAAGACGCAACATGCTATCCTCCATCTACTCGGTGAAATCAACCGTAACGGCGTAACCATTTTATTGACCACCCACGACCTCAATGCCGTCGCACGCCATCTGCCCTGGGTCATTTGCTTTAACAAAAGGATCGTCTCCCAAGGCGATCCGGAAGAAATCTTTACCTCAGAAATTCTATCCCGGACCTACGAATCCGAAATGAGCGTCGTTCGAAAAGGAGATGTTATTCTGGTCGATGATAGTCCGCGTGCAGGTCATCATTTTAAAAAACACACACACCATCTTTCTGAAGGTTCATCTAAAACACATACCCATACTCTGCCTGAAGATTTGGGTCAAAGTCATCGGCATGAGGAATAAGTGAATATCATCACTGCACCATTGCAATACGAATTTTTTACCCACGGACTTCTCGCCGGGATATTAGTCGGGGGCATGTGCGCACTCATCGGCGTGTATATTGTCTTGCGCCGGATGAGCTACATTGGCCATGGTCTCTCGCATGCCGTCTTTGGCGGCGCCGTCGTCAGCTACGTGATGAAGTGGAATTTTTATCTGGGCGCAGGACTATGGGGTTTCCTCTCCGTTCTGTTGATCAATGCCATCGCGCGGCGAAAAAAAGTGGGTGCCGATGCTGCAATCGGCGTCATTACGACGGCGAGTTTCGCGGTTGGTGTGGCCATCATCAGCCGCTATCGACGCTTCACAAAAAGCTTCGATGCCGCCCTCTTCGGTAACATACTCGGTGTCACAACAAACGATCTTTGGATTATCGGCATCGTGTCTGTGGTCACCGCCCTACTCATCTTTATTTTTTACCGCCAATTTCTGTTTACAACTTTCGATGCCGATGTGGCCCGAATTTATGGCGTGCCCGTCGCCTGGACCGAAGCCCTCTTTTCTTTTATTCTGGCCAGCATTGTCATCGTGTCCATGCAGGTTATGGGCGTTACCATGATCGCTGCCGCCATTGTCGTGCCCGCAATTACCGCTCGCCTCCTGACGGACAATTTCAATAAGATGATTTTTTTATCTGTTATTATCGGCATCCTTTGCGGTACGATCGGCATGTACCTCAGTTTTTACTTCGATCTGGCCTCCGGGGCAACCATCGTCCTCACGGCCGCGACACTCTTTGCCATCAGCTACCTTATCTATTTAGTCCGTTCCCGCTCTGTCCATTTGAAGGCGGAAGAAATGCCTGCGCCAGTTGAAAGCCTCCCCACACACTCGCATCATCATGATCATGATGGATTTAAGCACGTCCACGAACATCGCCATCCCCAAGCTGAAGACCGCCAAGAAAAATCGGCACAACACCGCCATCACACGGATACTCCGTCTTAAAAAAATCAATGCATTGGATTATACGATTCGGTTTCGAAATCGTTGCTGCAGGAGGGCCTAGTTTACTTAGGTTTCGAAGCGAAGCGATTCTGTCATGCGTTCGTTTCGAAGTTTTTTAACGATAAGGACGGCCTCAATAATCATCCAAATTTCCAGCAATAAAATGGCCGATCCGATGATCAGGGTTAAGCCATTCGCCGCTTCCCCTGCCTTCCCCATTTGAAGAACCCAGGTGACAATATTGAATATCATTGCGCCGGTGGTCATGGTCACGAGAAAAACCATCGGAATGGCATAGTTTAGCAAGGGCCGCTTATTTCTAAAAAGATAGACATAGAGGACGAGCAAGGTCATGCCGCCGATCAATTGATTGGTTGTGCCGAATAAAAGCCATAAAGGCATCCAGACCTTTGGACCCGCCAGGACGAGCGGAATGGCCGGTCCCACTGCGATGAAGGTCGCGACATATCGATTTTGAAGGAAGCGGATTTTAAGCGCAGCACCGACCTCCGAAACCACAAAGCGTTGGATCCGCGCGCCGGTGTCCATCGACGTTGCCGCAAACGAAATCGCGAGGATGGCGACAATGGCCTGGGCCCATTCCTTCGAAAACATCAAGGCTTCCAAAAATGTGCCTGCGCCAGTCACAAAATTTGAAATGGCGTTAATACCCGAGTCGTTCCATGAGGCATAGATGGACTTCCATTCCGGCAAACCCGCCGAGACGGCAAGCGTGGCGATCATGGCCAGTACCCCTTCTCCGAGCATGCCGCCATAGCCAATCGCACGCGCATCGCCCATATGATCCAGTTGCTTAGAGGTCGTGCCACTGGACACAAGGCCATGAAACCCCGATATTGCACCACAGGCAATCGTAATGAATATGATCGGGAAAAGAGGCGGCGCACCCTCAGGATGAAGATTGAGCGCGGGCGCGTGCATCTCCGGATTCAAGACAATTAAGCCCAAAATCAAGGCCGCCAGGCCAACAATAAGTTGGTGCGAGTTAATGTAATCACGCGGCTGCAAAAGCAGCCACACAGGCAATAGGCTGGCGATGGCGGAATAGAGAAGCAGAATCACCGCCCACGCGATGACGGGATCGCCCTCCGGGCCGACAAGGGCTTCGAGTGAAATCGGAAAGGCCACACCAACGGCGACCATGGCGTAGAGTGAGATCAGGGCAAAAATGGAGGGGATAAGAATGCCACCCTTCTTTTTATGGAATAGCCAGCCAATGATGATCGCAACGATAATTTCAAAATTGACCGGAATCACCGCAGCTTGGTAACGGTGAAAAAGAATGCCGATGGCAAATGCAAAGACCGCGAGGACAATCCAAATTAAAAAATAGATGATGATTTGAAAAAGGATGCGGACCCGGGGGGAGATAACGGAAGCGGCGAGTTCTCCCATCGTATGTCCATCTTTTCGCACCGAGAGGACTAAGGCCCCGAAATCGTGTACCGCGCCAATGAAAATCGTGCCAAAAACAATCCAAAACAATGCCGGAAACCATCCCCAAATGATTGCAACGGAAGGCCCAATAATCGGGGCCGCCCCAGCGATGGAGGTATAGTGATGTCCCCAAAGGATGTGTTTTTGAGTGGGCACATAGTCGTAATCATCACGCAATTTTGGATCGTGCGCGGGTGTTCGTTCTTTGTTGGAAAGAGCAAAAACTTTATGTGCCAGAAATTTAGAATATCCGCGATAGCCCAAAAAATAAAATAGAGCCAAAACACCGAGTGCAATTGTCACGGCCATGCTTTGTTCTCATTAAAGGGATTAAAGGTCGATATCTTCACATAGAACGCCAAAGCTGTCAATAATAAGGAATGGACTGAATATTAAGATCCATTCATATATAACTTATTGAAAGTATTGCAATATTTTAATCCATTCCGGAAGCGGTGAAACGTAAAGACTTAAGAGAAAGAAGGAAAATCAGATCTCAATTCCCTTGACAGCCTCTACATCGACCGCTATGATCGGGTTTACGGAAATGCTTTATAATTTTCGGGATTTATAAAAACCGAATGCAAAACAGCCCCCCAACCGAAAAACAATTAGCCCTAATGCGTGTGCTCATCGCCCTGGCCTGGGCCGATGGCGAGATCAGCAATGAAGAGATTAACTTCCTGAAGGATTTCTTTTATAAATTCGATTTCAGCGGAGAAGATTGGGCCAAGATCGAACTCTACCTTGAAGATCCCATTCCACCCGACGAAGCCGAGGTGCTTATTCAAGACTTCGTACAGCGATTGGGCGGGAAAAAAGAACGCGAAGAGGTCATTTCTCTCCTAGAAGGACTCACCTCCTCCGATGGGGTTCGGCATCCCGAAGAAGAGGCATTTTTAAAACGGTTTTACGCACTCGTCCGCGAATCGGGGCCAGCCTCTGCGCTCATTGGCGGCATCAAAGGGCTTTTCCGAGAAACCCTTTTAAAACAAAATAACGGATCACGACGTAAGGAAGAACTCGATGATTTCCTCAATAACCGTATCCTTTTTAAAGTTCGCCGCGCCCTGGAACGAGAAAAATTAGATATCGAAGCCCATCCGAATGAATTGGCCTATGCCTCTCTCTTTGCAGGGCTTCTCGCCTTCGCCGCGTCCGCCCACGATCCACTATCGCCTCCAGAGCTTAAGGCACTAGGCCGCTCTTTAAAATCGATCGAAGGATTTAATAATGAAACCGTCACTTTAATTGTTTCGGTTGTTCAAGACGCCGATGCAAAAAACCTAGATGCCTTCCGAATGAGCAGGGAGTTTTACACACGAAGCAGCATCGAGCAGAGGCGCCAACTTTTAGACTGCCTATTCGATGTTGCCGGCGCCGATGATCATCTTGCACATGCAGAGGTCGAAGCGGCCCGTAGTATCGCGTATAACCTCCGGTTCTCCCACCGCGATTTTATTGATGCAAAAGTTAAACATCGGAAGCAAAAAGAGACACAGTAGTCTATGGCGTATTGGGTATTGGAAAACCCAAACGATGCCACGAATAGACACGATCTTATGAACTAACTGCCTTATTGCGCTAGATACCTTCATTAAAAAGTCTTGAGATTCAAGAACTGGAACAGCTAGTTCGTGCGCGCCTTTTAGAGGAATGCAGGCCATGGATCAAGCTTCGACATCATCAAATTCCAGCAGCTCTTGGGAAAGCGTTCTTGAAAATGCCTTCGACGAGATTTACCTCTTCAATGCCCAAACCTTAAATTTCGTACAAGTCTCCCAAGGCGCTCTACATAACCTCGGCTATACGCTTCAAGAAATCAGGCAACTGACACCCTCCGACATTAAAGCCGGCGTCAGCCCCGAAGCTTTTTTGAAACTCCTCTTGCCCTTGCGTGAAAAACGACGACAACGGGTCGTCTTCGAAACGCAACACCAACGCAAGGACGGCAGCACCTACCCTGTTGAAGTCCGCTTGCAACGGGCTCGAGAGACTTCTCCTCCCATGTTTCTCGCCATTGTTAACGATATTTCAGAGCGAAAAAAAGCCGATCAAGTCCTGCGCACGCATCAGAATTTATTGTCTGAAGCCCAACGGATTGCACATATTGGATCCTGTTATATGGACTACAGGAAGGATACATTACACTGGTCCGACGAACTCTTCCGTATTTTAGAAATCGATTCGGAAGATCAAGAACCGCATTACGAAACCTTTCTTGCTGCGATTCACCCAGACGACCGGGACCGCTTCGATCAAGCCCATCAAAACTTAATCGCCAATCCTGGTCCTTACGACATCTCGTATCGCTTTTTGATGAAAGATGGACGAATTAAATACGCCCATCAACACTCTGAACCCACTTATGACACAAAGGGGAATATTCTCCATATTTTTCACACCGTTCAAGAGATCACCCAGCTTCATCGAACCGAACTCTCGCTCCAAAAACGCAACCGCTCGCTCAAGGCCCTTAGCGCCTGCAACGAAGCCATGATGCGAATCACAGACGAAAGCGAACTCCTGAATAAAATATGCGCCATTATTGTCACGATGGCAGGCTACCGATTTGCCTGGGTCGGATTTTTAGAACACAACACCGACAAAACCATTCAACCCATGGCCTTCGCCGGTGAAGGGAAACCCTATCTCGATGCGGTCAAAATAAGCTGGGGGCAGAATCTCTACGGGCAAGGTCCAAGTGGTACAGCCATTCGTACCGGCGTATCCGATTATATTCAAGACATTGCTTCGGAACCCCGCTATGCCCCATGGAAACAAGCCGCGCTTCAACAAGGATTCAATTCCACGGTCTCGCTTCCACTCATTGAAAAAGAAGTCGCCTTTGGTATTTTAAATATCTATGCCGCCGAGACAGCGGCCTTTAATGATGAGGAGGTTCTGGAGCTTCAGATATTAGCCGATAATCTCGCTTTTGGGATTCGAACCTTGCGGGCACAAAGGGAGTACGACACACTGCAAGATCAAGGACGAGAAAATCAAAAAATGGAGGCGGTCAGTCTTTTGGCAGGAGGGATCGCTCACGACTACAACAATTGGCTCGGCGTCATTATCGGCTATCTCGATTTCTTGAAAGATCATTTATCAGGGACTGAAGAGCCATTAAAATGGGTTAATTCAGCGATGAAAGCAGCCCAACACGGTACGGGCCTTACCCGTCAACTCCTGACGTTTTCCAGACGACAAGGGGCAACAAAGCTAGAAATTAATATCAACAACATGATCCAGGAAATGGATGACCTCATCGAGCAGGCCCTCACCTCCGAAGTTAAAGTCGAATATAGCTTTCAAGACGATATCTGGAAAGTTCAAATCGATCCGAATGAATTTAACGACATGCTTCTCAATTTAATCTCGAATGCCCACAGTGCGATGCCCAAAGGCGGCCGGCTCATTATCGAAACCCTAAATCGGGAACTCGATCGATCATCGATCGCCCTAAACACGGGAATCGCCCCCGGCCACTATGTTGAATTGGCGATTAGCGATACCGGAACCGGGATGACCAAAGCCATTCAGTCTCGTATTTTTGAACCCTTCTATACCACAAAACTTGAAGGGAAAGGTACGGGGCTGGGCCTTGCCATGGTTCACGCCTTTGTGAAACGCTATGGCGGTACCGTCAAAGTGTATTCCGAACCGGATATCGGAACGACCTTCAGAGTTTTTCTACCGCGAACTCCCCTTACGGAACCTCTTGAGATGGCCGACAGTTCCAATAATACAGAGATGCCTACGGGGACTGAAACAATTATGATTGTTGACGATGAAGTCGAACTTTTATATTTGGTCGATAAATATTTGTCGGACTTGGGCTATACAACGATTTTGGCCGAAAGTAGTGCCCAGGCAATCTCCTTGCTTTCAAATGGAAAAAAAATCGACCTCATGTTCAGCGATGTCGTCATGCCTGGAGGCATAAATGGTTACGAATTGGCACAAAAAGCGGTGGGCCTCAATCCAGCGATTAAGATCTTACTGACCTCGGGTTTCACAGCCAAATCGATCCCACGCGACGGCTTTTCACAATTTTCAGAACACCTCTTGAGCAAACCCTACCACAAAACAGAATTGGCAAAACGAATCCGCCATGTACTCGACATCATGCCGAATGAATAAAATGATGTCATGTTTTCGTCCGACACATCAAAATATGCCGCTCGCTTTTCAAATCCTTAAACAAGAACATATATTTCAAAGAAAATACTGACATGACTTCTCGAAGTCTGTCTAAAATCACGGGGCTTGACCCAAGAGCGGTCAAGCCCTTACAGTAAAGGCATTGGCATTGGATATGCCCTCAATATTCGAAAAATCAATCTCACACCCTTACCGTCCTTAAATGAGTCTTCCACAATGAATGAGCGCGAAACCCACTTACAAAAAGCCGCAGACCTATACCTTAATGGAAACCGTTTCATGCATCGCAGAGATTACCGCTCCGCGTTACGTTGCTTTAAATCTGCATTGGAACAAACACGGCAAAGTGGACAAGAGGAACGAACAATAGAGCTCTTAGTCACTCTGGGCAATATCCACGCACAAATGGGTGAAAAAGAAACTGCTCGGACCTACTATCAAGAAGTACTGGATCTGCAAAGAGAATCGCCCGATGCCCATGCCATCGGACTCACCTTGGTGAATCTCGGAAACCTTTGCCGAGAATCCGGCGCATTAGCGCGTTCCCAAGCCTACTATTTGGAGGCGGAAGAATTCTTACTCGAGTCGGGAGGAAAGCAAGCCCTGGCAATGCTCTACGCGAATCTCGGCCTCCTTTCCCAGGACGTAGGCGCGCTTGTCGATGCCCAAGGCTTTTTGGAGAAAGCGATCGATTTGCACAAGAAAACGGGCTATGAAGAAGGATTGGCTGCGGCTTGGTTGCACTTGGGACGCATCTTTCTCCAATTAAAAAAGGGTCATGATGCGGAAACTTGTTTTAATTATTCCAGCAGCCATTTTGGGGCACTTGGTGATCCAGGCGGCCAAATTGAAGCGCTACGTGGCTTGGCGGAAGCTTACGAGCATCGAAAAGACCCCACTCTGGCGATTCAGTGTTTAGAGCGAATCAAAGAAATCAATCGTCGTTTTCAAATGCAAGCCAGTCCATTGGACGAAGAATGGCTTAAACGGCTTCAGACTATTTAAGTTGACCATCTGCGACCCTGAGTCATAAACCAGAACCAATAGAAAATTGAAGAAGGAGAATTCCTATCGATTTAACTGAAGGCTTTAGCCCAAAAGAACAAGCTTTGATTCAAGACAAAACATTTTTTACCACTAAGGCGGTTATCACAAAAAAAGTTAAAGTTTTTCTTCATCAAATCCATGATACGCTTCAAGCTGAAGTTGACACGGCCTCTTTCCATGCACCTGATGGATTCAAGCGCCATACCCATCAATTTGTCAAAGGAGAACATCTTGGGGATTTTCCTTACCTTTATCTTGATTATCCAAAATATTTTAAGCATGAGGAAAAATTCACTTTTCGAACACTTTTTTGGTGGGGGCATTTTTTTGTTTTTTCTTGGATATTAGAAGGCGCAGGCCTTCAGTTCTATAAAAATCGGCTATTGAAGCATTATTCGCGCTTGGCCGATAAAGGACTATATATTTTAATGAAGGACAGCCTCTGGGACTGGCAGAAGGAACCGGAAAATCTTCTAGAAATTCGTGGAGATAATCGTGAAGCGGTGGAAAAAGCACTTGAAACGAGGTCCTTTTTAAAACTACATTGTTACCTCGATTTTGACCATCCCACCATCCGAGAAGGGACCCTAAACAAAGCGGTCTTAGCGTCCTTTCGTTTGATGCTACCCATCGTTTTAAAACAATAGATTGTCTTGATTTTGTCGAACATATTTTGAAATAGCCATTCCGAGAAAGCAGAAGCGCATACTTTGTTCGATGAGGTTTGACGATCTGAAGGGAAAAGCGATATCATCTAAAAATTCGTAGGACACTTAAGCTTGGAGGTTGCATTGGATAACAATCAAATATCGCCATTAGAAGTTAAAGAAAATCGAGATGCAGGTGAAGATTTTATTATTCTGGATGTCCGGGAACCCATGGAATATGAAATCGCGCACATTCCTGATTCTGTCCTGATTCCTTTAGGCCAATTGTTATCGAGAATCGCCGAACTGGATCCATCAAAAGCCATTGTGGCTATGTGTCACCATGGCATGCGAAGTCAGTCCGCCTTAAACATCCTACTTCAAAATGGATTTTCTAATGTAAAAAACCTAAGTGGTGGAATAGACGCTTATTCTCAAACGGTCGACCCGAGCATTCCAAGATACCGTTAAGCCACGTCGCGAGACTTGATTTGAGGAAGGGATTGGGAAGGCATGCTTAAACCCCAAGATGTTTTTTGTAACCAGCGTGTCAATTCAGTTTGTTCGATGGGATGGCTCATATAGTATCCTTGTGCCGAATCGCAACCCATCTTCAATAAACGATTCCAAGTGGATTCTTTTTCCACGCCTTCGGCAACGACGCTTAAGCCCAAGTTGTGGCCCAGATCGATTGTAGATTTAACGATGACGGCATCATCGTCATCTTCATCCATATCCTTAATAAAGGACATATCAATTTTGAGCTCGTTGACCGGAAGTTTTTTGAGATAGCTCAAAGAAGAATGTCCGGTACCGAAGTCGTCAATCGAAAGCCGTATACCGATTTCTCTTAAGCGATTAAGATTTTCCATGGCCCGCCCCAAATCCACCATGATTGCGCTTTCCGTAATTTCCAGTTGCAGTTTTTCTGCAGGGAGTCCGGAAGTACTGAGCAGGTCTGCGATTTTCTCAGAAAGCTCAGGATCATGTAGGTTTCGGGCAGAGAGATTTACAGCGATATCCAGGGGAAGGTTATTTAATTGCCATTGGCGACACTGTTGAATCGATGCCTTTAAAACCCACAGCGTTAGGGACTTAATCAATCCTGTTCGTTCGGCCAGCGTGATAAAGGATTCAGGTAAAATCAATCCACGATCGCCATGCTGCCATCGAACCAATGCCTCAACCCCAATTGTGCACCCTTTTTTCATGTCAACCTTAGGCTGATACACTAAAAAAAGATCATCATTTTCGATCGCCCTTCGCAACTCGCTGATGAGGGTCAGTCGAAATGCGCTATGTCGGTCGAGTTCTGAAACATAGACGGTGTGTCGGTTTCCACCCTGTTTGGCCACGTACATTGCCATATCGACTCGGCGCAAAAGTGTCTCCGTATCGCCACCGTGTTCCGGAAATAACGCGATTCCAATACTGACTTCAATACAGAGTGGCAGATCATTTAAAACAATCGGCTTCTCGAGGGCAGCTAATATTTTATTAGACGTACTGATTGCGCCTTCCACCCCCGTCTCTGGAAGTAGGACCCCGTATTCGTCTCCGCCCAAGTGTGCGATGGTATCCGATTTTCGGAGAAGGGCTTGGATCCGCCTCCCCACCTGCTGTAGAACGATGTCACCTTGCTGATGGCCTAAGGTGTCATTCACATCTTTAAAGCGATCTATGTCGATAAGCAATAAAGCAACCGTGGTTTTCTCCCGTTGCCCACCCAAAATAGCCTGATCCAGGCGGTCATGAAATAGGTTACGATTCGGCAGACCGGTCAAGGGATCATAAAAGGCCATCTGCTTCATTTTTTCTTCGACCCGTCGGCGTTCTTGGCGTATTTCCGCTTCCCGCAATTCCCTTTCGATGGCTGCACTCAGTCGCGCCAAATTACCTTTCATCACATAATCGTGTGCCCCCGCTTTCATAATGGCCACTGCGACTTCTTCACCTATTGTGGCTGACACAATGATAAAAGGCAGGTCAAGCTGACTTCGATGCACAACATCCAAGGCGTGGACTGTGCTGAACTGCGGCATACAGTAGTCGCAAAGGACGATGTCCCACTGTTTTTGAACCAATGCGGTTTCCATCTCCGCTGCCGTCTCTACACGATTGACGATCGGATCATAACCTCCACGTTTCAGATTATGCACAATCAAGGCAGCATCGTCTTCCGAATCTTCGACCATAAGTACGCGAAGTGGTATTCCCATCTCCGACTTCATATTCCTGAAGGAAATTCGTTTAACATCAGCCAATAGACGCCCATCAGTTTTACGGCTTCACAAAATTGACTAAAATCGAGGGGCTTACAGATATAACTGTTGGCACCGAGACGATAGCCTTCTCTCAGATCTTTTTCTTCATCGGAAGTCGTCAAGATCAATACGGGAAGCAGACGTGTCCGTTCGTCAGCACGGATCCGCTTTAAAACTTCGAATCCGTTCATTTTCGGCATATTTATATCCAGAAAAATAACCGAAGGCATCCGTCGCCGTTTGTTATTATTATCCTTGTCGCCCTCGTCATCCCCTCGACCGAAGAGATAGTCTAAGGCCTCCCGTCCATCCCGTGCGACAAACATTCGATTTCCGATGTTGTTTTTTTTAAGCGCCCGCTGTGTTAAAGCGACGTCATCTTCACTATCGTCAACCAAAAGAATCGTCTTATCATCTGTTTCCATGACTATAACCTCAAAGAGTAAAATAAAAAGTGGCACCCTTTTCCAAGGCTGATTCAGCCCAGATATCTCCACCATGGCGATTGACAATACGCTGAACAGTCGCTAAACCGATGCCCGTCCCTTCAAATTCTTCCGATGTATGAAGCCGCTGAAACGGGACAAAGAGCTTATCCGCATAAGACATTGAAAAGCCTGCGCCATTATCACGGATAAAGTAAGCGACTTTCCCATTTTGTTCTATTGTACCAAATTCAATTTTGGCTTGGGGTTCTTTACCCGTATATTTCCATGCATTACTCAAAAGGTTTGTCATCAAAGCCCGTAAAAGCCGTTCATCGCCTGTGGCGACAATACCTTTTTCAACAGTGGATTCAATCGGTCGTTCTGGAATTGTATCTCGCAACTCACTTAAAATCGACTCAACCATATCACTCAGCTGAACCGATTCCAAATGGAGATCGCCTTGAGACGCTCTGGATAGCGTAAGTAAATCTTCAATTAGTTTTGTCATATCTCGTGTAGAATGAATCACCCGACGAATATAGTCTTTCCCCTCATCGTCTAATATCTCTGCATAATCTTCGAGTAAGGCTTGAGAAAAACCATCGATGCGCCGCAAAGGGGCACGAAGGTCATGCGAAACAGAATAGCTGAATGCCTCCAGTTCTTTGTTTACTCGAGTAACCTGTAGATGCACCGCATGAAGTTGATCGGTCATTTTGTTGAATGATTGGTTCAATTCCCCAATTTCGTCATGACGTGAATTTTCGATCCGGACTTCCAGGTTCCCTCCAGCGACTTCCTGTGTCGCTGCAACCAGAGATCGAACAGGGAGCGTAATGTCTCGGGTCAGCCCAAATGCCGCAGTCATTGAAAATAAGATCGCAATGATCGATAGACCACCAGTAATGAAAACGCCCCTGCTCCTGGTTATCTCAGCTTGACTCACTGCAAGGGTAATCCAGTCTTCTAGAAAAAGCGCTAAACCCTTCATATTCTCAATCATTGAAATCTGAATTTCCTCAATTTCGATAACCAATTCAGAGACAGGGTCACTATCGAATTTGTCTTCCTCCTCTTCAGCAATCCGATAGAGAAGGTTTGTTTTCTCTTGTATTTCTATATATTGCGATCTTACGCCATTCAAGAGAACATCCATCTCCCCTAGATCATACTTTGCTGCGACATCAAAAATATCCTCCATGGATTTTATTTTAAGATCGAAAACAACTTTTTCTTCGATATCTCCAGCAATGGCAAACGCATTTGCGCTCAATGATTCTTCCATTTTGTGGCGTAGCCGATTCATCGCTGCCGAAGCATTAACTCGAGAATGAACGAGATCTGTCGCCTCGCGCATTCCATTTAAGGAAAGGTAACTGGAAATAGAGATGATCCCCATGAAGAGGAGCAGGATAGAAAACCCGACTGTAAGTTTTTGTCCAATGTTGATATTCATTTTAAAGACCTCAGGGTCGTCTATACTGGACAATCTTTCAAAGGGTAGATTACTGAGACTTACAGTGCTTTATTTACCGAATCTGAGTATTGAAATGAGCGCTTATGTTTTCCCTATCTCAATAAGAAATTCCATTGTGAATCGACCCCGATTTTCTAGACAGTTCCTAGCTTCACAAAATACTGCCGTTCGAACTCGATGGGTGACAGATTGCCATTATAACCATGCTTGCGCTTTGGATTATAGAACAACTCGATATAGTCAAAGATATCTCTCCG
>JAJDBW010000060.1 GCA_029261155.1 Nitrospirota bacterium | reverse complement strand
ATCTATTTTTCGATACATGGACTCTCCTGGTGCACGCTTTTGGAGGGGGAACGGGTTATTTCTTTGCACTTCAGACATTATACTGAAACTAAATTATTTTTAAAATCAAAAACTTAGATGTTTTTCAGCAAGCCCTAAATAGGCTCATGCGGCGGGATCGTTCCCCCACCACCAGACACGGAACCGACCCCCACCGTTGAATCGACCTTTCCGGCTGACCAGGACAGCAATGTCGCATTAAATCACTCCGTTTCAGTGACCTTCGATAGGGAAATGTTACCCCCGACTTTTACAAACAACAGCTTTTTTTTCAAGAAGAGATAACTGGCGGCCTCGTCTTGGGACAGGTTACACTAAACCGCGCGACCGCAGTATTTAAACCCCTACCCCTTTTACAGGGAGCAACGACATATATTGCAACAGTGACTTCCGACACTCAGGATCTCTTGGGGAATGCGTTAAACCAAGTCCATACTTGGCGATTCACAACCGCAGGTGCAAACTCGCCAGGCAGTAAAGACGATAAACCGCCTATTGTCATCTCGATAAAACCGAATCACGGCGCGAAAAAGATCTCCACAAGAACAAGCATCTCTGTACGCTTCAGCGAAGAGATCGATCCCGCACGGTTGGCGCGCGCATTTTCAGTGTTAATAAGGGTATCGAAGCGGAAGAATTTTGGGTCTCAAGAAATGAAGCGACGTTTGTGACGAAATTTCCCTTGGAATTTGGAAAAGACGATACGGTCACACTTAGCACGGGGGTGAAAGACCCGGCAGGCAATCCGATTTCCACAGATTTTTTCTGGTCTTTTTCTACACAGGCCTAGAAGCACCGGACGCTGACTTTTGAAGATATCTGCTCTCCAAATTTGATGGGATTTTTTCAACTCGCTGTGATAGACCCGGGCTGTTCTAGGATTGCAACAAGATTAAAATAAGGTCTATCTGATACGATCTGAGGCCAAGTAAGGGATTGTCTTTATCCAGGCGATCAGCTTCGCCGACCGAGTATCCCTTGGGGTCGAAAAACCATCATCACCACCAAGGCGGCTCCGAAGATGAGCATGCGATAATTTGCCAGATCCCGAAGCAGCTCCGGCAGGAGCGTGAGTAGAAAAGCGCCCAGAATGGCGCCGGGCAGGCTTCCCATCCCCCCCAGGACGATCATCGAAAGAATACGGACGGATTCGAGAAAGGTAAAACTTTCGGGCGAAACGAAGGTATAGCGCGCCGCGAAAAAAACGCCGCCGATACCCGCGATACCCGCACCCAGGGCAAAGGCCAAGATCTTCATCCGCGTCGTGTTAATGCCCATGGCTTCCGCCGCGGATTCATCTTCGCGAATCGCAATCCAGGCGCGGCCGATTTGAGAATGGATAAGGCGATGGACCGCTACAACCACGACGATCAAAAAGCTGAGGATAAGATAATAAAAATGGATCTGCTCCCGAATGACAAAGCCAGCGACTTCCGGACGCGAAATTTGCATAATGCCGTTGGGGCCTTGGGTTAGCGAATCCCAATTATTCAAGACAAGGTAAATGATTTGAACGAATCCCAAAGTAATAATCGCCAAATAGTCTCCGCGAAGCCGCAGCGTAATCAGCCCCAGGACTAAACCGAAAAAGGCCGCGACGAGCCCGCCTATGGGAAGCCCCAGCCAAAAAGAAAGGCCGAGGCCCGTCGAGAGGAGGGCATAGACATAGGCCCCCACCCCGTAAAACGCGGCATAACCCAGATCGAGCAAACCGGTATAGCCCACGGTAATATTTAAGCCCACAGCCAAGAGCGCATATAAGAGGCAGAGATTCAGAATATCGATATAGTAATTATTCAAAAAAAGGGGCAGTAAAAGAATCAAGACAAGCCCCGCAACAATGCCAGCCTTTGATGCCAGCCTTATTTTGATCTCTTGAAAGCCTGAGGCAAACACGCTGCGAAGGGACGTGAATGCGAAACGCGCGCGATCGCCCGATGCGACGCGAAAGAGTCCGCGTCCCGCAAGGCCGCCAATGATCAAAGTCAAAGCGAGTTGTCCTGCATCGCGCCCGCCCATCAAAGGCCAGGCAAGGAGCGCGATCCAAAACGGCACCCAAAGATATTTAATAGAAAGTGGCGGAAAGAAGCCGCGTGCGGATTCCATTAGTGATCGCCCCCTTTTTCTCCTAAAAGTCCATTCGGTCTGAAGATGAGCACAAGGATTAAAATAAGAAAAGAAAAACCGTCTTTATATTCGCTCGAAATGTAGGCGGCACCCATGCTTTCGACCAAGCCGAGAAGTACACCGCCGATCATGGCACCGGGGATATTGCCGATGCCGCCCAAGACCGCCGCCGTGAAGGCCTTGATGCCTGCAACGTAACCGATAAAAAAATTCGTCACGCCGTAATACATCACCACCATCACGCCCGCCGCCGCAGCCAGGGCCGAGCCGATCATAAAGGTGAGGCCAATGACCCGATCAATGGGGATGCCGCAGAGCACCGCCATCGTTTTATCTTGAGAGGTTGCGCGCATGGCCTTCCCGAGGCGCGTTTTCCGGACAAAGAGGTGCAGTGCGCCCATCAATAAAACAGAAGCGCCCATAATAAACATTTGAATGCCGCTGATATGAAAAGACGCATCCCCCACCTCCGTGGTCGGCAAGATATGCGGAAAGACCTTGTCGGAGGAGCCCTGCGCCAACATGACATAGTTTTGGAGAAAGAGCGACATCCCAATGGCGGAAATCAAGGGTGAGAGGCGATGGGCTTTGCGCAGCGGCCGATAAGCGATGCGCTCCAAGGTCATGCCGTAGCCGGCGCAGGTCAGCGCAGATAAAACAAACACAAGGAAGAGCGAGATAAAAAGATGCGACTGTGTCAGCCCGGCGGCCGTGAAGATGCCAAGGTAGATAATGCCCAGGTAGGCCCCGATCATATAAATCTCACCGTGCGCGAAATTGATCAGGCCCAAAATGCCATAGACCATGGTGTAGCCCAGCGCAACCAAGGCATAGACCGCACCGAGGGTTAAACCGTTTATCAACTGTTGTAATAGCAAAGGCGGGTCCTAACAGTCGGGATCGAGGAAAGGAGAACACTCATTTTAATGGCACGGTTGAAGACGAATGAATGGCCCTCCTAAGGTTTTAGGAAATATAGCGCATATGGGCATAATCAACAAGGGGAAAGGACGGACTCATTTATAAGCCGCTATTGATCAACTTGATACACTTGAGGTCCAAATTTTCGCTTTTAAAAAGCTGTAAATACATAAGGGGTCGAAAGGGCGATCCCGGCTTTTGGTCCAGGTCTTGCGCACGAGACCTTTCCCATGCTTTTGGCTGAGAATCAAGCCAAGAAGACGGCCTTTCCCCCACTATCTCCTGTAATCCCAAAATGATAATGTCCGGTTTGGCCAAAATAGAAATGTCCTATTTATTGATAGGCTGTTGCTCATCTCAAGGAGGACAGCATGTCAAGAAAGGGCATTATCAGGATGAGTATAAAGGAGCTTCGGAGGGTTCA
>JAJDBW010000059.1 GCA_029261155.1 Nitrospirota bacterium | reverse complement strand
TATGCATTTCGTGAGTATTCTAAGAAGCAAAATAAAATTACTCTGCAACCAATTCCTCAAGTAGGTTTTTTGAAAAAGAATTCTGAGGACTACCAGTACTACTTGATTGATCAATTACCTAAAAAGGAAGATCTATCAGTGGAAGATTTCGATATAGATAAACCTAATTTCATAAGGTCATTTGGTTGTATAATGGTCTGGGAGATTTGAACAAAATAAAGTTGAGAGATAAGTGGATCCGATTGGTAATATGACCAAGAAGGAGACCACAATGACAAAAAGGAAGAGGCGAAATTTTGACGCGAGTTTCAAGGCTCGTGTTGCCCTTGAAGCGATCAAAGAAATAAAGACCCTTGCTGAATTGGCGAGCGAATTTGGTGTTCACACGAATCAGATCAGGAACTGGAAGAATGAGTTTTTGGAAAAGGCTTCCGTTGTATTTAGTGAGAACAAAGACGACAAAGAAGCCCTTAAGCGCTTGCAAGAGGAGCGAGATCGTCTTCACCAGCGGATTGGCCAACAAAGTATGGACATCGACTTTCTAAAAAAAAGCTTAAAGAAACTGAGCCTTCTGTAAGGAAGCTTATGGTTAAGAAGGGAAGGATCCTAGGGATCAGACGGCAGTGCGCTCTTCTGTCCGTTTCAAGGGGCTCATACTACTATTGTCCTGCGGGAATCACCGAGATGGACCTAAAACTGATGGAGAAGCTGGATGAGCTCTTCACAGAGAACCCGACGCGCGGGACGCGTCGCTTGAGTAAGGCACTGAAGAAGCGTTTTTCTCTTGTGGCTGGACGGGACAAAGTAAGACGTCTGATGCGCATCATGGGGATTGCTGCGATATATCCAAAGAAGCATTTGTCCATTGCAAACAAATTACACAAAAAATACCCTTACCTGCTTCGGGGGCTTAAAATCACCCGGGCGAATCAGGTCTGGAGCACGGATATAACATATGTGCGCATGAAGAAAGGATTTGTTTACCTGACAGCCGTTATGGATTGGTATAGCCGGTACGTCCTCTCCTGGAGGATTTCAACGACGCTGGATCGAGGTTTTTGCATAGAGGCCTTAAATGAGGCCCTGGGGAGACATGGGCAACCAGAAATCTTTAATACAGATCAGGGAAGCCAGTATACGAGCGAAGCATTCACAGGAATCCTAAAGTCAAACCAGATCAAGATCAGTATGGATGGGAAAGGCCGTGCTTTGGACAATGTCTTTGTCGAGCGGCTTTGGAGAACTGTAAAACAAGAAGAGGTTTATTTGAAAGGCTATCGAAATGTCTCAGAATGCCGAGAGGGATTGACCGCTTATTTTGATCGATACAACAATCTCAGAGAACACCAATCTCTGGATTATAACTATCCATCAGAAATATATAAGGGAGATATCCTGCTAAAGGAAGCCGCATAATGAAAAGAAGAGTCCACTTATCGAACACAAAAAAACTGTTTGATTTATCCGACCACTTTATTGTAAGGTAGAGGTTGCATATCAAAAATTATCGGAGAATGGTTTTAAGGTAAAATTTTGTGGAGAGTCTCCTGATGATAATTCTTATATTGATTTACTATGCGAAGTGCAATTTACCATTGATTCAAAAATTTGTCGTGCAGTTGCAAAAGTTGGATTAAACTATTTCATCTATTGGAATGGTGCAAGTATTGCCTTTCTTCCTGATTTCGATCCAATTAGGGAATTTATTCGTTATGGAACAAAAATGAAACTTCCATATTTCCAAATTGTTGAAAAACCAATTTTGGAGGGCGAACCAATTGAGGGTAAAAGAAGGCTAGGGCACCTAATTACCGTAAATTGGGCAGATGATAAATCTTCAGTCTTGGCACAAATTTCATTGTTTAATTTAAATACTTATGCCGTCTGTTTGTCTCATCAATTTTCAGGCCCAAAACCCAATATTAGAAAAGGGCATTTTTTCAATGTTGGTAATAGCAAAATATATGAATTAGGCGCTAGAGAAATAAACGCGGGTGGTAAAATTCAATAATCCGTCGCTCAACCTGACTGTATAATAGCTCGTTTGGCGTGGAGGTGTGATCCCCCCCACGCCACTCGACCACTCAGGAATATATTTGCTTCAAACAACGAAGGATTCTTTCGTAATTCATCAAATTCGATGATATTTAATTTTCTGGATAACATTACATTGTAGTGATATCCAGATAGATTTGAGAAGAATACTAGGGTATTTCCTGTTTTTTAACTGCTGAAAAATTGATAATTGAGGTCTGGTTCGATACTATCCAGAAGCTAGATACTTACTTGTTCGGTGGCACATTCGCAAAAAGGAGGTTGAAATTGAGCAGATTGTTCACAAAGCTCGCAGTATTCGCAGCATTCGTAGTCTTGATAGCTCCCTCGATCAAGAGCGCGCAGGCGCAACGCATTGGGATCACCAAAGAATCGCTAGGCATCTTTGATGACCTGAGCATGCCGTCGAAGGAGTTTCGCGTTATGCGCATGACGTATGCTCCGGGCGGTCAGAACCCAAAGCACTATCACACTTCGCATGTGGTCTTTTACGTGCTTGAAGGTGAGGGCGTGTGGCAAGAAGATGGGAAGGAAGCGGTAACGCTCAAGCCCGGCGACACCTTGCACGTGCGTCCCGGAATGATCCATTCCCACCGCAATGCCGGTTCCAGCGAGAAGTTGGTGTTTCTTGAGTTCGTAATCGTTGAGAAGGGCCAACGCAGCACGGTCCCAATGCCGTAATGTGGCTCAGCGCCGGTGGGTGCACAGCCCAACGGAGCTATCGGGACGGCTCGCGATCTTTGACGTCCGAAGCGACACCCGCGTGGAGGTTCTCGGCCTGCCCGCGAACGATCGCTTCTGGCTGCTTGCAGTCCTTCCAGGCGGTGCAGTTCAAGCGCGCGTGCTCCCGAACAACGGCTTGTAGGGCTACGCGCCGCGAGTCTGAAGCCGAACGTTATCCTCTTTTTTCCCCATTATCTTTAATCCTCAGGTTTTTGATTCTTGAAGAATTGTAGGTGAATTCGATAATTTCAAGAGTTAAAATTTTCATCGAATTTAAGATGCAATGGAGTTATACCACCAGCGATCTGTCGACCGAGATGACATAAAAAACCACTATCCTCTTTTAAAAATCGATTCGACCTTTTTCCCATCCGCCCGGAACCAAGGGTTGTGCAATCCCAAACTATTATCCACATTGCTGATCGCATTAAAAAGAAAGTTAGGCAATAATGGAGCGGTCACGCGACTCTCCCGGACCGCTCTTTGAATCCGTGCCATCCAACTTTCCGTGTGGCACACGATGAGAATGCCAAAGCGTCCCGTCGCCCCAATTGGAGAGAGCGCCTTATTGATTTTAGGAAATACCGCCAACTTCTGAACCATCTCAGGCATATGAGTTGTGCCGGCATCCACTTCGACGATAAAACTAAAATATTCTCCGCTCCGCAATTTTACAGTAAACCGCAAATCAGGAATCCGCTTCAATCGTTTTCTGTGTGCCATCTTTGCTAAATCTAAATGGTCATATAGTCGCTCGACCTGGTATCGACTCGCTTCTCCTTCGTATATTTTTCGAATCAAACGCGTCAGGAGTATCTCATGAAAAATTGATCGAACATCCAAGCGAACCTGCCTAATTCGCTCTGACGGCATCACTCCCTCCCGACTCAACAATTCAATCCCAGCTTTATCAAGGACGTAGATGGCTTTATGACCGATGCCCTTGCCCGAAATGCGGCGTGGATTCAATCGACCAATTAAGCCTTCTTTCCTTAACTTGCGCATCCGTCTTAATATGATCGACCTATGAACAAGGCGTCCTTCCGCATTAAAAAACCTGGCATGAAGGTCATCTTCAAAAGCAGGACCAGAGGCAAGATATTCAAAAAGACCGAAATCACGATCTGTTAAATGCAACCCTTTTAGCATTATATCCGCCTCCTTTTAAGACTCGCCCTCATCTAAAAATTCAGTCACCTCCTGATTAATGCGTTCCAAATCCCTTAGTCTGGCCGAGGAAAAAATGCCATCGATCGTCTCAATCATCCACACAACCCCGTTAGGATCGCGGCGCACTTTTTTAAGCACCCGCATATGTGCTTCCATCAGACGTTTGACATGCCATAAACGGCCAGCCTTAGATAAGGCACCTCCTTGTTTTACTGCTTTTGCGTATCCGGTTAACGCGCCTCGGAGTTGTTTTTTTAAAACTTTTTTTTCTTCAAGTACCTCTTTATACTTCTTTTTCCACTCTTCCAATCCACTTCCCTGGACGGTCGATACCGCGCTGGATTCCCCGTGAGCGGCAACGGTATTTTCTTCAGGTAACCACCGCTCAATAGACTTACGCAAGTCATCCTGTGTCGAATCACAGGCGCTGGCCATTACTTTTAGGATTTCCTTCTTCTCAACTTCATCTTTAAAAAAGCCCCATAACTCGCCAATATATTTTATTGCACTATCGCGCGTCAGCGGACTTCGCAAATCCATCTCCGTCCACATCGCTCCGACCAACCAAGTCCCTCCGTACACAGGCGTCTGAATCAAATCCTTAAGGGCACCAACACCCTTCTTCGAAATCAACTCATCCGGGTCTTTTATGAATCGAGTCTCATCCTCGGGATCATCTAGGCAAAGCTCGGCGACATAAATTCTTAGTCGGGTTTTCCGTTTCAACATCATATCAATTGCCCGCTTGGTTCCTTTCCTCCCTCCCTCATCGCCGTCCAAAAATAGAATCAGTCGCGAGAAACCCGTCTGTTCGATCGCTTGAATATACGATTCTTTAAAGACACTCCCCGCCAAAGCCACGACATTATGAATCCCTTCGTTCATCATTCGGAGGCAATCCAAAAATCCTTCAACAATGACCAACGTTCCACCGACTGGCACAAACCGCTTCGCATGATTCAAATTAAACGGATCAGAAGCATGAAAATCCGCGTTTTTCTTGTATTTCGGGTATGTTTCGTCTTCCTCTTGTGAAAGCCGCTCCATCTGGTCTCTTGTTGCACCCCCGACAAATCCCTCAACACTGCCAAAGGCGTTTCGCCATCCAAATACGATCCGGTAAAACGATCCGAAATCCTTTGTCAAAATACCGGAATCCTTAATTTCGTTATAGGTGTAGCCCTCCTTTTTGAAATGAGAAATCAATGACCCTCGATCCAAGAGATAGCCCACATCAAGGCTTAAGATAAGCTCTTTCGACAGCCCCCTAGTCTGCACTAAGTAATCCAGATATGGCACTGCTTCATGCAAAGACAAATTTCCCTTCGCCCATGCCATGATGGCATCGCGAATATTCTGTTTACCAACGGGCTTTTGTATTGGAAGGATATAGCCAATCTCTGCAGCAACCACCTCCAGCGCAACCCGCATGTCACAGCCCTTCAGCCGCTTTACGAAAGTAAATACGTCTCCGCCCGTGGATTCCCCGGGACACTGAAAACAATTAAAGAGTTGTTTTTCGGTCGAGATCGAAAAACAACCATGCCCCTCACAAAAAGGACATTCTGAAAGCTGAAAACGTTTCCCGCTCCCCGTGATTTTCTTGTTTGATAAACGCGAAATAATGTCAACCAGATCCGCGCGCTCCTTGACCTCTGCAAACGCATTATTTGAAGACATCTGATCCTCCTAATACCCAATCATCCCTGAACTTGGATCAGCAGGTTTATCAGTTTCTTTACCCGGATACTGCGTTTCCGGTGGTAACCCGTAATCCATGTCCTTATAGCTCGGAGGCACCAGGGGTTCTTTCGTCGGTCTGTGCGCCCGTGCGGGCAGGTTGAGCCGTTTCTTGTACTGTCGGGTTTTAAAAGATGAAATACGTCTTACTTTAAAGCCCCGTAGTCCCCCGACAAAAATGAGGGCTTGATCAAGAGGTAGGTTCTCGATCGAATCCGGTGTCTCCAAGGGCACCTCGACAAAACCTGTCGACACCATCGATCCCCTCTGCATGGATCGTGAATACCGTTTATCCCGGACTGACCGTTTACCCAACCGCTTACTCAGTTCCTCACACGTTCTGAAATCGCATCCTTGTAAATAGATTTTTGTCTTCGTATTGATTTTGATCGTCGCCCGTTCATGAGGCTGATAACGACGCAACTGCTCTTCTGTCTGAAGACCCGTCACAAGACCCACCCGCGCAGATCGAGCCGTATTCGCAAAATCCGCCCAATCCGGTAGATGCAGTGCATAGACTTCATCTAGGTAAAAAAACAAAGAGGGTCCATCACCCATCGCGCGAACCGGGTTTTTATAAACCTCCATCATAATCGCTCTTAATAGAATCGATGCGGCCATACGCGCCTTTGGGTTACTATGCGGACTCGCGATGATTAACAAACAAGGCTCACGAAACAATAACCCCACATCCAAATCCGGACGGGAAAAAGCGGCGGCTATCTCTTTTGAAGAAAATAAATCCAATTGATTCAAGACGCCGCCAATGAGGTCCTGTAATCGATTTTTATTTTCAAATAAGGGTTCGAATCTTGTCTGCAGCCCCGTATTACCGCTATATGTGACAGCGCCTTGCAATTCGGAGCTTCCTCTGAGTAAAAGCTGATACACCATGGGCAAACTGCATTGAGAGCGATTTTTGTATCCCATCACCAGTTCACAACAAAAACGGAACAAGCGCCGTTCTTGTTCTTCAAACCATACGGTTTGTTGACTTTCGTCCGTACTCCGTTTACCAAAAACAGTTTCCTCAATGCCCTCCAAAGCGTCCTGATCGGCATTGCGTAGAGGCTCGAACCCAATACAATTCGATTGAAAGGGATCAAATAGAATTACCTTCTTCCCACGATTCGACCAGGCGCCCGCGACGGTTTCATAGCCTTCAGGAGATTTCACATCCAAGAACACGGCCGAACAATCGCCATCTGCATCATCAAGCAACTGTGGAAACATAAAGCCTGTTGTCTTTCCGGTCCCTGCCCGGCCCTCCATAAGGATATGCTCATAGCGATCTTTTTCCTGAAGGGATAGAAATAACGGCAGCCCAAAGAATCTTTCCCCTAGTACAAACCGATTTTTACTCCGCCGAACAAAAATAATCTCAAAGACAAGCCAATAGGCGACGAGAGATCCGATGAAACAAAGGCCAAGCGTTATAATCATCCGATCCTGATCACGTATGAAAGAAGGTCCCCACGAATAGTATCCCGCTCCCAAGGCCAAAGCAGCACCCGACAGCACAATCAGAACAAAGGCATAAAACGATAAGGGCCATTTGGACCAATCGCCAAGATGATAAAAACTTTCAAACATGCCCGCATAGCAGCCCGTACTCTGTCTTTTAGACCGGCTCGCGATTCCAATTAATAGAATAATGAAAATAACGACGCCGATCCAAAACATCCCCTTCTGACCCGAGAAAAAACCGCTGTTTCTTATTCCTTCAACTATTTCCATCGCCATCCTCTTAAGTATTTTCAATGAATACGGGCGTGAATCTTCTTTGTCTCCTCCCGTCCGTGATCGTCCCCCTCTTCCCGTCAACTAAACGGATACCGGCCGCGATACCCCCGTGGTCGCAATCAGGGTCTCTACAATGCGATGTCAGACCCACGCGCGCAGCTTTCAATATCGTCAAGGTCTCATCCGGCAGGTGAAGGTCCGGATGAGAATCAAAGTGAAAAAATAATGGTTTTAAAGAATCCTTCTTTGGATAGCCGGCAATTTGAAGGAAGATGGAATGGCAGATCAATTGAATTATTCGCTGGGCCTGTTCGTATTTTTCCGAAACATGAACAAGAAATACCGTTTCTTCGTGAAATAAAATGGGGACATAAATCGTCGGTTCAAGAAAAAGCCGCTTCACCGGATCATCCGCCAAAAAACCCATGCCCTGCGCAATCTCACTGAGCAAACAATTTAGGACCCCTTCGTCCATCTTATCCACATCGTTTAATAATGCGATCCGCAGGGGGGTCTTTCCCTGCTGCAACCAATGCTTCAAGCCACCGGCACCATCTCCTGAAAGGGCCTGCAGCGCGGGCAGCGCCATGCGCCCACCCCCTTCGGTCGCCACCAACTTGAGCAGGCTATCGAGCAATTCCGCAGCCTTCCTTCCGCAATCCTTGTGCAATAAGGACCTGACCAGCCCCTCGAACATAAAATCACCTGGCTGCTCGATCGGGTTTAAGGACAAGGTCCGCAAGTCGTCGGGATCCATATAGAGCACGTTTTTTCGACCGAGGGCATGGGCTTTTATTTTTTCGATCAATCCTCTTTTTTGCGTAACCACAATTGAGGAACAGGGGAGGGCGGACTCCATCTTTAAGAAATGCAGTAAATAAAGATCTTGAAGAGACGCTTGATCAGAATGGATAAACAGACTTGGAAAACGTAGGCGGCAAGGGAGGTAGGTCTTAAAGCCAAGCCATTTTCCGATATATATCCGATTTCGCCGCATTAGCCCTGTTCCATGCATTTGGTTTCATCGTATTACACCCTTGGAGACAAAAAACACCCCAAAAATCTTCATTTTTCACCCCTATTTTTGAAGATTTTTGGGGTGTTTTTTGTCTCCATACCCCTGGTATCGTTCATTTAGCGCAAAAAGCTATCACGATTTTACGAGGACAAAGATTGAAGAAACTCAAGCACCCCGTCATTAATATTATATTTTTAGTTGGTATGTTCTTCTGGACGCCCTCTCAAGGCTGGGCCGCCGAAGTCATCGTCGAACCTTACGGATACGAAGACAGTAGATTAGTCCTTATTGAGGAAGGCGATACTTTCATTATTTGCGATTGCCCGGAACCCCCCTCGTTAAAACGCTTCGTGCAAGTACCGGCCTTGGCTCTCAAAATGACGGCGAAAAAACCGGTACCAACAATAGCCAAAACACAATTCTTTTTCGAACCTCGGGTATTCACCGTGCATTTTGGTTTCGACTCCACAGTGGTCACAGAATATAGTCAGGAAAAATTAAGGAAGATCATTAAGAAAATAAAATCGCTCCCAGGAGAAAAGCAGATCGTTCTGGTGGGACATACCTGCACCATCGGGGACCCGGTCTATAACGATCGTCTCTCCCGAGACCGTGCTCTTGCCGTCAGAAGGGTACTTAAAGATCAAGACATCACTATCGACACGGCCGAGGGGAAGGGTGCGTGTTGCCCTATATCGAAGGAAACCCGTCTCAATCGAAGGGTTGAAATTTTCGTAAACCCAATTAATCCAAAAGGAGATCAATCATGAAGGCAGTCAAGACTTTTCAATACTTAATCTTCACAGTCCTTCTCATCCTCTCGCCGCAACTGGGCCATACGCATGAAGAGCAACCGAATGAGGCCGACGTTATTCGAGCCAGATTTCCAGACATCACGATCGACCATATCCAAGCCACGCCGGTGACCGGCGTCTTTGAGCTGACAGTCAATGACCAAGTCGTCTACTACGCTCCGGAATCCGGCATTACCTTCTTTGGAGAGATGTGGGATCAGAATAAGAAGAATCTAACCGCCGTAAGAACCAACGCACTCCAAGCGGCCAAAATCGCAGACCTCCCCTTGGATAAAGCGATTCGAATCGGTAACGGCCCGAACACGGTTATTGAAGTTGTCGATCCCGACTGCCCTTTTTGCCGAAAAACCCACGCCTTTTTTAATAAAAGAAACGACTTAACACGATATATTTTTCTTTTTCCCATTACTCAGATCCATCCGGAAGCTGAAAAAAAAGCATTGTATATTTTATGTGCCAACGACAGAAACAAGGCATATGAAGAAGCACTCTCCGGCGGCTTAGATAGGACCATGCTGGCGGAATGCAAGGAGGATAAAGCCGTTACGCTCCTCCTTGCTCATCAAGAAATTGGCCGGAAACTCAACGTGCGCGGTACGCCAGCACTTTGGATTAACGGCCAATTTGTACCAGGAGCGGATTTCAGAAAGATCCAAGAGATTCTAGATGGACATTCCTGAGAAACGCATCAATTACCCAAGAACGACAAGGAAGGAGGAAGTAACGAAATGGAAACAATGTTCTTAAACAGCCACCAATGGTTCAAGAATAAGAACGCTGCCGCATTGTTCGCACCAATGTTTTTAATGGTGTTCGCAACAGTCGCCTGGGCGATTGCCGTCCCAGTTGCCGGCAGCTTCGCCTACGACGCCTATGACATTGCGGTCAACCAAATTTTAAACGGCCCCATTGGATTTGTATTAGGCGTTCTTGCTATTGGCTTCGGAGCCTGGGCTGCGATGCGGACCGAAATCATCATGGCGATCTCGGCCGTGTTGGGAGGTGCAGTCCTCCTTTCGGCCGACACCGTTGTCGCAAGCTTAGGCATGATCATTTAATACAACTCAAATGCCGCACCCTGAGTAGAAAGGCTCAGGGTGCGGTCAAAAAGGGTGCCCTATGGAGCAATATCGATTTCCACAATATCTGTCAAATCCATTTCAAATTTTGTGGCTGGAAATGGATGAATTTATTTTAGCTTTTATATTTTATACGCTCTCTCTTATCTTCGGCCGATATTTTATACCCCTCATTTTTATAGGACCCTATGTCTACCTTCGATTTAAAAAACGGCATCCCAGAGGATTCGTCAAACACCTGTTCTTCATGATTGGACTCGCAACATTAAAAGGATATCCCATTTATTTCGAGAAAGAATTTCACGAATAGGACATTGTTATGAGTGGTAACTATGTTAGTCCGAGTTCTAATACCTGGGCACAAAACAGGCTTCTAAAATTTGTCGTTTTGGTCATTGGGGTCATTTCCGTCTGGAATGCGTTCCAGCTTGAAAGAGCCATCTCCAGTCAACGCACGATCCTGATTCCGCCTGCGTTCAATTCGCCCTTGGAAATCAGCGGAAATGAGGCCTCCGATATCACTCTTGACGCTTATGCGCGTTACATCATGTCCCTGAGCGGAAACTATACCCCCGCTACGGCTAGGCGCCAGTTTAACGCCTTACTCTCCATGTTCTCCCCAAGCACTTATCAGCGCGCCAAGGCCCAACTCTACGACTTGGCTGAGCGAATCGAAATTGCCAAAGTCACTAACGCTTTTGTGATCCAAAAGGTTCTTGCCTCTAACCGAGAAATTGAGATCCACGGTATTAACAAAATGTTCTCAGAATCCTCAAGCTTGGCGCCTGAAAATAAAACCTATGTCATCAACTACGAAATAGTCGATGGCCGTTTTACGTTGCTCGACTATAACGAATACGAAGCACTCTCCGGAGGGAAAAAACGATGAATCTAAAATATTTCCCCTTTCTGTTGACCGTCCTTATTTTTTCAACACCTGTCTTTTCCCAAGAGACGATCGATATCGATTCTCAAATCAACCCACCCATACTGCCTGAAACAACGACACAGGTCGCGCTCAGCAACACAGACGCAAACCGTGTGATCTGTGGGACTCCCATTACCGATGTCGTTTATTCCCAAGAAAAAGGTTTGATTATTCATTTCACTAAAAATGACGCTTATATCAAATTTCAAATTATCAAAGAGGGCCCGCAGCTCCAATACGCTTTTAATCCAACGGAAATCTTTATTGTTTGCAACGGAAATACTTATCATCTTGTTGCCATGCCAAAGAGGATCCCATCGCAAACCCTGCGCCTGACTAACGGCGCCGCCAAAGCCATCAAGGAGAATCAATCCCTTTTTCAGGGCCTCCCCCACGAAGAAAAGATATCTCGGCTTTTCCAGCTCTCCTATACCGATCAACTGCCTAACAGCTTTACGGTTCAATCGCATCAGGAAAAAATAGATCTATTCCAAGACATTATCGTTACCCTTATTCGAAGTATAGAAGTCGAAGGCGAAGGGTATCGGATTAAGGAATTTGTCATCCAACCCAAAAAGGTCTCTGCCGCTGTTGGCTTAAAGGAAGAAGATTTTCTCCTCGATGCAATCACCCTGCGACCTGTCGCTATCTCGATCGACGTCAAGTCGCTGAAGTCTGGGGAAGCGGCCAGAATGATCATCATAGAAAGAAGGGGAAGCGAATCCAATGGCTAGTTTCAAGGAATCATGGCGCAATCTAAACCCCGGGCGAAAACGTCGGTTTGTGCTGCTTATTTTTTTCATAGCGGTGATCGCCGGATCGGTCGTTGCTTACAAGGTTAACCGGTCTTCACATCCAGTGGCCAATACGCAAGATACAAAAAAACCAGTCGTCCTCGATGACCGTATCATCGAAAAATCAATGGTCGCGGAAAGCGAAAAAGCGATACGGGATTTTGAATTGGAAATGGCGGACATGAAGAAGACAATAAACGAGCTCCAAAGAGAGAAGGAAAAACGTAGTTCCGATACCGAAAGGCAAGCCAGCCATATCAATCAAGTCTCTCCTTCTGGAAAGGCCTTAAATATTCCTCCTCCGCCGCCACCTCTGACGCAAAACTCAAAACCCTCAGCAGCAACGATAATTCCATTAAGAGAGACGATCGGAGAGATCACTATCGTTTCAAACCCCTTTTCAGATGGGCTTATCAATAAGGAGCCTTCAGATAAAAAAAAAGGGACGACAAGCGTTTATCTTCCCCCTTCTTTTATGGAAGCGACCTTGTTAACTGGCCTTGATGCTGAAACGGTTGAGTCAGCCCAGGCTCAGCCCGAACCTGTCTTGCTCCGCATAAAAGATTTGGCCGTGCTGCCTAACCGAATCAAAGCCAATCTTAAAGGATGTTTTGCCATTGCCCATGGCTATGGAAAACTTTCAAAAGAAAGAGTCCTCTTGCGCCTGGTCACACTGTCCTGCCTGGCAAAAGATGGCCGATCCGTTATTGACCAAAGCGTGAAAGGCTTTGTGGCCGATGAGGACGGTAAAAACGGCCTCAGAGGAAATGTTGTCTCTAGAATGGGGGCCAGCATCTCCTATGCCACGATGGCAGGTATTTTTGGGGGCGCCGGAGACGCCTTAAGCGCCGCCGCAACCACACAAACAACAAGCCCACTGGGGTCAACAGCCATTATTGAATCTACAAACTTAGAAAAGGCCGCTATTGGCGGAGGCCTCTCCAGTGGGAGTAAGGAAATCCAGCGCCTTTTCCTTGAACTGGCCCGACAGGCGACACCCATCATCGAAGTGGGCGCAACGAAGACAGTGACCCTTATTATTACCGAAGGCGTCACGCTTGAAATAAAAGACACCTGTATAGGAGATCAAGAATGCGACAACTGATTTTTTCGGGCTTTCTCATCTTATTGATAAGCGGATGTGCTGCCTTTACGCCCTACGAATCCGACTTTACCTGTCCAAAAACTTTCAATGGGAAATGCGTTTCAGCATCTGAGGCCTACAAAGAATCAATCGGTCAAGAAGATGGGCAACCCATAAAAGACCTTACTCTAGATAAAATCTCTGAAAGTAAAGAGGATATCGCCCCATTGGATCTTTCGACCAATCCTCTTACATCCCCGTCAGAGATTACTTACTACAACGCATTAATTGAAGAAATAACCGGCATTCTAAAAGCCCCCAAAACTCCTTTAATTAAACCGCCGCGCGTTATTCGAATACTCGTCCTCCCATATGAAGGGGGCCACGGGGAACTCTACATGGCCCGGCACATCTATCTGGTCGTCGATCAAGCACAGTGGGTCTTGGATAACAAGCTCGGGCGGAAACCGGGCGAAGCGATTCCACATCGACAAACGAATCCTCTTCAATAAGGACGAACATGAATATTCCAAACCTATTTAATATCTTTGGAAAAAAAGGCGGGCTCACACACGCGGATATTGAACAATCTCTAAGCCGGACGAAATTTTCAGACTTTTTGCCCTGGAGTTTTCATGACTCGGAAACGAATCTTTATAAAAACACCGATGAGTCTGAGGGGTTTCTGTGGGAATGCGCGCCCCTTGCTTTCGCCGGCGCCAAGACACACAGCACGCTCGAAAACATGCTTAACTACCCTTTCCCAGCGGGTACTGTTTTACAATCGATCCTTTATGCGGATAACAATATCGATCCTTTTCTAGACGCTTTTCGAGCCGCAGGAAAAAGATCCAGCCCCTTAATCGAAAAAACAACCGAGCATTTTTGCGAGTTTCTAAAACAAGGCACCTCGGGCTTAGATAAGCTTTCTGGGATGCCTATTCGAAATTTCAGACATTTCGAATGCCTAAAGTTACCAACTCACACCCATCCCTTATCCTCCAACCAGTTAATCGACATAAAAAATATGATGGCGGAAAACCTATCCGGAGCCTCACTTTGTCCCGAACATCTTTCGCCTCGAATGCTCATCGATTGGATGTGGCGGCTTTTTAACCAAAAACCGAGCTTGCCAGGGGGACACTACTCAGAAGGAATGCCTATACGAAAGCAGATCATCTCGGCCGAAACTCCGATAGAAGATCTCGGAACTTCTCTTAAAATTGGAGACTATTATTTTAAATGCATTACGCCGAAGGTTTTCCCGAGCACAATCGACTCGCTCATAACTCATGGGCTTTTCGGTAGCTATTTGGGAGGAGATTTTGACAATGACCAAATCAAAACACCCTTCCTATTTACCCTAAATATCATTTTTGATGACCTCAAACCGGAACTACATAAAAAATGCAACCTGATCTTATTGCAAAAAGGCGTAGGCAGCATGGCTCGCTCTCTGTTTCGAAAACAAGAAGAGTATCAGTGGGCCACCGACGAACTCGAAAAAGGGACAAAGTTTTTGAGGATTATTCCTGCGCTCTGGGTATGGCACAAAGAAGAACAGGTGGCTGCCGAAGGCATCGAGAGGATAAAGCGTATCTGGGAAGGCGCCCAATTCGTGATGCAGAAAGACAGAAACATCCTCACAAGCCTATTCATCGGATCCCTTCCTTTCGGGTTCTACCTCAACAAAAAAAATATTGATCTATTAGAACGAGATTTTATCGCCCCGACCAATGCGATCGCTTCATTTATGCCTGTTCAAGGGGATTTCTCCGGTATCGGAAAACCCGTTTTAACCTACGTCGGACGAAAAGGGCAGACCTGCGGGATCGACCTCTTCGATAAAAGAGCGCCGAACCATAACTTTTATCTCGGAGCCAGAAGTGGAGAAGGAAAATCTTTTTTAATCAACGATCTTTGTTTGAAGTACTACAAGGCAGGGGCGAAAATTCGAATCGCCGATTTGGGCGGTTCCTACAACAAACTCACGAAAATGGTCAACGGTGTTTATCTTGACTTCGATAAATTTTCGAAAGTTTGTCTCAATCCATTTAGCAATGTCGTCGATTTTGATGACGATGTATCCGTTATCGCGGCGATTATTCTGCAGATGATTTATTCGGCTACCGGATCCGTTCCGAAAGACGACGCCGAGAGTATTATGACGCTCATAAAGTATGCGACCACTTGGGCGTATTATGAGCACCCCCAGAAACAAAATCATATCGATCTTGTCTTCCTTTATCTTAAAACCTTTCCTGAGCAAGATAAAAATTCGGATTTCAATCAACCCCATCTGATTGATCTCGCAAAACGTCTCGCATTTAACCTGACGGAATTCACATCGAAAGGTGTCTACGGTAAGTGGGTCAATGGAAAATCGACGCTCAATATTTCCAATGACGACTTTGTCGTCCTGGAACTCCAGAATCTAAAACCACAAAAGGAACTCTTTAAGGTTGTCACCCTTCAGATCGTTAACGCCATCACGCAGGATCTTTATCTATCGAAAACCTACCGTCAGAGCCTCAATATATTCGAGGAGGCCTCACAATTCCTAGGAGAAGAAGGCGGAGACCTGGGCGCCTTGGAACAAGTCATAGAAGGCGGATATAGAAGAGCCAGAAAGCATGGCGGCTCTTTTGGCGTTGTCACCCAATCTCCTCTTGATCTGTATAATTTTGGAAAAGTCGGGGACGTAATCCGAGCCAATTCCGCTTTTAAACTTTACCTGCAATCCAGCGATTTCGACCAGGCGTATAAGCTTAATTTGATAGACCTCGATCCATTTACTTTTAAGCTGCTTAAAACCACAGCCAGTAAAAAACCATTCTATTCGGAGATTTTTTTCGATACCCCTTTATCCAAGGGTGTCGTTCGACTCATTGTCGATAAGTTTTTGTATTACATCAACTCCTCCGAGAAACATGAAGTCGCAGAAATTGCTGCGATGGTTTCACAAGGGAAGACCTATACAGAAGCCATTGAAACCATGGTTCTAAAATATGCTGCTTAAAACAATGATCGTTTTTTTTATGACCTTATTGCTGAATCCATTCAATCCCACTCGGACACTTGGGGCAACAACCGATCCGACTCAAGCCGGTACGGATCTTGGTGCTTGGGTTCGCGATCGACTTGGAACAACCAAGGGAATTAAGGAGCGAAGCGCAAACCCGCTCACCAATAATGGAACAACAATGTCTACACTCGATGACGCCACCACTTTCGACGCTCAACTCACTTGTCCTTCGACACAAAGCTTTGTGAGCGTTACGGCATCGGCCTGGGCCGGATTCGGTGATTTATCTCCGATGACGATTCAAATCGACCGGGACATGGATGGTGCGCCCGACTTTACCTTCTCGTCTCCGACGCCAATATCCGGCGTATGTGGTAACGGCGTGATTTCCTGCTCGGCAGGGACATGGACAGGGTGCAGTTACTACACCTGGCAGGTCGACTCCAGTATCAATCTCTCCCTAAGCCCAACCCTCATGACAAATCTAGGAGGCTGCTACTGCATTAACAACAGCTGTGGCGCCCCGTCGACGACTTTGTTACCCAAAATCCTCACTGACTTAGGCGGCGGAATCAGCGCCGCGATTCAAGCCCGCGATCCAAAATATACCATCACCGATACAACCATCTCGGGAAATACCATCCAATATTATGGGAAGGATTCAGCGAACTGCTCCACTGTGTCCTCTACAAGCGGGTCCAGTTCCCCCGAGCAATATTTCGGGAATCCCACCGCAATTGCACCTGACACATCGACGGAAATTTCCATCCAATCGAGTGACCCCAACAGCTATTACAGCTTAATGACCGGAACCATGGCCGCCAGCACGGCCTCATCAAGTTATCAAACTTGTGGACTCGATCGGATCATTACCGTTACCAGTCAAACCGGTTCCATTGGAAACGGAGGGGCCGGCACGCTTTGTTCCGATCACTTCGTCTATATCCGCGCGCACGAGGAAACACCCACCCGATATCACCTCCAATATTTGGATACGGGTCCTGGAGGTGACGGCCACAGAAACTGTGGCGGCACCGGTACCGGCGGGGGTGTTGACGATTGGCACACCCTCGAGATAGTCAATCTTCCAGCACCTCCCACGTCATTTAATTATTGCATGAATCCCACGACAGGTACTTGTCCCGCCTCCGGGACCGCTTGCGTCACCACAAAAAACACTTCGGTCAATGTCATGACCTGTCACGGCTCTGGCGAAGCCTACCCACCCTTTAATTACAACTATCTCTTCAACTACGTCACGGACACCATTTCAGAAACCATCAACAATGGTTGTATAGGCCTCGATGCAGATCCGAAATGCCAACTTCGAGAAGAAACAATGGATAGTGTTCAGACCTACGTGAATTACCAGCCCACCCGGATCACTCCTCTCTCATCGTGTAAGACTTTTACCGGGGCGCTAGGAAACTATGTCCGATGCCGCAATTGGTGGGACACGGATCGAACCTATCGTTGTGAAACGAATTTGACATTCGATTTTAGCGACGCCAAAACCCGCGCGGAAGTCGTCACGGGAAACGTCAGTAACAACCCAAGCTCTTTCTATTATGAAGACCTAAGGAAAGACGGGTCCACCTGGACATCGGAAAACAGCACTTTTGCAATACCTGCCACGACGCCCCCGCCCGTCTGCGAACTGGCCTGCAAAACAAGCCGTCCAACAACCAATACCAACGCCTCAATAAGCGGAACAACCTCTCAATTCAGAACCTCGACGGCAGGAACGGATTATTTTTATAAATCGTGCCCCATTGTATCAGGCACACCCTCTTGTCCCATCGAGCCTGGGGAGACCCTTGAAGCAGATTGCCAATGCCAAAACGACTTTTTAGAAGCGGCCACGATGATGGAGGTTTTGGAATCGGCCGGAGAAGACACCCTCTGTGAGGGTACAACAAATCCAGCGACCGGTATTTGTTCAGGTCAAATCCGTATATTCGGCGGAGAACGCGCGACCTGCCGACCGTCTGGGTCCGATACGGGGTTTTTTAATTGTTGCAGCAACGGATCTTCTTCACCGATCGATTTTTTAAAACACTGCAAGGCATCGGAACGAACACTAAACGATGCAAGGGACAACGGACAAACGCATCATATCGGTTCTCAATGCATCCGAAGCATTCCGTTAATTGGGTGTGTACAAAATGAAGAAGTCTATTGTTCGTTTAATGGAAAGCTTGGGCGAATCATCCATGAGCAAGGCCGGCCACAGCTACTCACATACGGTCCAACGGGGGATTGGAGAACACCCCCTGCACCAAACTGTAGCGGCTTTTTGCCGGAGGACCTACAAATGATCGATTTTAGCCAAATCGATCTCTCAGAGTTCTTTGGGGACATCACAACAAAGACACAAACCGGCATCGAATCAGATATGAGTAGTGAGGTAAACGATTTTTATAACAATCTTAGGCCATAGGAGCCGTTTTGTTATGTCCAGTTTAATATCAAAAGTTCTTTTGGGAATTCTCTTGATTTTGTTAATTCTCGGATACGATTCCTACGCATCCGCAAAAAACCTCGGGACTTTCGGCGCCTCCTATCCCATCGCCGAACCCGATGCCTTAACGGAAATTGAGCAACGTGCAAAAGAGGTGGATTGGGAAACCGTCCTCAACAAAGAGACAACGGAGAAAACCGTAAAAGCGTATCGGCCATCAGGACTGAAGCGTTTGCCGCGGGCAGAGAAGAACGACCGGTTTATCGTCAACATGACCTACACCTTAACGATGGACATCCCAAATGGCGAAGGCGGGATTCTCTATCCGCGTGGTTATTCCTTTAACCCCCTCAGTCATATGGTACTTCCGAACACCCTCGTTTTTATTGATGCGGGCGATCCGGAACAAGTCGAATGGTTTAAAACTTCCACATACGCAAACGACCCAAAGACCATGCTCTTGCTCACCTCAGGGGAATATTTTCAACTTTACGAGCAACTCGACCGCGCCGTGTTCTACGCCGATAACAAAATACTATCGCGTCTGCAAATAAAAGCTCTACCCTCAATAGCCATGCAAAACAATGCTGTCATGGAGGTTCATGAAATTGCCTTCGATTAATGGGAATCGTTCATTGTTCCTCGCCGCCGCCATTTTTTTACTGTTACTCGTAAATCACGACGACGCCTATGCGCTCGGATACGGGACGCCTCTAAATCCAGTGACAGATATCTGCTGGCATTGTATTTTTCCGATTAAAATCGGAGGAATCCCCGTCGTGCCGGGCGTGGTCATGGATGCCCCCGATCCCGCTGTCGGCCCCATTTGCATCTGTCCTGCACCACCACCCATATTTTTCCGGGCGGGTATTCCTATTGCCTTTTGGGAGCCTGCCAGGTTTGTCGAGACTGTAAAAGACCCCTACTACTTTCCAAGTCTCGGGTTTCCCATGACGAATCCAAGTGCCGGCTTCCTAAGCGGCACCCATTCCGAGATGTCAAGCGGCGCCAACGTCGATACTTCAACCTTCGCGCAAGCCCACTACTTCATCTTTCCGGCCTGGGCCATTATGGAATTGCTCACCGATTTCATCTGCGTCGAGAGCAGCGGTTTTGACCTGGCCTATCTCACGGAAGTCGATCCATTATGGAACAACGATATGTTGGCCTTCGTCATTAATCCAGAAGCCCTCCTATTTGCAAATCCAATCGCGCAAATGGCCTGTATCGCTGACAGTGTCGCCGCCAACGCCGGTCTGCCCTTAAGCGCGCTCTATTGGTGCATGGGGTCCTGGGGATCCGCGTATCCGCTCACCGGTCACGTCAATGACGACGCCTATGTCCAAGCCAATGCCGCCATCGCGGCCCGGACGATCTATAAACTTTCTCGCCAGCTCCTTGTTTGCGACACCGGAATTTACTTGTGCAGCTGTATCCCGACACCGATTTGGGTAAAGCACAACTATCGTATTCACATCGCAAAACCGATTCGGGACATTACCTGTCACCCCATCGGCCGCTCAAGCATGATTTGGGGGCAAGTTAAAAATCCACCCTTCTCAGCCGGACCCAACTCAAGCGACAATTTTTTATGGATGATTTTTAGGAAACGAGCCTGCTGTGCAATTTAAGGGAACGACCATGGAAAAACCTCACATCCTACTCTCGCTCATCGCTTTACTCATCCTTGCTTCAACTGCGATTTATGCGGAAAATCCCGCCCCGAAAGCCGCACAGACAGTTTTTATTCCCGCTCCTTCACCCTGCCATGTGGTCGACGCCATCAAAAACCAGAAGATCTACCTCAAGGCAGCCACAAAACAATGTATTCAAATGACAGGCCGGGTAAAAGTGACGCTCCCGCGCGATATCACGTCCGTCGATATTTACGTCGATGGTAAATTCTGGCAACGGCAAAAGGTCCAGCCTTTTAACCAAGACGACGTTCGGACGCTCATGAAAAATAGCACCACAATGGAGAACACGACTCGTATCGAAGCAAACCGATTTTCCGAAGAGGGTGAGAAACGCGCCAAGGCCTTAAACCAGCTTTTACAATCCGACGAATATCAAGCCCGAATAAAGGACGAAACCAATCGGATCAAACAAGACGTCTTTCATCTTCCTGTGGCGTCAACATCCGGCGAGGAGGGGAACAATGGGAGGCGACGGCATTTGTCTTCCCAAGAGCGAGTCTATCTTTTTATCTCATCCTCGATACCAATGGCCACGCTTCGTAACTATATCAGTGACCTTGACCGCATCGGGGATGCGAACATCACCATCGTTTTACGCGGATTTATAAATGGGATGAAACAAGCGGGTCCGACCCTTCAATTCGTTTCCGAAATGATGGTCAAGGATCCAAGCTGCCGGGTTAAAGAATCCCAATGTCCTGCGAGAAACATCAACCTGGTGGTCGATCCGCTGCTCTTTCGGAAGTACAGCATTATTCAGGTTCCTGCCTTGGTTTACGTCCCATCGCAAGCCAGCCAAGATCCGGAAGGAAGCGAAGGCATCGGCGAGACACCGCCTCACTACAGCCTCTTCGGTGACGCCTCTCTTGAATATCTACTTGAGACACTGCATCGGGAAACAAAGGCGAGATCGATAAAACGCCTGCTTACCGCTTTCAGAAAGGACAAGGAATAACCATGACGCAGGACAGCACAACGACCTCAAGGCAAACCAAGACAGAGCCGGCATCCTCAGGGAAAAACCAATGGCTCCAGAGAATCGTGTTTTCTTTTATGGTCGCCATCCCTGTTTCTATCCTATCTATCCTGACCTATGACCACTATTTCGCACCCAAAATCATGGTGGTCGATTTTAAAGGGTTTTTGGAAAAGCAACGCAAGCTCTTTTTATCCGGCAACATCGACGAGGAAACGCTTAAACGGAATTTGACAGGTTTACAGGTGAAGATCCAATCCCAACCCAGCAACATTATCATTCTTAATAAGGAGACCGTGCTGAACGATGCAAAAGCCCTCACCGAATAGATTTGCCGCCGTCACATGCGTTTTGTTGATCGCGGGCGCGATGATTCCCCCGCGAATCAGTGTCACAATTACGCCCTCGCTGGAAAGCCGCATATTCATTCTTGACCGTTATCCTACACAAGATCGTATCCAGCACAACCGGCATATCCTTTTTAACCTGCCGGAGCATGTGATTAAAGATTTCGAAATAAAGGACCTGAAAACCCGAAGGGTCATCAAAAAAGTCGCCTGCGCAGAAGGAGACACCCTCACGGTCGAAGGTCTTTATTACTATTGCAACGGACAATATCTAGGCGTTGCAAAAGAACGGACGATCGACGGAAAACTTTTAGATCACTTCGTCTATTCAGGCATTATTCCGGAAGGGCAAATCTTTGTGTTTTCCCCGAGCAAAGATAGCTTTGACTCAAAATACTATGGATTCATGGAGGAAAAAGATGTACTGGCAATTGCTCATCCCGTTTTTTAGTCTCGTCATTCTCACCTCGAGTTTGTCTACAGTCCAGGCAGGCGATGAAACCGATAAGGTGGGCTGGTGGTGGTACGAAATCGAGCCTGCCCCAGTTGAGGAGTCTTCCGAAAAAGAAGAGGCTATGCCAAGCCTGTCCGATTTCACAATCGAAACGCTTTGGAACATGCATCCCGACGCCTTTCAAGAACTTCTAACCGGCATTCATAAAAAGGCAGTGAAGACCCTGAAAGAGGACGACGTAAAAGATTACCTTGTCATTCAAGATATTGCCCGGCGTAAAGCGCTCGGTTACGCGAACGTGGCCTCCATGGTGGTCCAAAAATATCCCAATTTCTCGCTGGAGGCGGACTACCCAAGCAACATCCCTGGTCAAAACGCTAAAACCCAACAACAGATTTCAGAAATCAATACCACAATCGGTCAGTCCCAAGACGATTTCGCCCTGATCTATTTTTATTCACCAAGCTGCCACTTCTGCGACGCACAAAACAAAATCTTGCAGCTTTTCCAAACGAAACATCCTTGGACGATCAGGGGGATCAATATTACGAATAACCCGGAATTGGCGGAGGATTTAGGTGTTCATGCCGTACCCTATCTTGTCCTCCTCTCTAAGAAAACAAAAAAAACGCTTCCGATCGCGGCGGGTGTCATTACTTTGAAAGAACTGGAAACCCGACTCCATCGCGGCATTCGGTTGCTAAACGACAAAATAAAACCCGAATCCTTTTCTATGTTCGATTTTGAAAAAGGGGGCGGCTTCGACGTGACCGCACCGCTAAAACTGACAACAGGGTCTCTTCCCTAAACCGGCCCCATAAAATAAGGACACTGCGATGAAATACTTTATTCTCATTATCTCAATTCTCTTAAGCTTTCATACGACAGGCCATGCCGGATGGGTCGACGATTGGATCGTCCAAAAAAACGGTGTATCTCCGGGATCCTTTGAAGGACAAAAGCGCGGCTACATGAACGGTGGCAGCTTTTCAGCGCGCTGGTACAACGGCACCGAATACCCTGTTACAGCCATGCCCCCCACGATTAAGTCCGGTTGTGGCGGAATCGATATGTTCGCCGGGGCCGTCTCTTTTATGGAGTTCAATTATCTCGTCCAAAAATTACAGGCCATGGTTACGGCGGCGCCGGCGATCGCTTTCGACCTGGCATTCAATGTCCTGTGTGAACCCTGCGCTAAGGCCGTCAAGTCTTTTGAAGCCATTACCGACTCTTTAAATCAACTTCAATTCGATGACTGCAAGGCCTCCAAGGTGCTCGTCGCAAAGGCATTCCAACCCTTTACCGATAACGGCAAGGTCCGGGCGGAAGCGGAAAGTGATTTTTCACTCACAACGGGGATAAGCGACCTCAGGGAGGATGTCTCAGCGATTTGGAAGTCCGGCAACCAACAACCCACAGTCGACGACACCGCTCAAATTGCTGGCTGCCCGGCCGATTTAAAAGACCTTTTTGCCACACCGGGGCAGACCGTGCTTCAAGCGATTGCGATTAAAAGGGGATTCCCCACGGCTTACGTGGATCTTGCCAGGGGCTACATCGGAGATGTTCAAATTCAGCAGGAAACGTCCGCCAACGGAACAACTCAGATCGTTCCTAAAATCATCTCCCCCTGCGAAAACAATGCCCAGTCGTCAATCGACAATTTCTTTATGGGCAATGCCGAAAGCAGGCCAGCCGATGGCGGCGCATGTGTCAACATAACGGACACAAACGCAAATCTGGTGCAGTATTCCACGACAATTTTAGACCGTATCGTCCTGAACATGAATTCCCAGTCCCCACATCTGGCCCCAGAGATTGCCTTTATCGAAAATGTACCGCTACCGGTTTACTCGGCCTTAAAATTCGCTGTCGCCACAAATCAACAAAACAACATCGTCATCACTTTGTCCGACCTCGTGGCGCGGGCCTACGCCTTCAATATGATGTCCGATCTTTATCGATTTGCGATAAACGGCATCAACACAACCAATAAGATTTTGGCGAACCAAGGTAACGCTTCCGGCCCAACCTGCCAAATCGCCCTTTTCGAACCGGCCATCGCCGCCACCCATACACTTGCAACAGATATTTATAAGACCTTAACCCGATTGGAAAAATCGTATTCAACTATGACCGCCGAAAAGGAATCCATCATGGCCTACTCTATGCGCCTTGAAGCCTTTGAAAGCATTACCACCGCCAATATTTCAAAAATAATGTATACAGCGAGCCGATAAAACGATGGCCTTTAAAAAACGATTCGTAATCTGTTTAACCCTTCTCCTATCTAGCCCTGCACCCGCATGGGCGCTGGAATTGGAATACTATACCTATAACGGCTTCGGTCCCATCGTGAACGCCTTTGAAAAACTCGCTCTCATCTCCACTGACGGGAACTACCGAGCACTTTTCTTCGTGATTATTGTCATTGCGATCGTTTTTGGCGCGGCCGCAACCTACCTTGAATCCAAAAAAGGAGGACAGAATCCCTTGGCCTGGGTCATCCCGATCTTAGCGGGTGTTATCTTTTACTCCGCACTGATCGTTCCTACCGGCACTTTGCATATCTACGATCCCGTAAAAAATCAGTACCAACCCGTTGCCGGCGTTCCAGACGGCATTGTCTTAATTGCAGGATTCCTCAATATGATTGAAAGAGGTTTAACCGACATTGTGTCCGTCTCCGGCGACCCCGTTGGATTTCAGGCTCAGGCCGGAGGGGTCGGGTTTGACATGCTGTTTAACCTCAACGCAAGGGGAGTCATCCTGGCGGACCAATATCTCCACCAATCGATACGCAATTATATTAAGGATTGTATTTTCTTCGAACTCAATCGCCCCGGGACAACCCTTACGGTTAACCAATTTGCAAACAATGACAACTTCCTCCCTCTTTTTGACGCAGCGGCAAGCCCAGCCATTTACACGGTTTTTTATAACGATGCCACACCGGCAGGAATCTCGGGAGACTGCGGAACGGTGAATACTCAAATACAGGCCGCCATTACGCCGGCTGCACAATTTGACAGCTCGACGCGGTCCCGATGTGCCGAAGCCGGTTTTGACCCAACGATTCCAGCCGAGTTCACCACGTGTAAAACTCTGCTGACCAACCTAGTCAACTGGCTTCAAGGCGGGGTGTTTAGTCTGACGGACGTATTCAGGCAATTCCTCATCGCTAAAGAAATCGAAACCGTGGTCAGGGCAAGTAGTCCAGACACTGCGGTTCAGATTCTCGGATCCCGTAACACCGGCACACGCATGATTTCTTCAAACATCATGGCAAACGAATGGATCCCAATTATCCGCGCTGTGGCTACGGCTATGGCGATCGGCATTATTCCCATATTAATTATCTTCATCCCCACACCCATTTTTCTACGGGCCCTTGGCGTGATCGCGGGATTTTTCCTCTGGCTCACGGCCTGGGGGGTTACCGATGCGATCGCCCATCAATTTGCCATCGACCTCGCAGCGACAGTCTTCGACGAAGCACGACAGTATCAGCTCGGCACTACCGCCATCGCCGCTTTTGCCACCGCCTCCCAGAAAACCCTTGCCGCCTTCGGGACAATTCGATGGACCGGAATATTCATCGCCACTGTTATCACGACCATGCTCGTTAAATTTGGCGGTCACGCCCTCAGTCACCTTTCCGGACAAATGACATCGACGGCAAAAAGTGAAGGAGAAAAATCCGGAGTTGTTACGACTCCTGAAGGCAAGGCCTCGACCATTAACTCATTGGAGGCAGCCCCTCCTGTAATGAGCAATGCCAATCGCTTCAACTTCAATGAGCGCACAACGGCAAAAGCTAATACTGGGGCAAAAGGGATAGGGGTCGGCATGGGATTAGGATCTCAGAATATGGCTTTCGAGACGGGTCGAATCGAAGGCGCGGCCGCGGTTGGAACTGCCCGAGGAAAACAAGCCTTTGCGAATGATATTTCAGAGGGTGACGTTTCGGGAGCCATGAATAAAAGCGAATATAACCAAAAAAGCACATGGTTTGGTAAAACCGAGGGAGAAACCAGCTTCGGGAAAAAAGTTCTTGGGATTCGCAACCCCTCAGAAATGGCTACCTTTAACGCAACGGGCCAGTATATTACCCCCCAAATGGCCCAACATGCTCAGGAACAAGGTTTTCAAGGGATCGTTCCAGGCATGTCCCTCACCCAGCAAACATTCGATTCAAGCACGGGTCAATTATCCAAAATATCTTCTTCCGGACCTGTTACCCCGGAGAACATCGATGCCCTAACAAAGATTGCCAAAGCAAGCGGCCACAATATTGCCTCCCAAACCTTAAAGCCAGGAATGATGGCCAGTTACGATATTAACCCAAACACCGGGGTGGGCAGTTTTCGTGCAAGCGATAGTACTACCGTTCAAAGTCAAGATTTTTCTGAAACCACCCTTCCTTCTGAAGGTCCTTTCACGGTTCAAACCCAGAACGGAACATACGAACTTCAGAGCGGAAAGGCTCAGTCCGTGGGAGACCAAGTCTATGTTAACGGCACAACCACTGACGGTAGAGACATTAGTCTTCGGGGAACTCAAACCAGTATCTCTAAAAACTCGGACGGCACAATCAAGGGTATTGGTTTAAATCTTACGAAGGGAGAAGTTGAACAAGGTATTCAACATAAGGAAACACTTGGACCGGAAGGCCTCACTGCACTGGCCGATCAGGTCCTGGCCGAAGGCGGTCCCAATCACGTTGCAAATGCTTTAAAAACACTTGCAGCAGGTGGCCAGTCAGCGGATGTTTCATTGACGAAGGGGACTGCGGGCGGCACCGGGAGCATTTCAGTCAACTCAGGCGGTACCGCGGCTCAACAAAACTTCTCACTCTCGAAAGAAGGGATCGAATCAGTCTTTAAGGCGCACAGCAGCAGTCTTACCGGGAGCCGATCTGTCAACGAAAATGTGTCTCAGCAAATTGTTGAAGACAGTGTGAAACTGCCGGAGTCCATGCAGATGGCCCTCAACAAGAATTCGAAAGTCGCATCTTTTGTCTCCGATCCAGAGCTGGCCACGTCCAATCCAAAAGCCTTTGACGCCAACGTGGCGACGACTGCGAGGAACCTCGCAACGGACATGAATACTTTCTTTCGTCACCAAGGAATGGATTTTGGCCACACAAGCGAAGATGCCGGCGGTAATATTCCTCTGCCTGGTGTAGTTGGAAGGGTAGTTGCAGGAAGATCACAGCGAGAAAATGAAACGGTCGATCTTCTTACATCAAATTATGACCAGCTGATTCGATCTTCTTACAACGAAGGAAGAAATCTTGGGTTGGACCAACAAAAGATGGCGGAACACATTACTGGGAATATTTCAAAATTCACCAAGGGAATTTACGATAAGGCGAGAACAAGCAATCCAGATCAATATGGCGCCGACGCAATAAAATCAAAAATAAAAGAAGCTGCGGAAGCGCTGGAGTAAATTCTTAATCCCAAAAATCCTTGGCTATCTATTATCGTCATAACCTACGTCACCAGGAAAGAGGCCATGATTTATAGGGTCGGCAGTATCTGAGGGGTCATAAAATTGTTCATCACTGTCCCAGGCTTTAGCATTCACAAGAAAGCCAAGGGCTGGAAATAATCCAGGGAAGAGCTTTTTAGCAATGACAACGACAAATAGGGCTACCAGAAGCGTTACAACCAATCCTGACATGGCTAGTCCTCCTATGAAACATACCCTGAACTTAAGATTACTGCGGGGATTTTTTAATGTCAATCCCCAAAGAAAATTGCACTGTTCTTTACTTATTTTGCTCGTATCCCTCTCATTGCCTTACCTAACTCCGACACCCAGTCACGCTTTTTGTTTTGAGGAGGCCGGTGAAATATACAGCGTTCCTCCGCGCTTACTCTGGGCCATCGCCAAGATCGAATCAAATTTTGATCCCGAAGCCTACAACCAAAACAACAATAAAAGCTATGACTATGGCGTCATGCAGATCAATTCGTCCTGGAAAAATAAACTAGGAGACCCAATATGGAATTCTTTAAGCGACCCTTGTCAAAACGTAAAGGTAGGGGCGTGGATCTTGTCTCAATGTATTCGAAGGCTTGGAAATACACTGAACGGAATCGGCTGCTACAACGCCTCCAGCGACGCGAAACAAAGGGCATACGGAGAAAAAGTAATCGATATCTTAAACCAGCTCCCGCCACGGTAGAAAGGATTTAACCATGGGAAAAATACGGACACACAAAATAGTAACCATTCTATTGTTCTTCTTAACGGTATTTGCTGGATGCGGGGGCGGCAGCTCACCCGGCACAGGAGGTAATGCCACCAATTTTGTCGCCCTTACCGCATTCTCGATCACGCCGGCAACCCTTTCAGATGGCCAATCTCTTACTGTGAATGCCACAACCGCTTTCGATGCACCCAGTCAGATCTATACCTTTGAGTTTCATCTCACAACAGATACATCGGCCCTTTCGAACACAACCAAAATATTCGGTCTCAATTGCGGAACAGCCCTGCAGCCTTGCGTGGAAACCATAGAAGTCGTCTGTGAAAGGAAGGATGCAACAACCGGGTTTCCAAAATTCATCTGCTCCCTTGCAGGCTCAAATATTGACACCAAAACGATATCAAGTACAGGTGACCTTTTTGCAGTCGGGGAGTCTTGTATATTTGATGCAAAACAAACAAGAGTCTGTGACAGCAAAACAATTAGCGTAAATATCCCGTAAGGAAAGAAGGAGAAGAAAGAATGGGGGCATTTGAAGACTGGCAACTTTGGTTTATCGCCGGTATCGCTTTTATCACCCTGGAAACCCTGATTCCGGGATTCGTACTTGCCGGCGTTGGTATCGCCTGTCTATTCTCTGCGCTCGCTGCCTATATGGGAATGGGTCATGGAGTCCAAGGACTTATTCTCTTCTCAGCCGTCGGACTTTTCTTTCTTACCATTCGACCCATCGCCATGAAACTTCTCTACTCTTCCGGGACGGATACTAAAACCAATGTTGCGGCACTCATTGGTAAAACAGCTATCGTTACCAAATCGATCAGGCCGCATACCACTGAAGGGCGGGTGTCTGTCGAAGGAAGCTCTTGGATAGGAATTTCTAGAGACAACACAAGTATCGAGCAAGGCGACATAACTGAAATCGTCGAGGTATCGGGAACAACCCTGACCGTTAAACGAAAGGAAACCGTACAATGACTTCTCTCATCATATATGGAATCTTGGTCCTTTTCTTGGTCGTCTTTGCCATTATCGGCTTCACAATCGTTCAGCAGGCAGAGGCGATGATTGTCGAGAGAATGGGCGCTTATCACCGAACCCTGAACCAAGGAATCAACTTCATTTGGCCCATTTTAGAAGAAGCCAGAGAAATAGAATGGAAGTACATCAAGGCCGACCTGGAGGGCAATAAAGTCATAGAAACAAAAAATATAACTCGAATCGATCTAAGGGAAACCGTCTACGATTTTCCGGAACAAAGCGTGATCACGAAAGATAACGTGGTCATGAAGATCAATGCCATACTGTACTTTAGAGTCACCACACCCAAAGACGCCTATTACCAAATCAAAAACTTACCGGACGCGCTCGAAAAATTAACCCAAACAAGCCTGCGCAGCACCATTGGAGAAATGACCCTTGACCAGACCTTGAGCTCCAGAGATGAGATTAATACGGGTCTCCAGGCAACCTTAGATCACGCCACTGATCCCTGGGGGGTGAAAGTCACCCGCGTCGAGCTTCAAAATGTGACTCCTCCTGAAGATATCAAAAATGCGATGGAGGCCGAAATGCGCGCTGAACGGACAAAACGTGCCTCCATCCTTACAGCAGAAGGAAAAAAGGCGGCAGCTATTTTGGAGGCAGAAGGGATAAGAGCGGCCGCCATCTTCAAGGCGGAAGGAGAAGCAAAATCTCTAGAATTGACCTCTCAAGCGGAATCCGGCGCTATCACAATAATCACGGCGGCTATAAAAGATCAGGGCGGAGACCCGACACAATACCTCGTGGCAATGCGCTATATCGAAGCGTTTAAAGAAATGGTTTCAGGAAAGGATAACAAAGTGATTTACCTGCCATTCGAGGCAACCGGCGTGCTTGGCTCGATTGGCGGCATTAAAGAAATGTTCAATAACTCAACCGATCGAAAACGGATCCTCGTCAAACAACCTAAGGAGGCCTAAGTAATGGACCCAAAAACCAAAGACAAATCCAGACCAAAAAAAGAGAAATCCAAAGATGCCGTGTCGCTTAAACAGTTTAGTCCCACTGAGCAAGCCAGAATTATCTTAGCAGCTGAACATGGGGAAAGATCGATATCAGACTATATGGCCGAATGCATCCGTCAGCAAGTTCAGGGGACGGTCCAAATCTCGTTTCAGAAAGAACCTCAAAGCCAATAGGCTTGATTCTCATGTGACAAGATCGAGGCTGTTGATGAGAGAAAGCAACGACGAAATAAGAAGCTGTTTTATTTGGAACGGATTTGATTATAATCTACAAGTTTGGGTTAAAGACGGGATCATATTAGACTGTAATCATCCGCAATCAATGAAAGACAATGGATGCTGCAAAAGCCACTCCTTGGCGGGCAGGAGCATCCTTCTAACACCTGGCGCAGAATACGTTGCAGAGACAATTATTATCAATGGAATATGCGTAAGGAATATTAAACAACAATAGAGTAGATCATGATCGCCAGATCCCGACTGTATCCTACCTTCTACCGCATTGCTGCCGTTTTCCTCATCGTTTTCGTTCTTCTTTCCAATGCGGCCGCCTCCGAAATCCGAAAACGGACCTATAAAGGATTCACTCTTTGGCTTGACTGTGAGATACACCATGGGGCCGTTGCGTTTTATTACGAATTGGACCGGGACCGGGGACATGCCTCCCGTAAAAACATCGATTTCAGACCCGATCAAAAAGTCCCCTCCTCCTGTCAACCTCGGTCTCGGCGTTCCTACCGAACTAAGACTGTTCAGTCGGGCATCGGTACCTGGGACAGAGGTCATTTGGTCGCGGCAAATCACATGGATGAGAGCCTCGTAACCCTAAAAGAATCCTTTCTACTGACCAACACTCTTCCCCAGCACTCAGACTTTAACCAGGAACACGGGGCTTGGCATCAAACAGAACTCATCACGGAATGTTATCGAGAAATATCGAAATTGAAAATATTGGGGGGCGTCATCTGGGGAACAAACATGGAAAACGATTTTTTCACCCAAACTCACGGCATCAAGACCCCGGATTTCTGGTGGAAAATAATCTACCGTCAGGACCAGAAAACATATGTCGCTTGGCTATTTCCTAACAGCAACATTTCAAAGTCCAGCAACATCGATGACTTTTTGATCGCCATCACCGATTTGAAAATCCGCGTGGACTACTTTCCCGAGATGGAGTTTTTAGATCACGCGATAGATCCCGGTAAAGCGCCGGTCAATAGTTGGCCAGTGGATAAATTCGGGGATCGGCTTACTTGCGAAAACGTCACCACATCAAGCGGCTGATCGAGTGGTATTCTACTGTTTAAATCAGTAGCGCTTTTCAAAAATTAATATAAAGGCAACTCGAATTGGCATTTTTTAGCGTGGAAAGCTTTAAATTTTCGTTCGGTTTGCCACCGATTATTTTAAGAAAACAAAGTATCTCCATAGCCGTAACAAGAATTACAGACTGTTTTTTATCCCCGGCGCCGGCTTAAATTTGATGGATTTAGATGCCTTGATTTTAATGGATTCGCCGGTTTGAGGATTTCTACCTTTCCGTGCCTTGCGACTGGTCAATGAAAATGTCCCAAATCCGGGATAACTAAATCGCCCATCTTTTTTAACAGTTTTTGCAATGAGCTTTAAAGTGTCTGAGAGGACAGTGTCTACTGCTTTTTTGCTGATTTCCTTATTTGTCGCCATCGATGCCGATTTTGAAACTTTTTCAATCAATTCGCTTTTTTTCATAAAAGAACTCCCTCTTGGCCTGGTTGAACATCGCGTCGAATTCTATCTTCCAAAAATAAAATTGTCAAAAGCATTAGACAAAATAAATCAAAATAATCTATCCTCTTATGGACCTACAGACCAAAACTCTGTCAAAACGCAAATTAAGATTTCTGCTAAACTGCACATTATTTTTCCTGGAGATGCCATGGAATTCGATTGGGACAAAATTCAAGATGAAGCGAACGCACTGCATCTTAGCGAGAAAGTCGGTGCGGAGATAGATGCCAGATACGCCACACTATTAAATGATTTTACGAAGGCGAAGTATCCGGAGTGGCAAGAAAAACTAGGGCCAACCGTCCAAGATATCATCACCTCTCACCAAGATAATCTAAAAGCTGCTACGGAAGCCATTTTGATTGTTATGTTGCAAATCATCCATCAACTCGCGCAACACGAAGTCTTGCTTGAATATAGCGACCGCTACCAGTGCCTGGTCACTAAAGCGGTGAAAAATTCCGATGATTCGTATGCCAAATTGATCTCAATTTTAAAAGATAAAAAGATTTTATCAGAGGAAGATCTACACGCATTATAATAGTCCTGAGGCCTTCGGATTGTGGCGGATAATGCGCGAACAAGCCAGAGGGTCAACCCGAGTCGCGTACGATGGTTCTAATATAGGCTTGGCTTTAAAAGGCGATCGGGTAAGTTCTTATTCGTTTGTCTACTAATATTCCTTTCTCATCATAGTCCTTTAATATTCTATAAAGTTGAGTTCGACTAATCCGTAAAAGATTTGCGGCTTCGGTCTGGTTTCCCTTTGTTATTGTAAGTGCTTCTTCTATAGTCTCTCTTTGTATATTATCCATTGCAGATTTTAGATCGGTTGGTTTTTTTGATGATTGAGATCCATTATTATTTTGTGGATTCCTGATCTCAATTGGGAGTTGATCCCTTGTTATCACGCCACTTTTTGATAAGATCTTTGCGCGTTCTATAACATTATAGATTTCTCGAATATTTCCTGGCCATGGATATTCTTCTAAAAGCATCATCGCCTCTTCCGAAATAGAAAAATCTGACAAAGGAGATGAATGGGTTAAGTCTTGAAGAAAATGATTTACATAGAGCTTAATATCATCTCGTCTCGTTCGAATTGAGGGTAGCAATATTGGAAAAATATTCAACCTGTAATATAAATCTTCTCTGAATATTTTCTTCTCAATCGCTAATTTTAAGTCACGATTTGTGGCTGTAATAATTCGAACATCTGCCTTACAATCTCTATCGCTTCCTACCCGGCTATACGTTTTTGTTTCTATAAAGCGGAGTAACTTAGATTGGAGACCAAGAGGAACTTCACCTATCTCATCAAGAAAAAGTGTTCCCTTTTCAGCAAGGGCTACTTTACCCCGCCTTTGTTTAACCGCGTCAGTGTAGGCCCCAGGCTCGTGACCAAAAAGGTCATCTTCTAATAAATTTTCTGAAAGATTCGCACAATTAATAACCACAAAAGGCTTTTCAGCCCTAAGACCACTATAATGAATGTGTCTAGCAAAAACTTCCTTCCCTGTTCCAGTTTCGCCGGTAATTAATACCGTTGTGTCTGTCTTTGCTAGGCGACGCGCATTGCCCAGACATTCTGTAAAAATAGGATTCTTCCCAATAATAGTTTTACTATCTTTATCATTTTGCCGCTGGCGTTGTAATTTAAGTTGGAAGAGTTCGAGGACTTTTTCTATTCTTGCTTCAAGGTCGGATAGCCCATAATCCTTCTGAATAAAATCACCAACCCCCCGGCGCATTGCTTCTACAGCCGCTTGAATAGATCCGTATCCGGTAATCATAATGACTTCAAAAGTATCTTCTACTTTTTTTAATTGGTCCAATAAGTCTAACCCATCTTCGTCTCCTAATTGGAGATCTAACAATATTAAATCGATCCCACACTTTTTGATTGTCGCTAGGGCTTGAGCAGAGGAACCTGCTTCATAAATCTCATATCCTTTCCGACTTAATCGGTCATTTAAAGCAACACGAAAATCTTCATCATCATCTATAATTAAGATTCTAGATGCCATAGTCCCACTCCTTTTATCCTGAAAAAATGTTTACTGGATCCGATTTAGGTAAAGAAAAAATAAATGTCGTGCCTTGCTTAGGATTATCTTCAAACCAGATAGAACCGTTGTGTAATTCGACCAAATAACGACAAATGTAAAGCCCGACACCATTTGATTCCTGATAAGTGGTTTTAAGCGGTCCCTTAAATATTTTATCCTTAATGGAAGCATCGATTCCTAATCCCGAATCTTCTACACTAAACTGAATGAATCCATCGGTTTCATTAGCTGAAAGAATAATTTTAGAACCAGGGGGGCTTTGTTTTATCGAATTGTGGACGAGATTCAATAGAATTTGCTCAAGGTGGTCCGGATTTATAAAAACGTATTTATTGTGTACCGAAGCATCAATTAGACATTCAACATCCATTCCACGGATTAAATGATTGAGAGAAAAAATGACTTGCTTTGAAACATTTGACAAGTCGACAGATACCCGTGGAACTTCAGAATGTGTAGCTTCTTGGAGAGAAAACTTTAAAACAGACTCCATCAGCCTAAAAATACGTTGAGCTAGGCTCTTAATCCTTTCTACTCGATTCGCCTGCTTATCCGTAAGGTCTAGATCGAGGCTGTCAAAAAGATTCGTTATGTGAAGAGATAGAGCCGTCATCGGGGTTCTGACCTCATGCGACAGCAACAGTAATAGTTTTTTATGTGATTCCAGTGTATTTGCTAATTGAATGTTTTTCCCCTCAAAGGATTCAGTTGTTTCTCTGAGTTGGGCTTTATGTTTCTCATCTACTGTCTCAAACGCTACAGCTTTCTTATTTAATTTATCTTCAAGCTCAATACAATATTCAAAGATCAGATCAATTTCATCCTTCTTCTCATGCCCTAATAGCGCTTGATCTTGTTTTAATTGTTTTTTGCCAATGATATGGGCCGAAAGACGTTGAAGCGGTGAAACAATTTTGCCGGATAATATCCAAGCGATAATCAGGAAACTGATGAGCATCGGTATTAGGAATAAGTATCCTAACCACAAAATGCTTTTAGCCTGTTCATAAATATTTTCTGCGTTAAGAAAAATGGATACGGAAATGGTCTGTTGTCCGGGTTGAGACACCATGATCTCTGTTTTAATTACCCTCATTCCATTAACTAAGATTAGTGAAGAATTTGCACCGATGCTAGTAGTCAGATCTTTAGCTTTCTCCTTACTGATATTATTGCCAAATAGGAGACCATCAAACTTTAGGGAAGCACCGATGATATCGCCCAAAACTATTTTATCTATTTCCTTTTTAATCTCTTCGGTATCTCCGCTAAAAATGTTTGCCTTTGAGGCATTGACTAATTTGTGCGCTATGGTTTCTGATTTTTCAGCGGCCCCAATTAAAAGCGCTGTCTGAGTATGCCAAACTAACAGACTAGCTAATGCGACAGAACAAATTGTGAGCCATATCATTCCAAAAACGATGAGTCTCTTTCGTATATTCATTTTTGGTAACTTCATCACCTTAACCTTGGTTCTATTGGGTAGACCTGATCTATGGACGCAAAGAGTTGATTTGGAATCGTTATGTTCAGTAGTTTCGCTACTCGAATATTTATGAAGCGATGTATTCTCTCAGGGTAATATAATTTTTCTGCTTTATCTCCATTTAGTATCTTTTTCGAGAGCAGTGCAGCCTGACGACCCATATCTTCATAACTGGATGAAATTGAGAATATTGCTCCAGCCTTTGTGAAAGCCTTTGAATATCCCAACACGGGAATGCGTTCACGGATGGAGTACTCCATGAGATACTCTAATGAAAGTGGATGAATAATGCTTGGATCAGGCAAGATCCATATCGCATCGAATTCTGACCGCATTGCCTTAAGGGCCGGACCCATTTCTGAGGGCAAATTGATTGGGATTGGAACCATCTTCGTCTTTTTATTTTTAAAAAATTGTGCAAGATCATCGATTAGAAACCCCGTTCGCTCAGGATTATAAGGGACACCGATTCGAGATCCTGGCAAGATTTGCAAAATATTACTATAGGCATCTTCCGGTGATAGATGCATTGAGATAGCATAAGAGTTAGGGATAGTGAGGGCTTTTCTGTGGTCAACGATAAGAGAAAATACAATAGGTGCTTCTATTGGATATGTTTGAAGTGCTAAAGCTGCTTGATTTCCAATAGCTATAACAACAGGGGGGGAAATAAGGGATACTTTTTTCATTGAATGAAATATGTTTTCAGGATCTTTATCAAGAACAATTATCCTTGCTTTTGATTTTCCAAGTGCGTCGATCGCTCCACCTGCCGATTGGCGAAATGGTCCTTCATCGGAACTAAGGAGAATAACCACCGGGCTTTTCGCCATCGCAAACTCAGGGATAACCATTAAAGTGGAAATCCCTATAAAAACGCCAATTATGAATTTTCGAATAGAAGACATCTGTTTTTTCATTTGCTCTAAATAGGCTTGGGTACGGTGATTATAAAAGGATTGTTTTTTGGCTCCCACTCTCCTCGCTTAGGTCTTTGCCCCTTTTTAAACATTACGAAACTGTCTGTCATGAAATACCCATATCGTTTAGAAAGAGATTCCAACCCTTCTTCGCTAAATCCGAGAATCCAGACTATGGGTTGCTTGACACCTTTTGGGCCATGCCATGAGAAAATAGCCGAATCCTCCCCTTCCTGTATTGTGGTATTTTCAATCGTGAGGGCAGAGTCTTCCCACTTCCATGGGACTTCATCAGAAAACATTTTTGAGGAAGCAGAGGACATCCCAGTACTTGTCGGAGGGCCTATAATTATTGTCGGCCCATCGGACTCATCAATTGACGATAATTCGGAATATTTAATCCCTGACTTTTCTAGAAAACTTTCGTACATCTTACGCAACTCTGGTGTAAGAGAGTCTGAAAACACCACAGGGAGTTCATTGTTGGTCTCTAAAACGCTGGCGATGGACATTGGCAACTCTTCAGGCAATAATTTTCGAAGGATTGTATAAGTAGGGTCTATGCCAATTGTATCTATTTTATTGAGAGCCGAGATTTCGATACTTTGGGGGGAACCTGTTATAGAAAAAACCTTATTTTCCTGACCCATGACTGTGTCAATGACGACTGGCAGATTATAAGGAAAAAACGGCTCTGATTTTAATGTAATTGAAACCGAATTTTCGGAGCGGGGAGCCACTCCCGCTATGGATATCGAGGGGGCATTCGGAGTATTTATCCAGTGCTTAAAGAAAGCATCTAAATTTTTCCCAGATGTCTTTTCAAATACCTCCTGTAAGTCCTCCCATGATGCTTGCTGGAACATCTTTTTTTTAAGCAAAACTTTTAGACTTTTGTCGAATACTTTTTCCCCTAACTCATTTTCAAGCATTGCAAAAACAAACGCCGACTTAAAGTAGCCGACGCCCATCGCGGCCGCGCTGTCTCTCTCTTTAAATTCTAAAAGACTTGATTCTTCAGCCTTCGTGTAAAGCGTATAATATTTTAGTAGATTTCGACGTGCGGGACCTTCTCCACTCCTTTTTGCCGACATATCGAAATCATGAAGATAGTTCACTAAACCTTCTGTCCAATTTCCCTCATTAGGGTCTGCATAGACGCCGTTACCAAACCAGTTATGAAGTATCTCATGTCCTAAACTCATTTTCTCCATATTTGGTATCCGAAGAAGCTTTTCTCCAATCATTGTAAACCCTGGGAAACCCAATCCCTCCATAATCGGAGTAGAAATAATTGACATCGCCGGATATGGATAAGGGGTAAACCGGTTTGAATATCGTTTAATATGATCTTTCATCGCAGAAAGATATTTTTCGGCTATGTCAGAATCCTGCTCCAAAAAATATGAATAGAGTTTTGTTTTCCCAAGTCTATCTTCTTTGACCGTATAAGGGCCGGAAAATAAATTTATCCCATCCGTCGGTTCAAACATGTCGAATGTAATAATACGAGAGGAACCGCTAGATTTCGTTTTTTCGCCAGCCGCAAGGACTTCTTGGCCCTCTGGCGCCGAGATCCTCAATGTGTAAGTTAAGAACCTTTCGGGTAGGAATATTGAGTGCCAATTTGCATTTGAGAGGAGTACTGCAGAATCCTTATTGATGTAGGCTTCTACTTCTGTCCCGCGATGCCGACCGTCATTAAAGTCAATAGACTGAAACTTTCCCGAATATTCAATGACAATTTTTACAACTTTGTTGGACGGATCTGAAGGAAAACTAATTTCTACAATGTCCGGTTTACCATCGGATGCCACTATTTTCCATACGAGATCTCGATTATCCAGTGAAATACGATTTATTGTAAGACTTGGGTTGAGCTGCATGGATAACGTTGGCGCCTTAGCCACCAGTTGCACCTCGTCTCTTACCTGAATTCCACTCTCCGTAAAGTCGATATCTAAGTCAATATCGTGATGAACATTGGCATCTTTAATGACGTTATGCCGGTCTTTTTTTATTTGGAGGGGGCTACAGGACAGGAGTAAGGATGATAGGAAAATTACACTAGCAAGATATACTGAAAAGTTCTTCCCACTTGCACACATCTGACATTCCTCCAGTCTCGGCAATAAAATATGTTTTCTTTAGTGAAGAAGCGCTATCTTAGGGCGGAACTTTTTAACAATTGCCTCCATATTTTCCAATCGGGTATTCATTCCCTGATAAAAGTATCAGGCTTTTAGATGGGGATTCTATTGGCTATCATATTTGGTAGTTAATTGTAAAGAACGCATCTGTAGATAGTTCTTCTCCGAGAAGAGGGAGCTCTCGATGCTTGTTGTTTGTGAGGTTATAAATTTCTGCACGAGCACTTAAGTTAGATGTAATTTGGTAACCAATTTGTAAATTTACCGTATAGTAGGATCCTTCCTTAGTCAAAGGTGAAGGAGGCCCTCCAAAAGGCCAGTCGGTCTTATCAACAAAGTGGACTAACAATGCCCCGGAGATTTTACGAATTTCGCTAACGAGGACTCCAAAATTAATTTTGTTCTTTGGAGTTGCCTCATTTCTAATGCCATCTTCTTTATATACGGCATATGCATAATTCCCAATCACCAAGATATTTTGGTGGACTTTATATTGAGTCCATATTTCTCCACCTTTCCCTCTCACTTTGCTGTCACTATTCGAAAAAGTCACGGTACCGGGTGGGATAAAAGTTGATCTTATAAAATCCTCTGTTACCACATGAAATAGATCGATTCCAAAAGAGAGAGATTGAGTGGGTGTCCCTTGATATCCAGCTTCATACCAAATCGATCTTTCCGGATCAAGATCGCGATTGCCTAAAATGGTTGACGTAAATGGTCCCTGCGTTACTGTTAAATCAAAAAAATTATCTGCGACAGTGGGATTTCGGTACCCAATGTTTACCGATGTTTTGATTGTATGCGCAGGATTAATTTCATAGGCAAGCCCTCCCCGAGGAGAAAACTGGTAATCGGTTTCCTCGTGATAGTCTAGGCGACTCGCAATTTGAATTTGGAATTTTGGGGTGATATTGACCTGGTCATCAAAAAATATGCCTCCTGAGAAAATGTTTGCTTTCCCATTTAGACTCTCTGCCTCTACATCAATGGACCTAAGGCCAGCACCGATAGTTAGATAATTTATCCCGTGATTTATGTGGCGGTGAACGGCTTCAATATCGTACAAATTTTGTGTTCTATCAGAAGTAAGATCACCTGTAAACATATCAGTCGATTCAAGTTTGCGATGATTCCAAAATGTTCGAATCGTATATAATGCGCTATCGTACTCTATTAGAACATGATTCGTTGTTTGGTCATTTTGAAGAAGTTGGCCAGAACTTGTTGTCTGAGCGAGATCCCCAGTATTTGTTCCAATATTTAGTTTTAATTCACTGTTTGAAGAGATCTCTTTTGTAACAACTGCATTCCCGCGCCAAGTCTTAATCCCGGTGTCATCTACTATAGGCCCCGCGTCTGCAAATCTGTCGAAGAGCTCTACTTTTTCAAACCCAGTGTTAAATTTCCATGAAATTCCATTTTCCGATTGAGCTGAAGAAATTCGCTGCTGGAGAGCATCTTTCCCAATGTTCGTATGTAACCCAAATCCAGGTAATACCTCGGGAGGGTTCGTGAGAATATTTATTACCCCTCGAGATGCATTCGGTCCATGAACGGCTGAGCCGGCTCCACGAATAACTTCGATTTTGGCGATATCTTGTGGGAAAATATCAAAGGTTTCCCATTCTACGGTCCCGGAAAAATCGTCATAGACCGTCCTCCCATCGATTAGGACGAGTAGATCCCTGGGTCTAAATTGTGATCTATTCGAAAACCCACGTGTACTGACTGAAAATTCTGTCCTTGAAATTTGGAGTACGTCAATTCCGGGAAATAAACGCAACATTTGTGGAATAAATCGTCCCGACAGTGATCCTAATTGTGTGGGTGTAATTACTGAGACAGTACCTGGGGAAGTTCTCAGAGACTCGAATCTCTTCGAATTGGAATAAATATATTCGTCTGAGCTTAACAGCGCAAAATCGTTGTGGAGGACCGGATCATTGGCTCTTGATATTTTAATCTCACTGTTTTCAGAAGAAGTAGTTTTACTATCTTTTCCAAAGACCACAGCCGAAAAAGTAAAAGACAGAACCATCACAAGATAAATTGTTTTCATTGATTTTCCTCTCATTGGGTTGTCTCTCGGTTCAGAATGTAAAAATGGCTGCCCGGTTTTGTAACAATTCTTCCCTATATCTGGGGTAAAACAAAGGATAAGAGCAAGCCATATACCTAAATAATATATTGAGAAGATTTGGATTCTAACATAATGATTTTATTAAAAATAAATATTATTATCGAATAGTCTCATATAAGAATATTAGATACTACCCTCAAATTTCTAAAATATAGGTGTTACATTTTTGTATCACCTGCACGGATATGTTACACCTGGTTACGCAATGACCGAAGTGGTTCAGTCTTCAGAGATTTGTCGACTGCATGTGATGCTGTTGCATGTCAATCCGCCTATGTGGCGACGCCTCCTGGTTCGCAGCAATACCAGCATCGCTGACCTCCACGACATCCTTCAGATTTCCTTCGAATGGACCGATTTTCACCTGCACCGTTTCTTGATCCGGGGAAAGGATTACCGTGTGGACCGGGCTGGCTTCACCAGTTTCTCAACCAACGTCCGAAAAACGCTTCTATCCCATTTCCGCTTTCGCCTGAACGAACAGTTTCTCTACGAATAGGAGGCCGGAAAAAACCGGGGGCTGGAACCGATATGGTAAGAAACAGCAGATATGCTGGAGCGAGCGGGGAGCCCATTCATTGTTGCAAGTCCGGGCCTAGGTACTTGCCAGAAACTGGTGCACTCATCTTGAGGGATGGTATCCAGGCCTGAATTTCGCGGGCTTGCCCCAGCTGCTTCTGTCGGCAGGGGCAAGCCCGTTTAGGGTTTCTGGTTTTTTCAGAAAAATAATGTGGAAAAAAAGCGAAGGGTAAAGGAAGATAGGCGTTTCAACATGGAGGAAATTTTTATAGAAAAATTCTCAGCTTCATCTTAACATTCGATAAAAATCTAATCTTTGGAGATTATCGAATATTCCTACAATTCTTCACATCTACACTATCCGAAAATTGATTATTATATACGAGAAAGTGGGGCTAACGCCGAAGCTCACCGGCGGCAATGAAGCGCGGCGGAATAGCCGTCCGGTGCAGCGTCTTGATACGTTTAGATCGACAGAGTTCAAACAAGGTTGCCTAGTATCCACTGTTTAGCAGCCCTAGAATTAAACGCTTTTCGTCCATAGCCTTCGGTTAATAAATCTTCAGGCAGATACTCATCATATTTTTCAACGACCCTTTGTTGAATGGAAAGAGTACCTGCTAGTTCAGTTTCATCCGGTAGTTCATCATTATTTGCTAGCTCTATTAAGCAATTTTTTATGTCATCGACATTTGAATTCTGCACTTCAATAACACCGGCAAAATTACTGCATACAAATCCACTTCTAATGATCAAAACAGTAAGTGCATTTACTACTTTATCGCCCATCCATGAGAAAATATAACTATGCTTACCGCTTTGATAGACAGGTTGTTTTTCAAGGTCGGCTTCTTTAAAAAGATATGCTCCTTCTTGAAAAAGTTGTCTTCCGAGATTGTCTACAAAATCTATTTTTTGATTGCCAACCTCAATGCAGTAGTCACCGTTGCGATAGATGCTTAACATCTCTTGTCGAACCCTGTCATGAATCGACGTGCCACTACCGTTAAATTTTGGGGGTTTGCCACCCTTTGTAGAAGTGACATAGATGACTTTCTTTTCATCATCAATATCCGTGACCTTCCATCTACGGCCACCAAATATAATGTGCTGATCTTTAAGTATTAGCGAATCAACGGGTAGCGTACCGAGTGTTTTGCTTCCGGCAACAACGCGGAATTCTTCTGGTGTTTTAAACACAGCATAGAACGTATAGGAATTGGTAAGGCGTTCGCCTTCAACTCCCAAAACCAACTCACCACTATTGAGTTGCTGTATTAGTTGGACTGCCCCCATATGGGACAATAGTTGCTTGAAGTGCTGAATTGATATTTCTTTGAACGATCCTTGCTCACACAATAAAGAATAAAGCTGGTCTGCCCTGACGCTACCCCATTGCGCAATTACAGCAAGAATCTGGTGTAAAAATGTAGAGAGATGCATTTGCCCTGTATCTGCCGGTTCAAACCAGTTCTCTATAATCAGCAATCGAATCATTGCTAGTGATTGAACCAACTCTAATCGAAGGCCATCTACAATATTAGATTTATCATTCAGTTCATTTTCTGCGATTAGCATCCGTAATATGGACGGTGAGTTTCTTCTACCGGATCGACCTAACCGTTGGCGTAAACTTGATACTGAGTGTGGAGCAGTAACCTGAATGACAGAGCTCACTTTCCCAATGTCGATGCCTAGCTCTAGGGTCATGGTACAAATAGCTGTTGTTGGTAGGGTTTCTTTCTGCAATCTGGATTCTAAATCTTCTCGAAGTTCTTTAGCTAATGAACCGTGATGAGGGAAAAACTCATTCGGTACAACTTGTTGTTCGCATAAATCACTTAACTGCGCAGCAATGCTTTCTGTCCGGCTACGGCTATTTGCAAATACCAGATGTGAGTCGCCTCTACAGAGCCTAAATATTTCCTGGCAAATCTGCTGCTCGGCGGAAGTACGTGTTTCATCCGCCATGATGTCTACCGGTTCTAAATACCCTTTAACCTGAACCTTAATAGTGCTTTGGTGTTGACTGCTGGTAATGGTTTCACAAGGTAGACTTTTATTTGGCCTAAGAGAAAGTGGTACTTTTTCAAGCTCTCCGAGTGTCGCACTTAGCGCAATCCGTGGAATAGGATTAGAGATTCGGCCAGTTATGTGTTCAAGGCGGGTAAGCAGAGAAAGTAATTGCTGTCCTCGCGCTGTTCCGATAAACGCATGAAATTCATCAATGACAATATATTTGAGTGAGGTGAAGGATTGTTTCACCCATCCTGGCTCTCTGACTAACAGTGATTCCAAGGATTCAGGAGTGATTAAAAGAATACCTAAAGGATTGTTTCTGGCTTTCTTCTTTTGGGATTGAAGACTATCACCGTGCCATGGCGTAACCTGCATATCCAACATTTCACATAAACTTTCGAGCCTGCGGTACTGATCGTTTATCAGTGCTTTTAAAGGACTGATATACAGAATGCCAAAGCCGTTTTTCTCGTCGGCAATTGCGCTACATGCGGGTAGAAAAAATGCTTCTGTTTTACCTGCCGCCGTTGATGCACTAATCAGTACATCTCTATCACCTGACAAAATGGGTGCAATTGCCCGTTTTTGTATTTCTCTTAAATCAGGCCATCCCTGATTAAATAACCATTTTTGTACACGCTTATCAAGGCGTTGATATTCCTCTATCATAATTTGAAATCAGCTAGTCCATCAGAATTCAAAATTTCGCCTGTCTCTTCATCCACCATAATTTTATCCGTATCACTTGGACGATCATCCTCAATCGCAATGGATTGAACTAACTGCGACCATTGCATAGAAGGATTTTGTTCCAAGACTGCCAGCATATCTAAAAATGCTTTGATGGTATTTCTCGGTGTGCGGAAATAGGCATCACCGATAGTCTGGCTACAATGGTGTAAAAAAGCTTTGAGAGCATCATCAGGTACTAGATATTTAGACGTATCACCTTCGGCAAAGACATGACGAAGATTCTTCAGGAGAATATAAAGCTCCTCCGGTGTTAAGCTCGCTAGATGTAGTGCAGGTGATGAATAGTCAATAACACCCGCACGTTGCGCAAAGCTATTTTCAGCTAAACGGGATTGCAGTGCTTCATAGCTATATAATCCTCTGCGGGGATCTAATAAAAACTCCGGCGTTCCACCCAATAAAAACCCAAGATATTCAGCTGAACCCTGAAGGCAATCATTGAGTATCCGAAGAATCTGCTCATAGTTAGATGTACGTGCTTGTGTGCTGCTTAACTTATAAAGATTGACCATTTCATCCAAATTGACGAGTAAGCCTTCATAGCCCGCCTGACGCACAAACAGGCTCATAAGCTTTAACGCATCATAAAACGAGTTATCCGAAATAATCGTTCTGACATCAAGATCTCTTCTTGCATCTGTCTTAGTAGTGTATTCAGCACGTAACCAACGAATAGCATTTGATTTTAACTCTTCATTATCCTGCTCATGACCATTCCAGTAGGCATCAATAACTTTTGCAAAATCATATCCGCCAACCAATTCTGACAGGGACGCCAATTTTTGATGAATTACTGTTGAAACATCAGTGTTTTTTTCATCTGCTTCTTTACGAGCCTGAGTCACAAACCGTTCTACAACACTGGCTAATGCATTTCCATCCGGTTTATTACGGGTTGCCAGATTCCTCATAAGCTCGGAATAAAGATTTCGTGCCTGTCCTGAAGAAGCGTGTACACGCCGATCCGGTGAAAGATCCGCATTGACTGTAACCAGCTTCTTTTCAAGAGCAATGGAACGTACCACACTCAGAAAAAATGTTTTCCCAGAGCCATAATCACCAATGATAAGCCTGAACGCTGCGCCGCCTTGAGAGATTCTTTCAATGTCCTTATACAACGCTTTGACTTCATTGCTTCGTCCTACCTGAATATGCTGAATCCCAATTTTGGGAGTTACACCAGATTTCAGTGATTGAATGATTGCGTCACGTTCTTTTAATCGGATACGTTTTTCCATAAGTTTAACCTTCTATCTCTTCTACGATTTCCTGATCGACATAAATTGCGTCACCATCCTCTTCAAGTACAGCTGCATCCACTTTATCAAATGACCAGTCATTAATAGTTTCCAATGCTCCACTAACCATCAAACCCGAATCACGGCACAGTGCTTCCACTTCTTCACGAGTCCATCTATCTTTTCGTATAAGGCTTTCAAACAAAGCATAATGCGGTTTATCAATTCCGGTTTCTTCCTCTACAACAGTGCTATCTGTGGCTGAGTCATCGGATTCGTCTGCGGGTTCGTCCTCCACGAATATTGCGCCCAACATGCTTTGTACATCTTTGGTTTCCGATTCATGTATTGCAAGAATGCTTTCGTCGAGCTGGAATGACGAGGAAGCTGGTGAGATAGTTTCTGATTGAGGGCTGTCGGGTTGCGCTCCCGCTTTACTGGATGACATTCCATGAATGTCTCCAGTAACAAGGGTTTTATCAAGTCCTAGTAAGATATAGAGCTTTTCAAGCTGTTTGATTTCTTCAGGATCAATCTTTCCATCGGCCATCGCAACACCGACCAAAATGCGACTAACAGCAGCTTTTTCTGTTTTACCAAGTAATTCCACTCTGGCTTTTAAGCCCGTAATATTTGAAGGTGTATTAAGTCTCCACACCAGATAGGCATGTAATGATCGTTTCTCGGTAGGAGATAAATTGGTATCGTGGTCAATGAGCTGAGTTAATAGATGTAATTCCGCCTGATCCACATGTGAATCAATGGTGACGACCATAGCGCCTAGACGCAGCGCCATTCCCATTTCACTAAATGCTTTGGAGGGTTCAAAGTATTTACCATGTCCTTCAGGAAATAGAACCAGTTTTCCATCTGTACTTGTTTTAGCGTGGTGAAAACGTGTATCGGGTGCTATGCCATAACCGGCTTTTTGTGCAAGATTCTGAATTAATTCAGCTTCCTTTTTATTAATCTTGGCAGGTAAAGGCGATTTGGTATATGTCCAGAATTCCTCGACACTTACCAAACCATTTTTCGTTGAAATGGCATCATCCGCCCATTTCTTAAACTTTCCTAATCCTAGCGTAGCACCCACATCACTAAGATCGTCCGGCAGCAATAATACGGCTTCAATATCGGTGCGAGACGTATCGGGTTTAGCAAGATAGCGACTATACGCATCTAATTCAGTCGTACATTCATCTGCAATGGCAATAAGTTTATTTACAGGGCCTTTCAAGTTACTTGGGTCGGGAAGATCCTGTTGAGGAAATGATATTCCACGCAAGGAAAAACTAGCGGGATGATATTCAATCTTTAATCGTGTTTTATTGGGTTTGACGATAATGCCGTCCCCATATTTTTTGTTATAGAGGCGTGTAAAAATCTGACTGAATTCATAACCACAACGCCGTGCCGGTTTCTTCAGACTATAATCCGGATAAAATCTAATCCATGCCAACGCCAGTTCAGCAGAAACGGGCTTTTCTTCATTTACCGTTGTGGCAAGGCGATGTTTAAATAGTAGTGAATCTCTTTGAGGTGTTTTTTCAAGTTCTGGATGTGATACTACGTGAGGTCGTAATAGACACATGATTTCTAAAAGACGTGTAGAATAATTTGAGAAAGATCGACTACTGCCGTAAATGCCTTTTAAGCGTAGTATTTCGTCAAACAACGATTTAAATTCTGTGTCATCCACCGCCTGCTTAATTGAATCAACAGTAATGCGTCTTTCAAGGCCATAGAAATAAATAAATACATAGCCTAATGGTGTCTCTGGATCACTTCTATTGCTGGACAGCCAACTAAGGAAAGCACCACGCCCTTTAGGTGTGAGCGAGATAAATTTAGGCCAATATCCTAAACTTTCATCTTCATAACTTGATGGCTTGTTTTCAATTTTTAGCGAATCATCAACTAATGAGGCTTCCGTTCCGTACCCATCTAACGAACTGAGCTTTCCGCCAAAATAAAAATTACCGCCAGTAAATGTTTGTCCTTTTATGGTGATGGATTCACCGGATTTTATCCATTCACCAAGCGTTTTGTTTTTGCTTTTTTCTTCGTTGTAACCATAAGAGATACTGAACGTAGCCAGATCGTCGTTATTATCACGATTACTGCTTGCTGCTATCCGATTGCTCGGTGTCATTGTTACACTAAATTCATTTCCGGAACTTGGTCTATTATTCTTCTGAACTTGCTGCTTTGAGGACTTTGCCATTGCTTTGATGACGTAATATAAAAATACTGCACCTCCTATTAATAGCCAGAATTTCATATTCGCCTCAATCGTTATTTTTTGGGGAATTACACAGCCGTTTTAGCTGCCGTATAACGAGTGAGGTAACTTGGCCGCAAACGGCGATGCCTCTTACCAAAACAAGTACAATGCGGTCAAGTTGACCGACTGGTTGGGAGAACTTGGAACATGGATAATTTTAAAGCTCATGAGGTTCAACATGCCCGATTCGCATAAGTTCAGAATTGTAAAGTTGCTTTTTAAATTCTTTGTTCTCAGTTACAAGGTCAGATACCTTTTTATAAGAACCGCCTTTTCCGACTCAAGTGTCGAGACTTGCTCCGAAAGCAAAGCACTCTTTTTCTCAAGAAGAGCGATTAACTCTTGACCCAAACCGGAACTGACGGCGATTTTGACAATCTCTCTAGCGGTGTCGAGGGCACCCATAATGCTTTACTTCCCAACGAGTTAGTATCTCGTTCCTGGATAGTATCGAATCAGACATCAAATATCAATTTGTTTACAGTTAAAAAGTAGGTGATGCCCTAGGGTCTGTTGACATTCAGTTTCATATTGGGATAATTATGCCAACCCGACAAGGAGGTTGGCGAGATGGTGCGAAGACTATTACGTGATGACCAATGGAAACGTATCGAACGGATGTTACCTGGCAAATCGGGCGATCCGGGACGAACCGGAGAGGACAATCGGCTCTTTATGGAAGCGGTGTTGTGGGTGGCCCGCACCGGTTCCCCCTGGCGCGATCTGCCGGAAGAGTTTGGCTGCTGGAACAGTGTGTACAAACGCTTTGCCCGCTGGTCGAATAATGGTGTGTGGCAGCGCGTGTTCGCGGCATTGGCAATGGATGCCGACTTTGAAGAGATTTTCCTGGATTCCACGATTGTCCGGGCCCACCAACATGCGGCGGGTGCTGCTAAAAAAACGGGGATCAGGCGCTGGGCCGCTCGAGGGGCGGGTTGACCACCAAGATTCACGCGGTGGTCGAAGGCTTGGGGCAATTGGCCCGTTGGACATTGACCGCCGGTCAAACACACGACGTCACGCAAGCCCAGACATTGATTGCGGGAATTAGAACTCAAGCCGTCGTGGGGGACAAGGCTTACGATGCAGACCCGTTGATTGAATTCATCACGCAGACGGGCGCGAGCGCGGTGATTCCACCTCGGGAGAACCGGCGGCGGCTTCGATCTTTCGATACGTATCACTACAAACATCGCAACCTGATTGAGAGGTTTTTTTGTCGTCTCAAACACTTTCGTCGCATCGCCACCCGTTACGACAAGCTGGCAAGCCGCTTCTCTTCTTTCATCGCGCTCGTTGCCGCCTTCGTGTGGCTGGCTTAAATGTCAACAGACCCTAGTAGTCTTCTCAAATCTACCTGGATATAAATGTAATGTTATCTAGAAAACTAGATATCTCCGAATTTGACGAATTCCGAAAGCAACCTTCGGAGTTTGAAGGATTTTGCCATATGAAGGTTTCGGGAAGCAACTCCTTGTCCCCCGGCTTGTTAACTTTTATGTATAAGTTGGCATGTTTTTAAATGCGTACATTTTCGTACTGTTGTACAACAATCCCTTTAAGCATGAACAACCCGTTGATGTGGGATTTCCTCCTCGGCTCGATTGAGATAAATATCAACATGACGGCCAAGCCGGTTCAGAAAGCCAAAAAGCCGTTCTACGCTGAAACGGGTGAAGTCCGCGTTTTTTAACCTTGATACTTGCGGCTGGTCGATACCGAGTATTTTTGCCGCCTGAGCTTGTGTCAGTTTTTGTTGTTTTAAAATGTTGAATATCTCAAAAGAGAGGGCAGATTTAAGTTGCTCCATCTCGGGGTTAGGAAAGCCTAAATCTTGAAACACATTACCTGAGCTTTTTTCATATTCGATTTTATTTTTTCCCATTTTCGATTTCCTTTTGGACGCCTTAATCTTGATCGCCTCGCCCGTCTGAGGATTACGGCCCTTCCTTCTAGTACTCGACTCATTCCCTCGAGTAGCGGCCCACTTGGTCAGGGTAAAGGTGCCAAAGGCGGAAACACTATACCTTCCTTCTTTTTTAACCCAAGGTTGTGCCACAAGCAAAAAGAAAAAAATAATAATGAAAAACCGACTAACATTTTCAATCACCAGATCTTCTCCCTAGAAAGTCCTGTCTACTTCCCCCTGGTTCCTTGACGGATTTTTAGACTCCAGTAGGGGAGACCACGCATTCAATCTTTTCCTACACCACCCTCGATCGAAACGCAATTACGGTTATTTCTTGTCCCAATCTAAAACAGATATAGAAACCAGAAGCACAGCCGCGAGTTGTAACATATCCGCGCAGGGGTGTTACAAAACCGCGCACCGGCTTTTTTATAAAGATCAAATCCTATCGATATAAGCGGGTTTCCGCCTTAAAAGAGACAAAATCAAAGTGGCATATAAATTGCGTAATAGGATTATCACAACGCCAACAATCCTTAATAGATGAACCTTGATTGAAGCCTAAAACTAAAACGAAGGGGTCGAATCTGAAGATAATCATTCACCACCATGATAAGAGCATTGGTCATGCCATTAGTGCGATGACAAGGGGAATACTTAGTGAACTGAGAATCAAGAAGACGGAAGTCAAGTGTAACCCGAGAAAGAAGGCTTCCCTTCTTAAAGGAAGCATCCCCCTTGTATTGATCGACTCAGCGATTTGCGAATCGATCCAATATAACAACCCAGAAACAGTTAAAATTTTGCTGCTCAAAGAGAAAGAAACAAGGACCAATGTAGACCAATTCAAACGATTTAATCACATCCTCATCACCCCCATTGAGCGCGAACACCTCAAACAATTAATCCAAGAAGCATTGTCAACGGAGGGGAAAAATGGATGATCTTCATTCACGCATTGAACAGTCCATCCTTACGAAGCTTGTCGATACCGCAAATACAACAAAAGACGAAATGTTTGCGGAGCTCGTTATGGTGGCAGCTCAGAGTATCGGAAAATTCAACTTACGGATCATGCTTTTTAAAAAATTAAAGGTGCTGCCGGGGCTTGTTGCTGACTTGAAACCGTATACAGGGATTAGTCTTGAGGATATAGAACACGTGGCGCAGTTGGAACCCTCAATGCCGTCCAAACCCCTGGAAATCCTTTCTCTGGACCAGGCTTTGCGCCACTTCTTCTGTCCTGAACACGGCAAACAACAATCTCCAGGGATGATAAGTGGGAGTAATGGGCCGCTCTCGCCTGAACGAGATATCGCAATTCAAAGCTTGGAGAAAACGATTTATCAGCAAAATTGTATCATTAGTATCTTGAATGGAAGGATTCTGAAGCAGACCTTAGAGAAGAGACCCTAACGGTCGAACGAGGGTGTAATTCATCGTATTTATTAAATCTGTTTCCTCTTCTTAAACTGTATTTTGGAATGAAATGGAGGATCATTGTGCATGATTTTGAAGGCGTCCTAAATATAAAGAACGAGGATAGATTTATCTATTTGGCCAAGGAAGTTGGTTTATCGATCAAGCAAATCGCTCCCCATCTCGGCAGATCGATGTCATGGATCGAAAAAAAGTGGTGGAGCCTCCCCGCCACTGAATCCAGTCGAGAACCTTTAGTATCGAAAAAGCATAAAGAAATTATCCTCGTTTTGCTTCTTGCAAATGTAGATCTTATATCACTGAGTGCGATCTTTGGATATGCACCCAAAGTCATTCTCCGGTTCGTCGAAAGTGTGAATGGCATTGGGATAATGATCCACGTGGCGGTGCAAAAGGCGCCGAAAAAGTGAGCCACCGTCTAAACTCTCCATCAGGATTAACAACTCTGATGGAAGGGGAAGGATGTATAACGTGGATATGTATGCCAAAGTTC
>JAJDBW010000058.1 GCA_029261155.1 Nitrospirota bacterium | reverse complement strand
GATCTATTTTTCGATACATGGACTCTCCTGGTGCACGCTTTTGGAGGGGGAACGGGTTATTTCTTTGCACTTCAGACATTATACTGAAACTAAATTATTTTTAAAATCAAAAACTTAGATGTTTTTCAGCAAGCCCTAAGTATCCTTTGAAATAGTTTTGATAGATTTTTTGATGGTGTCGAATGGGCGTTACCCCATGTCCCGAAAACCTCGATGCGGTCTTTCATAATTGTATCTGTAGAGCCTTCCTGTAAAGCGTCGGTAAATGTATAAAGTGTTTTTCGAAACGTCTCCCGGAAGAACTCATTTAGAACCATACGATTGAACCGCTTTACAGGCCTAAAAAAATCAACGGCCAAACCGTTATTGAGTTGAAAAATAAATTCCGTTTGCAAGGTTGAATAGGTGGGCCTGAGGGAGAAAAACAAATAACGGGAAGAAATTGTAAATGGCTGTCGGCAATAAAATATAGCGTTTATTGCTATTCGAATTGGGCGGCGTATTGAAGATAGGAGAAAAGCAAGGGGTGATCTTTTTTAGAAAGGGCGGCAAAGGCGAGGCCAAAGGCGTTAAAGTTTCCGTCTCGATGGGACCAGATGACCTTTCCTTTCACCATTTCCGACTGAAGCGCACCGGAACGCTGAGGAAAGTCAATCTGGACGGAGAGTGCCGCATCGGTCGGAACCAGGCTGCCACAGTAGCCGCCGAGGCCGCCAAAGCCGATATTGGCTCGGAGGAGATTAAAGGGACGCTCGATCCCTTCTTGCAGAATTAAGGTTTGCATTTGCAGGGCATGGCGCGTGGATTCCCTTCGTTCAATCATCCTTCGATCACTTCCTTTTTCACTTTAAATCGTTTTTACCGGATAAATGTAATAAAGCATCACATAGGTTGCTGTGCTTGTAATTAATGCCACGACATATAAGACCATCGTGACCGTCCCGATCTTTCGGTGACGGCTGGCCCCGTCGGGCAACCAACGTTCGATACCACGTTCTAAAAACACCACAAAGGCGATGATAATAAAACACGAGATCCACACGATTGCTCTGGCAAAGGTTTGCGAACGGAGCACCGCGACCAAACCAAAGACCACGGCAGACCCAATGAGGATGGACTTAAAGGTCTTTGGCGACATTTTGAGGGTTTCAGTTTTCAGAAAACGGACCTTTTCTTTCATCGCGGAAGAACGAAAGCCGAGGATAATCATGTAGACGGCCAAGACGAGACCTAAAGAGACGGCGATGAGATGAATCAGGAGAATCGGGACAAAGACCGAATTATAGACCCAATCCGGCCCGCCGAAACCTTCTTTCCCCTCGGTAGAAAGGGCACCCAGACCACGGGCCAAATAGTAGATTGTGAAGTAGCCGAGCATGGCGATCATGCCCCACAAGGTAACCAGGTGATGGCGTTGGCCTTGGTGTTTACGGCCGAGATACCAGCCATAAATAAAAAGAAGGGTAAAGAACCAGGCCATCACGGACGAGAAATCTGCTCCGAAAGTCCCATAGGGTGAAAGAAAGCCTGGAGAAGTTAAAAACGATTTCATGTTTTCCTCCTTCGTACATCGAGATGCGACCGCGATTGCAGTCCGAGCTACTGAAGTTCGGGTCGCCTTGCGCTGAGTACGGTGTTGCGTTCAATTTCCTGTATATCGCCGAATCCCGCCTGCGTCAGCCATCGGCGAATGGCGTCTTCTCTGAAACAGCGGCCCTTTTCGCTGTAGACCATCATGTGAATCGAAAAGACGGCATTCCAACCCGGGCTGCCTGGGTCAGCGTTGATGAACATATCTTTGACGATAATCATACCGCCTGGCTGGGTGGCCTGGTAGAGTTTCAGAAACAGGGCGGCATTTTCTTCTTCCGTTTGATAGTGAAGAATGTCGGATAAAAAAACCACGTCAAAAGTCCCCGGTAAAGGGTCGAGATTAAAATCACCACCTTTTAGCAGAACTTGATTTTCCATGCCTGCCTTTTTCAGATTCACTTCCGTTACCTGCAGCGTCTGCGGCAGATCGAAAAGCATTGCCTTTAAGTGCGGATAGCGTTTGCAAAAGGCCATTGAAAAAGTCCCGGCGCCGCCGCCCACATCGAGAAAACTTTTAAATTTTGACAGGTCGATTTTTTCGGCCAAGCCCGGTGCGACCCGCTGTGCCATGCGGTTGAGCACACTTAGTACCGTCGCCCCAATCTCCGGACGGCTTTTAAAGATATTTCCCGTCACGATGGGCTTGCCTGTTTTGACGATTTGCTCAAGCTTTCCCCAATGGTCCCATTCGGCGTCCTGGAGCAGCATGAGTTCTCCCATATAAAAACGGCTGGTCTTGACGAGAAATTCGGCCAGTTCTGGAATGTTGGTGTAGCCCGTTTCGTCCTTTTTTAATAGGCCGATGGAGACCAAGGCGTCCATGAGCCGCTCAAGCGCATCGGGATCGGCTTCGATATTTTCCGCAAGGGCCATGGCGGTCTTCGGCCCATTTGCAAGGGGGGTGTAGAGATCGAGCTTAACGGAGGTGAGGAAGATCTTCGCCTCCCAATAATACCCCAGTTGGAAAAGGGAAGGAACGGAAACGGTCTGGCCCATGGATTTAAGACTCCCAAAAAATAAAGGAAGTATAGCCGGGCCTTGAACGCAGGTCAAGAAGCCAAAGTTGGGGGATACTGTTGTTTATTTTTATTTATGGCAATAGCCCTGCGATGAGAGATGGACGGGGATATTGTAGGGATGGTCTTATAGGGCAGGGAAGATTTACGGAAGAGGTTCTAGGAAATGATCGTCTCTAAAACCGGGACAAGCGATTTGAGTTCGGACCAGGCAAGCTCCACGTCGCTGTTTTGTTTTGTGATCAATATTAATCCGATTTTCCCTTTTTTGATCGTCTTGCAAAAGCAAAACAATTGGTCGAAGGTGACCTGGATTTCTTGATGATCGACATTTCCTTCGCTGAGGATGCCGAATTGAGTTTGAACCGCCTGTTCCAGTCCGGAGGTGAGCTTTCCTGATAAAAGATAGATCATGCCCGATATCACGGCGACTTTCCGAGTGGGCGTGAACTCCTGGAGATGGTGCAGCTCCAATAAGTCTTTCTTCTTGAGGTCGACAAGACCACAAGCTATTGCCCCCGAAACCTTGTCGAGCACCTTTTTGCAGATATATTCTATATCTTTCATATTCCGATTTGGGGATTTTCTTTATGAGCGATTGATGAAACTTCCGACGACCGTCGCGACATGGGCCCTGAAACGAGAGGTTGCCGTTTTGCCCGTCAGGGGCGTTGCCACCACCAGCATGTAGTCGCTGTTCAGGTTCCAAAAGAGTGCAAGCCCCGCACATTGCGTAATGTATTCTAAAGATCCGATCGGGGCGCCATTTGAAAAAATGCCCACTGCTTTGAGTATCGGCAAGACCACCCGAGGCCAAGATTCTGGTTTGGTTTTTCCTTGTAAGACGATTGCTTTTTCATTGGAAAGGGTAATTCCTAAAACAATCGCGCCGGGGAGGCTGCCTTGAAACAGGGAGCGCGCCAAACTCCAACGGATTGGCTCTGCTTCTTGAGGTGAAGCCTTATCGCCGTGATTGCGCCGGGTTGGGATGATTCTATATTGTAAGTAAGGTCCATCGGCGACCACCTCGATGAGTTCTTTTTTAAGCAAATCGTAGACGACCTTGCAACAGACAAACTCGGATAAAAAGGTTTGATTGATCACCTCTCGAAGAGAGCGGTTCCCATCGAACAGCGTATAGACGGAACCCTCTTCAGCGTTGAGATGAATCGCGGCCTGCCCATCTGAGGGGTCTGTTATTTTCGCTTCATCTTCCTCGAATTCGAAAGACTCCGTCTCCGTCGCAATCTCGACCGGCCGCGATGTGGTACAGCAACGAAAAACCATGTCCAAGGAGTGAATACTCTCTTTAATACGAGGCCATTCGTCCATAATGACCGCTGCTTCCATCAGGAGCCTGTTCACTTTTATCGGCGCGACGACTTCATGAAAATATTGTAAGGAATCTTGCAGTTCTAAGGCAAAGCTGCCTTGTTCCCATCGAAGCAAGGTGAAGACGTTCCGCCTCATTTGAACGTGAATGGCATCCGAAATATCCGCTTCCGAGCAGAAATCTTCTCGACAAAGGATCGCCCCCAGGCGCTCGAGGGATTCCCTTTGAATGGCCATCCCTTCCTCAAGATTGGCTTCCGTCAGCCGCCCCGACTTAACCAAAACCTTTCCCAGCTGAATCTCAAGTTTTTTTGCCGTCGATTCTGCTAAAACCAAGTCGCCTTTGTCAAAGCCCAGGATAATGGTTTCTTTATCGAACTCATAGAGGGTGTCCTCTGAAGAAGTAACAAAGAGGATACCTGTTTTCTTCTTGAGATGAATGAGTTCTAGGATGTCAAAGGCCGAGAAATCTTTCAGACTACCTTTAAGCGCCATAAAGTCCTCGGCACTCTATCGGTTTAAATCGAAAGAACTGGATTAAAATTGTCATTTTTCCGTGGAATATCATATTTTTATTAGATTTTTGGTGCCTAGGCGGAGTCGGTACCCACATCAAAAAGCGATGCGTTGAAAGTGGGGTAAGCCAGGGATAAGCCTACCAATATCCTAAAGAAACGTCAAGAATATGAAGGGAAAGAAGCACAATATAGGTTTGGGCATGTCACTTCCTTTGGCCCGAGACACCTGGCGATTCTTGACAGCGAGAAGCCATTGAAATACTATGCCTCTTCGCGAAATGAAAGAACCGGTGCCGCAAGGGATCGCCACTCATTTCCCCCTTTTTTTCCACAGAGCGAAGGCAGATCGCGCGATGTTCTCCGTTATACTCAGAGCCAAGTTCCGGGCGATCACACGCGTGCTTCGTGAGGAATGGGCCACCTATTTTTTACTGGGTCCCATCATGATTGGTGTTGCCCTCTTACTGGGCCGGAAAATCTTCTATGACTTCGCCGTTGACATCGGACGGATTAAAGCCATCTCTATTCCGGAAGACCTCCTTGTGCGCCTGGGTTTCGCCACACTCTTTTTAAAGGTGTTTTTCAACTTTCTCCCATTGGCCAAGCGGCTTTACCCGACCGAACAGAACCTCAAGGTCGAAGATCTCTTGCCCATCAATTTCAACATCCGCTACCAAGTCTTTTATCTCGAACAGCTCCTTCGGGATTTGCCTTTTTTTATCCTGGGGACGGTTTTGGTACTCTTTTTTGCCCGGCCGGATTTAATCGGGTGGCCCCTCACGATATGGCTATTTTTCCCCGGCGTTGAAATCGGTTTCACCTTGGCCTGGATTCACATTCGCTCGCCCGACCGTGTCGAGCTGGGCCTCGCTTTCCTCGTGTTGCTTTTTCTTCTCATGATTGTCCCCATCGCGCAGTTCGCTTGGTGGGCCGATGCCATGACCTTCTTTTTCGTTCCCCTCGGCTACTACCGTGGTTTCAAATCTTGGCGGTATCGCGACAGCGGGCGCGTCGAACGCTTTTTAATCGAACACCAAAGCCGTAAACGCCATCCCTTGGGCGATGCCTTCCTACAGGGCCTGTGTCGGATGGTTCCCAAAACCGTACGCCCCTTGGTGCGTCGGGATCTCTTACTCAGTGTCCGGAATTTCGTTCCGCCTTTTTGGCGCAATTCGGTCTTGTCTTTCATGATCGCCTTGGGGGTGCTCGGCCGGGGGACAGTGAACCCCGTCGTTTTTTGCGGGCTAGCGGCTTTTGTCATGGCGTCAACCGTATCACCTTTGTTTGCCCTCCAACGACCTTATCGGCAAGTCGAGACGGCCTTACCACTTTCGGTCGAACAGATCTGGCGATCGAAACTCAACTATGCCCGCTTGCTGGCACTCCCGATGCCTTGGGTCGTGTGGATGGTGGAGATCGTCGCCCGGCCTCTGCCGCTCCAAGACAGTCTGTCCCTGCTATTTACGCTCTTGCTTGTTGGTTTTGCGGTCGCTTCGCTCGTGGGTGGGTCGATCTGCGAGGGCGACCAGCGGCCGGCGCTGCAATACATCATCGCCGCCATGCTCTCGGCCCTGGCGACGCTCTTTATCGCCCTTTTCAACCCCCTGCTCTTTATCCTTTTGTTTCCGATCTTATCCTCGCTGAAGGATTCAGCCGTGACGCGTCTTGAAGGCGAAGGGGTCGTTTCCTAATGCGGCTTTCGATCGAAAAGGTGACAAAACGCTATGGCGAAAACATCGCCCTGCATCCTTTAAGTATTGAGATCGAGGGAGAGATCTTCGGCGTCATTGGCAACAACGGCGCAGGAAAATCCACCTTAATGAAGATGATTGTGGGTCTACTCACCACCGGAAAAGGGAAAATCCTTCTGGGTGGCGCAAATGTCCGCGAGGCGCCGGAAGAAGTGAAACAGCTTATCGGTTATCTCCCCGAATCGCCCCTGCTTTATCCGCGGCTCACGCCCGAAGAATTGCTGTGCTTCATCGGGGAGATTAAGGGCATACCCCATTTTCAAGACGAGGTGAACTTCTGGCTGGAGACCTTTGGATTAACCGAAAAGCGCAACGCGCTCCTAAACGATTTATCCTTCGGCATGAAAAAAAAGATCGCCCTCTCCGCAGCTTTTCTAGGAAGCCCCCCTATGTTGATATTGGATGAGCCTTTCAACGGCCTCGATGTGGCCACCATGGAAGCGCTCTCGGAAATCATCGTCAAGCGTCACGCGGAAGGGACGACGATTTTAATTTCCAGCCACTTAATGTCTTATATCGATCGGCTTTGCCATCGCGTATTGATTCTAAAAAAAGGGAAGGTCGTGACGGAAGGAAAGCCGGTTGATTTAAAGAAGGCGGCGGATCGAAAAGACTTCCACGATACTTTTCTATACTTTATGAATCAGGGGGATTGAAGTCCTCCGACCCCTTTCCCACTTCGGCATTTTCCAAAAAGGCCAAAAAATCTTCGTTCTCCAAAATAGAGAGACCGAGCGCCTCGGCCTTGCTGAGCTTGCTTCCCGCCTCCGCGCCCGCAATCACATAATCCGTTTTTTTTGAAACGCTGCTTAGGACCTTGCCCCCGGCCTCTTCAATTTTCTTCTTCGCCTCTTCGCGTGTCATGCTAGCCAGGGTTCCTGTGAGGACAAAGGTTTTTCCCGACAAGGGCTGCGGCGCGGATGGTTCCGGCGTGAATTCTTCCCACGAAACGCCTGCGTCTTTTAGGCGTCGAATCACTTCGCGGTTTTTGGCTTCGCTGAAGAAGTCGATTAGGCTTTTGGCGACGATGGGCCCAATTTCCGGAACCGCTTCCAAGATCGACTCGTCCGCATTCATGATGGCATCGAGGCCACCGAATGATCTCGCCAAATCCTTGGCCGTCGCCTCGCCAATGTTGCGGATGCCCAAGGCATAAATGAATTGGGCGAGGGTGGTTTTCTTGCTCTTTTCGATCGCATTGACACTATTTTTCGCCGACTTCATGGCCATACGGTCCAAGCCGGCCAGGGTGTCCCTATTTAAGGTATAGAGGTCGGCGATGTTTTGGAGCAGTTTGCGTTCGATCAACTGTTCAATCAGCTTTTCTCCCAAACCGTCGATATTCATCGCGCGCCGGCTGGCATAGTGAAAAACAGCGCCTTTTAATTGGGCCGCGCAAGATAGGCCATTGCTACAGCGCGCTGCGGATTCCCCTTCCACGCGGACAACTCGGGATCCACAGACGGGGCAAGTCTCTGGCATGATAAAGGCCTGGGTTCCGGTTGGACGGTCTTCCAGGACCACGCTGACAACCTCCGGAATCACATCACCCGCCCGCCGGACACGAACAGTGTCGCCGATACGGACGTCTTTACGATGGACTTCATCTTCGTTATGCAGTGTGGCATTGGTCACGGTAACACCGCCGACAAACACCGGCTTGAGGCGTGCCGCTGGCGTCAAGACGCCGGTCCGCCCCACATGGACGAGAATGTCTTCAACCTGAGTAAGAGCCTCTTCGGCGGCGAATTTGTGCGCCAGGGCAAATCGCGGCGCACGAGAAACGAAACCGAGGGTCCTTTGTTGTTCGAGCCCATTGACCTTGTAGACCACACCGTCGATTTCGTAGGGCAGTGATGGTCGAAGACGGTTCATTCCTTCATAATATTCGAGCAAGCCTTCCAGCCCTTCGACCACGGCGCGCTCCGGACAGACCGGCACTTTCATTTCCTCCAGAAGATCGATCATGCCCTTGTGGGTATGAGGAGAAGGGATCCCTTCTAAACGGCCCACGGCATAGGCAAAAAAGCGCAGTGGGCGGGTTGCAGTGATCCGAGAGTCCAATTGCCTCAGGCTGCCGGCGGCGGTATTCCGTGCGTTGACATAAACCTTTTCTTCCTTTTGAAGTTGCTCCCGATTGAGACCTGCGAAATCGCTCTTTCGCATGTGAATCTCACCACGGATTTCAATAAATGTTGGGGCCTTTAAACCGGAAAGCGTCAGGGGTATGTTACGAACGGTCCGAATGTTTTCAGTGACGTTTTCTCCCCGCGTGCCGTCACCACGCGTCGCCGCTTCAACAAGAATGCTGTTCTTGTAGACCAGGCTGACGGCCACCCCGTCGAGTTTAGGTTCGACCGCGTAGATTACGTTTTCGATCCCGAGTCCTTCACGCATCCGGCGATCAAACTCCGAAACCTCTTGCGTATCAAAGGCATTGTTGAGCGAAAGCATGGGGGTGCGGTGTCGCACTTCTTCAAACCCGTGTAAGGGCGGCGCCCCGACCCGGAGGCTGGGAGAGTCGGGGGTGATAAGTTCTGGATGTTTTTCTTCGAGGGCGAGCAGTTCGCCGAACATTCGGTCGTAGGCCGCGTCGGAAATTGTGGGGGTGTCGCGTACGTAGTAATTGGTATTGTGTCTTTCGATCTCTTCTCGGAGTTGCCGCAGCCTTTCCTGGACCTGTGTATTATTTTTCATCGATTGGGGATCCTATAAAATCGGTCCAGCTTAACCAATCTTTTCAGAGAGGTCAATCGACAGAAATCCATTGCGTAAAAGGGTCTATCCCTAGATTATTTTATTAGATAAGGGAGGCGGCGATGGACACCGGCCAGGCGTAGGTGCCGGGAACAATGCCCGGGGCAATGAAGAGGCGGTAGCCAATTTGAAGGGTGTCTTGCTTTAAACCCGATGCAGGCTGGCGAAAGAGCCCGCCGCCGGTAGGGACTTCAACCGTGCGGCCGTTAACGGTGACCGTGACTTCCCGGACAAAATCCATCATGCCGACATGGAGGAAATAACCTTGTTGGGCGTTCGTACTGACCTTCATCACTGTTCCGGCAGGGATATCGATGTAGCCTTTGGCGATGTCGGCTTGGCTGACTTTTAAGCTCGATTGTTGTTGGACCAGGCTATGGGAAAGTCGGGCAAGGACATGGGCGTTGACATTGAGCACGCTGCCGTCTCCAGCAAAGGATGGAACCGAAAGACTCAAGAGGCCCAATACAATGCCCAGCCTGCAGGCTGCCTTTTTTATCTTTTTCATGCTCGTCTTTATCGTCATTAACTTCATGCCAGTCTATATAGCAATGGCGATGCCAAGCACCTTTTACCATAACTCATTGTTTTATTGCAAGAAAAATTAGGGTCAATTTTTCACAAAAAAGAGCTGTGCGCTTATGGCTTAAAAATACGCAAATCGGGGTGTGCGTTTTTGGTTGTCTGTGCGGTTTTGACGCAGGAAGAAGTTTGCTACAGGATTCTTTGTGAAAAAAAATGAAAATTTTTAAGGTTCATGACGAGTTAAGGGCAGTTAAAACCTCTTAAAGTCCTGTCATGACACGGGAAATCTCCTATTTAAAACATTTTCGAGTTTTGAAGGCCAACTTTCGGGAGATTTTTGCGTGTAAAGAATTATGGGAGCATAGGGGGGCGTGTCATTATTTGATCCAGGATGATTTGATACGCTTAGGCATCTGGTTTAGCTCTGATCAAGTTCCTTAAACGAGATTTTCTAGAATATTGAAGATTAATTACCCTCTTCCACAATCGCTCATGCTAAAAAGGAATTTAAAGGAGAGGCCTGAAGAGACCCTGTCAGAAAGTAGGACAGGGATGTCTCTCAGGCTCCCAGCCGCCTAGTCTTTCCCTCGACCCGCATCGATCTCATCGATCAGGGCCAGCAGAGCCGCAACCTGTGTTCGAATCTCTTTTCTAATCTTTCTTAAATCTTCGTCACTCTCTAGGCGATCCTTGAGCTTTGCGATCTCCTTTTTTGTTTCACTTAGGGTCTCTTCATATCTTTCCTTCAAACCTTTTAAGTTCCCTCGTAAACCTTTTTCAATCTCGCCCCCCATCTTGCCGGCAAGGCCCAGGGCCTCCTCTAGAGCGCGAAACCCTTTTTTTATTCCTTCTATGCTCTTTTCGGCCGAAGCCTCCCCGGGTTCGGCCTCCAAAGCCTCGATGTGCTCTTTCAAGACCGCGATATCTTCTTCCAGGGTTGTCCGCCGGGCCCGCTCCTCCTCTAACTGTTTTTCAAGCGTTTCACTGCGATCCACCTGTTCCCGATACCGCTGTTTCGAAACACAGGCCCCGAGGATCGAGAGCAGCACCATACTCACAAGGATAATCCCTACTGATCGTAAAGATGTGTTCTTCATCGATGTTCCTTTATTTTTGAGACGATTCTTAAATGGATCGACAAATATCAATAATGCTTCCCTCCCAAGCGATTCAGAAGATCCTCACCAACTAAAACAGGATGAAAGGCCAGACCGCCCTTGAATTGGGAGGGATGAGCCGCTAAGACCCGACCGGCAATCTCGGGGGTCTCAAGGACTGCTGCCAAGGTCGTATTGATCGAGAAATCGACAATCTCCATCGTCGGGAGGGTCAGCCAAGCATGCAACTCAAGGTCTTTATCCTTGGGACCCGCTTTGATCAGTTCAGTAATTGTCTCATCCCTCAATTTAAAATAATCCTCAGGCGGCAGATGAACAGAGCCGATCGTATAAAAAGCTGGCGTGTCAAAAACCTTCTCCACAATTGGACGCAATTCCCGATGGATCATGAGGCTCCGCGTCTGAATATCCTCAAGGCTCAAAGCCTTGAAGACCCCCTTGACCACGACGGTCAGGCGCTGCAAGCTCTCCGTATTCAAGTGTCGCCCGTCCTCGAAATGGGTTTCGGGAAGGGCCAAGCCGTGTTTTTCAGTACGGATTAAGGCTCGCTCGAAGGCATCTTTATATTCTTCCATTATCCTCTTTTATCCCACCCCGCCTCAGCCAAGATCTCCGCTTTGGTAAATACCCCCTTTGCAGTCAATAGACGGTCCTTCGCCTTTACACCAAAGGACGGCCACTTCTCCGGACAATCGATCCCCTCCAGCCGAACCTTCACCGCTCTCCTCGACCACATCACCTTAATCGTATCCTCATCCAAAACCCCAAGCACCTTCCCGGAAAAAGACTCCGCCAAAGCAGGAGCAGTAATGATGAAGCATAAAAAGAAGAGAATGATATAGGAAGGGCGGGGTTTCATCATGCCGCCATTCTACACGTGGAAGAAACAACAAGGAAGGAAATATCTGCTCGTCGTCGATATTTCAGGTCGGTTGTAGGGATTACCTAGGGCTTGCTGAAAAACATCTAAGTTTTTGATTTTAAAAATAATTTAGTTTCAGTATAATGTCTGAAGTGCAAAGAAATAACCCGTTCCCCCTCCAAAAGCGTGCACCAGGAGAGTCCATGTATCGAAAAATAGA
>JAJDBW010000057.1 GCA_029261155.1 Nitrospirota bacterium | reverse complement strand
GATCTATTTTTCGATACATGGACTCTCCTGGTGCACGCTTTTGGAGGGGGAACGGGTTATTTCTTTGCACTTCAGACATTATACTGAAACTAAATTATTTTTAAAATCAAAAACTTAGATGTTTTTCAGCAAGCCCTAAGTCGCGATCATCATGCCATCGTCATGCTTTATTTGTGCAACTCCACGGCCGCTCGAGCGCAATTGACTTAAGAAATCTCGTGAAAGAGAAGGTGCCTCCGCTCGGCGAATACCTTCTTGCAATATTACAGATGGGCTTTCAATTTCTTCACCAAAAGAGAGATCACTTCCTTCCTCGGTCTCCACCGCAGCGGCCTCTACCTCGACATCATCGAAGCTAAAATCATCTTCATTCTCTTCAGATTCTTGGGAATCGAAAACCTCCTGAGCAAAAGCCAGACTCCCGAATCCATAACTAAGACTCGAATCGGCTGTTCGATTATTCTGAGGGATCGATCCGCGCAATGACGCTTGCCTTGCCTTTACTTTTTGAAGCGTCAGTATCGAATCGCCATTCTTCCCATAGACACCGAAGCGGTCAGATTGATTCAACTTAAGGTAGGCCGTAAGAAGACGCTCCAAAGTTTCCTGATTTCCAGCAGAGACCGCGCCCAGCAGAATAGGCTGTGCCGCGGTACGTTCGGTTTGATCGAGAAGACGCTCTACCTTTTCTTCCAGTTCAATCCGAAGCCCCTCACGGTTATCTTCTAAACGTTCACTGATCCCTTGTCGAAGTTTCCCTGCCTGGAAGTTCAGGTTAATCATAACCATAACTAACATCGGTAGAAGTGAGATCAAGAGAAACCAGGCCACCAACTTTTTTCGTAGCGTCCTAAACTTGAAGATTCCAGCCATATTTTTTTTATTCATTAATCGAGCCCGACTTTCACAAACGCCTTGTCCTGATTATTATTTCTCGAAGTAAGAATAAACACTTAGAATTTTATCCTCAATCCCTCGGCTTAAAGTATCGAATGTATGCGTATCCACGGTGTTACCATCCAATCCAAGATTATTTAAAGCCAGCTGCGCCTCATCAAACAAAAGGATGATCTCGTTATGAAGTAAGGGTTTTTTACGTTTAATATTTCCCGCTAAAATTGTGCTGTAATAGCTGCGGGCCGTTGCTAAGTCGTTAAAAGACTGGCTTTGATCCTCTCCGCGCTTTGCGGCGGCAAGATTGTCCCGGATTCCGAAATAGATCATCTGGGCTAAAATTTTAACCGTTTTTTTTGCGCTGCGCTCGGCCACGGCGGCCTTCAGTCTTGGTCTCAAATCAATCCCGAAGCTCTCGGCATAATGCTCCAGCGCCGGAGAAATTTCCTCGACAGCATCGCCGACCACATCCCACTCTCCCGCCTTGCTCGCCTTGAGACTCTCTTTAAAGGAGACGAGCAAAAGATCTTCAACACCACTTCCCCGCTTTTGACGGAGATAATTGGCTGCTGCTTGTGCCCACAGTAATGACGAAAATGCGAGGATAATAAAAAATACAAAGGACGCCACAACTGATCGGTTTACCATCGTGCTTCTCCAAAGGGCCTTCATGCTCAATTAGGCCTCGCTATGTTCATTCCGGCAATACGCAATCTCTTTCGAAGTTTTTTCAAGGCAATGCCCAAATAGGATTTGGTGAAAGGACATCGTTGTGCTTAATGACAACGCCCCATTCCGTCTTGAGAAAAAGATCGCATCGAGAACAACTTATTAGAAAAGGACACTCAACTGAAAACCAAAGCGGTCGTTTTCCACCTCTGCATTACTGCCGTCTTCGCTATTCATCTGATATTCGAATTTCGCCCAAGTTAAAGGGAAGACTTCGTAGCGAACGGCTACGGCAACCTCGGCATAGTCGTCCTTTGCGTCGTCATCGAAACTCCAGTCGGTATAGCGGGCGCTAACATCAAAGTCGTCTTCGAGGATTTCAATCGGCGGCGTAAAAGAAATGACGACATAATATCCTCCGGCATCCCGATCGGTGCTCACGGTTCCTAAACCCTCGTCGCTCCCCATCATATATTCGCTCAGAAAGTAGAGCCGCTTACGCCAGTTCATCTCGGCATGCACGCCGGCCCGCCAAGAATCGAGTTGATTTGTCGCATCGTGCGGGCCGTGGATGTAGGATGCCCCCACATTCAATCCAGGGTGCAGCGACGTCACCTGGATTTCTGCGCCGAAGGACTTGCCGTGGTTGCCGCAGCAAGCGATTTTATCTTCCCGCCCCCGCGTCCCCTTAGTCTGCGCTGCGCTACCGTTGATCACATAGAGATCGAAGGCCCCAAGGCCTTGAACCCTATGATTGAATTGAATCCCCATGTCGGTCCAAGTATTGCTGACTACCGCCTTACCCCCTTTGGTGATGGGAGGCCGAGAGATTAAACGATTGTCAGATGGGGCATGGAGGTAGTTTTCCAAACCAAAGGGGACCAGGATGGCCCCGAATGCTAGTGTCGTCCCGTCCCGAAGGGTAATGTCGATCTCCGCCTGTTCCGGAAAGATTTCGGCATATTGGCCGTCATCTTGTTTTTCCGGCGCATGTTCAAGTTCGAAGATCAATTTGGCGAAAACGCGATCATTAACTTGATAACCGAAGAAAGGTTCGAAAATGTGCTGATCGAAACTGCCCGGTTTGCCCCCCTGTACATCGTAATACTGAAAAGCGACATAGCCGTGAAAATCGACCGTTTTATCGCTCTCTTTTTGTAGGAAAACGTCTCCGAAGGTAAAATCGTCGTCTTCCGCTCTGAGGCCGGAAGGCAGAACAAAAACAGTCAAGAAGACTGCAATTATCGAGATGATCTCTAAACCCTTTCGTTTCATGTGTTCCCTCCTTGATATCGTTTTGCTTAGAAATCCAGGGCCTTATCGACTTTAGATCAACCCAGACATCGGTTATTGTCTCCTGATGAATGAATACGGTGTAGACCTCTTTCTAATTCTTGAAATAACGGTACACGGCAAGCACTTCTCGATCGATCGCTTCCGTTGCCGCCTCCAATCCTTTCAAATTCGGCGGGGCCGAAGGCAAGTTCATGTTGATCCCAGGGTTCCCCAGAGCCACCTCAGCCTGAAGAAATTGTGCCTCAATTCGCTCGTGTCGAGAGGCATCTTTTCTCTTGATATTCCCGGAGAGGATCTTCATGTAATAGTCTTTTGCCCGATCGAAGCGTACTTTTGAATCGAAATAATCCTTTACCTGACTTTCATTCATTACTTTAAACTCCGACTTCATACCGAGATAGATCACCTGCGCCAGCACTTTAAGCAAATGGCCCGACTTTTTGGTCTGGATGGCCTTTGTCAGCTTCGGCTTCAAGTCGATATTAAAGTTTGTTTTGAATTGCGAAACATGGTCATCGATCTCCAGGATGGATTCATTAACAGCAGCCCAATCTCCGATCTTGACTGACTTAAGCGACTCCCCAAAGGCATTCAACAATGCATCCTGCACCTCCACGCCATGGGATCTGTGCATGATATCGGCGCTGCTCTGTGCGAAGACAACTTTTGCCCCTGCCAGACATAAAATCAGCACCAAGATTGTGAGTCTTCTGGCTTGATTTCGAATTGGGATCAAGATTGTCCTCTATAGAACTTCGGTAAGGCTGCATGCCTCGCTCTTTACCGCGCACCCAGAAATATAACAGCGGGATAATTTTCTTTTTTCACTTGGTCAAATAAGTTATCGGAAAAGATGTGGAAATCTTTAGTGTAACTTCATTCTAAAGGGTCCATAGGGAGGGGGAAGGCGATAAGACCTAAAGCATTATTCGCGGATAAATCATCTGAACCGAAATATGGAATTCAGAAAAAGCCATCTAAAAATCAAAAAAACATAAAAATAGATACTTTCTAGATTATCCTAAGTTTTTGTAATGGATAAAAAAGAACGTGAACAATTTATGGTACCCAGGACAAAATGCTTACCAATCTTATAATAAGAATTCCGTACCGCACTGATGGGGCACGACAAAGGGGTAAGAATCGATTTCTTGGAAAAGGGATGACAAAAATTTAACGGGGACCGACTTTACTTTTAAAGCCTTACGGTCATTACATACAGGGATATTTTGGCTAGGAAATGCGCTGAATAGCACTTCCATGAATGAAGTGACGCATTTTATTGGGAGATAGAACCCATATTGTTTTGGATCTAAAGTTTCTTTTACGTTTTTTAATCACCGAATCACATCTTATCTTTACGCTCTTTATTTCCTTAACTTGCCTCTTAACAATTCACAGCTTGCTTCAGAACGGGTGTATGTTGCACACACAGGCTTAAAAGTCGATTGGGAAGTTGGGACTCCCATTGTCTTCGATTAAACCGGTAACAGAATTCATTGAGATACTCTTGTAA
>JAJDBW010000056.1 GCA_029261155.1 Nitrospirota bacterium | reverse complement strand
GAACAATCACTGGGCCTGCGCTTAAGTTTCAACTGTTGTTGAGGACGAAGTCATTGAGCCGATGTAGACAAAGCGTTCTCAAATTGATGTCTCGGTCTTTTTTGAAGAACCGGAAGACGACTTTTTCAGCAAGCCCTAATTGCCACGGTAGACATCAGTAAATCGAAACATATGGGGTATTACCGCTGTCCGAATGGAACAGATGTGAAGCCTTTTGAGTTTCCCAATAACCGCGCTGGATTTGATCAGTTTTGGGGACGAATTTCTAAGGCGGTGAAGACCTGCCATCCGAAAGATGTGGTCTTTGGTTTTGAATCCACAGGGCCTTACGCAGAACCTTTGATCCATTATTTAGGGCAAAAGCCTGTCCGTCTGGTTCAGGTTAATCCAATGCATAGTAAGCGCGTCAAAGAGCTTCAGGGGAATTCACCCAACAAGACAGATCGGAAAGATCCAAAGGTCATTGCTGACATCATCGAACTGGGTCATGCCCTAAGCCTTATTATTCCAGAAGGTTCGGCAACCGAGCTTCGACGGCTATCGCAGGCCAGAGATAGAAGTATAAAGAGACGTACCGCCCTCTTTAATCAGCTCCAACATATTATCTGTTTGGTCTTTCCTGAGTTCTTACATCTCATGAAAGACATCAAGAAAAAAAGTGCCTTATATCTTTTGAGGCATTTTCCGACACCTCAAGATATTTTGGAATATGATAAGGAATCGATGGTCGAGACTTTAAGAAAGGTCAGCTATGGAAAGGTTGGCCCCAAACGTATTGAGGCCCTTTATGCGGCAGCTAAAGATACCATAGGTATTGATCAGGGACAGGAGGGGCTTGCCTTTGAGATCACCGGCATTATACAAACGATCGATGTAACGAATCGTTTCATCAAGGGTCTTGAGGAAAAGATGTCAGGCCACCTTAAACAGATTCCTTACAGTCAATCTATTCTTTCGATTAAGGGAATTGGTGAAGTCACGGCGGCTGGCCTGATTGGCGAAGTCGGTGATTTCAGGCAGTTTAAAACGATATCGGAGATCACGAAACTCGCTGGCTTAGACCTCTTTGAGATCAGTTCCGGCTTGCATCAAGGTAATCGCCGTATCTCCAAAAGAGGACGACCCTTTTTAAGAAAGATTTTGTATTGCATGGCTGTCCATATGGTGTGTCCTGTCGGCATCATGCGCCAAACGTATCAGCGATATCTTGATCGCGGGATGATAAAAAAGAAAGCCCTGGTCGCTATCGCCAGAAAACTTCTTCGGATTATTTTTGCCCTTGTGCGAAATCAGAGCAAATATGTTCATGGTTATGCCAAGACACAAAACCTATTGAAGGAGGCTGCTTAGACTTGTGAATTTATCTTAGTGTGCCGATGGGGAGATTACCAAATTCATCATTAAGGCGACCTTGTCGACCTTCTTTTTAAGCATTTGTAACTCTCCACCTGCACCTTAGCCCGAATGAAGCAAGGTTAGAGCTCTGTTGAGACTCTCAAATGACCAGAGTTGGGCAAGGTGCGACCCCTAAGATAGAATACAAGACTCGCGACATAAAAATGAAAATTTAAAATAAAAAAACATTTACTTGAGTAAACCAGATGAATCGTTGATTTTGAAGAAAAGATCACGGGCTGTATCGAAGGGACTTGGCTTTCCGAGATTAGGTTGGTTTCTAATGTGGGGAAGGGAGGCTTAGCTTAAGGAATATTTTTCGGCGAGCGTTCCAATAACTTTATCAACTGGAATCAATGTCTTCTCCCCGGTTTTTCGTTCTTTGAGTTCGACCATACCCTGGTCGAGATTTTTTTGACCCACCACCACCTGGTAGGGGATACCAAGCAAGTCGGCGTCGTTAAACTTCACCCCTGCCCGTTCTGATCGATCTTCAAAAATAACCGCCAGACCTTTTTCGCTGAGTGCCTTGTAGATGGTTTCCGCAGCAGCCATGACCGCTTCCTTTTTCTCCTGCACGGGAATGACTTGAACGTCGAAGGGCGCGATGGCTTGGGGCCAGATAATGCCGTGGTCGTCGTGGTTTTGTTCGATGGCGGCAGCCATGATGCGCGAGACACCGATGCCGTAGCAGCCCATCACAAAGTGTTGGTCTTTTCCCTCTTGATCCAAAAAGGTGGCCTGCATGGTTTCGCTGTACTTGGTGCCGAGCATGAAGACGTGGCCGACCTCGATGCCTCGGTCGATTTGGATTGTGCCACCGCACTTCGGGCACAAATCTCCCGCGACGGCATTTCGCAAATCGGCGCTACGGGCGCTCTTAAAATCGCGGCCACCCACAGCGTGACGATAGTGCGTGTCCTTTTCGTTCGCGCCGATAATCGCTTCAGACATGGCTTTGGCCGCGAGATCGGCGACGATTTCAGCGCCTTCCAATCCCACCGGTCCAGAAAACCCCGAGGGGCCTTTTGTGAGGGCTTCAAGCGTTTTCTTCTCCGCCAAGTTTAGTTCGGTGACCTTGAGAAAGTTCTTAAGTTTAATCTCGTTGATTTCGTGATCGCCCCGAACGAGGACGGCGACCACTTTGTCATCGGCGACAAAGAGCAGGGTCTTGATCAATTGCGAGGCTTCCACACTTAAAAATTCGCAAACCTCCTCGACGGTTTTTTTGCCGGGGGTCGAAACGGCTTCCATCGCGGCGATGGCATTGTCCGCGCCCTTGATTTTTTTCGTCGGCCGGGTCTCGGCGCGTTCGACGTTGGCCGCATAATCGCAGGCCGTGCAGGAGGCGATGCCTTCCTCACCGGTTTTCGCGAGCACCATGAATTCGTGCGAAGAAGAGCCGCCGATGAGGCCGGTATCGGCCTCGACGGCGCGAAAGTGCAGACCCACCCTTTTAAAAATATTGTGGTAGGCCTCATACATCTTCCGGTAACTTTCCTTGGCCCCTTCCGCGTCCGCGTCGAAGCTGTAGGCATCCTTCATAATAAATTCGCGGCCGCGCATGAGGCCGAAGCGAGGACGGATTTCGTCGCGGAACTTGCTTTGGATCTGAAAGAGGTTTAGGGGCAATTGGCGATAGGAGCGGACTTCCTTCCGGACCAAGTCCGTAATCACCTCTTCGTGTGTCGGGCCGAGACAAAAGTCGCGGTCGTGCCGGTCCTTCAGTCGCACCAACTCCTTGCCGTATTTTTGCCAGCGGCCGGTTTCTTCCCAAAGTTCGGCGGGTTGAAGGGCGGGCATGAGCAATTCTTGTGCACCCGCCTTCGTCATCTCATCGCGGACGATGCCTTCTATCTTTGATAGTACGCGCAAGCCCAGCGGGAGAAGGGTGTAGACCCCTGCCGCGACTTTCCGGATCAATCCCGCGCGCAGCATGAGGCGGTGGCTCACCGTTTCGGCATCGGCCGGGTCGTCTCGCAAGGTTGGGATGAAAAGTTTGGAATAGTGCATCTAGGAGGCGGCCACAATCTGTGGCTTGTTTTGGGCTTTGCGTTCGGCGACGAGTTGTTCGACTTCGGCGATGAGCACGCTTTCCATTTCGTCCGCCCTGATTTTACGGATGATTTCGCCCTTGCGAAAGAGGAGCCCGCCGCCGCGTCCGCCTGCGATGCCGATGTCGGCTTCTTTGCCTTCGCCGATGCCGTTGACGACACAGCCCAAAATGGAAATATCCAAGGGTTCGGTGATGTGGCTCAATTTTTTTTCCAGATCGGCAGCCAGCTTTACCACGTCGAATTCCAAGCGTCCGCAAGTCGGGCAGGCGATGACGTTCACGCCACGCCGTCTTAAGTGTAGGGACTTGAGGATTTCGAAGCCAACGCGGATTTCTTCGACGGCATCGGCCGCGAGCGAAACCCGCAGGGTATCTCCGATCCCCTGCGCCAATAAAATGCCGAGGCCGACCGCGGACTTGATGGCACCAGTTGATGCGGTACCGGCCTCGGTGATGCCAAGGTGGAGCGGATAGTCCGACTGCTCCGAGAAGAGCCGATAGGCCTCGGTGGCCAAGCCGACGTGGGAGGCCTTGAGCGAGACCTTGGTTTCGTAAAAATCCAGCGATTCTAAAATCTCAATATGACGCATCGCGGAAGCGACCATGGCCTCCGCCGTGGGGTAGCCGTATTGTTCCAAAAGATCTTTCTCCAGCGATCCGGCATTGACGCCGATGCGGATGGGCACGCCCTGGTCTTTGGCCTGCTTGACCACCCGTTCGACGCGCTCGCGCGATCCAATGTTGCCCGGGTTGAGGCGCAGGCCGTCCACCTTGGCATCGAGGGCCATGAGGGCGAGACGGTAATCGAAGTGGATGTCGGCGATCAGCGGAATCGAGATCTCGTTCATGATTTTTGGCAGGGCTTCGGCCGATTCTTTTTCCGGCACGGCGACGCGGACGATTTCGCAACCCGCGTCTTCGAGGCGATGGATTTCGGCCAGCGTGGCTTCGATGTCTCGGGTATCGGAGGTGGTCATCGATTGGACAACAATGGGCGCATCGCCGCCGATTTTGACCGATCCGACTTGAATTTGTCTGGTTTTGCGACGGGTCATCTCTGGGCGCATAGGGATTGGGGCATGGGATCGCGTTTGCTGCGTTTCAAGGGTTTCTCTTAGGGACTCACAAAGAAGCGCATGATGTCGTTATACATGGCAAAAACCATCAAGGACACGATGAGAAAGAGGCCGACCTGTTGCGCGATTTCCACTTTTTTAAGACTCAGCGGGCGACCGAGGATGCCTTCTATCGTAAAAAAGACGAGGTGGCCACCGTCGAGGACCGGAATGGGAAACAAGTTAATTAGGCCGAGATTGATGCTGAGTAGTGCGATAAAGCTCACGATGTTGAGCATGCCCCGCGAGGCCTGTTGATCGACGATTTGCGCAATCATGATGGGGCCGCCGAGATTGTCGGAGGAGATCTTGCCTTGAATAAGTTTCCCAATGCCCACCATGTTCATCACGGACATATTCCAAGTTTGCTTTACGCCCAGGTAGACAGCTTGAAAGGGGTTGTAGCGTTTGGTGATTTGATCGCCCTTGGGCAGGATGCCGATGAGCCATGTGGGATGTTTTTCTCCAAAGAGGTCTTCGGATTCTTTCATTTGGGGTGTGATGGTGACCGTTTTTTGTACCCCAGCACGATCGACGACAAAGGCCAGCGATGCACCGTCGCCTTTTTGAACGGTTTCTCGTATTTCGTCCCAAAGGGCAATCTCTTTGTCTTCAATGGCAATGATTCGATCGCCCGTTTCCAGTCCACCGACTTCGGCGGCCGAGCCTTCTTGAATTTCGCCCACAACAGCCGTGAGGCTTGGGAAGCCGACCATGAAGATACCGGAGTAGATGAAGATGGCGAGGAGGATGTTGAAGGCGGGTCCCGCCACAACGATGGCGATCTTTTTTCTGACGGGTTGGGTTAAGAAAGAATGGGCCCGGTCTTCTTCAGAAATTTCTTCATTCGGGTCGTCGCCCATCATGCGGACATAGCCGCCGAGTGGAAAAGCCGAGAGGCAATATTCCGTCGGCCCGATTTGCTTTTTTAGGAGTTTTGGGCCGAAGCCGACCGAAAAGGTTTTTACCGTAACCCCGCAAAGCCGGGCGACGAGGTAGTGGCCAAACTCGTGGAAGACGACGATGACCCCTAAAACGACAATGAAGGTGAGAATGGATGAGGCACTAAACATCTTGATGACTCCTATATACTTTTAATCCGTCGAGGGCTTCAGCAGCGGGCATAGTGTCGAATCCAACGCTTGCCTTCCATCCGTGCCCATTCATCGGCTTCGATGACCGCTTCCAAGGTATCAGCAGACTGGGGCGAATGGGCTTCAAGCGTTTGGTGGATAACCGCCTCGATCTCAGTAAAGCCGATTTGCGCGTTTAAAAAGGCCGCGACTGCTTCCTCGTTGGCTGCATTTAAAACCGCTGGAAGCGTGCCACCGCTCTTCAAGGTTTCATAGGCCGTGTTAAGCAAGGGAAAGGCCTTCAAATCGGGTTTCTCGAATGTTAGCGTTCCCACTGTCGCTAAGTCAAGAGAAGGGAGATCGAGCGGCGCGCGTTTGGGGTAGTGTAAGACGTAAGAAATCGGCGTTCGCATATCGGGCAATCCCAACTGGGCGATGACGGAGCGATCGACAAACTCGACCATAGAATGAATAATACTTTGTGGATGAATCACAACGTCAATTTTATCAGGCGGGAGGTCGAAAAGCCATCGGGCTTCAATAATTTCAAGCCCTTTATTCATTAAAGTCGCGGAATCAATGGAGATTTTCGGCCCCATTTTCCAGTTTGGGTGCGCCAGAGCCTCTTTTCGAGTGACTTTGCGTTTTTCAATGTCCGAATGCCGAAGGAGCGGGCCACCCGAGGCGGTGAGAATCATGCGTTTGATGTCTTCGTGCCGTTCCCCATGGAGTGCCTGAAATACAGCAGAGTGCTCGCTGTCGATGGGCAGAATGGAGACCCCTTTTAATTTGGCTTCCCGCTGAATAATTTCACCCGCCATGACGAGCGGTTCCTTATTCGCCAAGGCGACCGTTTTTCCGGCTTGAATGGCCGAGAGCGTCGGGAGCAGCCCGGCGGCGCCGACGATGGCCGAAATCACCAAGTCGGCTTCGGCTAGGCCTGCGACCTCCACGAGACCGGCTTCGCCCGCCAAAACTTTCACGCGCTTGTTGCCGATCCGTTTTTTGAGGGCGGCCGCCGCCTTGAGGTCGGCCAAGGCAACCACCTTGGGAGCATGGCGTTCAATCAGTTTTTCAAGCTTGGCATCACGCGATTTTGCCGTCAATCCGAGAATGCGGAATTGACCGGGAAAGCGGCTGATGATATCCAGGGTGCTGTCCCCGATGGAGCCGGTTGCGCCGAGGATGACAATGTTCTTCATGCTCTTTGTGCTCCAGTTCGGCTGGAAAGCCTTAGGATTTGAAAAGGATCAAGTAATAATAGAGAAGCGGTGCGGCAAACGCAATACTATCGAGTTTGTCGAAAAGGCCGCCATGGGCCGGAACGAGCGCGCTGGAATCTTTTACTCCAGCCGAGCGCTTCAACATCGATTCGACCAAATCGCCCAATTGTCCGAAGACACCGAGTAAGAGGGAGAGGGCGATGAGATCTCCCCATGAAAAGAAAGGAAGAAAGCTCAGCTTCGCTGCGGCACCTCCAAGAAATCCGATGCCGAGGCCGCCGAGCGCTCCTTCGATGGTTTTGTTGGGGCTGACGCGCGGGGCCAGCTTGTGTTTTCCGAGCGCTCGGCCAACATAGTAGGCGCCGGCATCGCCGCCCCAAGTCATGATTAGGATGAAAAAAATCAGTTCTCTTCCAAGCGAATGCTGGCGGATGAGAATCAGATAACTTAAGAAGCCGGCGACGTAGGCGATGCCGAAGAAAAGCAGGGCCGATTTCGATAAGGTTTTTTCGATCTCGTGGAGCGTCGAAAGGCTATGGAGTAAGACCATAAAAATTAAGCCGAATAGCGTGGGCAGCAAGGGGAGGCGGTAGTAAATTACGCTTAAGAAGCAGAAGCCGAGCCCCAGCCCGAAAAAAATAAGCCCTTTTTCTTCTTTTGTGAAAACCAGAAGATAATATTCGTATTGAACGCGAAGAATAACAAGGGCGATAAACAGGAAGAAGGAAAAAGGCGGGAGCGTCCAGATGAGTCCAATGACGGCGGGTAATAAGAAGGCTGCGGTGAGGAGGCGGCTTGAACGAATGTCTAACTCTCCGCGGAGGGCTTCTCGCGATGGTGCGCGGTGCCGGTGGGTTCTGGGACGGCATCTATTCCCGAGACATGGCCAAAACGGCGCTCCCGGCCTTGATAATCTAGGAGGGCCTGTAGGAAATCCTTTTTTCTGAAATCGGGCCATAGGGTTTTCGTGAAGTAAAGCTCGGTATAGGCCACTTGCCAAAGAAAGAAGTTGCTGATCCGGACCTCGCCGCTCGTTCGGATCATGAGATCAGGGTCGGGTATGTCCTTCGAATAGAGGAAGGATGCGAAGCATTCCTCATCCAAATCCTTTAAGGCCAGCTTTTCTTTTTGTACCGATTCGCACACTTGTTTAACCGCATCGATTATTTCTGTTCGGCCGCCGTAACTTAAAGCGAGGACCAAGGTCATTTGATCATTTTCCTGAGTTTCTTCCTCGACCGAGCGGATGAGCTTCGAAACCGAGGTTTGCAGACGGTCGATTTGCCCGATGGCGCGAAATCGAATTCCATTTTTCATCAGGGTCGAAAGTTCTTTCAGTAGGTAACGTTCAAGCAAGATCATCAATTGCGTAATTTCTTTCGCGGGACGGTTCCAGTTTTCGTTGGAAAAGGCATAGAGGGTGAGTGTTTCAATCCCGATTTCGCGGGCGAAGGTGATAATTTCCCGGACGGAGCGAATCCCGCGTTGGTGGCCCGAAATCCGAGGGAGATGGCGTTGCGCGGCCCAGCGTCCATTGCCATCCATAATAATCGCGACATGTTTTGGAAGGTTAGCCTTGTCGATGGCGTGGAGGAGTTCTTTTTCGCTTAACTTGGACATGGTGCCCTTGCACGATGACTTCAGGAAACTAGTTTTTCTGCCGTTGTTCAAAAAGTTGGAACTGAAGATGTTCTAAGATCAAATCGCTTTCTTCTGACTGATTGATTAAGACATCTAGAGAAGCAAGGTCTTTTCCAGTGCGTGTATTTTGAATTTTAAGGTGTATCGAAAACCGATCGTCAATTCGCGCCGTGGAGATTTGTGCATGATAATCCGTTCCGGATTGCAGGGCAGTTTTGAGGTCGGCGCCCGGCGAAAGAGTTTTGATTTGGAAGCGGCCGGTATCACTCAGCGCGGAGACTAGCTCATTCATCAAAAAGACATGATCCGACTCAGATGAAACGGAGACCGTCAAGGGGATGCGCGTTGCCGGAATGCGAACGCCGTCGCCCTCCATGATTTCCCCCGTCGTTTCGATTGGAATGGCGATGAGATTCGGCGGATCGAATCGGAGCGCTTCGAGCGTGGCGATTCGATCTTCGAATTTACCGAGCGGAACCCCTGTGACGGGATGACCAAAGGCCTCGCCTTCTCGAAAAACGGTCAGCAAGATGCCGGGTGCAATTTGGTGTTCTTTTCCGAAGGCCACTTCAACCCGGTTGGCCTCAATGGCGACCACCTCTCCAACGACTTTTGGGAAATAGGTCAATATTGCTCGGGCGATATCGTCAATATTGCCTTCGATGGCATTTTCGGCTGTTTCCGACTGGGCGTTTAGCAATCCGAAATCCAATCCGATAAGCAGAAATGAAAAGAAGAGGGATAAAAACAGCCCGGGCATTCGTGAGTTTTGAACTGCATTCATCTTTTTGCTTGATTGTCCTATAAGAGTGAAAGAATAAGCGGATGTAAAAAAAATGTCAAATCGTTTCGTGGGATTTACCGAGGTGTTTTACCCTCAGGATCAAGGGATTCGGATCGGCGAGTAAGGTGTTTGAAAATAAAAAGGCACCCTATATCTCGGGGTGCCTTTTTAAAATCTTCGGTCTTTTTGTATTTGAGTTATTCCACAACAATGGGCGGGTTGATATTTAAATTGGCCTGCTCTACTTTTTTGCCAGCGCCTTTGCCCGACAATCGCGCCTCGATCGCTTTCATCAAATAAGCCTCGCTATAGCCAACATTATGTTCTTTGGGATTCGCCTTGTCCCATGTCCGTGTTGCCTCGACCCAGATCTCGAAAGTGCGTTTTATGGAGAGATCGACCTTGGTCGTGGTTTCGACCTTCGGCGCTACGGGTGCTTTCTTTGCATCGACCGCCGTATCTCCCGGTTTCAAGGTGACATCGGCTGCGGCATTTTCTTCTACTTTAGGTGTTTTTGCCGCGGCAGGTTGGGGGACAGGAACCTCAACCTTTTTGATTTTGATAACATAAGAATCACGGTACTGCGTCTCGACCACGGGTCTTGCCGAAGATATTTTAAAATAGCGGTAAACGGGTGTTTTAATTTTCCCTTTTTTCTTTTTGCCTTTTGCCTTGCCATGTGGGTGTTTCCCCAGGCCTTTTTCGTCGACAACGGCCTTTGCGGCATCCCAAACTTTATCGTAGCTTTGGTCGAAGCGCTTTTTCTTCGCCGCCGATACCGGATGGGTGATACTCAGGATAAAAGAGATCGCAAAAAGGAATACGAAGGTTTTTTTAATCATCACTTCCTCCAAGGGGGTCTAGGGTTACGAATGCCAATCCTAGCTTTATTTTCCCTTAAAATCAAGGAAAAAGGCCGTCCTTATTTCCGGCGTTCCAAATAGTGCAAGACTCTTGCCATAGACAGCCCTATCGGCTTTACTCGTTATCTCAATTATGTTACTTTTAGGTCATGGTCATCCGTCGATTTGAGTCGAAAACCTTGTTATTGCTGTTTGCGATGGGAATGATGTCATTTCTTGCCTTCTCCGTGGTTTCGAACCTAAGAGAAAAAAACCCACCGGTGATTCAGCGAAATATCGATAAAGAGGCGGATGTGCGGCTGGAATCGTTTTCTTTTGTACGCACCCGTGAAGGGGAGAACCCTCTGATTTTGCAGGCCACTAAGGGCGCCCTGTATGAAGCCAGCCAAACGGCACGTCTTGAGAATATAATCGCAACCATTCCCTATGGCGAAGGCCATTCATTTCATATAAAAGGCGAGACGGGAGAGATCGATTCGGAGAAAAAAGATTTTACAGTGCGAAATCTGTCCGGACCGATGACGATTACGCTCGAAAACCACTACACAGTGCAAACGCCCGGATTGCTTTGGAATGAGGATCAACGAACCCTTTTTGCGGAAGGGCCGGTCCACATTTCAGGACCTCAAACTGAAATTGACGGCGATGCCCTGAGTATCTTTGTGGACCGACAAGAGATGGTTATTTTGGGTGATGTCAAAGCGCTGGTTAAGTAGACTCCCTCTATTTTTTCTTCCCCTTTTTATTTTTAACGCCGGGTTGCGTCTTTATGCCGCCGAGACACCGCTTTCCCAGGTCAAGGGTGGACCGGTATCGATCAGTTCAAAAAAGATGGTTCTTCAAAACCTCAAAGATAAAATTATTTTTGAAGGAAACGTCAAGATCATCAATAAGGACCTTGTTATCGAGTCGGAACGCGCCGAAGTTTTTTTAGAGCGATCAGCACCCGCTTCGACCTTCCTCCCGGATGGAAACGGCGAACAGCAAGTGTCTAAAATTATTGCCTCCGGAAATGTGCAGATTACAAAAGGAAAGCAACACGCCAAGGCCGAGCAGGGAATTTACGAGCGAGGAAAAGAGATTATTACCTTGACTGGAAATCCGGAAGTCTGGGAAGAGGGTTATCAAGTGAAGGGCTCGGTCATTACCATTTATATGAACGAAGAACGAACACTGGTCGCAGAGAGCGAGGTTGTTATTCACGAGAACAAGGCCGGCGCCGGTTTTCGTAAAAAATAAATCGGCATTTTTTGGTTTATAATAAAAGTTCAGAAAAGAAGCTTAGGATACGGGGACTTTGTGTCTATGTATAAATGCGTCAGCGTCGTGAGTCGAAGAAAATTATGCTGAAGGCCTCCGGCCTCGAAAAAAGTTACAACCACCGAAAGGTGGTCCGGGATGTGAGTATTTACGTAAATCCGGGAGAGGTCGTCGGCTTGTTGGGGCCCAACGGCGCGGGAAAGACCACGACTTTTTACATGATTGTGGGGTTGACGACGCCCAGTCAAGGGGAAGTGAGCCTAAACGGCACAGACATTACAAAAATGCCGATGTATCGCCGTGCTCGCCAGGGACTGAGCTACTTGCCGCAGGAAGCCTCTATATTCAGAAAGCTCACCGTGGAAGAAAATATTATGATTGTCTTGGAAACGCTCGACCTCTCTGCTTCGGAGCGTGAAACCCGACTTCAAAGCCTTCTGCATGAACTCAGCATCGCTCACTTGGCGAAGCACAAGGCCTATACCTTATCGGGGGGCGAGCGACGGCGTCTCGAGATTACCCGCGCCTTGGTCCTTTCTCCTCAATTCATTCTTTTGGACGAACCTTTTGCGGGTATCGACCCGATCGTTGTCTTAGAGCTTCAGAAAACCATCTCTCATTTGAAGGAAAAAGGGATTGGCGTACTCATCACCGATCACAATGTCCGAGAGACCCTCAATATTACCGATCGGGCCTATATCATTCATGAAGGGGAGATCTTGATTTCAGGAAGCCCATCCGAAATCGCAGAAAGTCCGAAGGCCAGAGCCATTTACCTGGGCGAAAAATTTCAATGGCAAGGGCAGTACGCCGAGCACTATATTAATTGATGAGGTCGCGCAATGTCTTGGTCTGACGGGGGCATGAAACCCCGGCTTGAATTAAAAATGGCCCAGAAGCTGGTGATGACCCCTCAGCTTCAGCAGGCGATTAAGTTGCTCCAGCTCTCTAAGCTTGAGCTTGACCAAGTGATCAATCAAGAAATGGTTGAAAACCCCGTCTTAGAAGACGGGGTGACGGAGGCGCCGGAAGAGGAATCCGGGACCAGCGCCGAAAGTGAGGGAGCTGAGCCGGAAGACGGCCCTGAAAAAAAAGAGGAATTCGATTTAAAATGGGAAGAATACTACCTCGATGACGACCGCGATGAAGGCTGGAGTGGCTCGAAACCGGACCGCGACGAGGAGCGTCCTTCCTATGAGCAAACCTTGGCGAAAACCACATCGCTTGTGGATCATTTGCTTTGGCAGCTGGGGCTTTCCCCATTCACCGAAAAAGAAAATAGAATCGGGACGGCCATCATCGGCGAAATCGACGAAAACGGTTATTTGGAAACGCCCATCGAAGAGATTGCCGTTTCGCTCGGAGCCTCGATTAAAGCGGTCCAAGAGGTACTCAGTGTTGTTCAAGCTTTCGATCCGGTCGGTGTTGCCGCAAGAAATTTAAAAGAATGCTTGCTGATCCAGGTCAAGCAGCTGGAACTTTCAGGCTCGCTGGTCGAGGACATTATCGAAAATTACTTGCCCGACTTGGAGAAAAGAAGATATCAAAACATTGCCAAAGCTTGTGACGTTACGATGGACGATGTGGCTGCAGCGGCACACGTCATTGAACATTTGGAACCGAAACCCGGCCGCCCCTATTTTTCCTCAGAAAACGCCTATATAATTCCCGATATTTATGTGGCCAAGTCGGAAGGAAAGTACGTCGTCATGTTAAACGATGATGGTCTTCCGAGATTAAAAATCAGTCCCTATTATCAGTCTCTGCTGCGCTCGAAAGGCAGTATTACATCATCGACTAAAACCTATCTTGAAGAAAAGTTCCGCTCAGCACTTTGGTTGGTTCGAAGTATCGAGCAGCGCAACCGAACGATTCAACTTGTGGGCGAAAGTATCGTTAAGTTTCAGCAGGATTTTTTGGACAAGGGGGTTCAATATTTGAAGCCGCTGATCTTGAGGCAGGTGGCGGATGATATTTCTATGCACGAATCCACCGTCAGCCGCGTGACCACCAATAAATACATGCATACGCCCCAAGGGATTTACGAACTTAAATTCTTTTTCAACAGCAGTCTCCCACGCGTCGGAGATGGCGTGGAGAACATGTCGTCGATCGCCGTTCGGGAGATGATACGTAAGATGGTCGAAGAGGAAGATGCCTCTCGGCCCTTAAAGGATCAAGAAATCGTTGAGTGCTTGAAAAAACAAGATGTTGCTATTGCAAGAAGGACGGTGACTAAGTACCGAGCCTGGCTCAATATTGAACCGGCAAACCGCAGAAAACGGCAGATTTAGGAACCCTGTCCGGGGCCTCGCGCTGCAGATGAAAATCTGCCGATCCTTGCATTCCCGTCCGACTCAAACACGAAGTGGCGTCCATCGATTTCGTTCTGTTAGGAGGCGATTATGGAAGTAATGATTACAGGAAAACAATTAGAAATCACGCCAGCACTAAAAGAATACGTTGAGACACGCGCAGAAAAGATTAAGAAGTACACGTCGAAGGCGACGCAAGTGATCTTCACACTCAAGGTCGAAAAGTATCGCCATCTTGCGGAGGTACTGGTCAAAGTAAAAGGCTTTATTCTTCAAGCCGAGACGGAGACCGACGAAATGTATGCCTCGGTCGATAAGGCCATGTCCAAAATCGAAAGGCAACTCAAGAAGTATAAAGAAAAGCTTTGCGACCATCGCGTTCACAACAACCTTGTCTTGGATGAAACGCCGCCGAGCGAAATTTGGGAAAAAGGGCATATTAAAAAACGCAAGCAGTTTGCAGTGAAGCCCATGCCACTCGAAGAAGCAGCTTTTCAAATGGAGTTGTTGGGAAATAATTTCTTTATCTTCGGAAATAACGAAAGTAAAAATATTAATGTGTTGTATAAGCGGAAAGATGGCAGTCTGGGCTTGATCGAACCGGTTCATTTAAGCTAAAGGGATTGGAGCCGTGTTGGGGACTGGTGCACGACCGGCAAAGAGGCGATGAAGTCGGAAGAAGATAAGGGTGTTCGGATTGTGATCATCAGCGGCTTATCCGGTTCGGGCAAGAGCTGCGCGATTAAATGTTTTGAGGATCTGGGTTTTTTCTGCATCGACAATTTGCCGCCCCAATTGCTTCCAAAGTTTGTTCGTCTGTGTAGGCAATCTCGAAATGAAATTTCGCAAGCGGCCATTGGGATTGATATTCGGGAGCGATCTTTTCTCAATAATTTTTTGTTGGTCTTTGATCGACTAATTGAAGAGGGTTATCAAGTCGAGCTTCTCTTTCTTCATGCCCGAGACGAAATCCTGCAAAGGCGATTTTCGGAGACCCGGCGTCCGCATCCCCTGGCGAAAACCGGCACGGTTGTGGATGGCATTAAACGGGAGCGGGAGATTCTGCAAGATCTCAGGAAGCGCGCTGATCGGGTGATCGATACCTCCGACTATCATGTGCAGCAGCTTAAAGAATTAATCACCGGCGATTATGTCGGCACTGAAAAAGACCGACACCTGAATTTGTCGCTGACCTCCTTTGGGTATAAGTACGGCACCCCATACGATCTCGATCTTTTGTTCGATGTCCGTTTCTTGAGTAATCCGTTCCTAGTTGATGAATTGAGGCCGCTAACCGGTAACGATACGCCTGTAAAAGAGTATATTATGCGCTTGCCGGAGACAAACGCCTTTTTGGATAAACTTTACCAACTCCTCGATTTTCTTCTTCCGCTCTACGAGAGAGAAGGGAAGAGTTATTTAACAATCGGCATCGGCTGTACCGGAGGGCGGCATCGTTCAGTGGCCATTTTAAATTTAGTGAAAGAAGATATGCAGAATAAAGGCATTAAGGTGTTGTTCAAACACCGTGACATCACCCAGGACGATTGAGTTTCGGCAATAGTAAAGATCAGCACCCTACTTTATTAAAGAAAGGAAAAACGCGTGGCAAGTTATGTTGTGGCAATATCAGGCGCCAGCGGTGCCATTTATGGCCTAACCCTATTGGAGTATCTCCTAAAAGAGAAGCATCGTGTCTACCTTATTCTTTCACCCTCTGCGCGATTGATTATTAGAGAAGAAATGGGCCTGGATTGGGGCGGGCGATTTTTGGAGACTTCTAAGATCTTGAAGAAACGGTATGCAAAGCAGGAACTCGTCTATTGCGATGAGCAAGATATGACGGCGCCGATCGCCAGTGGTTCTGTTCATAGTGATGGCATGGTGATTGCGCCCTGTTCTATGAAAACCTTGGCGGGCGTGTCGCATGGGTTTTCGTCAAGCTTAATTGAACGCGCGGCCGATGTCAGTTTAAAGGAAGGACGACGGCTAATCCTCATTCCTCGTGAGACTCCACTGAACCAAGTCCACCTTCGAAATATGCTGACCATGGCCGAGCTTGGCGCAACCTTGCTCCCTGCCATGCCGCCATTTTATAATCGGCCCAAGTCGATTCAGGATCTCGTGCAATCCGTTGTTGGGCGTGCACTCGACCTGCTGGGTGTGCAAAACACATTGTATACCCGCTGGACCGAATCGTGAATCAGCGGATACGTCTGGGTTTTGGTCTTCCCCTCCTGTTCCTGACCTTTTTCCTCGTTTCTTGCCAATCGGATCCGCCAGAGAACGCTCAGTCCGATTGGGCGAATGTGACACTTAGCGCAAGCGGTTTCGGCGTACTGGAGAAAGCCGGATCGATCTCAGAAAGAATCCAGGCCATTCAGCACGCGAAAGTGGATGCCTATACCCAATTAGAATCCCAAATCATGTCGCTCATGACGGATTCGAAAAAGACGATCTCCAATCTCTCGGATAAAGATGAAACGATGAAACCCAAGATTGTGTCTTTTATTCGCGGCGCAAAGATCGTCCGAACCGAGATCGGAGAGCGAGGCGTTAATATTGTTGCAGAGTTGTTTTTGGGAGAGAATTTTAAGGCCACAATCGGCTTGGCCAAGAAGAAACAAAAACCCACCTCCAACCCTCAGAGAGAGAGCAATTTCCCTCGGTCCGTTCTCCCTTAGGGACAAATCTATTTTTTTAAACCCCCTTTTGGGGGCGCGTCCTGAGTCCTCTCACCGCAATAATTTAATGAAATACGGAAACTTTCCTCCTTCCTTGACAGATGTTGAACACTAAGTATACTTACTATCATAACCCTCTCGGTATCTAGAGGATCACTCCACATGCCAAAAGAGAAAACAAAATACAAAACGAAGGATATTTGTGCGCTGTTCGACATTTCTAAAGCGACCTTGTTTCGATGGGAGATGGAAGGCCTTATTTCAGGGGTTGGGCGGGATTGGCGAAACTGGCGGCTCTATTCTTCTCGCCACATCAAAGAGATCAAAAAAATAATTTCAACCCGACCGGGGAGTAAAGTCCGAGGTAAAAAATAATGGGGTTTTCTTTTTTTTCGAGTCCAAAACGTTTAGTCGGCCTGGATATTGGTTCCGGCGCGATCAAGTTAGTGCAATTGGAGCGTGTGGGTAAAGGGTATCAGCTTAAAAAATTCGGGGTTAAACCGCTCGATTCCGAACTGATTGTAGACGGAACCGTGATGGACGCCGGACGCGTGATCGACATCATTAAAGAACTGGTCGAAGAGCAAGATCTGCAATCCAAAGAGGTCGCCTTTGCCGTTTCGGGACACTCTGTCATCGTCAAAAAAATCCAACTTCCGGTGATGTCTGAAGAAGAGTTGGAGGAATCGATTAAATGGGAAGCCGAGCAATATATCCCCTTTGATATCAATGACGTGAATATAGACTTTAATATTTTGGAATCGTCCGACCCTGAAGAAGCCAGTGATCAAATGGACGTCTTGCTTGTCGCGGTGAAGCGGGAAAAATTATCCGAATACACGACCATCGTCATGGAAGCGGGGCTCCAACCGGTGATCGTGGATGTGGATGCTTTTACACTGGAGAATATGTTCGCGATTAACTATGACATTAAACAAGGTGAGGTGGTTGCCTTGGTTGATATTGGCGCGAGTGTGATGAATATCAATATCATTAAAGGCGGCTTGTTCGCTTTTACGCGCGATATTTCGATTGGGGGCAACCGCTACAGCGAGACGATTCAAAGAGAGTTTAATCTCAGTTTTGAAGACGCGGAAATGGCGAAACGGGGAGAAAAGATAGAAGGGGTTGATCAAGAAGCCTTGCTCAATATTATCGATTTGCTCAATGAAAAAATTGCGTCCGAGGTGATTCGATCGTTCGACTATTTTAAAACCACGTCGTCCAATGACGAAATTGGCAGAATCCTTATTAGTGGTGGTTGTTCAAAGGTGCTGAATCTGGTCTCACACCTTTCAGAAAAGTTGAATGTACCGGTTGAGTCGACCAATCCTTTTCGCAATATTGAAGTGTCCGATACCGCCTTCGATCCCATTTATATCGAAGAGATGGCCCCCTTGGCCACCGTGGGTGTCGGCTTGGCTTTACGTGCAGTGGGAGATCGTTAGCTTATGATAAAGATCAACCTGCTCACCCCAGAAAAAACGAAGAAAACAAAGAAGAAGGTTCAGCTTGAATCTCAACTCGTCTGGGTGGTTTTGGCTTCGATCGTCCTTGTCGTTGCCTGGTATATCGGGTGGAGCCTTCTCGATGCTTCCGTTGAGCAGTTGAAGGCGCAAAAAAAAGGTCTGACTCAGGAATTGGCGACTTTGAAAGTCCAAGTGAAAGAAGTCGAGAATTTTGAGGCGGATAAAGTTAAAGCCAAAGAGAAGATTCAGATTATTCAACAGCTGAAAAAGAATCAGGCGATACCCGTCTATCTACTCGACGAAATTAGCAAGCGTTTGCCGGAACGGGTTTGGCTCGTGAGTCTCAGCGAGCAATCGGGGACTATCGATCTAACGGGTAAGGCGACAACGAATAACGAAATTGTGGATTTCATCAACAATTTAAAAGAAGCTTCGGCCTTTCAGGATGTCCAGATTGTCGAATCAAGGCAAAACAAGGAAGCAAATATCACGGTCTATTCCTTCCGGCTAAAATGGTCGATTCTTTCGTAAACTTATTGTAGAAAAGGCATTCAGCAGTTTCCCTTATGATGGATCTTCAACTCAATACCCTAAAAAACCTTTCGAATAAACAAAAGCTGATCGGCCTTTTTATGGCCGTCATCCTTGTCTCCGGCGCCTTCATATGGTTTGTTTTTATTCCAAAAGGCGAAGCCATTGAAAAAATTGAAAAGGAGATCGCGGCGCTCAACGACGAGATCAATGTGCAGCGCGTCAAAGTCCGACGTTTGGATGTTTTGAAAAAGGAATATCTGGCCCTTCAGCGGCAGTTGAAAGAACAAAAAGAACAGCTCCCTTCTCAGGCGGAGATCGAAGTCCTTCTAAAGCAGGTGTCCGAATTGGGCGGTCGAAGCGGCCTCGATTTTAAGCTCTGGCGACCGGGTGCCAAAAAAGAAAATGCTTCGGGGCTCTACATCGAAATACCGGTGAGCGTAGAGGTTGCGGGGGGCTACCATTCGGTGGGTGCCTTCTTTGATAAAATCAGTAAGCTAAGGCGCATCGTCAATGTGTCTAATATTAAAATGTCTTCACCCGTGGTCGATCAAAACCGGGTCACGATTCAAACCCGGTTTTCAGCAACGGCCTTTGCGTCATCGGAGAAGTGATGCGGACGCCGACACGTTTTGAATGGGATCGAATGAAAAAACCGTATCTTGTTTTATTGCCGCTTGTATTTATTTTTTCAGGTTTCTTGAGCGCCTGTAGTTCGGCACAAACGCCTCCCGAGTCCAAACCTGCGGTGGCTGTTCCAATCACGGCAGCTTCTGAGCCCGAAGAGGCGCTCAATGAGGTCAATACGCTTTCCCCAGAGGGGGAGTCTGTGGAAGAAAAGACGGAGGAGGTTTTAATCAATTACAATCCGAAGGGTCGGCGCGATCCTTTTCGATCCATTGTGATCTCTAGGTCGGCTGCAAACCTTCAAAGAAATGTCGATAGCCTCCCTCCGCTACAAAGAAGAGATCTTTCTGATTTGAAACTCATTGGAATCATATGGGGCGAAATGGGTCCCAGCGCAATTGTGACTGTCCCTGGAGGCAGCGGATATACCGTTCGCGTTGGAACCCGCATCGGACTCAATAATGGCGTGATCAAACGCATTACACAAAATGAAGTCGTCGTTGAGGAGAGCCTTTTGAGCATATTTGGAGAAACAAGTCAGAACGATGTAATCATGGAACTTCATCCCCATAAGGAGGGGCAAGAATGATCGGTCAATGGGTTCGAATGACAGCGATATTAATGATCTCGGCTTTTGGTATGTCTTGTGTCGTTACTAAGCCGAAAGCACAGATCGATTCTTCCCCATCGACGGAAATCCAAGATATTCGAGTGATCGAGGAAAACGGAAAGATGACCATCGAAGTCCTGGGTGAAGAGCCGATGATCTATACCACCTTCCATCTTACTGATCCCGACCGCCTCGTCATTGATATGGCGGGCGTGAGCCTAGGCCGGTTCAACGAAGAGATCCAAATGGAGACCGGTCCCGTGCGCGTCATTCGACCCGCGCAGGGGGGAGGAGACAATGTTGCTCGTCTTGAATTCCTTTTGGACGATTCGGTAGAAGCAGAAGTCAAAACAGAAGGAATGAACCTTGTTATCGAAGTGGCCGAGTCGGAGCCGATGAAAAGCCAATTTACCGCTTTAGAAGCGGACGAGATGGAGCAAGAAATTGTGAGCCCACCGTCAGCCGAAAAGGGGATGGAAATTCCGGCTGCTGGACTGGGCCTGGAAGCGGCTCCCGCTGCGCTTGCGGTGACAGAAAGCCCTGGTGAAGGTGCATTAAACAGCATGGGATCGAGTCTGGCAGATTCAATCGGCACTTCCGCCAAAGCCGGTTCGACTCAGATGATGGAAAAGCCTGCGAGTGAATCTTTAGAAAAAGCAGGTGCCGGATCACCGGGGCAAATCGCTGATCCTCCTGCATTGGTTCCGCTCGTGAGTGATTCGCCAAATGAAGAGACACTCGAAAGTACGGAGCCCGTCGAGAACGAGGCGTCCCTTGTCGAAGAAAAAATGTCAGCACCGAAGGCGACGGTCACAAAGACAACACTCATGGATGAGGCGTCTTTCGCTGAGGAGACGATCCCGCTTCCTCCGGCCAGCCGCGTTAAATCCATTCACTGGGTTCACGGTCAAGAATTACAGCTGGTTGTCACCGCCGATGGCGTTTTATCCCCCAACCTGTTTTTTGTTGATAGCCAGCGTTTAGTGATCGATCTGCCTGGTGTCCGGGCGCAACGCCGTCTCACAAAAATTGCATCCGAAGATGTACATATTAAGCAAGTTCGAATTGGACAACACGAGAAAAAACTCCGCTTGGTTGTCGATCTAAATGCACCCATTCATTATGCCTGGGAACTCGATCAAAACCAATTGAAGGTCACTTTGACAGCCAAGGCAGCCAAAGAAGATCTTCCAAGTTCCTCCGAAGAAACGAAAAGCCAAGTGGTAAAACAAAGCCCGAGCGTTGTTAATCCTATCGCGGATGCACCGGCGGAGGTTGCGAGTCCATCTGGGGCTGATGCAGCCTCAACAGCCCTGGCGCAATCCAAGGCGATGCAGAGCCCATCAGTGAATACCCCAGAAACCGGAGCACTACCTTCCTTGCCGCCTTCCCTCCCCACTGGGACATCCGAAAAGTCGACACCTGGCATTGAAGATGAAAGTCTTAAGGAAGCCGATGAAGAACAAGCGGTGCAAGTCGCGGATCTCTCGAAAAAAGACTCGGCAAGAAAAAAGACCTTCCTTAAACGTCTTCGGCAAAAAGAGGCGAGTGAAAACTTAACGTCTCTCTCCACGCCCAAAATCGAGGAATTGGAAGTAGAGCAAGCGTCTCTGACTGAAGGATATGTCGGGAAAAAGATCTCCTTGGATTTTCAGGATGCCGAAATTACCAATGTCATTCGTCTGATCGCGGAAGTCAGTGGATTAAATTTTGTGATGGCCGACGATGTCAGCGGCAAGGTGACCCTGAAACTGAACGACGTCCCCTGGGATCAGGCCCTCGATATCATCCTTGAGATGCATAATCTCGGAAAAGATAGAGAAGGCAATATTATCCGGGTCGCAACCTTGGCCAACCTCGCAAAGCAACGCGACGAAGAGGCACGGGCGAAGGAGACAAAAGTAAAAGCGGAAGATCTTTTGACGCGCGTGATCTATGTCAATTATGCCAAGGCAGATGCCATGAAAACCCTGCTGACAAAGCTCCTTTCGCCGCGCGGGGAAATCATGGTCGATACGCGAACCAATGCCTTGATCGTTAAAGATATTAAAGACAACCTAAAAGAGGTCGAGCGCCTTTCGAGCCGGATGGATACAAAGACACCGCAAGTCTTGATCGAAGCCCGGATCGCCGAGGTGAAGCCCGTCTTTTTAAGAAGTCTGGGGATTAAGTGGGGCGCCGGTTACAATGCAACGTCTAACGGCAACCTCGTCGGGATCGGAAATCCTTTAGCCACCTCTCCCATTAATGCCGGAGTGCCTGACTTTGCCGTTAATCTCCCTGCAAGTACCAGTCTTGGCGGCATCGGTTTTACATTCGGTCGATTTACGCAAAATCCTTTTACCCTCGATTTACGCTTATCGGCGGGCGAAACGCAGGCCTTAACGCGTGTGGTCTCCACGCCGAAAGTGATGGTGCTCGATAACCATGAAGCCTTAATCGAGCAAGGCGAATCGGTTCCGTTTTCCACTGTTTCTCAAGAAGGGACCCAAGTCCAATTTATCGATGCGAACCTGACCTTAAAGGTCACACCGCATATTTCGCCTGATGGCGGGATTTTGCTCGATGTGCATCTTTCGAAAAACGAGGCCGGCCCCGTTTCACCGGGTGCGCCGGGTCCGCCCATTTTCAAAAAGGAAGTCACAACCAATGTCTTGTTGATGGACGGTGAGACCATGGTGATCGGCGGAATTTATGAAACCACGAAAACGGAGTCGGAAAGCGGCATCCCCTGGTTAAAGGACATCCCTTTTATTGGCTGGTTATTTAAAAATAAAGAAACCCGGGAAGACACCTCGGAGCTTCTCGTTTTCTTAACGCCCAAAGTTATGGACTAGCCTTGGTCAAAAATATTGTCCTGCTTGGTTTTATGGGAACGGGAAAAAGTATTATTGGGAGACGGTTGGCGGTGGAATTGAAATACCAATTTATCGATACGGATCATTTTATCGAAAAGAGAACCCAAAGGCGTATTCCGGATATTTTTTCCGAAGATGGCGAAACCTATTTCAGAGCCTTAGAGGCGGAAGCCGTTTCGGTGGTGGCCCGCTGGAATGGCTATGTGATCGCGACCGGCGGCGGCGTTCCTTTAAATAAAGCCAATGTTGAAGTCTTGAAAGGGAACGGGATTTTAGTCGCCTTATCCGCGCGTCCGGAAGTAATTTTAAGGCGCGTCCAGCGGCGGAGCGGACAAAGGCCTTTGCTGAACAATCCCGATCCACGTGCCGAAATAGAAAAGCTGTTGTCTCAGCGCGAGGCGTCTTATCGCTGTGCAGAAATCCAAGTCGATACTTCCGACATCCCGGTGGAAAAGAGCGTGAATCTCATTATTGATCAAATTAAGCCACTCCTCGGCACCGCTTAAGCGATGGCGAAAATTGATAGGATACACATTGACCTCGGTGAAAAAAGTTATGATGTTCTTGTCGGAATTGGTGCACTCGAAGGTTTGGGAGACGCCCTCCATGGTCTTGGAATCAGGGGTCGAATTGCTGTGGTCACGCATCCAAAAATCAATCTACTTTATGGCGGCAAAGTGAGGAAGAGTTTAAAAAAATCGGGTTACCGTCCGCTGATGATCGAGATTCCGGCAGGCGAGCGCTATAAAACCCTTCGACAAATTGGGCGGATTTACGACCATCTCATCGAAAATCGTTTCGAACGACGCGACGCACTCCTGGCTCTCGGAGGCGGCGTGGTCGGGGATATGTGCGGTTTTGCAGCCGCCACTTACCTGAGAGGCATCGACTTTGTCCAATGTCCCACAACGGTCGTCGCTCAGGTCGATGCCAGCATCGGCGGAAAGACCGGCGTCGATCATCCCCAAGGGAAAAATCTCATCGGTGCTTTTCATCAGCCCCGTTTGGTGTGTTCCGATCCCACGGTTTTAAAATCCCTTCCCAAGCGGGAGTACCGAGCAGGTCTGGCCGAAGTTCTCAAATACGGGGTCATCGCAGATGAAGATTTTTTTAGCTATTTGGAAAAAAATGTTGCTAAAATTTTAGCCCTCGATCCGGATGCCATCGTGCATTGTATTAATCGATCATCCGCCATTAAGGCCGAAATCGTCGAAAAAGACGAGCGAGAATCGGGCCTCCGGAAAATCTTAAATTATGGGCACACCATGGGCCATGCCGTCGAAACTTTAGGCGGTTATCGGCGCTATCGCCATGGCGAGGGCGTGGCCATTGGCATGGCCTGCGCAAGCCGATTGGCGCATCGCTTGGGCCTTTTAAAAAAGCAAGACCTCGACCGCCAAATCGCACTGATCAAAGCCTTTGGTTTGCCGGTCGATTTGCCGAGTTTTAAAGCAGCGGATATACTTAATGTGATGTCACGCGATAAAAAAGTAGTCGACGGAGAGCTTTATTTTGTACTCCCTAAAAAAATCGGAGCAGTTCAGACGCGGTCGGTTAGCCGAATGGAATTGAAGGGTTTTCTCGCGTCCCTGAAATCAATTGACTAGGAGTTTCTAATGAGAAAAGCATTCATATTCATTTCTCTACTTACCTTTATTTCAGGCTGCGGCAGCGACCTTGCGCCGAATGGCGCGACCGTGACCGGACCCCAAGCCAGTACAACAACCCTAACGAGAGAAGCGCCAGAGCAAATTGTGGTCTACCGGGCGATGGATTTTGTGGTGACCAATGGAAATGGCGACCTCATTCCTAAGGTCGAGATCGAATTTTTTGCCGGCGGTTCAGCTTATCTGTCAGATTTTAATGGGAATGCCTTGAGCACACCCGAAGCGCTAAAAGACGAGACCGATGACCGGGGTATCGGAAGAGTTTCAGTCACCATTCCCATTCCTGCTTGTACGAACGAAACGGATGTTGTGACCACGGGCTCACTTGTCGGAAGCGTAGGCGTCAGTGACCACCTTTGGACTGGTACGGTGACACGCACTTGTGCCACGACAGCGCCGGCGGCACCTTAATCGACCAATCGATCGCGGTCTACTAAAGCGTTTTTATTACACAGTGAGGAATAAAGAGAGGAAACCGATGAAACAGGGATTTTACGCGATATTGATTTTGCTCGGCCTACTTTTAAACAGTGGATGTTCCACCGATTCGGTGACAGACAATACCTCTTCTTCGAATGCCATTACGACCTCTAGCACGGTCGGTTCAATTACGCTAACGGCCACGCCAAATCCGGTTAGTGCACTCGGAACGGTCGCAATCAACGCAACCATCCTAGACAATGCTGGAGTAAATGTGGCCGACGGAACTGCCGTGAGTTTTTCGATTACCACCAACGGTACTTTAGGATCGGTTTCATCAACGGCCACCACGGTTGCGGGTGTGGCGACAGGCACCTTCACTGCAGGCGGTACGGCAGGCACTGCAATCGTGACGGTATCTGCAGGCGGAGCAAGTCAAACCGTCTCAATCGCCATACTTGGTGTAAATGTTGGGAGCATCCAATTTACCTCTGCCTCTCCAAATGTTATTGGAGTGAAAGGATCGGGCCAACCTGAAACGTCGATCATTACTTTTGCCGTCAAAGATGTGAATGGTCAGAATGCAAGCGACGGGACCAATGTCACCTTTTCACTGGATGGACCCAACGGTGGAGAACTGATCACTCCCATCTCTGCTTCGACCACTAATGGGGTGGTCACGACTACCCTTCAAAGTGGGACTGTCGCAGGTCCGGTCCGCATAACGGCGACAACGGTTGTAACGACCGTCTCGATTTCATCCTTGTCAACAGCTGTTTCTATCGGAGGTGGAATTCCGTCGATGTCTCACTTTAGCCTTGCCACATCGGTTGTAAACTTGGCTGGCCTAGCCTATGTTAATTTAAATGCGAACCTTAGCGTGTTTCTTGCCGACCGATTTGGAAATTACAATGTGTTAGAGGGGACCTCTGTTTCCTTTCTAACAGAATCCGGCGCGATAGATGCCAGTAATGTGACCGATGCCAACGGGATTACGACGGCACTTTTCCGCACTCAAGCGCCACGTCCACTGATTTATTCAGGTGCCAGCCCTTTTGGAGCGTCGGCTCCGCCAACGACTGGTGATCCGGTTAATGGTCATGCCATGGTGATTGCCGTTACACGAGGTGAAGAATGTTTTGTGGACAACAATGGAAATGGTACTTTCGATGGTACATCGATAGATACCTTCCCGGCTTCTTGTGATTTAACTGAACCTCATGTTGATTTTGATGACGACGGTGTATTTGACACGACTGACGATATCTATATCGATGGAAATGGCAACGGCGTATTTGATCTTGGAAATGGGGTATGGGATGGGAATACGATGATATGGAAATCGAACAGGTTGACTATGACTGCTGGTATTTCTCAAGTGGTTCTGAGTCCCGCTTCCGGTTTTGCCATAGGGAATGGGTCCGGTCTTACGTTTAGAGTTTGCGTTGCCGATTTAAACTCTAATGCCCCAATGGCGGGGAGTTCTATTACGATTGCCGCATCCAAAGGAAAACTTACCGGTGGAGGTAGCATTACGATCCCGGATATTGGTAGCGGCCCGTTCTGCTGGTCTTTTGCTGTCGAAGATACCGCACCCACTGATACGGATCCTGCAGAGTCGATAACGATTGAGATCAAAGATACATGGGTAATTCCTAATGTAGGATCCCTCGAAGGCATCACCCTATTTACAGGCACGATCGACTAATACCATTTTAAAATGAGGGAAAACGATTAACCGGGTTCTATACCAGGTTTCTCCTCAAAAATTCTCCGAATGACCTCTTCTACTTCGACTTTTTCCACTGAAAGATCTTCAATCGGCAGCTCGCCCAGCAAGCGGTGCGTGGTGGCGGCGACTTCTTTTTGTTTCACCTTCAATACCGCGTGATGCGCATCCCATTCCACCACACCTTCTAATCCCGGCGGCGGCGTCGCCGATTGGGCTTCCACAAAGCGGATTTTGATCACCTTGTGATCGACATAGCGTTTGGAAAGATCGTCGAGCAGTCCGTCGTAGACGATTTGTCCGTGATTGATCACCAAGACCCGCTTGCAAAGTTGTTCGACGTCCTGCATGTAGTGGCTGGTGAGCAGCACAGTGGTTTTTTTGAGGCGGTTGTATTCCTGAATAAAGCTGCGGATTTTTTCCTGCGAAATCACATCGAGCCCGATGGTCGGCTCGTCCAAAAAAAGCACGCGCGGTTGATGCAGCAAAGCTGCGACGAGTTCGCACTTCATGCGTTGGCCTAGGCTCAACTGGCGCACCGGCACATCCAACAAGTCTTTCAAATCGAGCAGGCTGACCATCTCGTCGATGTTCCGTTCGAAGGCCTTCGGATCGACCCCGTAAATGTCCCGGTTGAGCAAGAAAGATTCCGCTGGGGGGAGATCCCACCAAAGCTGGTTTTTCTGCCCCATGACAATTGCAAACTGCCGCTGATATTCCCGGTTCCGCTCCCAAGGCGTATAGCCCAAGACCTTGACCTCTCCCGCGGTTGGATAAAGAATACCCGAGAGCATTTTTAAAAGCGTTGTTTTTCCCGCCCCGTTTGGTCCAAGAAAGCCGACCAACTCGCCTTCTTCCAAGGAAAACGAGACTGATTTTACCGCTTCCTTATAAAAAGATTCACGCCAAATCAGGCCCTTGACCGACCCCCATAGGCCTGCTTCCTTACGCTGGGTCTTGAAGGACTTACTCAGTTGTTTTACATCTATGGCGGGCATATTAAAGCTGTTGCCACTTTCGGATAAATCTTGTCAAAATTGCACCGCTCCTCTTTATTGCTTTTTCTAACTTCCCCCTTAGGCAAAGGGGGATTGAGGGGGATTTGCACTTGCTTTGGATTTGAACCGTTTTTAAATCCCCCTTGCCCCCTTTTTCTAAGGGGGTAAAACATTAACTGCTCGCCGAGCTGTAGTAGTGCAGGCTCCAGTTCCAGACCGACAAGCCAAGGCATAATAAAACGACGGCAACGCCGATAGAAAGCCCGACCAAATTGCCCTCGGCCCGCCCGGCCAAAATCGAAGCGGGGGTGGTCGCAATCAGGCTGCTGGGCACGATGAAAGTAAAAAAGGCTTTACCCAGGCCGTGATAGATTTCCCGCGGGTAACGCGCCGTATTCATAAAATAGTAGACCACGGTATTGAGTTCTTGGGATTTTACCAGCCAAAAGACCATGCTGTTAACCGTGAGGCTGAAGGCATAATAAATCACCAGCGAGTTGAAGAGCATTAAAAGATAAAGAGGCACGCTGATCCAGCTGGCGGCATCCAGATGGGCGAAGCCGTAGCCGACGAGAAAAAGGCCCATCAGCCCTTCGCCTAGGCTCTCCGTCAAGGACACATGGCGAAAGGCCAGGTGAACAAAGGTGGCCATGGGCGCGGTGAGCATCACATCAAAATTGCCCGTACGAACATAGTCGCCCAATTGCAAAAAACCTTGCCGGAAGGTGAGGTAGGCCAGCTCCCGCACCACACCGACCGAGCCCACCAAGATGAGGGTTTGATGAAAGGTCCAGCCGCCGATGGTTTCCACATTGCCGTAGACGATGGCGAAAAAGACCACATTCACCCCCATGAAAACGATGTCCATGCCCACGGCAATGGCGAAGTTGGCGCGGTAGATCATCTCGTTTTTCAGGTTGTGCATCAGGAACGAACGATAGAGTCGTAGATAACGCGCCCATCGCCCCGAGAGGCTGGTGGCGTAGGCCTCAGTGACCGGCGGCTTCATAGCGTTTAATTCCCCGTTGCAAACCGAAGCGTAAAATGATGTAGAGCACAATCACCCAGAGCCCCGCCGTGATAAAACCCGCCATTGGCGCGGGCTCTTTTTCCAGAAAAATCTGAATTGGAAAAAAGACCAAAAAACGAAAAGGCAAGGCATTCGCCACGGCTTGAAATTGTGCCGGAAAAAGATCGAGCGGCAGGAGTGCGCCCGCGAGAAAAAACATGCCGTACTGCAACATGTATTTAAAGGAATTCACCTTCACCAGCCAAAAGGCGAGAATGCCAATCGCAAAGTCAAACTCGAAGGCCAAGAGGCCGCCCAAGACCAGTGCGAGGGCGAAGCGCAAAAGGGTTATCCCTTGGCTGGGCAGAGAAACATGGGCGATTAAAATAAAGGACATCACGAGGCCGACGATCAACACCATCAAGCCTTCGAACAGTTTTCCGGAGAGGTTGATCGTAAACCAATAGTAAAGATAGTTCAGGGGCTTCACCAGAAAATTAGAAAAGGTCCCTTCTCGGATTTCGTCTACGATGTCCCAACTGATGTAAGAAAGCACCATGCTGTTTATCATCAACTGTAGGATGTAATAAGTGATTAAATCGGAGAGCGAATAACTCCCAAGGTGTTGCCCACTCCGATAAATCGCGTTCCAAAGGTAGAGCAGCACCGAGATATGGAGCAGGTTGCCGAGGATGGAGATGAAGGTTGGCCCTCGGTATTGCAGGGCATTTTGCCAATTGACGCGAAAGACGGTCCAGTATTTTTGCATCCGAGAAGTATAATCGAATCGGTCGGCCAGATCTACGCTTTCGAGGGTATAGCGCGCTAATAAACGGAAAGGGGGGCATAGACAAAGGGCAGACCGCAGACCTCCCTTAGCCAGTCTAGCATCTGGTCTTCGGGGAGCGGGGCGCGGTTGAGGCGGATTTCGATTTGATAGCCTTCCGGGGAAGCGATAACCCCGATAATGGCCGAGGCGAGATCCCCTTCGGCCAGGAGTGCATCCGAATCAAACTCGCAAAGATTAATAAGTGCTCGCCCAGAACGAGGCCCAAAGGCCTGTACCACTTGGGGCAGGTCTCTGATACAGGCGTGAATATAGCCCCGGTACAGGGTTTGGGCCTGGGCTTGTTGTTGGTGAAAGGCGACCAGGGCCTCAGGGGGGAAACCGCTCAGGTAGGTTTTAATTAAAGCCGGTTGAAGGCCAAGCGTTGCGATCAACTGCGCCGCCGGAACCAATAGGGCATAGCGGTCTCGATCCACGTATTCGAATTGGCAGGCCCCAAAGGCATCGGGCCAGGAAAGGGAAACCGCCGTGTCTTTACTTTCTGTACTGAGCGAAAGCCGGTCTTTTTCACATTCGACTGAAATAGGGAGACCCAGCACCTCCACGGCCGTCGAGAAAAAAGCGGCCCGTTCCCGAAGCCATGAGCCGCGCTGATCCTCAGCCCGCCGCTCCCCCGGCGTAATAATCTCCTTCGGCAGCACCCGTACGCGTGCAAAACCGTGGGTGTCTCGAAAACCAACCCAGAACAAGGCTTCAGCTTCGTGATATTGAATGCCCTGCGTATCCGGCATCCGCCAAGGATGAGAAAGCGAAAGATAGCCTTCCATCCCCTTCTGTTGACGAAAAAGCTCGTGGTGCTTTGCGACAAAAAGATAAAAATCGCCGGTCCATTCCGGCTGAATCTGAACCAAGGTCATCTCTTCGATCGGCCACTGGGCCAGACGTTCGATTTCATCCAGTTGCTCGACAATGAACTCCTCGATATAGCAGGCCACCACCTCATTCGGGTTGCGGACTTTCAGGTCCAAGCCCGCCAAACGGTGCTGAAGCGCTTCCACCTCCTCAAAGCCAAGTGTCTTCTGTGATTCCCAACGTCGTTCTCGCATCGTGTTATTTTTTTCTACTCAATAAGGAAAACAAGGGAGGATTTTTTATAGGATGATTAATGGGCAGTGACCCTAATGATCTCGGATTCAAGCGTTTTTAAATGTGAATAAAGATTGGATCGTAGAAGCGACCGATAAGCGTATTGCTTATCGGTCGCTTCTTTATTTCTTCCTTCCTGAATCAGTCGATTCGGAAAGGATTTTTCGCGGTTTGAAGCGCGTAGCGGACGCCATGAACCTCTATGGACGCGGGCGGGGCGGGATGAATCATCCTAAACTCGATCGGCTCACCAATCGGCGTGGGCGTCACAAGATGACGCGTCAGGGTCATGCCACCATAGGGGATGAGAACCAGCACCATGGCAAATAAGCATTTGAACTTTAAAGTTTCGGCACGCAGTGTTCCTAAAATCAATTGACTATTCTTACGATAGATGGAGGGGGGAAAAGTGTAAACATGAGGATCCCAACCGTTGTAATCCCCATGTAGGTGTATAAAAGGGTCGAAGGCATCGCCGGTTGGAGGAGGTATTTAAACACCCCATAGGCGGCAAGCCATATCAAAACAGCTTGGAACAGCGGCGGGACCGACCATCCCGTTATTCGCTTAAACACGGTGTGAATCGCAATCAGCGCAATAAATGTAAGCGCGAGTAAAAGGATAAATGCGCCTGCTGATAAGAAAGCTCCATTTGTTCCCATAGCAGATCCTCCTATTGGTTTGATTGATATTAAGGCCATCCTATCCGTTTTTTAATTGGAGTTCAAGTCTATGAAAAATAAGATAAATTTGGCCTATCTTTTTTGTGTGCGTTTCCTTATAATAATAAGGATTTGCCTCTCAGCTGTTTTCTTTGTCTTCCACCATATCGTTGGACCCTGTGTGCTCAAAAATTCCGCCTTGTCAATGTCATGATAATATTGACTTCGTTAGGCCAGCGACTGTTAGATCGTTCTATCTGTGGTACACTCGCCATTCAATCGAATAGGAGATAAGCGCATGCAGCCCTACCAGACCCTTGCCAATGCATTCCAAAGCACCCTAGACTTGGCCCAGCCGCCCGTGGCAATGGCCTTCTGCGACAGCCCGCCCGAAGACGTTTCTGCATTCGAGGGCAGTGTTCCCGCCGGTTGTTCTTTTTGGGAGCGTGGCGCAAGCTCGCTTTTTGTGACCTCGACGGCGGATCACGCGCTCTGCGGTATCGGCGTGCATACGCACAACCTGGACGCGCCTTCCGAAGATCACGGCGGCGAGCTAAAATCCGCACTTGAGGCCATGATGGGCCTGGACTATGTGCGCGAGGATGAAATCGCCAAAATCCCCGTCTTAAATCGGCAGGCCAAGCACATCGTCTATGGTCCACTTGCTCAGCTTCCCATCAAACCCGATGTCGTCCTGCTTTTCGCCCATGCCCAGCAAGGCTTGATCATTAGCGAGGCCGTGCAGCGCGTGGATGGCAACACGCCTCCCGCCATGGGCCGTCCGGCCTGCGCGGTTGTTCCCCAAGTAATGAATCAAGGACAGGCCGCGATGAGCTTGGGCTGTTGCGGTGCACGGGCTTATATGGATATTTTGTCCGATGCCGTGGCCATGTGGGCCCTTCCCGGTGCGAAGATAGAACGCTATCTCGAAGAGATCACCAGCCTCGCGAAGGCGAACCGCACGCTCAGCGTTTTCCATCAGCGCCGCAAAGCGGACGTGGCTAATGGTGAAAAACCGAGTGTGGCCACCTCGCTTAGCCGCGCCTTTTCCTAAAGCCTTACGGCAATGCAAACCGAGTCCGTCAGCGAAATCGACAGCGTCTTCGATTACCACCAGCAGACAAAACACCATTTCAACCGCTATGCACGCGCGCTGGGCTACATGGATTGGGCCAACCAACCGAATCCCTTCCGTCAGTTTGTCGGCGCCCCGCAAATCCCCTTGGCCCACGGCGATCCGACGCGAGGCCCGTTTTATCGCGAAATCTTCCAGAACAATATTTCCCCCGAAGCCCTCAATTTCGAATCGATCAGTCAGCTTTTTTATTACAGCATGGCCCTCTCTGCCCGGAAGCAGGTCCCCGGCGGCAATGGCTGGTCGCTTCGCGTCAATCCGTCGAGCGGGAATCTGCATCCCACCGAATGCTATTTGATTATTGGGGAAGCGGCTAAGCCAGAGATTGGGCGCGGGGTCTATCACTATCTGCCTTATCAGCACGCCTTGGAATTACGTCGGCCTTTTGAGCGCGCGCTTTGCGACGCTATCCAGGCGCAGATTGGTCCGGGGCGATTTTTGATGGCCTTAAGTTCAATTTATTGGCGGGAGAGTTGGAAATACGGCGAGCGGGCCTTTCGCTATTGCCATCACGATGTCGGCCATGCTATCGGGGCAATTGCGATGGCGGCCCTTGCCCTGGGCTGGCGCGCCCAAGTGATCGATCACCTGAGCGATGAAGGGCTATCTGCCTTGATCGCGAGTGATCGTCAAGAAGGCATTGAGGCGGAACATGCCGATGGCCTTATGTTAATCGACACCCTTCCTGATCGATCCCAAAGTCGGCCTGTCGCACTAGCATTAGATGAAGCCACACTGGGCACGATTCAAAACAGCCCCTGCTTCGGAAAAGAAAACCCACTCAGCGCAACGCATCAGCCCTGGCCCATAATCGACGGCGTCTCCGAAGCGTCCCGAAAAAAAAGTGTGACGGCCCCTTTTGATGGGGAGGAAATTGAATCTCTGCGGTCTTCCGAAGCCCTGCTTCCGGTCTGCGATAAAAAGGCCTTCCAAATCATCCGGCAGCGGCGCAGCGCGGTGGCAATGGACGGTAAAACCGCGCTCGAAAAGGCGGTCTTCTACGGTATGATGCAGCGCCTTCAGCCGGGGCATGCGCCCGATTTTTTTTCCGTGTTACCTTGGCCGCCACAGATCGCCTTGTTTCTTTTTGTTCACCGCGTAAGCGGCTTGCCCGCGGGGCTCTATGTCTTGCTTCGCGATCCTTCACACGAAGCCGAATTGCGCAAGGCGATCAAGCCGATTTTTATGTGGGAGAAACCCAAGGACTGCCCGCCGGATTTAGAACTCTACTTGCTCGTTCCGCAGGATCTTAAGGCCATTGCTAAACAGGTGAGTTGCGGGCAAGATATCGCGGCCGACGGGGCCTTTTCCTTCGGCATGCTCGCACGCTTCGAAGGGCCGATTCGCGAATACGGTGCGTATTTTTACCCGCGCCTTTTTTGGGAGGCGGGCCTCATTGGCCAGTTGTGTTATTTGGAGGCCGAGGCGGCGGGCATCCGCTCCACGGGCATCGGTTGTTTTTTCGACGACGTCATGCACGACATTCTGGGGATGCAAGATCAGTCCTGGCAGAGCCTCTATCACTTTACGGTCGGCGGCCCGAAGGAAGACAGCCGCCTGCAAAGCGTATCGGCCTACGGCCATTTACAACAATCCTCGAATCCGGATTCATGAAAACATTAGAAGCGCTTCCTTTCGACAATCGCTTCCATCGCCTGGGCAAGCCCTTCTATTCCGAGGTGCAGCCTCAAGGCCTCACCGCGCCCTTTTTAGTGTGCGCCAGCGAAGCGGCAGCCCGTTTAATCGATCTCGACCCCCAGGAATTCCGCCGCCCCGAATTCACCGCCCTTTTCTCGGGGAATGCGATACTGCCGGGTTTCCAGCCCTTGGCCATGGTCTATGCGGGCCATCAGTTTGGATTCTACAACCCGCAACTCGGCGATGGCCGGGCGCTCTTGTTGGGAGAAGTCACCACAAAGTCCGGGCGATGGGACCTGGTGCTCAAGGGCGCGGGGCAAACCCCCTATTCGCGGACGGGCGATGGGCGCTGTGTGCTGCGGTCCTGTATCCGCGAATTTCTCTGTAGCGAGGCTATGGCGGGCTTGGGAATTCCGACGACACGGGCCTTGTGCGTGATCGGCGGGGAAGACCCGATCTTTCGGGAGCGTATCGAAAAGAGCGCCACGCTGGTTCGGCTCGCGCGGAGCCATGTCCGCTTCGGCAGCTTTGAATATTTTCATTATACTGAAAACGATACCGCCGTAAAACAACTGGCCGACGCGGTGATCGCCGAACACCATCCCAGCCTTTCGGAGGCGAAGGACAAATACCTGCAATTTTTTTCGGCGGTGATAAAGCGGACGGCATCGATGATCGCCCATTGGCAGGCCGCCGGTTTTTGCCACGGCGTGATGAATACCGACAACATGTCGATTGTGGGCGAGACCTTCGATTACGGCCCCTTTGCCTTTTTAGACGACTACGATCCCACGTATGTCTGCAACCGTTCGGATGAAAAGGGCCGCTATGCCTTTGGCCAACAGCCCGAAATCGGCTACACGAATTTATCGGCCCTGGGCCTGGCTTTGTCCGCCTTTATTACAGAAGCCGAAATCCGCGAAGCGCTTGCAGCCTACGCCCCGGCCTATACCCAAGCCTATGCCGCACTGATGCGCAAAAAGTTGGGCTTGGCCCATACGATAAAAAATGAAGCGAGTCTCCCTGAGCAAGAAAGCGATCAGGCCTTGTGCGACGCTTTGCTGGCTCTCATGGATTTCAACGGCGTCGATTATACGATTTTGTTCAGAAGACTTTCGGACTACGAGATAGACACAAAAGCATCGCCCGCATTGCGCGCGCTCTTCCTCGATGGGGAAAGTTTTGAAAGCTGGTTGGTAAAATACAATCGACGGCTCAAGGCCCAAGCGCTTTCCGATGCCGAACGGCAGGCGGGGATGAAGGCGGTGAATCCCCTCTACATCCTCCGCAATCATCTCGCACAGGCCGCCATCGAAAAGGCCGAGCAGGAAAAAGATTTTTCGGAAGTGGATAAACTCCTCAAGCTCCTCACCCGCCCCTTTGACGAACAGCCCGGCATGGCAGCCTACGCCGAGGCCCCGCCTTCTTGGGCCAAGTCGCTCCCCTTAAGTTGTTCTTCATAAGACTTCGGAACATCAGCCTTAAGGCAGATAAAACTCCACCAGCGGGATCGCCTGTCCTTGGGTGTTTCCCCCGCCTATAATCGCCACCCCATTTTTCCAAGGCAGGGCCACATGACCATAGCGCGCAAAGGCCATGTTGCTTGTGCTGATCCGGCTAAAGTTCTGCGTGTCGGGATTGTAAATCTCGGCAGAGGCGTGCGGCCCAAGAAAGTCGAGGCCTCCGACAATGAGGATGGTCTTGTCGGGGAGCAGGGTCGCCGTATGTTCTGCGCGCGCAAAGACCATTTGGGATTCGAGCTGGCTAAAGAGACCGCTACCCGGATCGTAGATTTCCGCCGTCCTCAGGATGCGACCGGTTTCGTCAATGCCGCCGGTCACCAGCACCCGCCCATCGGGCAGGCATACCATGGCATGCCGTACGCGTTGCTTTTTCATTGCGCCCGTGCTTTGGAAGATGCTGCCGTTATAACGTTCGGCGGAGGCCAGGGGTTGATTGTCCATTCCATAGCCTCCGGTGACGAGAAGTCTGTCTTCATTTGGATTGCAATCTTTTAACGCGATCATTTTGTGATGGCGCCTTTCTGTGGAAAGACTTGTATCCGCATCGCTGAAGGTCCCGTTGCTTGCGTCGTAGATTTCCACTGTATTGAGGGTGCTTTGGGTGTTGCCGTCAAAGCTTTCACCACCGACCACGAGCACATTGCCGTTATTCAAGAGGCCTGCCGTGTGAAAACGGCGGGGCGTATTCAGATTTCCGACGGCGCTTATTGTCGTCGGGTCGGGTGTCGGATCGTAACGTGCCGCGGCGTTCAGGCCGATGGGGCCGATGCCTTCCAAATCCGTCCCGCCGGTAATCAGGACCCTTCCGTTCACGTCTTGTAAGGCCGTAAGGCTGTGGTCCGATATCCCGCTGTTCGGCGTGAAATTGTAGCTGATGCGGAGCGGCTCATTAGCCACCGGTGCAAGGTTGAAATTGACATCGACCCGTCCATTCGTTTCATTATAATTTCCAGAAACGATCCCGCTTCCTGTGGGGGTACTAGTGGTGTTACCGTTGGTGTCGAAGAAGTTAGCGGTTAGGGTATTGGCCAAGACCTTGATGCTCCCCGGTGTAAGCGGTGCAGGGAAAGTGACCGTCGCAACTTTGCCTGTGATATCACCTTCATCCAAGCCATTGATAAATAAATTCCCGCTGCCATCGTCGACGGCGGTCAATCCCCCGGCAATAATACGGAGCGTGCCCGCTGTCGGCGCGGGGTCGGCGGGGGCAAAGGTAATAGACACTTGTCCATTGACATAGTTGACCGTTCCGGTGGAAATTCCTGTCCCGATGATTGCGCCCGCGCCGTTGTCGAGACCCCGCAGCGTATCGGCTGAAACACTTAATTCCGAGATGGGCGGTGAGGTCTGCACGGAAAAATTGAAGTCCTTCTCCCCGTCTCCTAAACCGGTGGGCCGGTCGATTACAAGGGTGGGGTTTCTGGCCGTCACGAAAAGATCGGCATCGGCCTTGACTTGATCGTCGCTGCCGATGGATTCGCTTTGAACGACGGGTTGCCCGGTGGCATTCAGGCCACCTGCGATCCAGATGCGATTGCCGAGGACCAAGGCGCGATGGTTGATGCGGGCATTCAGCATGCGCGTCAGGGGCCGGAAGCCCTTCTGGGCGACAAGAAAAAGATCGTTCGTCCGCAGGGACTGGTCGGCGAACAAGGTGATACCGGCCAATTCGTCAAAGTGCCAAAGGCCGTGTACGGAATTTTGAAAATTTTCGACGAAGGGGATGTCGGCGAGCAAGGGCACCAGGGGCGGGTCGAAGTCGCTGGTGTAGCGGACATTGTCGGTGACACGGACTTCGTCGATCATGCCGGTTAAAAAGCCGGACCCGTCTCGTCCGCCCACATTGAAACGCAGGGTATTGGTATTGAGGTTTCCGCTGAGGGTCGCGGTGGCCATTATTTTTCCATCCAGGGCCAAGAAGGCGAGTGATCTGCTTCGGTCGATGACGGCGGCGAGGTGGTGCCAGGTTTGAAGGCTAAGCGGCAGGCCGCCGGTTTGGCCTCCCCCAGCTTCAAGAAACCATTGGAAGGCGACCGTTCCGTCGCTTCTAAGGACAAGGTCGAAGACCCCTTCCTTTCCCATAATCAGCGCCGTTGCGGCAGGGACATTGTTGATCCAGACCCAGGCCTCGGCGGTAAGGTTGGCGTCGCCGCCGATGGTCATCGGCAGCAGTGTCGTGCCGAAATGCAATCCGTCGAGCAAGAGCTTGTTTCCGCTGTCGGTAAAAGGTCCCGGCGCGCCGGCAAAGATGGCCACCTCGTCGGGTTCGCTGCTGGCTCCAGCTTCTCCTGCACCGGGCACATTGGCGGGCAGATTAATATCCACGATTTCGCCAACAATTAACTCCACGCGATAGAGGCCATCCACATCCGCGACAAATGTCGGCGTGGGAGAGGCGGGATCGGTGATAGCCGCCGCGCTCCCAATGGGTTGTTCGAGAATTCGCCATCGGAAACTCAGTGCGGTCCCTTCCGAATCGAAACTTTGGCTGCCATCGAGGGCCACGGTGGCGCCGCGTTCGACGGCTTGGTCGGGGCCGGCATCGGCGACGGGCGGCGTGTTTCCCCGGAGAAGGTCATCGGGCGAAGGCTCATCGTTAATGCAGCCCGAAAGCAACAGCCCGAGGGTGCAGAGAAAAACGCAGGTCCGGGCGAGCCAGATATTTTCTGGCTGCGAGATATTATGTTTTAAGGTGTGGATGAATGAGTGTTCCATTGCAAACTCCTATGGTGTAAAAAGAGAAGAAGCCGCCGAATCGCTTTCAAGCTGATCGGTTAAAAGTTTAAAGTTAAAATCATGAAGCGAGAGGCCGCCCGCACGAAGGGCTCGGACGGTCCAGTGAATGGGTGTTTCCGTTTTTAAGACATCCAGTTCGTCTTCCACATCCTCGGGCAGGGCGGGCAGTTCAATTTCCAGAATATTGCCCGGAACGAAGGCCTCCCAAAGCCAGTCGCCCTCTGCCGTTCTAAGCTGTATACGATAGAAGTCGGCCGCACCGTCATTCGGGGGATGCCAGGCCAAGCGCGGATTCGGGCCTTGTCCGAGGGCGCCGGATAAGGGGCGCGAGAGGGTGGGCGGTGAGGCCATTCGAAGGTCTTGCGCCGAGGGGAATTCGGGAAGCCCTTGCACAAGGGTTTTGCTTTCTTCCCCTGCGGCGTTTTGCGCGGTGGCGAGTAGAAAATAGCTTTCGGCCAAAGGGTCGGCCGCTGCCGTCATTTGATAGGGATTCGCTGGTTTTCCCTTGAGTACGTTTGTATCGATGCCGAGCGCGATGCGCTCTCCGTCTTTAATGCTGCCAATGAGGACGGTCTTTAGGTCCTCAAGTTTGAAGTGTTCGGGAAAAGTGATGCGGCCCCGTGTTCCGCCCGAACTGGAGACCGAACGGATGTCGAGATCGTTTTGAAGGTTGGCGGTGTTTCGTGTATCGACCGAGGGAAGCAGGGCCTTGCCGCTTAGGCGGCCCGAATCGCTTACTTGGAAACTTGAGAGCCCCATTCGTTTTGCAGCACCATCGAAGCCGATGTCGTAATCGCCGCCGCCTTTCGCTTGTTCGATTTGGACCATATAATCATTGCGTGCGGAGAGCTTGCAATCGGGCAGAATATCCGGAACATCGTCGTGGTCGCCGAAGTGATCGCCCAATCTTTGCAAAACGGGCAGGGATGTGCCGGGGCAGTCGGTTTCCGCGTCGGCGGGTAAGCCACCAATGAGGGTCGCCGCAATGTCCTCTACTGGCTTCCCGACGATATCGACGACGGCGCCAAGGGCCTTTTTGGGCGGAGCGGGGACATTGGGTTCCAGGACGAAGTCTAATATCTGAACCGAAGACGCGGTGAGGGAGATCCATTGGCGACGGAGGACCTGGCCCTGACTGTCGGTGGCGACGAGCGTGACTTCATCCGTGGTATCGGCCGCGTCGACAAGGCTGAAATATACGAAGCCGCCCGAGCCCGTTGTTTGGGTGAGCCGGGTATCGACGAAGCCCTGGTCGTCGAGATAATACAAATTTTCCAAGGCGCTTCCGTCGTCGCCGAGAATGGAAAGCGAGATATTGGCGAGCGGTGTATGAATCGGATTGCCGTTGAGGTCTAATGCGCCGCTGGCTTGAACGACGCGGCCCACCAATTCGCCATTGCTGTCGGCCAGGTCGAGATCGGCGTTTCCGCTTGCGGCCCGAAGGATGTCGGTGAGCTGCGCCTGGGGAACAACGGCAAGCGGATAATTAATCCATTGAGATCGCGTCGTCGTTTTAATATTTTGGACGGTTGGGCGGAAAGCGTTTCCGCCGAAGATGATCGGAAGGTAGCTTCCATTTTGGAGGAGGGGGTCTTGAATTTGATAGTTTCCCGAAATGATCGGACCGCTTCCCGCTGCGGTAGAGCGTGAGACGTCGAAGCCGGGGAAAAGGATCTGCGCCCCATTGAGGCCGAGGTTGAATCCGCTTGTGCCGTTTAGGCGTTCTTCCTCCTGGAAGTCCAGATGATAGCTGACGACGCGGCCCGATAAGGCGAGGGTACTCGGGAGCAAGGGCATGACCGGCAAGGTGATGGAGACGGTTCCTTTGTCGGGCAGGCGGACATTGGTCGCCCCAATGCCGATGCCCGGACTGTCCGCCTCGATAAAGAGGTCGAAGTCGGGTGGGAGGCGTAGAATCACGAAGCGTCCGTCAGGGCTGCTTTCCGTCAAGCTGGGATCGGGGATGCCTCCCGTATTGAAATAAAGCGGTTGGGGTGCATTGAGGCCGTCGAAAAAGCGGGCGAAGATCTGAACCCCGCCTTGCGGATTCCCCGCGGAGTCGATTACTTTTCCGAGCAGGGCGACTTGGCTGAAAGCCTGTCGCCCTAACTCGGGACGGATCGCGGCCCAAGTGTCCAGGTTTTGCGTGGAAGCAAAGGTGAGCGGAAAATCGATTAGCGCTTTTTCGTCTTTTCGGATCAAACGCTGTGTGCGTGATTGAAGGGCGGGCAAAAACTTAAAACCGCCTTGGTCGTCCATGGCAATGACATAAACCTCGGCGTCCCCCTCGGTGGCGAAGACCTTCCCGACCATGGTGCCTTCCGATTGGGCAGGTAGGCGTCCGGCGATGGGAATGGCGAGGTTGGCGGCGTTCACTTGATAGAACGAGGTATTTTGAAAAAGGAAGGGCGCGGCAGCCCCTTGCTGCGTGGCAGTGCAGCCCCGGCAGGCGAAGACATGGATGTCTTGTGGGCCGAAGACGTTTTGAAATTCGGCCACGCCTTCCCCGTTGGTTCGCCGGGTCGTGCCCTCACCGATCATCACGGTAACGCCGGGTGCGGGAGTGCGGCTGATTCGGTCGAAGACCTGCACGCGCAGATTACCTTGGATGGGTCCGCCGCCGGTGCCGCCTTCTTTCGAGGCCAATGCAGGGATGATGTTGCGTTGGGCCTCTTCACGACAGGCGCTTAAAAAAAGGAAAAGCGCCACGAGCACAAGACTTATGCGCAAGATGCCCGGCTTGCCTTCCTGATTCACAGTGTTGTCGTTCTGTTTTTTCATCTGTCTCTATCTAAAAAAGCAAGCGGGCGCCAAGGGAAGAAGACCAGCGATTAAAATCGCTTAAGGCGCTGTTCTGTTCTGCGACCAAGGCTTCTTCGATGCCGGGCGCGGTTCCACCCAGGTTCGAGGTGTTCAGCATCCAGCTAAGATTCATGAAGAATTGGAGGCCGCCTTGGACATTTTTATTGAGTCCCGCATTGACGGAATGAAATTGATTGAATCGGTGTTTATTAAATACGGAATCTCGATTTAAAAAATGCTGTAGGCTGACATTGTATCCGAAATTCCATTGCAGCCCCAGCGGTAAAAGATCGCTGTAGTTAAAGCCAGTAGAAAGACCGGCGTAGGCATTGTCTTCGCCGATTTCTTCGGTATTGAAATTGGAAAAGAGAAGGCCCATGACTCTCAGTTTGCCACGCCAGAATGGAATTTTCGAGAGGCCGAGGGACAAAGAGGGTTGATACCCATTGAAAGCCGGGTCTGAGATGGCTTCCGAATAACGGAGGCGGAGACCTGCATCAATCGATCTTCCTGAAGGGGTCGGGCGATAGCCCTCTAAGGCGAGGGTATGGCTCCGGCCGGAAAGCGAGCCGTCCAACAAGCTGAAATCGAAGGTGTAATTCAGGGTTAAGCCTTGTTGGTAATCTAGTTTTGCCAGATAGATGTCTGTTCCTTCACTAAAAAAAGCTTCTTGGCTTCGATGGAAAACCCGCATCTTCGGCGCCAGGCGCAGGCCGCTTCGCCAGCCTTCGCCCAGATCGATAAAGCGGTGGAAGTTTAGGGCGGTATCCGATGTGAAGTCGTCGATCTCCTGCGCGCTGAAGGTGATATTGCTGTCGTAGAAGATTTCTTGACTTAAGAAAAGCGTGCCGAAAAGTGTATCCAATTGGTTTCGAATGTCTTCCGCCAAGTCGGCATCCTCCGCTTCGCTTAAAAGCGGCAAAAGGGCCCGGAAGGTTTGAGCGGCTTGGCTCGGTCGTTCAATGTCGACGTACAGTAGGGCGAGGTTTAGGTTTAGACTGATGTCGTTTGGATCGCGTGAAATTCCTTTTTTCAAGGTGGCGATCGCATCTTCGAGGAAGCCCTGGGTGCTTTGCACTTCGGCAAGAAAACGGTAGGCTGAAATTTCCTCCGGGTTGGCTTCAATCGCCGCCTCAAATTCGTTTTGCGCGGCTTCAATATCCTGTTCTTTCACACGCGCGCGACCGTTTAATAAATGGATGCGTGCCTGTGCACGAGACTGAAAGGCATTTCCCTCCAAGGCCGTCAACTTTTTATACAAGGCGATGGCCGCTTCTTTGCGATCTGCTTGTTCGTGTATTCTACCTGAGGCAAAATAAGCCGAGAGTTCTTGCGGATTGGCCTCGATGGCCTCTTCGAAGGCCCGTAAAGCAGCGACTTCGTCTCCCTTTCGCGCCAAGGCCAAACCCTTTAAATAAAGGAGGCGGCCTTTTGCCTGGACGACATAGGGGCGCTGTTCGATTGTCACCACTTTTTCGTAGAGGGACATGGCCTCTTCGAGGCGATCCTCCTCTTCATGGAGTGTGGCGAGGGCCATGTAGGCATCGGATTCTTTTGGGCTTAAGGCAATGGCGCGTTCGAAGGCCCTCGCGGCCAAGTCTTTTTTGTTGTTTCTAAAATAGATAAAACCCAAGTTAAAGAAGTTGCTTCCGTTGTCGGCTTGCAGTTCGGTGGTTTTTTTAAAGGCGGCTTCGGCCTCATCGAGCTTGCCGTCTCGAGAAGCGATGCGGCCTTTTGCCGTAAGGGCGAGGAGCTGGGCATCGATTTCACTGGCCGGGTCTTGTGCGAGATCGCTTGCTTTTTCGTAGGCGGCTTGGGCCTCTTCCATGCGGCCCAGAAGCTCAAGGGCGTTGCCAAGGCGGCGATGCGCCCGCTGATGCCGAGGGTTTTCTCGGAGGGCCTTCTGAAAAGCGTCTTCTGCTTTTTCGATTTCTTGGCGGCTAAAATAGATACTGCCCATATTAAAATAGATGGCGTCTTTCTCTTCCGAAAAAGGCAGCGCGGCTTCGAACATCGCCAAGGCTTCGTCGATTTTGCCTTCTTGCGCAAGTAGCGTGGCCTCGAGCAAGGAAAGGTTGCCACGTGCGCGGCGTCCGACTTCCGATGTCGCGTCGATTTCCACCACGCGGCGATAGGTGGCCACGGCTTTTCTGAAATCGCGTTGCTTACGATAGAGATCGCCGAGATTACTCAATGCGGATTGATGTGCGGGATTCAGTCGAAGGGCATTCTGAAAGGCGTGTTCGGCTTCGTCCTCTCGATTGACGCGAAGGTAAAGCAGGCCGAGATTGAATTGTAGAAAGGCATCTTCAGAGTCGATCTCGATGGCCTTAACGAAGCGCTCGATTGCCTCTTCATAGTTCCCCTCACGCGCTGAAATCAATCCTTCAATCTTGAGAATCTGATGTTGGCTGGCTTTAGCGGCCGTTCCCTTTGGATCGATTTTGATGACTTGCCGGTAGGCGGCCAAAGCCTTGTCGAGCGCTTGCGTCGCCTCATAAATCTGAGCGAGTTCCAAGTAGGCGCGGAGGTCATTTGGATTAATTTGTATGACCGCTTTGAATGCGGCTTCCGCCTCGACAAAACGGTTTAAGCGCGATTGGGCGAATCCGAGAAAATAAAAAGGATCGGGCTGATCGGGAAAGCGTTCCGTTAAGGGGCGGAAGGTTTCAAGGGCGGCTTCCCATTGTTCGCCTTGAATGTGTCGGAGGCCTTCTTCAAAGCGCGCTGTGGCGTTTTGGTCGATCGTTCCTTGGGCATGACTCATTGAAATCCCAAGGAAGAGAAGCAGCATCAGAATCGGCAGAATCATCAGTGATGTCTTTTTCTTCAGCATGCGGTCTTTATTTTGATGGTTTTTATTCTTCAATATTTTGTAATCCGATTTTTTCCGAATTCGCTCACGCGTATTTTTTATTGCCATGGGCCTCGCTTTAAAAATATAGGCGGATGCCGATGCTTGTTTGCCAGCCGTCTAAATCCAGTACCAGATTTTTTCTAAAGTCGCCGTCGATATAGGTGACCGTGTCGCCGCCGTCCGGAAAAGGCGATTGCCCCGAGGCTTCCTCGATGCCGTCTACGCCACGGAAGGTGTGTTCATAGGATTTGTAGACGACGGAAATGGCCTTGCCGGTGCGGTAGTTTGCATTGAGGTGAATCGAAAGCCAGTTACTTAAAAAATAGTCTCCGCCAAAGCCCCACTCGAAGAGGTAGCCGCCTTTACCCACCGCGCGTGAGCGAATATTTCGCAAGGAGGTTCCGTTTATTCCTTCAAAGGCATAGTTAAAGTCTTCACGAAAAGTCACCCGGACCTGGTCGAAGAGGCCGATTTCCAAGTAAAAGCGATTTTGTTCTGCCGACTCAATGAGGTTATAGCGCGTCCGAAGCCCATATTCGTTGAAGGAAAGCCGTATGATTCGATCAACCTCAAAAGGCCTTAGTCCCTGATCCTGAAAATTGGCTTCGCCCGATTCAAGGGCGCGAGAGCTGCCCTCCCAGTAGGAAGTAAAGGCGACCAAGGACAGGCGGGGCCGAACGGGCCATTCGATTTCAAAACCGATGAGCGGTCGGTTCCGAATCGCCGGGCTGCCTTTCACGGTTGGGGGAATAAAGGACGTGTCTTGTAGTTTTTTATCGTTTAAATTACGGAGAGCGGTGGCGCTGAAGCCCGTGAAAAAACTCACGCTCCAATCGTCTCGCGCCCATGCAGGCGCGGCCCAAGCGAAGTTCAGCACAAGTAGAAGGCAAGCCAGCATGAAGCGCTTCCGATTTTGCTTTTGTGTGCCGCCTTTACTATGTAAGTGCTGGTTGTTCACTATAAATTTTCCCTAAAAGCTGTACTTCAATTCCCAAAAAATACGGTTGTGCCGTTCAAATGTGCTCACGAATTTAAACGTTCGGTCGCTGGCTGGCGCGGCGAGGTCGGGTAAGAAATTCTCCCTATTTCCAAAAAACAGATCTGCGCCTAAGGAAAGCTGAACCCGTTCCGTCATCGGGTAAGAGAGTTTGGGTTTAACCAAGACCTCCGCATTGTTAATGAGATAAAGCACAAAAAGTTGGGTGTCGACTTGGGTGTTTTCGAGAGGTCGTTGCCCAAAGAAAGAAATGAAGGTGTCGTACTGATCTTGAAAAAGAACCTTGTCGTAGCCGAAGACGATCCATTGAGAGATAGCGAGGGAGTAGTCGATGCCCCAAAGCCGTGAGTCGATGCCCAGGCCCCAACGCAGGTGATCCCGTTTGAGGGCGCCATTGAAATCGAGCAGATTGTCGCCATCCCGATCGGCCAGGCGCGAGCCGAAGTATTTCCCTTCGATATAAGAGAGTTCTCCTGTAAGAATGTATGCGCCAAGGTTGAAGCCGAGTGAGGCGCCGAAGATGTGAATCCGGTTGAATTCAGGGTGGAAGATCGGCGCGCAGTCGGGGTCCGTAATTTCTTGGTCGATATCGAGCGAGGTCGGGATGCACTTCTCCGGCGGGCTAAAAAAACGAAATCCGGTGAATTCTCGAAAAGGCGTCGGAAAAGGATCCCATAAATAGAGATAGCTAAAGGCGAGATCGATGCCTTGGATGGTTTTCATGATGCGTGCGCCGACTTCAGAATTTCGAAAGGTGGTTGCGGGTTCTTGTTGTCCTGGGAGTTCTTGAAATAGCTCCCATTCCGATCCCGGCGGCGCCGGTTTGTGCGGTTCGAAAAAAGGGATCCAGAGGAACTCGAAGGTGTAGTCTTGGAGGTAGTAATCGAACTTGAGCGTCCAAAGGGGAACACGAAAATCGATGAGGTCGGGAAGCACGAATTCTCTAAAATCGAGTGGATTGATTTCGTCTATAATACGAAAGCCCAGCAATTTTTCCCAAACCACGATTTGTTTGCCGATACGAAGATCGAAATTCGTGCCATAGTAATCGCCATAGAGTTCACGCAAATCGGCGTGCGTTCTGTCATCTTCTTCTCTCCGTCTCCCGACGAAGGGGAGGGGAAGGTTGGGATCGTTGGGTGGGTTGATCGTATCGTAAGACGAATAGAGGTAGGCGGCGTCGTACCAGCCCCAGCCCGAGGCAAACATCTGAGCGTTTTGTCCAATCTTTAAGCTGCTCTCCAAAAAAAGGATGTTTCGGATTTTTGTGAAAGTCGCCGGGTCTTGGAAGCGGAAGGCCGTTTCGTTTTTTAAATAACCGCCAATGCGCAACTGACTAGGGTCTTCCGCCCCGATCGCCCTTGATGGGGTTATTATTGACAGGAGCAATAGAAGGAAAATCGTTTTGTGGGCAGGGAAGCGGGCGATTCGAATGCAGAGAGCCGAACTGTTTTTTAGGAGATGAAGTGGTTTGGAGCAGTCAGGGATATAAAAGTTATAGAAAGAGGAAAGGGGCTTAAGAAAAAACTGGAGGGAGGCAACAATGGCCCCCCTCCATCGACATATTCGTATAAGCAACATAAATCAAGTTCATTAGACCACTTCATTGAAAACTTTTAGGATTTTCTAAAAGTTTTGTTGTGGGGTCACCAGATCTCCGACATCGAATTCCACTGTTGTATCGAAACCGTTTGGACCGGTGGTCCGTTGGCTGATGTGGGTGTCGAAGGTCGGGTTTGAGCCGAAGTTGTTGGTCGGAACGAAGTT
>JAJDBW010000055.1 GCA_029261155.1 Nitrospirota bacterium | reverse complement strand
TACCGGCTCAACCAGAGCAATAAAAGAAAAAACAAAGGGAAGTAACAGGTAAAAAAAGGGAATGATTAAGTAAAGATCTTTAACCTAGGTGGCCCACTTTTGCGGCGCCACGCTGGCTCCTTTTTACAACGCCATTGACAGCGTACCTGGCATCGATCTCCGCGCCGACCTTCTCGCTAAGATGAAGCACGTTTGCCTCTTCTTGAATTTTGTCCCAATCGAATTCCATGTCCCCTCCCCGGAAAAATAATGGTCAGTGTAACAGAAATCTCAAAAGTGATGCGACCGATAAAATCAAGGCATCTAAGTCGATCAAGTTCAAGCCGGCGTGGGGGATTAAAAGTAGTCTTTAATTCAAAAGACGGCCATGGCACTGAGCTGTCTTATGTTTGTAGTAAAGTTGGCAAAAGGTAGGATTCAGGCGTGAGATAGCAACCAAGGGTTTCTCTATTTTCGTTTACTATTTCCTTATGCATATTCCATCGATTAAAATCGTTTCTACCACGTATTCTGCACCAGGTGTTAAAAGAATATTTCTGCCTGCTAAAGAATGGCTTTTGCAGCATCCATTTCCTTTCATTGATTGTGGATGATTACAGTCTAGTATGATGCCATCCTGCACCCAAACTTGCAGATTATAGTCAAATCCGTTCCAAACTTGATAGCTCCTAATTTCGTCGGTGCTTTCCCTCATCAACCGCCTCAATCCTGTTACACGATAATTATCCTTATTGAGTTTGAGGACCTTTTTGAAATGAAATTTGGATTGTTCCCTGGACTTGGTGACTGATGCAGTCGGCCATATAGTCTGGTATCGATTTCCCCACATGTTCGGCAGCCAAAATAATTCTTGCTTGTACTGTGGAGCTAAATTGTTTAAGCGATACAGTGTCTTTGGATTTTTCTTTTTTCGATCTGGATTTGTCTTTTCCTTTTGGGTCCATTGTTTAGGTCTCCTTATTTTGTTTGACGAGGATACGTTTTCGATCGTTAGTGGAATTGAACATTTCTTTAATTCCGCCGATCGAGCCTAGCATGTCTATTGACTCGAAAGGCAGAAAAATTACCTTGTTATCCTTTCCTGAAACCATCTCTTTATACGCTTCTATATAGCGCATGGCCATGAGGTATTGTGTCGGGTTTCCGCCCTGATCTTTAATCGCCGCCGTGACTGTGCTGATCGCACCGGATTCCGCTTGAGAGGTCAATTCTAGTGATTTTGCCTCTCCTTCCGCTTTGAAGATAGCGGCCGCCTTTATCCCCTCTGCCTCCAAAATTGCCGCTGCCTTTTTTCCTTCTGCTGTAAGGATGGAGGCACGTTTTGTCCGTTCAGCCCGCATTTCGGCCTCCATCGCATTTTTGATATCTTCGGGAGGCGTCACATTTTGAAGCTCGACGCGAGTGACTTTCACCCCCCAGGGATTAGTGGCTTCGTCTAAGGTTGTCTGTAGACCCGTATTAATTTGATCTCTTGAGCTCAATGTTTGGTCAAGGGACATTTCTCCAATAGTGCTTCGTAGGCTTGTTTGGGTTAACTTTTCGAGCGCGTCCGGTAAGTTTTTGATTTGGTAATAGGCGTCTTTGGGCGTGGTGACTCTAAAGTACAGTATGGCATTGATCTTCATGACCACGTTATCTTTCGTGATCACGCTTTGTTCCGGAAAATCGTAGACGGTTTCCCTCAGATCGATCCGGGTTATATTTTTTGTTTCTATGACTTTATTGCCCTCCAGATCTGCTTTGATATACTTCCATTCTATTGCTCTGGCTTCTTCTAAGATGGGCCAAATGAAGTTGATACCTTGGTTCAGGGTTCGGTGATAAGCGCCCATTCTCTCAACAATCATCGCCTCTGCCTGCTGAACAATTGTGAAACCGTTAATGGCAAAAACGGCCAAGAAAAGGACCAATATTCCATATATGATGAGAGAAGTCATTGTACGGTTTCCTTTCGTTTAACGGTCAGGGTTGTTCCCGATACCTCGACGATTTCAGTTATTTCGCCTTGCTCGATATTTGTGTTGTCTAAAGAAATTCCTATCCAAGAACTTCCTTCGACAGACACCCGCCCTTCAGTGGTATGCGGGACGATCGGTTTTGTAACGATTGCTATTTTCCCTATAAGTGCCGCAGTGTTGGTTCGAGTATCACTATTAGAGGCGTATAGATATTTCATGACGATGGGTCGGATAGTAAGAAAAAAAAGTCCGGCACCTGTGAAGAGAATAAGCCCTTGCAGTCCATGACCCATACCCACATAGGCTCCGAGCGCTGCGAAAAGGCAGGCGATACCAACGCCGGCAATGACGAACCCAGGAATCAGGGTTTCCAAAGTGATGAAACTTATCCCGGCGATAAACCAGATTTGCCAGTCTTCAAATGGCCCCATTCTCTATTTGCTCTCTTCTATTGTAGGATAGTTACGCTAATTGTTTTTCTGTCACAAACCCGCGTTTGATTTGCATCAAAAATACAAGACTCCCCGACCGCAAAAAGATCACCTGTCGTTGATATTGTTTCGGTGTCAATAATTGAACCGCCAAGGGAGCAGGTGAATTTTGGAAACCCGATTGTTGCATCATTCCTATCGCAGAAAACTTCGATACTTTCTATACAAACTTGCAAGGCGCCTCCGCAATTGAGACCGAATATTTTGGTTGTGTTCGAAAGCATCGATGTATCTGTCGTGAGGTGAAACTCAAAGGTATAGATCTGGCTGGGCGCATCGAAAGCGGTTGTGGCATTCACAGTAAGAGATTGCCCATCCGAAAGGGTGGTCGGAGTGACCGAGAAAGCAGTGAGGGTAACAAAATGGGTGGCATTACCGCCGGTACCGGGTGAGCTGCTGCCTCCGCATCCAGCAAATGCTATTGCAAAGAAAAATAGAATCGCTACGATATTATAGTTTCGAACTTTACTCATCTTTTGTCCTTTCTATCTCGTCGGGAGCTGGTCTAGGATATTGATTACTTTTTCGCCGTATGCCCTTTGTTTTGCGTCGCTGGAGGCGTTGTAGCAGCCGATTCCGTTCAGTGTAATGCCGAGCCTTTGAATACATTGAGACAAGATCCACGCCCCTACCTTTACGTTTTGACAGGGGTCGCTTAAAGAATTCCATATTGGGTCTCCTAATATGTTTTTCCAGAAGGAATTGATCTGCATCACGCCATAGTCATAGCTTTCATTTTTGTTTTGGTTGTAGGCTTCAGGATTAAAATTCGATTCGATTTTAGCAATGGCCCAGAGTAAGCGCGCGGGAACGCGGTACATTTCACCCGCTTCCTCAAAACAGAAAGCATAACTGGGTGTCGGAGATAGGCACAGCAAAGAGAGGGAGAGGGAGAAGGATAAGAAAAAAGATAGGAGGGCCCCATGCTGTTTTCTTCGAGGATGTAATCCCAAAATGATAATGTCCGGTTTGGCCAAAATAGAAATGTCCTATTTATTGATAGGCTGTTGCTCATCTCAAGGAGGACAGCATGTCAAGAAAGGGCATTATCAGGATGAGTATAAAGGAGCTTCGGAGGGTT
>JAJDBW010000054.1 GCA_029261155.1 Nitrospirota bacterium | reverse complement strand
AGCACTTCAGGCTAAATGGATACAAGTATGGAAAAAGAGCGATATTACCCCACTCTCTCCAAAGGAGATGCTTGCCTGGGTAAATGAATTTAATACCCTCCGATATAAGATCAGTGAAATCTTAAAAAAGGAACAAGAAGTTGAAGAAAAAAGGGGAGACCGCCGACAATTCAGACAACAGTTAAACGATGCGCTAAAAAATCTGAGAAAGGAGGAAATATCTCCTAGTGAGACGCTGACTCCATTATTGCTATTGAGTGAATCGGTTTCGGAAAGCATCGTCAAGAACCGTACAAAGCGGGAAAAATTGGAAGAAAAGCGGGATGAGGTTCTAAAAGGAATGGATAAAGCTCAAGGGGATCGGGCATCCGCTGAAGCGGAATTACAAACCTGGGATAATCAGTGGAAAGAAGCCTTAGAAGGACTGGGGATTAGCAATAAGGTCCCGCCATCTGAAGCCTCCGATATTTTAGATAACCTGCAAGAATGTTTCAGTAAGCTCAAAGAGGCTGACGATTTCCGTAAGCGCATTGACGGAATCAACCGGGACGCAACAGAGTACGAAAAGCAGGTGAGCGCCATCTTAAAGCAAGTTGCTCCTGATCTGCCGAAGCAGCCCTTGGAGCAGGCGGTCGCCACTCTAAATGCAATGCACAAAAAGGCGAGTCAGGACAGGGCCTTACTGGAAAAAACCAGTGCGGAAACAAAAAAAACTGAAGACGAGATTAGTGAGGCCAAGGCTGAGCTAAACAGCCTTGACGAGCAGATACAAAAATTCTTAAATATTGCCGGCTGCAAGACTGATAGTGAGTTGAACGAAGCGATCCGGAAATCGACAGAGGTTCAAAAGTGGAAGGGAAAGTTGACTGATATTGAAGCAACCTTAGTGCAACTATCCGAAGGCATTCCCCTGGAGGACCTCGTCAGACAAGCCGAAGGAGTGGACCCAGACGAATTGCCAGGAAAGATCAGCTTCATTGAGCAAGAAATTGAAGGCCTGAATCAGAAGATCGATCGTCTGTCAGAAGAGATTGGAAATGAAAGCAAGACATTAAATCAGATGGATGGCAGTGCAAAGGCGGCTGAGGCCGCTGAAGCGACCGAACGGTTGTCTGCCAAGATTTTGCGTCTCACAGATCAATTTGTCCGAACCAAGTTGGCCTCTAAAATTCTCAATCATGAAATTGATCAATACCGTTCCGAACACCAAGACCCAGTTTTATCCATTGCTTCAAACTATTTTTCAGAATTGACGCTGGGCTCTTTTTCAGGGATTCGAGCTGATATAAACGATAAAGGAGATCCCATTCTTGTTGGAATGCGGCCGGATAATTCCCGTGTGACAGTTGAAGGAATGAGCACGGGCAGCCGAGACCAATTATATCTGTCCTTACGTTTGGCTACATTGGAGTGGCGCTTGAAATCGAGTGAACCTATGCCTCTGATTGTAGATGATGTCTTAATCAACTTCGACGATGATCGATCAAGGGCGACGCTCAAGACTTTGGCAGATTTAGCTAGTAAAACTCAGGTCATCCTTTTTACCCATCACCGCCAAATCCTAGACGACGCAAAAAAAATCAAAGGAAAAGGGACGATTAATGTCCATGAACTTTAATTGGGGTAGGGCTGAAAAACTTGATCCCAAAGAGGCGGTTTCTTTTTAACAATTAATTATGAGCAAAGTCATCACAAACCAGGCCATCATCAATTTTTGGTGAAGGAGGGGAAAGGTTACCATATTATGGTCATGAGAAAAGGTTCTAACTGGGTAAAGTGCGACCTACACATTCACACTCCTGCGTCATTTTCCCAGCAATATGGAGATGCCCAGCAGAAAGAAACATGGGATGCATTTATAACAGACTTAGAGGCTCTTTCTACAGAATTTAAGATTATTGGAATAAATGACTACCTAACACTCAATGGTTATAAGAAAGTATTAGGTTATAAACACAATGGTCGCCTCCAAAATATAGATTGTATCCTCCCTGTAATTGAATTTCGGATTAATCGTTTTGCCGGGGAAAAGCGGTTACGACGTATCAATTACCATGTAATATTTTCTAGCAAAATAGATGTTGAGACAATCCAATCTCAGTTTTTAAACTCAATAGCGGCAACATACACCCTTGAAAACGGTAGTTGTGACCCGGATTGGTCTGCCGCTTTGACTGACGAATCTCTTAAAAACTTAGGCCAGCGTATAAAGCAAACGTCCCCGGAAAACAGACCACTTCAAGACACGACAGACTGGGAAGTAGGCTTTAATAATTTCAATGTTGATTATAAAAAGCTAAAAGACATTCTTGCGCGACCGCAATTTAGTGATCGAGTTATCACGGCGATTGGAAAAAGCGAATGGAACGATTTTCGTTGGGATGGCGCTGCGGCTGATAAACGATCTATCATTAATGAAGCGGACATCATATTTTTATCTTGTAAATCACCAGAGCATTTTAAGGAAACGAAGGAAAAGTTACAGAAGGATCAGGTCAATGATTTGCTCCTAGATTGCAGTGATGCACATCACTATAGTGACTCAAGGCAAAAAGATCGGATTGGGAATTGTAATACATGGTTAAAAATCGAACCTCATTTCAATGGTCTAAAGCAAGTTTTGTTCGTGCCAAAGGAAAGGATTCGGGTCACCGAGACTCATCCTGACCATAAGGCTCCCTATCAGGTGATCAAGAGTGTGAAGTTTGAAGATGGAGGTAACTATTTTACAAATGTCGCCCTCGAACTGAGTCCTGGGCTTAATACTATCATCGGCGGTAAATCAACGGGTAAGTCCCTACTCGCTAGCTTAATCGTCAACTCAAGCGATCCTCAAGAATATAGTAGACGTAACGGTAACGATTTAAACTGGATCAGAAAAAAACAAGCAGATGTGAATTTTCATGTTTGCTGGAAGGATGGCGCTGTAACGCGGTTCTATGATTCGGACAGTAATCGAAAAATCACCTATTTCCCACAACATTATTTAAACTCCCGGATCAACGATAAAGGGAGTGGAAATAAGGAACTAAATAAAATTATTCGCAATGTTTTATCTCAGAATGAGACTTACAGAGATGCATTCTACCGATATGGGGAAGCTGTTAAATCCATCGATCAGGAAATGGCAGCGGATGCTAGCAGCTATGAAACAAAGCTTCGCGAACTTAGAGGCATAAAACATACGTCCCAGGAAAAGGGAAAATCAGAAGATATTCAGAAAAATATTGACCGGTTGACTCAAGAGCTTGTTGGTTTGAAAAGACAACATGATCTTTCAGAGGAAGAACTTCAGCGTCATCAAGGAATCAATGAGGCAATTATTATCCTTGAAAAAGAAAATAAAATTCTTATTGAAAACATCGAAATTCTAGAGGTAATTGAAAAAACTCAGATTCAGGAGGCATTGTTACCTTCTAATATTTTTGGCGACCGTTATGAAAATTTAAGTGATTCAGTTAAAACAAATATTCAGGCTCAAGTCATGAAACTTGCCTCTGAATTTGTCACCGCCGCACATGATGTTGTTAGTAGTTTTTTAATCGACCTGCGAGGTCAGGTTGCTAGGATAAAGGAGGAATTGGAAGAAAAACAAAAAGAAAATGCGCCAATAATTACAAAAATCAAAGATTCAGAGCCTATACGTGAAAAGAGCAGCCTTATTCAGGTCGAAAATAAAAAATTGGATGAAGTGAAGAAAATAGAAGGTCAGATCAATGCCTTGAACACAGAACTTGATGAGATTGAGGCGAGATTAGCGGGATATCTAAACAATAAAATTAGTGAAACAGACATAATAAAAAACAAGATTACCGAACATCCTTTTGCTGGTGGGGACAACCAACTTGGCATCACAATTGAGCATAAGTGCAAATCCAGTCATATACAAAGTGTTTTAAAAGATTGGGTTAGATACCAGAGTAACTCCGAAGTAAAAGAACTCATCAATGATAATGAATTTCTGGATGACAATATTGATGGTTATGCGAAACGACTTACCGTCCTTTTGAAACAATCTCGTGGCGAAGTACTTGAGTTGAAAGGTGATTTTAAAATTTATGGAATAATTCATGAGGTGCTATCTAACGCTATATACTTGAACTATGATCTGAAATTGGGTGGAGACTCCTTCAACATAATGTCACCTGGTAAACGTGCGCTAGCATTACTGCGTGTTCTTGTGGAGTTAGATGAGGGCGAGCATCCCATAGTTCTTGATCAACCTGAAGACGACTTAGATAACAGATCCGTCTATAAAGGGCTGGCAACATATCTAGTCAAAAAGAAAAAAAAGAGGCAAATTATTGTTGTAACTCATAATCCAAATGTTGTTGTCGGGGCTGATAGTGAATATGTAATTGTAGCGAATCAAAGTGGCCAAGAATCCAATCAGGATAATAGGGACTTTCACTTTGAGTATGTCTATGGCGGATTGGAGGATAGTTTCGAAGACGGAGGCAACGATTATGTGCTAGAAAAGCAGGGAATCAGAGAACACGTTTGTGAGATTTTGGATGGTGGCAAGATAGCTTTTAAAAGGCGTGAGAAGCTTTACTCAGGTTTTAGAAAACAATTATAGAAGTGTAAAAAGCAATCCTTCAACAATAACAAACCGTTTCTTCTGTCAAAAGGGTTCCCTTTTGATGATAGGATTTAACCCATTATTTCCCCTTACGAACTCAAAAGACACGGAAACAGAGTGTTGACTTGACAGCCGACCCAAAATTGGTTAATTTAATTAAAATGATTAATTAGAGGATTTGTCATGGAAACATTAACTGCAAGCGATGCCAAACGCGAATTTGGCGAAATGCTCTTAAAAGTTCAAAAAGAGCCTATCGGGATCAACAAAAACGGAAAGCCGGTTGCCGTGGTGCTCTCTGCCAGTGAATACGAACAGCTTGAAACACTCCGTGAGGCTTGGCTTAAAATTGAAATTCAAAAAGGCATCAAGAGCGTAAAAGACGGGCATATCCTTGATGGAAAAAAGGTGATGGATGAACTAAGACAGCATATTAGCAATGTCGAAATATAAATTTGCCCCTGAAGCACGAGACGATATCAAAAATATCATTGATTACACCCTAAAAAAATGGGGCAAGGCACAGGCGAACAAATATATTGACGAACTGGAAGCATTGGCCGGTAATCTTGCAAAAACCCCGAATTTGGGAAAGGGCCGTGATGCCCTGCACAAGGGTTTATTGAGTTATCTTTATCAAAGCCATGTGCTCTACTATCTTAAAAGAAAAAATGGGATTATCATTATTCGCATACTACATGCACGAATGCACCCTGAAAAACATTTGAAATAAAGTTTTTGTATCGTGCCAAATAATGAAGATATTGATCGCGGAAGATGATTTATCCACCCAAGAAATGACAAGGTTTTTAGTCGCACGTTGAGATAGTGACCGGGTAGCTGCGATAACCGCCAACATTTTGTTTGCCTCTCTTTGTCAGAAATAACGATAACGGCCCTTGGCGAAAATAGGGTAGGGGGGATAAGATCTCAAGACTTGAGATCGTTGAACCTGGGCTAACCTGCCTGTGTATAATCCCTTCTTGCGGGATTTTTTTATTTGGTCTATTATATGTCATAACGTCGTTTATGACATATAATACCCCATGCCCAAAACAACCACCCTCACCCAATTAAATCAATCTCACCCCTTACCCCAAGCCGTGGCCGTGCTCGGAAAAAACGCCCACAAGGCCTTTGTGGACTTTTTCACCGCGCAGATCCGAAACGCAAATACTCGAAGTGCCTATTTTCATAATGTCAGCCGGTTTCTCAACTGGATTTAGAAAAAGGGAATCGCCCTCCCCGACCTGCAAGCCGTTCACGTTGCCTTATACATCGAACTGCTGGGCGCTCCCCTCTCAAAAGGGGGACTGAGACAGAATGAGTAATTCTGTCTCAACTAGACAAAACCACCCATGCTGTAAACGTGTTAAACTCGGATGGTGTAGTGGTGCCTTAGACAGGTAAATATAAAAAGAATATGGACGAAGACCAAGAGGCAAAACTCGAGTTTATAAATGCTTTTCATGAAGAGGCCGATGAGAAAATTGATTTTCTGGTATGGCTAAATAATGAAAAGCATCAACAAGAAGCCTTAACATTATGCTTGATTTACATTGACAGCTTTTCCCAGTGGTTATGTTGGCCGTCTTCCGGATCAGGTAAAAATTTTGTTAAAGCTATAGTTGGATTTGGAGGCAACCCGCTAATGGGATTAGTTCATCCTCTTAGTGCTATTAGATCCCTTAAAATGTTGAGTCCGGAGATATGGGGGCCTATCTCAAATCAAATCCAAAATGTGTTTCCAGGCACAGCATATGAACTCATCTCAGAAGATGATTTCCTGGAACAATTAAAATTAACCCTTACATCTGAACAGTTCAAAACTTTAAAATCCGAGTGTTGGCGAGCAACGCTTGCCGCAATCGCCTATTATTCTTTGAGAAATCCTTCTGTCCATAGCTTCGGTGCATTGGAGCTATCATTTTCTAGTACTACTTATCGTGGGGAAAATATTGAGGGTATGGGATTTACTGTCCTTCACAAAATAGTAAAGAACCTTCACGAGGAACTTCATCGCCGCTCTCTTGCCAACATCCAGTGGTTTGGAAATGACGAAATCGTTGGCGCGTAACATTTTGGGTTATTCGAACAAGCAAAACACTTAAATCATCCCCCTGAGACAGAATTGGTAATACTGTCTCATATTCGAGCCTTTTCCGCGAGATTTTACCCTGATTTGACCTGTACACTTTCAACTCTTGAAACAAAACTCTTAGAATACTGTCTCAATCCTCAAAGTTCCATATCGTAGATCTGTTTAACATCCTTTTCCTGGATTCCCAGATAGGCCTGTCAATGGCGTTGTAAAAAGGAGCCAGCGTGGCGCCGCAAAAGTGGGCCACCTAGGTTAAAGATCTTTACTTAATCATTCCCTTTTTTTACCTGTTACTTCCCTTTGTTTTTTCTTTTATTGCTCTGGTTGAGCCGGTA